>DASZBS010000136.1:0-50205 GCA_035943995.1 Candidatus Elarobacter sp. | reverse complement strand
CCGTCGCCGTCGCCGCCTGCCGCGATCACGGTCAGATCGCGGTTGGCGAGCTTCACCGCCGTCGCGACGGGGAGCGCGCGGCCGTGCACGCCGTGGAACGCGTAGCTGTGCAGGTAGCCCGAGATTTTTCCGGAGCAGCCGATGCCCGAGACAAAAGCGACGTCCTTCGGCTGTTTGCCGAGCTCCGCCATCGCCTGTTTGAGCGCGGACAGCACGCCGTAGTCGCCGCAGCCGGGGCACCACCACGACGGCGTCGCCGTCGCGAAGTCCTTGGGGGTGAGCGTCGCCGTCACTTCAGAAGACCTCCGCCGGTTGGCCGACGTCCGCGATCCGCAGCACCGGCTCGATGATCTCGATCGGGCGGAACGGCCGCCCGTCGTACTTGCGCACGCCGTGCAGCGCATCGAGCGGTCCCACGACCGCGCGAATCAACTGCATCAGCTGCCCCGTGTAGTTGTTCTCGACCACGAACACGTGCTGCGCGCCGCGCACGAACTCTTTGATATCGTCGTCCGGGAACGGCCACAGCGTGCGCAGCTGCAGGAAGCGCGTCAGCACGTTTCCCGCGCCGAGCCGATCGACGGCTTCCGCGATCGGGCCCGTGTTCGCGCCGTAGCCGATGATTGCGATGTCCGCGTCGGCGACGCCGTGCAGCACCGCGCGCGGCAGGTCGTCGCGCATCGACTCGAGCTTGCCCATGCGCTTCTCCATCATCCGAGCGCGGTTGTGCGCGTTCTCGGTGATGACGCCGGCGTCGTTGTGCTCGGAGCCGGGCGCGAGGTGCATGCCGCCGGGGATGCCGGGGATCACGCGCGGCGACACACCGTCATCGGTGAACGCGAACCGCTTGTACTCGCCGAACACGACCTCGCCCGAGTCGATCAGCTTGCCGCGCTCGACGTGCACCTTGCTCAGATCGAACGGCGGCAGCGTCGCCTTGCTCTGGCACAACGCTTGTTCGGTGAGCACGAACACGGGGAGCTGGTACTGCTCCGCCAAGTTGAACGCGTCCACCGTCAGCTCGAACGACTCCGACACGGTGCCGGGCGCGAGGATCACGCGCGGAATCTCGCCGTGGCCCGAGTAGATCAAATGGTTCAGATTGCTCTGTTCGGTTTTCGTCGGCATGCCGGTCGACGGCCCCGTGCGCGCGCACTCGACGACGACGACGGGGATCTCCAGCACGCCGGCAAGCCCGATCGCTTCGGTCATCAGCGCCTGTCCCGGGCCGGACGTCGCGGTCATCGCGCGCACACCCGTGTACGCGGCGCCCAGCGTCATCGTGATGGCGGCGAGCTCGTCCTCCGCCTGCACCACGACGCCGCCGAATTTCGGCAACTGCACCGACATCCACTCGAGCACGTCGGTCGCGGGCGTGATCGGATAGCCGGCCATGAAACGGCAGCCCGCGACGAGCGCGCCGTACGCGATCGCGTCGTTGCCCATCATGATGAGGCGGTCGCCGTCGTTCGCCGCGACCAGACCGTAGCCGCTCGGCTTGTCCGCGAAGTTGTCGCGCACGAAGTTCTCGCCGGCCTCGATCGCGCGCATGTTGAGATCGACGACCTTCTCGCCTTTGCGCTGGTACAGCCGGCGCACGTCGTTGCGGATGATCTCCGGATCCATCCCGATCAGCGCGCCGAGCACGCCCAGCGAGATGGTGTTGCGAATCAGCTCCAGCCCGAGCTCTTTCGCGAGCTTCGCCAGCGGGATCTCGTACCACGTCACGTCGTGGCGGCGCATCTCGTCGGAGATCGTCTCGGACGTGTTGTCGAACACGACGAAGCCGCCAGGCCGCATCTCGTCGATGTGCGCCTCGACGGCTTCGAGATCGAACGCCACGAGCCCGTCGACCGCGTCCGCCATCCCGTAATCCTTTCGCTCGCTCGCGCGGATGACGTAGTTGGTGTGACCGCCGCGGATGCGGGACGGGAAGTCCTTATACGTATAGACTTCCAGGCCCATTCGCTTGAACACGCCGGCGATCAAGTCGCCCGTCGTCAAGCTGCCGTCGCCGGCTTGCCCTCCGAACATCACTTCGACGCTGTTGAGGATCACTCTGGAGACCTTCCCGTTCGATGAGGCTCGCGGACCTCGCGATTCGAGCACCGCACGCGGCGGACGTGGCTTCTAAGGTTCCGAATCGCGGCGCGGGTGCCCTGTCGCCCGGGGTGGCGCGGCCGGGAGCCGTTCGGTTCGGGGGCCCGAGGGGGCTACAGGCGCTGCTCGAGCGCGCGGATCGCTTCGGGCGGGCCCGCGGTCACCAGCTCGTCGCCCGATTTGAGCTCCGTGTTCGCCGCCGGGCGAAAGCGCATCGCGCCGTCGCGCTTGAGGGCGAGCACGAAGGCTTCGTCGTCGTGCGGGAACAGCTCGACGAGCGCGCGACCGATCCACGCCGATCCCGGCCGGATCGTCAGGTCTTCGAGCAAGAGCTGGCCGTTGTCGGCGGAGAGCACCGTGTCGACGAACTCGACCGCGGTGGGGCGCATCGCCAGGCTCGCCATGCGGCGGCCGCCGATCGTGTACGGCGAGATGACGCGGTTCGCACCGGCCAGCCGGATCTTGCGTTCGGCGTCCTCGGCGTTCGCGCGCGCGACGATGAAAAGATCCGGCTTGAGCACGCGCGCGGACAGCGTGACGTAGATGTTGTCGGCGTCGTCGTCGACCGCGGTCACCAGCCCGCGCGCGCGCTCGATCCCGGCGGCTTGCAGCGTGCCGACGTCGGCCGCGTTGCCGTTCATCACCGTGAAGCCTTGCGCGGTCGCGCGCTCGAGCGAGTCGGGGTTGATGTCGACCACGACGAACGGGATCTTCTCCGCGGTGAAGTCGCGCGCGATCTCGCGGCCGACGCGGCCGAAGCCGCACAAGATGAAATGGTCCTGCATCTTAGCGACCCGCCGCCGCATCCGGCGCGCGTTGAACTCCTCGCCCAGATGCCCCTCGATCACGTACGCGACGAGCGCCAGCACCGTATAGGTCAGCACGCCGAACCCGAAGGCGACGACGGCGATCGTCCACCACTTCCCCGCCACGTCGAGCGGCGCCGGCTCGCCCCCGCCGACCGTCGTGATGGTGGTGACGGTCATGTAGAGCGCATCGAACCACGACCAGCGCTCCAGCGTGACATACCCCACCGTCCCGAACAGCACGACGCTGATCAACAGTGTCGCTGCTATCAGCAGCGTGCGCGGAAGGATCGAGCGCTCTTTCATACACGGCCGCTCCGTCCTTCGGTGTTCTGCTGCGCGGTTCCGGCGAGCGCCGCGCCGACGACGGAGCGCAGCGGGTCGGCCGCGTCGTTCCACGCCTCGACGAACGACCGCAGGATGTGTCCCGTGAGCCCCCACACGCGGCGGCTCTCGTAGTCGAGCAGATACGTCTCGATGCTGTGCTCGCCGACGACGTGCGTGCCCGGCTGCAGGTGCTCGACGATCACGTCGAGCGGGATGGTGAACACCGCCGCCGTCTCCGTGCCGTCGATCGTGAGCGGCCCCGGCGCGACGGCCGCGACGAACGGCGTCACGTCGAAGTTGTTCGCGCGCGTCTGGCGGACCATCGGCAGCTGTGCGAGGATCGTCACCCGCTCGGGCACGATGCCGACCTCTTCGCGCAGCTCGCGCAGCGCCGTGCGCCGCAGGTCGCCGCCGTCCTGCGCGTCGACCGAGCCGCCGGGGAGCGCGATCTGGCCGGGGTGGTCGCGCAGGTGCGCCGCGCGCTCGATGAACACAACGCCGTGCGGCGGCTTGGTCAGGATCGCGATGACCACCGCCGCGGTACGCCGTACGGACTGCATTCCTGAGAACTTTCGACAGCGGTTCGCGGGCCTCCGGGGTCGAAGACGGCCGCCGTGATCGAGTTCTTCCTTCACCGGCCGGTCTTTGCGTCGGTCTGCGCGCTCTTCATCATCCTGGCCGGGCTGATCTCGATCCCAACCCTCCCCGTCGCCCAGTTCCCGCAGGTCGCCCCGCCGGTCGTCACCGTGACGGCGACCTACATCGGCGCCAACGCGCAGTCCGCGGAGTCGTCGGTGACTACGCCGCTCGAAGAGGCGATCAACGGCGTCGACGGCCTGCGTTACATCACCTCGACCACGACCAGCGACGGCACGAGCTCGGTGGTGTGCACGTTCCAGCTCGACCGCAACATCGATCTGGCCGCCAACGACGTGCAGAACCAGGTGAACAACACGATCGGCCGGCTTCCGGCCGAGGTGCGCGCGACCGGCGTCACCGTCACCAAGAACAGCGGCACGTTCGTCATCGCGATGGGCCTGACGTCGACCGATGCGCGCTACGACCGCGTCTTCATCAGCAACTACGCCGCGAACAACATCGTGGACGTCATCAAGCGCATCCGCGGCGTCAACGACGTGCGCATCTTCGGCGAGCGCCGCTACGCGATGCGGTTGTGGCTCGACCCGACCCGGCTCAACGTCAACCACCTGACCGCGTCGGACATCGTGTCCGCGCTGCAGACGCAGAACGTCCAAGTCGCCGCCGGCTCGATCGGATCCGCGCCGATCCGCGCCGACCAGCCGTACCAGATCTCGGTCCGCGCGCTGGGCCGCATGCGCACGTCGCAAGATTTCGGGAACTTGATCCTGCGGTCGAATCCGGATGCCGGCTTCGTGCGGCTGCGCGACGTCGGGCGGGTGGAGCTGGGCGCCGAGAGCTACGCCCAGGACCTGCGCCTCGACGGCAAAGACGCGATCGGGATCGCGGTCCTCACCTTGCCGAGCGCCAACGCGCTGCAAGTCGCGGGCGACGTGCGCAAGACGATGGACAAGCTCCAGGGACGTTTCCCGCACGGCATCACCTACCGGTTCGGGTTCGACGCGACGCCGTTCGTCAGCGAGTCGATCCGCGAGGTCCTCAAGACGCTGGCGATCTCGATCGTGCTGGTGATCGCGGTGGTGTTCTTGTTCCTGCAGTCGTGGCGCACCACGCTGATCCCGGCGATCACGATCCCGGTCTCGCTGATCGGCACGTTCGCGCTGATGAAGGTGCTCGGTTTCTCGATCAACACGCTCACGCTGTTCGGATTGACGCTCGCGACGGGGCTGGTGGTCGACGACGCGATCGTGGTCATCGAGAACATCGCGCGCTTCGTCAACGAGAAGGGCATGGAGTCGTACGCCGGCGCGTCGGCGGCGATGAAAGAGATCACCAGCGCGGTGGTCGCGAGCTCGCTGGTGCTGCTCGCGGTGTTCATCCCGGTCGCGTTCTTTGCCGGCACGACGGGTCAGCTCTACAAGCAGTTCGCGCTGACGATCGCGTGCGCGATCACCATCTCGCTCTTCAACGCGCTCACCCTCACGCCGACGCTCTCCGCGCTGCTGCTCGGCGAGCACAAAGTGCACCGCACCGGCTTCTACGGCGCGATCAACCGCGCCATCGACGCCGGGCGCAACGGCTATCACGCGGTGCTGCCCGTGCTCGTGCGCTATCGCGCTCTCGTGCTCGGCTTGTTCGCGCTGGGGCTCGTCGCGACGTTCTTCGCGTACCAGAAGATCCCGACGGGCTTCCTGCCCGATGAGGACCTCGGCTACTTCTACGTCACCGTTCAGCTGCCCGAAGGCGCATCGCTGGCGGACACCGAGCGCGTCACGAAGCGTATCGAAGGCATGCTCGCCGCGTTCCCGGAGATCTCGATCGTCTTCGAGCCCAACGGCACGCAGTTCGGCATCAACGCGCCGAACCGCGCGATCATGTTCGTGTCGCTGCGGGAATGGGGCGACCGCACGTCGGCGGACTCGTCGGCGTTCGGCATCATGCAGCGACTGCGCCCGCGGCTGGCGCAGATCGCGAACGCGACGGTGCTCGCGTTCAACCCGCCGGCGATCCGCGGGATCGGCAACCTCGCCGGCTTTCAGTTCGAGCTGCAGGACCAGGACAACGTCGGCATCCCGGCGCTCACCACGGCGGCGCGCGGCTTGATCGCCGAGACGCGCCGCGACCCGACCTTGCGCAACGTCTCGACGACGTTCCGCGACGACGCGCCGCAGCTCGTGGTCGAGCTCGACCGCGAGAAGATCGCCTCGCTCGGCATCCCGCTCCCCGACGTCTTCGCGGCGATGCAGGTTTATCTCGGTTCGCAGTACGTCAACGACTTCGACTACCTCAACCGCTCGTACCGCGTGTACGTGCAGGCCGACACGCCGTTCCGCAACCGGCTGGGCGCGCTCGACCGCATCTACGTCCACACCAACGCGCCGGGGCCGCAGCTCGCCGCGACGGTCCCGCTGGCATCGCTGGTTCGCACGCACCTCGACCGCATCGCGCCGATCATCACGCACTACAACCTCCAGCGCTCCATCGAGATCAACGGCATCCCCGCCGCCGGCTACGGCTCCGGCCAAGCGCTCGCGTCTATGACGACCGCGGCGCAGAGCCTTCCCAGCGGCACGAGCTTCGAATGGACAGGCATCTCGCTCGAGCAGATCGAGTTCGGCAGCCAGGCCTTGGTGATCTTCGGCCTGGGGCTGCTGTGCGTGTTCCTCGTGCTCGCCGCGAACTACGAGAACTACAGCGACCCGATCATCATCCTGGTCTCCGTACCGCTCGCGATCCTCGGGGCGATCCTCGCGCTCGACTTGCGCGCGCTGCCGAGCGATTTGTACGCGCAGGTCGGCTATCTCATGCTGATCGCGCTGGCGAGCAAGAACGCGATCCTGATCGTGGAGTTCGCGAACCAGCGCCGCCGGCACGGTCTCGACGCCGCCGCCGCGGTGCGCGACGCCGCGCAGACGAGGCTCCGGCCCATCCTGATGACCTCGCTCGCGTTCATCCTCGCGACGGTGCCGCTAGTATTCGCTTCGGGCGCGGGCGCCGCGAGCCGCCGTTCGCTGGGCACGGCGGTGTTCGGCGGCATGATCCTCTCGACGGTGCTGAACCTGTTCGTCGTGCCGGTGGTGTACGTCGCGCTCGCCGGCCTGCGCGAACGGTTCGCACGCCGCAAGCGCGCCGCGACGGCCACGAACGGACACGCACCCGCAGGCGCCGTGCCGGTGTCCGTCGTGCGCACGCCCGACGGCGAGATCGTGCTGCACTTCGCCGACGGCAGCGAACCGGTGCGCCTGGCGCTGCCGGAGTGAGCGCTCAGCCCGAGTGGTGCTCGGCGATCTCGTAGAGGTCGTCGTCCTCGGCCGCCATGCGGCGCTCGAGCGCGGTTCGCATCGCGTCCCACGCCCGTGCGAACGCGCGCGGCTCCGCTTCGATGGCCCCCTCCGCGCGCCAGCGCTCCAGGAACGCGGCGACGCGACCGCTCAGATCGCCCATCTCCTCGCGATAGCGGCGCGCGCGCTCCGCTATCTGCAGCTCCGCGGATTCGAGCGCGGGATAGATGCGCGCGTCTTCGAATGCGAGGTGCCGTACCAGCACGGTCTCGAGCAGCCGCAGCGCTGTGCGAATGCGCAGGCCGTTCGCGGCTGCGGCTTCCGGAAATCCTTCCAACAGCTCGCGCAGCACGGCGTGGTGGCCGCGGCAGGTTTGAATGTCGCGCGCGAGGCCGTACGGCATCTTACGGCCGCTCCCGGCGGGTGTACGGCAGCACGACGCATACGTCGGCGCCGCCTTCGAGCCGCGTCGCCGACGTCACGCTGCGCGCGAACGCGGAGATGAGGAACAACCCGCGCCCGCTTTCCGAGAACACGTCATCCGGCAGCCGCGCGCGCGGCTGAAACCCGCGCCCGTTGTCGCGCACCGTCAGCACCGGCTCGTCGCCGCGCCACGCCAGCTCCACGTGCACGGGCCCCGGCGCGTGCTCGACCGCGTTCGCGAGCAGCTCGCCCAGCACGAGCTCGGCCGGGAACAAGTCGGCCTCCGCGTCGACGAAACGGCGTAAGAACGCGACGAACTGCGTGCGCACCGCGGCGGCAGAGCTCGGGTCGGACGCGTCGACGTCCCACGACACCGCGTCGCTGCGCGTCTGCGTCGAGCTGATCGCGAAGCGCGCGCCGGCCTCGGCGAAGCGCACGACGAGCAGCGCGAGGTCGTCGTCCGTCCCTTCGCCGCCGAGCACGCGCTCGACGATGCGCAGCGCGTGATCGCGCGTGGGGTCTTCGCCGGCGGCGAGCTCGACCGCGCCGCGCAGCGCCTCCTGGCCGGCCGCGACGTCGCGCGCGTACTCGATCAGTCCGTCGGTGTAGAGCACGAACAGCATCTCGCCTTGCGCGTCCAGGTGTGATTCGGTGATCGGCGGATCGTCGAGGATGCCAAGCGGGATGCCGCCGGGTTCGAGGAAACGCGCGCCGCCCGGCCCCGCGACCAGCGGCGGCGGATGACCGGCCGACGCGTACGTGATGACGCGCGTGCGCGGATCGAGGAAACCGACGATCGCCGTCGCGATACCGGCCTGCTGCAGCAACAGCACGCGGTTGACGGTGCGCAGCACCACCGCCGGGTCCGGCGAGTCGAGCGACGCGATGTAGATCGCTTGGCGGATCGCGCCCATCGTCACGGCGGCGTGCAGGCCGTGACCGGCCACGTCGCCGACCGAGAACGCGAGCCGGCCGTCGGGCAGCCGGAACACGTCGTACCAGTCGCCGCCCACGCGCGCGTCGTCTTCGGCGGGAATGTACACCGCGTCGAAGCTGATCCCGGGCACCGTCGGAAACGCGCGCGGGATGTAGATCTGCTGGAGCGTCTCGACGATCTGCTCCTTGCGGCGCAGCTGCTCGCGCAGCCGGCGATCCGATTCTTCGAGCGCGTTGAGGGCGTCGCGCATGCGCGTCACGGCGTGCAGCTCGCGCAGGCGCGCGCTGACCTGCGCGCCGAGGATCTCCGCGAGGCCGCGGTCCTGCGCCGTGAAGCGCGCCTCCGCCACGCGGCCCGCGCCGAGCATCCCTGCGCACACGCCTTCGATGATGATCGGCACGACGAGCGCGACGCGAACGCCCAGCGCGCGCGCGAGCGCGTGCTCTTGGGGCGACGCGCGCTCGACGCGGTCGTACGCGAGCGTCTCGCCGCTCAGCAGCGCAGCTGCGCCCGGGATGTCCTCGTCGCGCAGCGTCAGCGCCGCCAACGCGGGATCGAGCCCGCGCTGCGTCGACATCGACCACACGCCGTGCTCGCGCCGCGCGAACCACGCGCCGTCGACCGCGAGCAACCGCCGTGTGGCGTCGACCGCGACGCGCTCGATCTCCGGCACCGACCGCGTCGTGCTCAAGCGGCGCACGGTCAGCCCCGCGAACTCATAGTCGAGTGCGGTGTCGCCGCTGTGCAAGCGGCCGATGTAGCCGGTAAGGAACCACGCGATCTGCCGCGTGGCCAGCGTGCGCAGCGCGGGCGGCAACCGCTCCGGCAACTCGATCAGGAACAAGTCGACGCGCGCCCGGTGCAGCCGGTCGACGACGTCGGGGAGCCGGTCTCCACGCCCGCGCAACCAGCGCGCCGTCTCCAGGCCAAGCTCCGCCCCGCAGACGTAGAAGTCATCTGCATCGCCCGCGAAGGCGGACACGACCGCGTCGAGCATCACACCAGCCCGGTCGCCGTACGCCGACGGCAGACCGCGCGCGGCGTACACGCGGCGCGCGACGGCGCGAAGCTCGGCGTCCTGAGCCTGGAGCAGCGCGGCAATCGCCGCGAGCTCCGCCACCTCGCTCGGAATCTGCACTACCCGCACCGTTACAACGGAATCACGCCGATCCTTTCCGCGAGCGGTTCCGCCGCGCCGCGATCCTGCCTAGGCGTTGGTCGCCTGGCGCAGGCGGCGCGCGCGGCGGTTGAACCAGCGCGCGGCGCGGGTGGGGAACAGCCGCGTGAGCACGTCGATGCGCGGCGCGTCGGTGCCGGCGACGACGCGGTCGCGCTTGCGCTTGATCCCGTCGACGATTGCCGCGGCCATCACCTCCGGCGGCGTCGTGAGAAACCGTTCGTCGAACTTTTTCGCCATCGTCGCGGCCAGCTCGGCGTCGGCGGCGCGCGCGACGCGCGAGCTGCGCGCGATCGCCGTCTTGATGCCGCCGGGATGCACGGTGAGCACGTGAACGCCGGTGCCGAGCAGCTCGCCGCGCAGCGCCTCGCTGAAGCCGCGCACGGCGAACTTGCTCGCGGCGTATGCCGACTGCCCCGGCGGCCCCCACAGGCCGAACACGCTCGACGTGTTGACGATGCACGCTTCGGGCTGCGCGAGCAGCGCCGGCAAGAACGCTTTCGTGCCGTACACGACGCCCCAGAAGTTCACGTTCATCAGCCACGCGATCTCGTCGGTCGCCAGCTCCTGCACCGTGCCGAAGATCGACACGCCGGCGTTGTTCGCAACGATCGTCACGCGGCCGTGCTCGCGCAGCACGTCCTGCGCGAACGCGTTCACGGCGGCTTCGTCGGCGACGTCGAGCACGTGCAGCGACGTCCTGCCGTTCGCGCGCGCGACCAGCAGCGCCGTTTCGTGCAGGCCCTTCTCGTCGCGGTCGGCCAGCGCGACCGTCATGCCTTCGCCCGCCAGCGCCAGCGCGAGCGCCCGCCCGATCCCCGACGCCGCGCCGGTCACGACGGCGACGCCGCCGGACAGCTTTTTCACGCGGCCGCCGCGGGCTCGGGCTCGTTGCGCATCACCATCTTCTCCATCTTGAGCAACAGCGGCAGCCGCTTTCGCGCGTGCCGGATCGCGCGCATCGCGGCGTGCGGGTCGACGAGGTGCGTGCGCGGCAGCTTCGCGCCCATCTTCTTGAGCACCGCGCCGACCGGATGGCGCATCCGCGCTTGCGCGAGGATCACCTCGGCGAGCAGATCCGCGCCGGGCGAGACGATCGGGCCGAAACCGTAGCGCGCCTGCGACCAGCCGAACACGTACATGTTGCGGAAGCGGTCGCTCATCATCGAGCCGTACAGCTTCACGATCGGGCCTTCGACCGGCACGAGATCGGGCGCGAGGAACGGGATCGTCTGGTGGAAGCCGGTCGCCGCGACGATCAGGTCGAAGCGCTCGCGCACGCCGTCGGCGAACTCGACGAACGCGCCGTCGTACCGCGCGATGTCGGGATGCGGCGTGATGCGGCCGTGCTTGACGTAGTGCAGCAGCTCGCTGTTGATCGTCGGGTGGTGCTCGAAGATCGCGTGATCGGGCTTTTGCAAACCGTAGCGCGCGTAGTCGCCGACCGCGACGGTGAGCGCCGCGCGCAGCCCGATGCGCTGCAGCCACAGCGGCGCCCACGGCGGGATCAGCTCGACCAGCGGCACGCCGAACATGGTCTTGGGCAAGAACCAATAGCCGCGCCGCGTGCTCAGGTGCGACGACGCCGCGACGCGCGCGGCCTCGGATGCGATGTCGCAGGCGGAGTTGCCGCCGCCGATGACCAGCACGCGCTTGCCGCGCAGCTGCTCGGGCGTCTTGTAGTCCTTCGAGTGGATCAGCTCGCCGTCGAACGTGCCCGGGTACGACGGCCAGCGCCGGTCCCAGTGGTGCCCGACGCACGCGATTACGCCTTTGTAGACGCGCCGCGCGCCGTCAGCGAACGTCAGCTCCCAGCGCTCGACGCCCTCGTCGAAGACCGGCCGCGCGTCGCGTACCGTCGTGCCGAACGCGATGCTCTTCTCCAAGTCGTAGTGCCGCGCGTAGTCTTGCACGTACGCGAGCATCTGCTGGCCGCTGGGAAAGTCGGGATAGCCCGCCGGCATCGGGTAATCGGTGAACTCCGTCGTCTTGCGCGACGAGATGATGTGCGCGGTCTCGTACACGCCGTCGCGCCAGTTGCCACCGACGGCGTTGGCCGACTCGAACTGGACGTAGGGGATCCCGTGCTGCGCCAGCGCGCGGGCGACGCACAAGCCGATCGGCCCGGCGCCGACGAGCGCGAACTGGTCGGCCGTGGCTTCGTTCATGCCGGCGGCGTGACGGCGGGAGCGAACAGCGACGTGAACGTCCCGACGTTGTTCGGGTTCACCACGCTCCACGCGACGAGGTTCGCGAGCAGGTTGATCTGCGTCGGCGTCAGCTCGGTGTTGAGCGTGTCGTAATGCGGGAAGCCGGCGAGCACGGTTTGCGCGTCGACTTCGAGCTGCTCGGCAAAACCCAGCTGATCGTACCAGTCGGCGGCGTGCTCCAAGTAGACCCACACGACCGTGACCTGCTTGTCCGGCGCTACGCCGAACCATGCGTTCTCGACGGTCGTCAGCGGCTGTGAGAAGATCGGCGCCGTTCGATAGCTCCCGCCACCGCTCGCCGCCCACAACCCTTCGCGGACCGCGGCGAACCCTTCGCTCGGGAAAACCTGGTTGAAGCGGTAGTACCACGTCGCGGACGACTGGTCGGTGTCGGTGGAGTACGGCGCGTAACCGCCTTTGACCGTCGAATCGTACGGCTGGTAGCCGAACAGCGGCGGGATGGAGTCGTCGACGATGATGACGCCGTTCGAATCCTGCCCCAGCGTCGTGAGCGTATCGATGAACGCGACGAGGTTGTCGACGTCGCCGTAGGCGAGCATCGCGGCGATCCCGCTGTTCTCCAGGCTGCCGCCGTCGGCGAAATCGGTCGGCGCGATGTTCGGCGCGGGCGTCGCGCCGCGCACCGGCCAGTACTGGTAGCGCGGGATGAGCGCCTGGAAGTCGGCGAGCTCGCTGTCCAGGATGCCGACGTTTCCCGAGCGCGCCGATGCGACGCGGGACGCGATGAAGGTGCGCGCCGACGGCGCGTCGCCGCCGCTGCGTGCGATGAGCCGCACCGCGTCCTCACCGTGCATCGCCAGGGCGGCGGCGAACCGCGGCGGATTGGTCGCGAGGTCGACCAGCGTGGCGTGGACGGTCTGCGCGAACGCCGCGCTGCTCGTGCCGACGATGTCCGCGAGCGCCCACTGGCGCGACTGCTGCACGGTGACGGTATGGTCTTCGTCTCCCGACACGGATGCGAGGCTCGACGCGAACGCGAACGACGTCACGCCGCCGCCCCCGGCGAGACGCTGGTTGATATCGACGGCGTTCGGCAGGCCCACGATCCCCGTGAAGAACGGCGTGCACTGCACCGGCGCGAGCGCGGAGGTGCCGTTCTCCGGAGTTCCTGGGTCCTGGACGGTCACGAACAGCGCGGTATTGCACACGAGATACGGCCGTTGCCGGCCGGGGACCTGAGCGACGACGTTCGCCTTCTCCGCCTCGAGCGGCGTGCCGGCGTTCGCATCTCGGATTTTGCCGAGCGTCTCGTCGTCGTACGAGAAGAACGACGTCGGCGCCATGTTCGGCCCGGCCTCGAACAGATCGTACGGCACGAGCAGGTGGAGCGCCATGAGCGTTTGCCACAGCATGTTGGCCGGAACTCCGTCGAACTCGTAGAGCACCCACGCCTTGATCGCGAGCGCGACGAGCGAGAAATGCTCCGTGACGTTCGCGCCGGCGTTTCCGTTCGGCAGCTCCATCAGAGCCAGCACGCTGAGATTTCCGGGGTCGGTGTACGTGCCGAGATAGTTTCCGTCCGGCGTCGCCGCGTCCAGAAACGTGAACGGGACGCCGAGCCACGAGCCGCCGGACACGGTCGAGAGCGCCTTGACGCGGGACAGCATGCTCGTCCCGTCCGCAAGCGTCACGTGCTCGAACGCTTGCAGCGCGCCCATCCCGGCGGAGAGCGCGCGCGAGCCGCCGCCGCTCAAGCAGACGGCGACGTTGCCCGGCGTGTCGGACGGCGGCATGAACGAGCTCACCTGCAACGGGGCTCCGCCGGCCGGAAACAGGCGGGCGACGAACGTACCCGGGGCGCTCGGTGTCGACGACATGTCGTCCGAGCTACGCCGGGGCCCTGCGCACCTCCTAGACCGCGCCGAGCAGTTCGGTCAGATCGAGCGCGTTGGCGGTCGCGGCGTCGAGCGCGGTGTTGTCGAAGATGCACCATGCCGGTGCGGTCGCAGCGCGCAAGCGCCCCGCCACGGCGTTCAATGTCGCGTCATCGTACGCTGAGTAGTACGTGCGCGGCGAACCGTGCAGCCGGTAGTAGACGAAGCCGTCCCAACCGCCGGGGACGGCGGCAGCGGGGACGATCGCGGGATCGGCGGCAACGCGCGCAACATGGGCGCGGCGCAGCGCGTCGTCGGCGTCAGCGGCGAACCACGTCGGGTGGCGCGGCTCGCAGGCGAGCAGCCCGTCGTAGCGCGCGCGAAACACCGCGAAGAACGCGTCGACCAGCGCGGCGTCATAGGCAAACCTCGGCGGCAGCTGCACGAGCAGCACGCCGCGCTTCTCACCCAACTCCGCGCTCTCGGCGAGAAACCGTTCGAGCGGTTCGACGACGTCCACGAAGCGCCGGGTGTGCGTGATCTCCTTCGGCACCTTAAGCGCGAAACGAAAATCGTCCGGCACGGTGGCGGCCCAGCGCGCATACGTCGACGCCCTATGCGGCCGGTAGAACGACGAGTTGATCTCGACGCAGCGGAAACGGCGGGAATATCGTTCGAGCCGCGTGCCATTGCCGTCGAAGCGCTCGCGTACGTCGCGCGGTATCGCCCACCCGGCGGTCCCTACCCGCAGATCGCCTGAAGACATCGCATCCCGAAGTCTGCCCACAATCGGTCGAAATCAGACACGCCCCGATCGCCACCGTCACACCTGCGGCGTCAGCGCCTGCGACCGCGATGATCATACTTCAGCGAGATGTCGATCCCTGATGATTTTGACGACTTGTTCTTGGAGGTTGCTTGGATCTTCCTTGATGACGATCAGAAGGTGCGTCGGGGAAAGCCACTTCATCGAAAGCCCTAGGGACGCTCCGCCATCGCCGACGGCGAGAACCTCTGATGAGTACAGGTCGCGGCCAGCCCCGCGCTCGATGCGCAAGGTGGTTTCCCCGTCGTTCGTGCCAGGCCCGGTCCAAACGAACGTCTCTGCTATAGCACGCCATTCTCCACCCGGAGATGGAACCTGCATCGACCATACCGGGGGGTCTTTTTTTGCGCATCCTCCGAGCATTAGCCCGACACACCCACCGAGGATAGCGGTGGCAACGTGACATCGGATGGCAAAGGTTGTCAACGACACAGCAACGATTTGCCGCTCGAATTATACCCGTTCATCACATTGAGAGCATGCTCCACCGGAATGTTGCGCGCCATGTGCCCTGCCTTCTCAATCATTGATAGGCGCCGCATTTGCGAACTTCAGCGCCTCACGGGTTGATAGTCATACCTTAGTGAGATGTCGACCCCAGACGTCTTTACGACTTGATAGTAGAGATAGTCAGAATTATCTCGGAGGACAATTTCAAGATGCCGCGGCGTTAGCCATCTCATCGTCAGCCCGAGCCCGGGTCCGGCATCGGCGACGCCAAGGACACGTGATGATTGCCGGCTGAAGCCTGCGCCTCGCTCGATGCGCACGACCGTGTCGACGCTGTTTGTGCCTGGCCCCGTCACCACAAACGACTCTGCCACAGCGTGCCAGCCTTCGTCGGAAGATCGCACCTCCGTTGACCATACCCGTTCTTTTGCACATCCGCAGAACGATAGGCTGATACAGGCCGTGAGGATAGCGGCGCCGCCGCTTCTTCTTATGATGGTTCCAACTCTCGCAGTGAACTTGGACCGCGACGTAAACTCCATTGGTCTCGCCGGAATACTGATATTCTCCAGCCCGCCCTTTTCCCTCGTTTCCTTGTCTTTTTGCAGGCGCCGCCCGTGGCCTGCGCCGCCAATCCGTAACCATTTGCGGCAAGGATGGCCTGATTTAGCGAGAATCCCGCCGCAGCCATAAAACACCCCGAACGTGTAGTTGCCATATGCTCGATGAAACTCGGCGACGATTCAGACGCGTGGCAACCCCACGACGAAACGCGCTCCGCCGAGGGGCGATTCTTCGAGCGCGACGCGGCCGCCGGCGCGCTCGAGCATCAGCCGCACGAGTGCGAGGCCGATCCCGGTGCCGTTCGCAACGGTCGCTGCACGCTCGCCCAGCGCGAATACTCGGTCGCGATCGGCCATCCCGATCCCCGGTCCGTCGTCATCGACGGTGATGCGGACGTGGTGCTGATCGCCACGATCGATGCCGACGAAGACGCCACCGCCGGCATGGCCGTGCTTCACCGCGTTCTCGATCAAGTTTACGAGCACGAGCGTGAGGCGGTCGGTATCGATGGCGACCTGGGATCGCGGGCACGTCTTCGATCATGATCCCTACGTGTCGCGCCGCCGCGTTCGCAGCAGATGCGTCCCGCGCAGATTTGATTGCCTCCGCCAACGAACCGGTTTCCGGCCGGCAGCCACCACCGCGCATGTCCAAGAGGCAAACCGATTCACAAAGCACCGAACCAGTGCGCGATCAATTCGGTGCGACATGTCAGGCTCCGCCATGCGCCGTAGGTATGGACACCCTCCGCCTCGATCCGACCGACGGCCGTAAAATCGTCATCATCCTCGGTGAGGAAGGCTTGCGGTCGACGAGACTTTGTGATACAAAGTTACCATGGTCGCCGCTGAGTGGATGATGAAGCACGTCTTCGTGCTCCTGGTATGCTTTCAGGTCGGCGCCGGAGCGATCGCGCTCGCGGTGGTCGCGCGGAGTACCAAGCGTGGCACGCGGGTCTGGTTTATCCCCGTGTGCGCTCTCGCTGGCGCGCTGCTCTTGCTCAATGGGCTGATGACGCTTACGGAACTGCAAACGTCGTCGCCGCTGCTGAACCTTCTCTTCTCGGCCGCCGCGTTCGTTGCGTACCTTATCCTCGCAACAGCTGCGTGGTCGATCCGTCCGCGCATCGTGGGTATCGCGGCCGGTACGGTCGCATGGGCACCGCTGATCGTTCCGATGGTCTCCGTGGCCTACTTCGTCGGTGCTTTAACAATGCTGGATGATCTTCAGGCGCCGGCCTACAAAGCGCAAATCCGGCCTGGGGTTTCGTGCGAAGGTCGCGAATGGGGCAACTTCGCGCAAGCGGGCCACGTTGTTGCATTGTACCGTTACGTGCCCGGATTTCCGTTCGTTCGCGTCGAGGTCGCACGACGTTCAGAGCCAGACCCCGGCACGGACTATTGGCCGCCCAATACCGGGTGTGCGAAGCTCGCGGCGCAGGTTCGCGTGTAAAGCGGATCATGAAGGCGAACCATGAAGCGTAGTCCGCCGAGCGGCGACTCATCGAGACCGACGCGCCCTCCGGCAGGAGCAACGCTCCACCGCTAAGCTATCATCACGATTTACGCGCACGGCACCGCTAAGATGAAACGCGCTCCGCCGAGCGGGGATGTCTCCAGGTCGACGCGGCCGCCGGCTCGCTCGATCATGAGCCGCACGAGGGCGAGACCGATGCCGGTACCGTTCGCCTCGGTGTCGCCGCGATCGCCGAACGCGAACACTCGCTCACGGTCGACGCATGCGATCCCGGGGCCGTCGTCGTCGACGGTGAGCCGCACGAAGCCTGACTCGTCCACGTGGCCGCCAACGAACACGCCGCCGCCGGGCTTGCCGTGCTTCACGGCGTTGTCGATCAGGTTGACCAGGACGAGCGTAAGCCGGTCGGCGTCGATCGCGACGCGCAGCGCCGGCACGTCGTCGCGGACGATCGAGACGCCACGCGCCGTTGCCGAGGCAGCGCATGCGTCGAATGCGGCGTCGATCGCATGCGCGAGCGACCCACTCGCCGGCGCGGGCAGTGCGGCGCGCATGTCCAGCAGCGAGATCTCGAACATCCCCTCGACCAGCCGGCTCAGCCGCAGCGACTCGTTGTAGGCGATCCGCACGAAACGCTCGCGCGTGCCCAGGTCGACGTCGTCCTCCAGCAGCGTCTCCAGATAGCCGCGGATCGACGAGAGCGGCGTGCGCAGCTCGTGGCCCAGCGACGAGAAGAACGCGTACCTCTCGCGCTCTTGCGCACCCCGCACCAGAGCGCGCTCGACGACGGCGTCCATCGCGCCGGCGTCGGCTGCGCAGTCGTACGTCGTCCAGCCGGTTCGCACGTCGAGCCGGATACTCGCCTCCATCGCCGCCGCGATGCGCGCCAGCGCGGAGCGCACGTCGACGGGCGCCGGCACGGCGCCGCCGTCGCGTGTCGGGCCGACTAGCGCTGCGACGAACACGTCGCTCCCGCCGTCGTGCGCGACGAGGTCGTCCGCGCGGAGCACGCGCGACACCGCCGTCGAGAACGCCGCGCCCGCCGCGCGCTCCAGCGCGTGCGCCGCGCGCAGTCCGCGCCGCCACGCGACGCGCTCCAGCTCCGGCAACCGCACCACGAGCAGCGGGCGCGGTTCGTGCGCGAGCTGCGCCAGCCGCCGTTCCAGCGCGTCCAGCCGCGGCAACAGTCCGCGAACGTCAGGCGCGTGCAAACCGGTATCCGAAGCCGTGGACCGTGTGCAGCAGCACCGGCAGACCTTCGCGCTCCTCCAGCTTGAGCCGCAAGCGCCGCACGTGCACGTCCACCGTGCGCTCGTCGCCCTCGAAGTCGTAGCCCCACACGCGCTGCAGTAGCGTCCCGCGCGACAGCGCGACGCCGGGATTCACCGCCAGCTCCAGCAGCAGCGCGAACTCGCGCGGCTTGAGGCCCACGTCGACGCCGTCCACGCGCGCCTCGCGCGCCGCCTGATCGATCTCGAGCCGCTCGTACCTCAGGGTCACGGGCGCGTTCGTCGACGCGAGCCCGGCGCGGCGCGCGATCGCTTTCACGCGCGCGACGATCTCGCGCGGCGAGAACGGCTTGGACACGTAGTCGTCAGCACCGATCTCCAAGCCGACGACGCGGTCGATCTCGTCGGAGCGCGCCGTCAGCACCAGGATCGGCAGCTCGTGCCCTTCGCGCCGCAAGATCCGCACGATCTCGAAGCCGTCGACCACCGGCAATCCGACGTCGAGGATCAGCACGTCGGCGCCGGTGCGCGCCAGCCGCAGCGCGGCCGGGCCGTCCGGCGCCTCGTCGCACTGAAAACCATCGCGCCGCAAATGGTGCACGAGAAGCTCGCGGATGGACGCGTCGTCCTCCGCGACCACGATGCGCGTGACCGCCATGCCGGGAACGGTGCCCGGCCCGCCCGCCGGAAATTACTGCACAGCGGTCATTGCGGCGTCCCCGATGGCGTGGGTTCGGAGTACAACCGCGCGTCGTCGGCTTCGAACAGATCGAACAGCACCGGATGCCGTTCGCGCAGTTCGGCGGGGTACGACCGCTCGAAGATCTCGCGCATGTCCGCCGACGTCCGCGACGACTCGAACCGCTCCATCTTGCCGTTGATCTTCCCTTTGTCGACGTCGGCCGTGCGTTCCGCGATCCACGCCTCGACCTCGGCTTCGGACGCGGCCCGCTCGACGACGCCGTACAGCTCGCGCAGGTCGATGCCGGTGTAGTACGCCCACAGCTCGCTGAAGCCGATGAACGGAAAATACCCGTTGAGCTCGCCGCCGGGCAAAGACGCGCGCAGCTTGTCGACGACGCGCCCGGTGAACACGATGCCCGCCAGCTGCGCGCGCGGCCCGCGCGGCGGAGCGTTTCGAAGATCCAGCGCTTCCATGACCCGGCGCTACGCTGCGTAAGACTCTCGTTCCCGCGCGTCGAACGTCCCCAGCCTGATGTGCGCGCGCTTCTCGCTCGCCGGGCCCGAACGGATCGCCGGCCGCTATCCGCAGTTCACGCTGCGCGGCGCGTGGCCGCGGCGGTACAACATCGCGCCCACGCAAGACGTGCTCGCCGTGCGCAACGACGCGGCGGGTGAGATCGCGCCGCTGCGCTGGGGTTTGGTGCCGTACTGGGCCAAGGACCTCGCGATCGGCCAGAAGCTGATCAACGCGCGCGCCGAGACGCTGGCCGAGAAACCGGCCTTCCGCAGCGCCCTGCAACGGCGGCGTTGCATCGTGTTCGCCGACGGCTTCTACGAGTGGACCGGCGACAAAGGTCGCAAACAACCGCACCGCTTCACGGTCGCGGATGGCGCGCCGTTCGCATTCGCCGGCCTGTGGGAGCGGTGGGGTCCCAAAGAGTCGCCGGTCGCGACGTGCACCATCGTGACGTGCGCGCCGAACGAGCTGCTCGCTCACATCCACGACCGCATGCCCGCGATCCTCGACGACGGCGCGCTCGACGCGTGGCTGCACGGCGACGTCGCCGAAGCGCTCGATGCGATCGTCCCCTACGACGCGGCGCGGATGCGCCAAACCGCGGTGACCCCGGAGATGAACCACCACGCGTTCGAAGACCCGCGCTGCATCGAGCCGCTCGCGGTCCCCGCGACGCTGTTCTAGCGCTCGTCCTTCTGCAACACGCCCTCGCCGTCGACCACGGTTTTGCCGTGCTGGTTGACGATGCTCGTGCGCACGCGCAGCCGCCGTTTCGCGGCGATGAGCTCGACGACTTCGGAACGCGCGGTCAGCGTGTCGCCGATGAACACCGGCCGCCGGAAGCGCACCGACTGCTCGACGTAGATCCCGCCCGGCTTCTGCAGCATCAAGCCGTTCACCGTGGACAGCAGGCTCGCCGTGAGCATCCCGTGCGCGGCGCGCCGGCCGAACCGCGTCGACTTGGCGTACTCCGCGTCCATGTGCAGCGGGTAGTTGTCGCCGCTGACGGCCGCGAACAGCAGGATATCGGCCTCCGTGATCGTCTTGGAGAACGTCGTCGTGTCGCCGACGCGAAACTCTTCGTACTTCTTCTCGCCGTAGCTCATCGCCGGACGGTTTCCGCGTCGACGATCAAGAACCATGGCCGCGTGCGCAGCCGCGCCGCCAAAGACGGATCGCGTGCGTCGGCCTCGGCCGTCGGCCGCGGCTCGCGAAGCGCGCGCACGGCGAAGCCGCCCGCGCGCAGGTCGTCGACGATTCGCTCGACCGAGCGGTGGTAGTAGCGCACCGGCACGGGCTCCGCCGAGAAGCTGCCGAACGCGTCATCGATGCACCGCAGCGCGTGATAGTCGTCGGTCATCTCGAGCGTCACGAACGGATGGTGCGTCGAGAGGACGAGCCGCCCGCCGGGCCGCAGCACGCGTGCGAACTCGCGCAGGGTGGGGATCCAGTCTTCGAGATAGTGCAGCGTCAGCGACGACAGCACGATGTCGAACGACGCGTCCGCCAGCGGCAGCGGCCGCGTGAGGTCGGCGCGCAGCACCGTCGCCGCGTCGCCGAGCCGCGCGCGCGCCAGCTCCACCATCGCCTCGCTCGCATCGAGCGCGACGACGCGCGCACCGTGCCCGACCAGCCACGCGCTGTGCTCGCCGGCCGCGGCGGCCGCGTCGAGCACGTCGTGCCCGCGCACGTCGCCGAGCACCTCGCGCACCGCCGGCCGTTCGTACGCCGCGTTGTACACGTTCGCCGCGGTGACGCGCGCGTACGCAGCCGCGAGCGCGGGGTCGTCGTAGAGCGGGTTGGGGCCGCTCATGCCGGGAACGAAGCGGTACCGGCGTACGTTGTTCGCGAAGAGTCCGACACGATGAGGCCGCTTTGATCGTTCTCCCTGCCCTACCCTCCGAGCTCGCATGATCGCCGCCGACGCCCAGTTCCGCCAAACGGCGAACGCCGCCGCGGCCGCCTTCGCGAACGCGCCGCCGTACCTGGCGTATCGCACCGAGGTCGTCGTCGACGTGCCGTCGCTGCGCCGACATCAGGTGATCTCGCGCCAGGTCGAGACGCGCACCAAGGACGACTACGCCGCGCTGCAGGACCTGCCGCGCGGCCAGCACCAGTACGCACACAGCTTCCCGCTGATCCCGACGTTCGACGCGCTCTCCTACTTCCGCGTGACGTTCAACGGCAACCGGCGCGACCTGCTCAGCTACGTCGAGCCCGGCGCGGCGATCACGTTCACGGACCCGCGCGCGACCTCGACCGCCACCGTCGTCGTGACGTCGCTGCGCAACTACCGCGCGTCGTACGCGAACGACTCGAACGACCGCATCGCGCACATCGCGATGGAGACGCTGCCGGCGCTCACCCGCAACAACCCCTCGGACTTCTTCATCCACGACGTGTACGTCGACACCGTGACGAACCTGCCGACCAAGGTGGTGTACGTCGGGCCGACGACGACGTTCACGACCGACTACGAGGTAGTGCAGGGCCACTGGCTCGTGCGCCACGCCACGTACACGCACACGTTCTTCGGCCCGTTGCACATGGGCCGCATCACGGCGACGGCCGACGCGACGAACTCCGACTTCGCGTTCCCCGCGTCGCCCGGCGACCCGAAGCTGGCGCTCTAGGCGCTCACGGCCCGAACGACCATTCGGCGATGTGCCACCACAGCGTCACGAAGTTGGGTTCGGGCCGGTGCAGGTCGGCGTTGCGCTCGACGCGCAGGCGCGGGTAGTTCACGAACGCCATCGGCACGTCGCGCAGGATGAGCGCCTCAATCTTCGCGTAGGCGGCTCGCCGCTTCGCGTCGTCGTACGTCGAGAGCGCTTCGCGCTGGAGCGCGTCCATCTCTTGCGAGCAGTAGTTCTCGAAGTTGCGCCCGTGCGGCGGCCGTGACGCGCACGCGAACAGGATCTCGTTGTCGAGATCCGTGCCCGACAGCCAGCCGAGCAGCGCGAGATCGAAGTTGCCGCCTTGGAGCGGGCCGCCCGCGCTCGCCGCGGCGAAGAACGTCGCCGCGGCGTAATCCTTGATCGTACCGTCGATCCCGACCGCGCGCAGCATCGACTGGACCTGCACGTCCATGTTCTGCACGCTCGGCGAGCCGGCGTAGTCGACCATCAGCACCGCGAGCCGCTTGCCGTCGCGCACGCGGATACCGTCCGGACCGGGCTTCCACCCCGCGGCGTCGAGCAGCGCGCGCGCCGCCGCGGGGTCGTACGCGTTCGGATCGTTGCGCGTCGAGCCGCCGTAGAGCGCCGGCGGGATGTCGGCGTAGCCGGGCAGCACCGTGCCCAGCGAGACGCGGCGCGCGAGGCTCGCGCGGTCGATGGCGCGCGCGATCGCGCGCCGGACGCGCACGTTGTCGAGCGGCGCGTGGTTTCGGTTGATCAGATACGCCGCGAAGCCGTTCACCGGGATCAGCTCGCCCACCAGACCGTCCGCGCCGCGCAGCCCGGTGAATCCGTTGGAGTCCAGCAGCCCGAGGTCGACGTGGTGCGTGCGCAGCTCGATCGCGACCGTCGTGAAGTCGGGGATGATGCGCACGGTGATCTTCGGGATGTGCGGCGCGCCGCCGAAGTAGGCCGGGTTCGCTTCGTACTCCACAGATTGCCCGCGGTCCCAGCGCACGAACTTGTACGGCCCCGTCCCGATCGGGTGCGTGTTGAAATCCGCGCGGTCGAGCGACGCGTCGTGGTCGAGCAGGTGCTGCGGCAGCACGCGATACGTGGTGTCGGCTTCGGCGAACACCGTGCGCACGAAGGGCGCGTACAGCTCCTTGAGATGAAACACGACCGTATAGGGATCCGGCGTCTCCACGCGCTCGACGTGGTCGTAGCCGTGCCGGTTCGGCACAGCGTTGCGCGCGTCCATGATCGCGCGCCAGGTGAAGGCGACGTCGGCGCTGGTGAACGGCGCGCCGTCGTGCCACCGCACGCCGTGCCGCAGCGTGTAGCGAATCGTCTTGCCGTCGGCGGAGATCCCGCCGTTGCGCACGGTCGGCACCTCCGCGGCGAGGTCGGGCACGAGCCGGCCGGCGCCGTCCTGCGTGATCAGCAGATCGAAGCAGAGCGACGCGAGGTAGTCGTCTTCCTGATTGGTCGGGTAGATCGGGTTGAACCCGTGCGGATCGGCGGTGACGACGAGCCGCAGCGTGGTGGGATCGGTCCAGGGATGCAGCGCCGCGGCGGCGCGCGCGGGCACGATGCACGCCGCCAGCGCGGCGAAGACCAACAGGCTCCAACGAAACCGCATGATCGAGTCTAGCACGCCGAAACGGCGAGGCGCCGTCCCGGGTGGGACGACGCCTCGCTGACGTGGCGGAGAGGGTGAGATTCGAACTCACGGTACGCTATCAACGTACGCGCGCTTTCGAGGCGGGTGCCTTCAACCACTCGACCACCTCTCCGCGCCCCGCTTCGCTGCGAAAAACTCGCGCAGCTGTGCGGCGGTTTCTTCCGCGAGCACCCCGTCGACCACGTCGACGCGATGGTTCACGGCGGCCGATCCGAGTATATCGATGACCGACCCCGCCGCCCCTCCCTTCGGGTCGCGGCAGCCGAAGACCAGCCGCTCGATCCGCGCGGCGGCCACCGCACCGGCGCACATGGCGCACGGCTCTTTGGTGACGTACAGCGTTCCGCCGATCCGCCAGCGGCCGAGCGCTCGCGCGGCGGCGCGGATCGCGAGCAGCTCCGCGTGGGCGGTCGGATCCGGCCGCGTCTCCTTCTCGTTGCACGCTTCGAAGACGGTGCCGTCGACGACCAGCACGGCGCCGATCGGCACGTCGCCGGCGGCCGCCGCACGCTCCGCGAGCGCCATCGCGCGCCGTATGAACAGCCTGTCCTCGGCCGCGGGCGAAGGCGCGTCGGCGGCGGGTGAAACGTGCTCCCGGCCCGGCTCGAACGGGCAACCTTCGCCTTCGGAGGGCGACACTCTATCCAATTGAGCTACGGGAGCCTGCTTCGTCTCGCCATGCTTCGCCTCGCTTTGCTCTGCGAAGCCATCGGCATGACCCGCGTACCACGCGGGTCAGCCTTCCTGCGACGTGGGTGTCGCCCTTCGCGGTTCGGCGGCGATTCGAAACTTCCGTGGACCCCTCGACCCCCCCGTTAGCGGCCGCGGTCTTCGGTTGGGGTGGGGCCGGTGGTGGGGCCCGATGTGGGGCCGGTGGTCGGCATGTGCTTGAAGAGGTCGAGCTTGTGCTCGACCAGGCCGCGGTAGAATTTGCGGACGCAGTCCGGGTGGCCGAAGAAATACGTCCGCGCGTACGCCAAGTCGTCCCCCGAGCTGTCCGGCACGTAGTGGCTGATCTCGATCTCTTCCATTTGCGCCCGGTCGACCGGGTGCGGGCAGAAATCGCAGGGGATCGTCGACATGAAGTTACCTCGAGAAAACCTGACTCGGGTAGGATTTGAACCTACGACCTAGGGCTTATGAGTCCCCCGCTCTACCGCTGAGCTACCGAGCCGTTGCACGTCCGACGCACGCGTCGTGACGAACGCACGTCGATTATAGAGAACCCGTCAAGACCCTCCAGGGCTGCACGGTGCCGCACGTCTGCGGCAGGCCCCGCACCACCGCCACCGCCAAAGAACTGCCTATGACGCACCGCGTGCTTTTCACCGCGGCGTTCGCCGTTGCCGCACTGCTCCTCCAGGCCCCGCAGCCCGTGCGGTCGGCCGAAGACCCGCGCGCCGCCCTCGCGCGCCACGCGGCCTATGTAGGAAACCCCGGCGGGACCGTCCTGACCTATCAATACGCGCCGTCCGCAACACCGACCCCCGCCGCATCGCCGTCACCCGGACCAACCTACGAACCGGCAACCAGCACGACGTACCGGCGCGGCACGTTGTACCGGGAGGTCATCGGTTCAGAGGGTGTCGACGCACAAGAAGGCTTCAACGGCCGCGTGTTCTGGCATGCGAACGAGAACCACTTCGTCGTCCCCAACCTCGAGAACGATGCGCGCCGGTCTCTGACGTCAACGATCGTGGAAGCGGGCATATTCGATGCGACGGTCGACATGCAAGACCGCGGCTCTCAGACGATCGACGGCAAGCAGGTAGACGTCGTGCGCGTCACGCCGCGCGGCGGGCTTCCTGCGGACCTCGCGCTGGACCACGCGACCGGAGCCTATGTTCAGGTCACGCTCGATCCTGACGACGGCCGGTTTATCGAGCACGTCGAGGGCTATTCCGAGATCGCGCCGGGGATCCGCGTGCCTTCAACGCTCCGGTATGGCAAGGACACGCGGTACGTTCTGCGGCACGGTGAGGCACGCACCGTCACCGATGACGAGTTGAAAGCGCCGACCCCGACCGCCACCTGGGCGTTCGGATCCGGTGCCGACGTGCCCATCAGCATCGAACGCCGAACCTACGGTGGGCGCGCGGTGATCGTGCAGGCTTCGATCAATGGCCACGTGGGACGGTTCTTGCTCGATTCAGGTGCGAGCCAGATTTTGCTGTACCAGCCGTACGCCGGCCAAATCGGCCTCACGTTGCTCGGCAACACAGCGTACGGAGGGGTGGCAGGCGGGACTCGCTCGGCGCGCTGGGGACGCGCGAATACGATCGCTTTCGGCGATAACACCCTGTCGAACGTCGTACTGTCGGTAGCACGGAAAGACACCAGCTTTCGTACGCCGATCGACGGTATCGTCGGCTTCGACGTGTTCGCGGCGGCCGTCGTGCACGTCGACCTCAAACATGAGATGATGGCGTTCGCCGATCCGGCGAAGGTACAGCCGGTCGTCGCGAAAGACGCGTATGCTTTCCCGGTCAATCTTGCCGACAATACGCCGGAGATCGCCCTCAAGGTGGGCACCGTTCCGACCCGGGCGATTTTCGACACCGGCGATGATTTCTTCGCAACCCTCAGCGACGACTTGAAGACGAGCGGACGGCTCGTCACCCTTCCGGAGGAGATCAAATTAGGCGCCAGATCGTTCGACATGACGATGTATTTCAGCGGCGTGGACGGCGTCACACCGGAGCCGGAAACGTGCAATCGGTTGCGCGAGATTTCGATCGGACCGTATCGCTACCAGAACGTTACGACATGTTTCGCGAGCCAGCGGGTGTTCGGCCGTGATGGCGGGCTGATCGGCTTCGACTTCCTGCGCCACTTCAACTGGACGTTCGACTACACGCGTTCGCACATCGTTCTCACGCCGAACGGTTTATAAGCGCGATGATCAGCCGTATCCGGCGCCGAACGGCCAATAACGTCATGACCGCGCGCACGATTCGTTCGCGTCGCTCGCGCGCAGCGCGGGCGACACTGAGCGCGTTTGTCGCCTTCGTCGCCCTCGCCGCGGTCGCGCCGCGCGCTGCCGGCGCGGCGGACGATGCCGCGGCGCTGCTCGCCAAGCACAAGGCCTACGCCGGGTGGCAAGCCGGTGACGGCGCGATCGCATCGCTGCGCGAGTCCGGGTCGGTCACGCTCGACGGCCGCGTCGTCGCACTCATTCGCGCGGTGCACCGCGGGCCGATTTTTCGCGAATCGTACGCGCGCGCTGCGGGCGGTACGTTCGAAGACGGCTTCACCGGACGCGTGCTGTGGTCGTCCAATCAGAACGGCTTCACGGTGCAGACGATCGGCGACGCGGCGCGCTACGTCTATACCGAAGATGCGCTGTTCGGCGAAGGGCTGAGCTCGCTGCCGGGCACGGTGCTGCGCACGGAAACGATCGACGGCACGCCGGTGACGTGGGTGCGCGTCGCACCGGCGGTCGGCGTCGCCGCGGAGCTCGCGATCGACCCCGCGACGGGCAGCCTCAAACGCGCGGTACTCGACCCCAACGGAAAGTACGAGACGCGCTTTGACGTGATGGGCTACACCGACGTCGGCGGCGGCAAACGCGTGCTGTCGTCGTGGCGCTACACCGGCGGGAAGGCGCTGCACGCGTACACGACGATCGAGGCGAACAAGCCGGTGACCGACGACGAGCTGCACCCGCCGAAGCAAACCGCGACGTGGAGCTTCGACCCGGCCGTCGCCTCCGTGCCGATCGAGTTGACCAAGGACCGCATCTTCGTCTACGCCATGGTCAACGGCGTGCGGGGCAAGTTCATCCTCGATACCGGCGCCGGATCCATCGCCTTCACCGACACCTTCGCACGCCGCGCCGGCGCCAAGCGCGTCGGCGAGAGCACGATCGTCGGCATCGGCGGCGGTGCGGCTGCGAACCTGTACAAGGTGGACACCATCGCGTTCGGCGCCAACGCGCTGCACGACGTCATCATCTACACGGGGCTCGACGAGCGCGGTTCGTCCGAGACCGACGTCGCGGGTCTGATCGGCTTCGACCTGCTGGCCGGCGCGATCGTCGAGCTCGACCTCGACGGGAAGACGCTGCGCATCATGGACCCGGCGAAGGTACAACCCGACACGAGCAAAGGGCTCGTGGTGCACGTCGACCTCGCCGACGGCACGCCGCGTGTCGCGATGACCGTCGCCGGCCGCGTGCCGGTGCTCGCGACGCTCGACAGCGGCAACCCGCTGCACGTGCTGTTCAGCCAGAGCCTGGTCTCGCGCGACCGCGTGTCGTTCTTCACCGATCCGACGAGCCTCGCGTCGCAGCTCCAGTACTACGGCGTCAACGGCAGCGAGATCGCGCACTGCGGCCAGTTGCAGAGCCTGGAGCTGGGCCCCATCGTGTACCGCCCCGTACCGGCGTGCGCGTCGGGCTCGATGTCGCACAACGACGTGCTGGTCGGACTCGATTTCATCCGCGCGTTCAACGTCGTGTTCGACTATCCCGACGGCTACTTGCTGATGATGCCGCGCAAGAGCCCGTAGTGGAAACGTACGGGCGGAGGGACTCGAACCCCCAACCTACAAGTTCGTAGCCTGTTGCTCTATCCAATTGAGCTACGCCCGCGCGTGTCGCGCTGCGTTCAGCGGCGACCTCGTGGGATACGGCGCACCGTGCGCGATCCCTTCCGCCCCTTCGACAAGCTCAGGGTGACGATCGAAGCGCGTCCGGCGCGGTGATTCGGAGAGGGAGGGATTCGAACCCTCGATACGATGTAACTCGTATAACGGTTTAGCAAACCGCCGCCTTCAGCCGCTCGGCCACCTCTCCGCGACGCGCTGCGCCACGTTCGAACGCCCGGTGTCCGCTCCCTGCGCGAGCTCCGCGAGCCGCGCGGCGACGCGCTCGGCGGCGTCGGGGTGCGCGAGCTGGGCGGCACTCGCGTGCAGGCGCTGCGCGATGCGCTCGTCGTGGAGCACGCTGTCGACCACCCGCACCAGATCGCCGGGGCGCGTTGCGCGCAGCGCGGCGCCGCGGGATACCAGATAGCGCGCGTTGCGCTCCTCCTGGCCCGGCAGCGGCTTGAGCAGCACGAGCGGCACGCCGACGGCGAGCGCCTCGGACGTCGTCAGGCCGCCCGGTTTGGTGACCAGCACGTCGGCGGCGCGCATCCAGTCGAACACGTTCTCCACGAAGCCCAGCACGCGCACGTCGGCGCCGTCGCGGCGCGCCTCTTCGGCGACGCGGTGCTCCAGCCGGCGGTTCTTGCCCACGATCACCACCGGCGTGACCGGGCTCGACGTCCGCGCGAGCGCGCGCACCGTCGTCGCCACCGGCCCCAGCCCGAGGCCGCCGCCCATCACGAGCGCGACCGGTCCGTCGCGCGGCAGGCCCAGCGCCTCGCGCAGCGCGCCGCGGTCCGGCGGCGGGATCCCGAAGCGCGGATCGACCGGGATGCCGTCGACGCCGACGCGCGCGGGATCGATCCCGCGGCCGACGAGCGCCGCGCGAATCTCGGGCGTCGCGACCGCGTACGCGTCGATGTTCTTGTAGATCCAGAACGGGTGCACGACGAAGTCGGTCACGATACCCATGACGGGGACGGTGGGGTCGTACAGCCGTTTGTACGCGGCCATCACGCCGCACGGAAACGCGTGCGTGCACACGACGACGCTCGGGCGCAAGCGCTCCATCAGCCCGCGAATGTTGCGCGCGGTGAACTCGCTGGCCCACACGCGAAAACCGCCGGCCGCGGTCGCGCGCTCCGCACGGTCGTAGATGAACCCGTACACTTGCGGGATCGTCCGCACCATCCCGATGTAGCCGTCGCTGACGACCTTCGAGAACAGCGAGGCCGCGTAGCGATAGCTGTCGACGACCTCTCCGCGCATCCCGCGCGCCGCGAGGCGCGCGCGCACCGCGTCGGCGGCCGAGCGATGGCCTTCGCCGACGCGCGCGGAGAGGAAGAGGACCGGTCCCTTCGACAAGCTCAGGGCAGGCTCTACGGCGCCTGCTCCTCCGGCGGCGCCGACTCTTCCGCCAATACGAAGAAGTCGTCGAGGATCTCTTGCGCGAGATCTTCGTCCTCGAGGAGGTCGCCGACCTGATCGGTCACCACGAACTCATCGTTCACGTCGTTGTAGCAGACGGCGTACGCGTTGCCTTCGTCGTCCTCGACCAGTCCGACGACCTCGAAGCGCAGCGCGGTGCCGTCCTCCATGTGCAGCTCGAGGACGTCCTTGAGGTCGAGAGGCTGCTTCTCCCCGCCGGTGCCGTTGCCGCTCGTTCCGGCGGTGCCGTTGGTTTCGATGACGGTGCTCCTTATTTGAGGTATCGGGACACGTTCGCGTTGTGCTCTTGCAACGTCTTTGCGAACGCGTGGTGGCCGTCGCCCTTGGCGACGTAGTAGAGAAAGTCGCTGTGCGCGGGCGAGAACGCGGCGTCGAGCGAGGGTTTGCCGGGGTTCGCGATCGGGGTGGGCGGGAGGCCGGTGTGGCGATAGGTGTTATAGGGCGAGTCGCTCTCCAGGTCGCGCTTCGTGATCACGTCGTGATGTTCCGGGAACGTGTACTCGATCGAGGCATCGATCTCCAGCGGCATCCCCAGCCGCAGGCGGTTGTAGATCACCGACGCGATCGTCGGGCGCTCGTCGTCCGCCTTGCCCTCGCGCTCGATCAGCGAGGCGATGGTGACGACCTCGGGGACGCTGCGGTGCAGCGCCCGGGCGCGCGCGGCCGCGTCGCGCGGCAGCTCCTGGCGGAACTGGTCGACCAGCACGCGGGCGACCTGCCGCGGCGAGTCGTCGGTGGGCAGCAGGTAGGTGCTCGGGTAGAGGTACCCCTCGAGGTTCGTCGTCGGGCTCCCGCCGACGGTGATCCCGCCGCTGCGCAGGAAGATGTGCTCGTACGCGCCGGCGTCGCCGAGCGCGCGGCTCGCGAGCGCCTGGGCGATCTCGCGGGCGGTGTAGCCCTCCGGGATGGTCACCCACACCGCGAACTGCTCGCCGCGCACGAGCCGCTTGAGGATGTCGTCGCTCGTCTGGTGGGCGGGGAAGCGGTACTCGCCCGCCTTCACGCTGCCGTCGGCGTGGCGCAGCCGCGCTAAGATGCGAAACGCGAGCGGGTGCTGCAAGACGTTCTTCTCGCGCAGCGCGGCAACGACTTCGGCGAACGTCGAGCCGCGCTGGATCACCACGTCGGTCTGCTGTGCGGGCAGCGCGCGGCCGACGTATACCGCGTCGCGAAACCAGAGCGACGCCGCACCGACGATCAGGCCGACGGCGACGACGGTCGCGACCGTGATGCCGAGCAGCGCGCGGCTCGCGCGGCTCACCGCGGTCTGCGGGCCAGCCACGTCTCGAGGATCCCCACGGCGGCGACCTGGTCGATCACCTGCTTGCGTTTGGCGCGCGAAACGTCCGCACCGATCAGCGCCTTTTCCGCGGCCGCGGTGGTCAGCCGCTCGTCGACGCGCGCGATGTCGCCGTCGAACGCGCGCGCGAGGTGCGCGACGAACGCGTCGATGCTATCGCTCGCGAGCCCGCGCTCGCCGGTCATCGTCAGCGGGTCGCCCACGACGATCGTGCGCGCACCGCGCTCGCGCGCGAGCGCGACGATGCCGGCGACGTCGTCGCGCACGTTCGTGCGGTGGATCGTCGAATGCGGGAACGCGAACGTCCCCTCGCCGACCGCGACGCCGATGCGCCGCGTCCCGACGTCGAGCGCGAGCACGACGTCGCTCACGTCGATTCCAATTCATAGACAAGCGCGCGCGACTTCGGGCGGCGGCCGAGGTGCCAGGTGATGATGTCGTCCGCGGCGCGTGCGACGCGCAGCGTGGCGGTCAGCGCGGCGCCGGTGCCGCGCTCCGCACCGAGCGCGCGGAAGTTCGCGACGTCGGCGGCCTCGAACGCGTGCGCGTCGCCGCGCACGCCGTAGCAGCGCGTGCAGCCCAGCCCGCCGGCTTCGAGATCGAGGTGCGCAATAGCCTGTCCTGACGTGCTGTCAGCTGCGGCTGAGCCTGTCGAAGGATGCTCGTCGAACGGCTGGCCGCAGCGCACGCACGCGTCGTCGGCGGGCGCGAGGCCGAGCGCGTGCAGCAGCCGCAGCTGAAAGCGCGGCACGAGCCCCGCCGGCGACACGCTTGCGGCAACCGCACCGATCGCGCCCGCCAGCAGCGCGTAGATCTCCGGCAGCGCGAGGTCGGGCTCGCAGAACATGTCGACGGTCTCCGCGAACAGCGACGCGGTCGCCAGCGCGTCGGGGCGCACGAGACCGCTCCAGTACGACGCGATCGTGCGCACCTCGGTGATGACGTCGAGCGAGCGGCCCCTGTGCAGCGCGACGCGCACCTCGGCCAACGGCTCCAGCCGCCCGCCCAGCGAGCTGCGGGGCCGCCGCGCGCCCTTCGCGACGGCGTCGACCTTGCCGCGCTGGCGCGTGAGCAGCGTGTACACGCGATCGGCTTCGCCGAGCGGTCGCGCGCGCAGCACGATCGCATCGGTGGAAGAGCTGCGTTCCGTCAGCGGCCGGCAGCCTCGGCTTCGGCTTCGTGGGCGTCGCGAACCTGGCGCGGTGCCGTGAGAACGCGCACCGTGAGGATGCGGCGGTTGCGCGTCCGGTCGACGCGCAGCTTGACGCCCTCGCTCGCTTCGATCTCCTCGCCCTCGCGCGGCAGCCGCCCGAACAGCCCCACCGTGAACCCGCCGATCGTCTCGAACTCCTCGTGCGGCAACGCGATCCCCAGCGCCGCGTTGACGTCCTCGATGTTCGTACCCGCTTCGACGATCGACTCGCCGTCGGCGACGCGCACGATCGGCTCTTCTTCGCCTTCGTCGTGCTCGTCGCGGATCTCGCCGACGATCTCTTCGAGCAAGTCTTCCATCGTGACCAGCCCGGCGGTGCCGCCGTACTCGTCGAGCACGATCGCCAGCGAATATTTTCCGCGCTGCATCTCGCGCAGCAGCTCGGCGACGCGCTTGTTCTCGGGCACGTGCGTGACTGCGCGCATCAGCGTGCGCAGCGACGTCTCGGCGACGGTGCCGTTCGAGAGCGCGATCAGCAACTCGCGGTCGTGCACCACGCCGATGATGTCGTCGACGGTCTCTTCGTAGACCGGCAGCTTCGAATAGCCTTCGGCGACCACGAGGTCGAGCGCGCGGCGCGGCGACGAGCTGACGTTCACCGTCACCATCTCCGTGCGCGGCGTCATGACCTCGCGCACGATCGTGTCGCCGAACTCGATGATCGAATGGATCAGCTCGCGCTCTTGCTCTTCGAGCACGTTCTGCTCGACGCCGACGTTGACGAGCGTCTTGATGTCGTCCTCGGTCACGTACGGTCCTGCAACACCGTGGCCGCCGAATACGCGCACGAGCCGCTCCGTGATCGCGAGGAACGCCGCGGTGAGCGGGGTGAGCACGGTCTTGACGGCGCCGAGCAGCGGCGCGAGCCGCAGCGCCGTGCGGTCACCCGTCGAGACGGCCAGCGTCTTGGGCAGGATCTCGCCGAAGAGCAGGATCGAGACGGTCATCACGACGGTCGACCAGATGGCCGCGTGCGGGACGCCCCATTGCAAGAACAGATAGGTCGCCAGCGAGTCCGCGGCCAGGAGCACGAAGGTGCTGCCGATCAGGACCGAGGTGAGGGTTCGGTTGCGGTCCTCGACCAGCCGTTCGAGGCGCTGCGAGCCGCGGATCTTCTTCTCGGCGAGCGCGCGGGCGCGAATCCGGTTGATGGACACGATCGCCGCCTCGGACGCCGCGAAGAATGCGGCGACGCCCACCAGCAGGACCAGGACGACGATGCCGGGCCAGTGCGACTCCGTCATCGCGGCGGGGAGCTGCCCGGAGGTAGCGGGTCGGTACTCAAGCGGGGGTCATTATAGCACACGGTCACCCGCGCCCCGTGGCCCAGAACACCAGGCAGACGCCCACCGCGACCGCGCCCGCCGCGGCGACGAGCACCGCGGCCGCGGCGACGTCCTTCGCGCGCTTCGCCAGCGGGTGGTCCTCGGGCGAGACGAGGTCGACCACGGCCTCGATGGCGGCGTTGAGCAACTCGGCGCCGACGACCAGCGCGATGGCAAGGAACAGAATCGCCCAGGCCGCGGCGGGGAGGCGCAAGAGGGCGCCCGCGATGATGACGGCGGCCGCGATGACGGCGTGGATGCGCAGGTTGCGCTCGCTCCGCCACGCCGCGCCGAGCCCCGCGAACGCGTAGCGGAACGCCGCGCCGAGGTCGTGGGGCCTATCCGAGATCGGCAAGGGTGAGATCGCGGCTGCCCTTCCAGTGGGCTTTGTAGGCCGTGCGCGGCCCGGCGTCGTCCTTGCCCTGGGCCTTGAGCGCCTCGGCCAGACCCCACTCAAGGTGCGGGTCGTTGGGGAAGCGCTTGAGCTCGGCGCTGAAGACGGTCTCGGCGTCGGCGGGTTTGGCGGCCGCCAGCAGTGCCGCGCCGTACCCTTCGCCGATCGGTTCGGGCCACCAGTTCTTCGGATCGCCGGGCAGGCTCGACTTCGTCGCGCGGTACGCGCGCGCGTACGCCGCGACGCGCTCGGCCGCGTTGCCCGCGTGCGCGGCCAGTGCCGCGTCGACCAGCGCTTCGGGCGTCGACTTGTCGTCGCCGGCGAGCTTCGCGCGCTCGGATTTCGCGGTCGCAGCGTCGCCCGACCGCGCCGCGGCGAGCGCGCGCGCAAGCGGCGAGAACGTGAGCTTGAGCACCGCCGTGTCGTCGTGCAGCCGCAGCGCGACCTTGCTCTGCATGTACGCGTCCTCGCTCTTCGCGAACGCGCGCGCGTCCTCGTTGCGGCCGACCGTGGTCAAGCCGTAGAGCACGAAGTCCACGTCGTGGTCGTGATAGCTGCGCATATAGTGCTGGCCGGCGCCGTCGCCTTGCGCGAACCACGCCTTGTCGTTCGCGACGGCGCGCGCGTTGTCGTCGACGAGCCGCGCGTACTCGCCCACACGCGCCCAGATGTGGCCGGCCATGTGCGGCAAATGCGACGTGCCGGGCGGATACCCGTACGACGAAAGCGCGTCGGCGTCCGGCACGGCTTCGGGCGCGCGGCGCAGCTCTTCGAGCAGGTGGATGCGCAGGTGGTGCGCGCCCAAGTTGGTGGGCTCGAGCTTGAGCGCGTCGTCGAGGTCCGCGAGCATTTCTTTCACTTTTTGTGTGGTCGCGTCGTGACCGTCGAAGAACGCGTCCTCGGCATTCCAGATCGCGTACGCGGCGACCGCGAGCACGTTGGGATCGTCGCGGTGCGTCTTCGTCCATGCGCTCAGCGCGTCGGCGTAGCGCGTGAAGCGCTCCTTCTTCGTACCACGGCCGTAGCGTTTGCCGATCGCGTCGACGAGCATGCGCTCGACCTCGCTCGCGTGCGCGAGGTGCCGCCGGCCTTCGGCGACCGCATCGGCGCCGCGCTTGTCGCCGGCGTCGGACTGCGGCAGGTTGATGTCGATCGTGTCGGCTTCGGCTTCGCCCCAGTACGCGAGCGCGAGATCCGGGGCGCGCTTGCGCGCTTCGCCGAACGCGATGCGCGCCTCGCCTTCGTCGAACGCGTACAGCATCATGACGCCGCGGTCGACCAGCCGCTGCGTCTCCTCGTCGGCGACCTGCACGGCCCAGTGCGCGCGCGCGGGCTGCACCGTCGCGGGCTGCGGCGGCGCGGTCGCCGTCACCGGTACCGGCGACGGCGCGAGCGCGCCGGGCGCGGCGCCGAGCGCACCGGGCGCGGCGCCGAGCAGCGTGACGGCGAGGGCGGTGGCGAGCGTGCGGGTCACGACGTGCTCGATTCGAGGTAGGGCCACGGCATCCCGATTGCGTCCGCGAGCCGCCGCTCCTCCGCCTCCATCACGGCTCGCTCGCCCGGGTCGAGGTGATCGTGCCCCGCGAGGTGGAGAACGGCGTGGATCAGCAAGCGCTGCACCTCGCGCGCGAGCGGTGCATCGTACTCCGCAGCCTGTCGCCGCGCGGCATCGACGCTCACGACGATGTCGCCGAGCATCCGCTCGGGCCCGTCGGGATACGGCAGCGGTTGCGTCGTACCGCGACGGTCGAACGCCTCGGGCGGATACAGCGGGAAGCTCAGCACGTCGGTCGGCGCGTCCTTGCCGCGATGCTCGCGGTTGAGCTCGCGCATCTCGGGATCGCGTACGAACGTCAGCGAGACGCTCGACCCGCGCTCGCCGATCTCCGCGAGCAGCCGCTCGACGACGTTCGCGAACGCGCGCGTGTCGAGCCCGGCACCGCGCGTGCGGTTGGCGAGATGGATCACCGCACGTCGCGCGCCGTCACGCCTCGCGTTCGCGCGAGAGCTGGTTGTACGCCGCGACGATGCGCCCGACCAGCGGGTGGCGCACGACGTCGCTCTCGTCCAGCCGCACGACGCCGACGTCGTCCATCCCGATGAACAGGCGCTCGACGTCCCCGATCCCGCTGCGCATGCCGCGCGGAAGATCGATCTGCGTGTCGTCGCCGGTGACGACCATCTTCGAGTTCGCGCCGAGCCGCGTCAGGAACATCTTGAGCTGCTCGTGCGTCGCGTTCTGTGCTTCGTCGAGGATCACGAACGCGTCGGAGAGCGTGCGCCCGCGCATGTATGCGAGCGGCGCCACCTCGATCGTGCCGCGCTCGAGATACTTCTCCGTAGCGCCGTTGTCGAGCAGCTCTTGCAGCGCATCGTACAGCGGGCGCAGGTACGGATCGACCTTTTCTTTGAAATCGCCGGGCAGGAAGCCGAGCTTCTCGCCCGCTTCGACGGCCGGGCGCGAAAGCACGATGCGCGACACCTCGCGGTTTTTCAGCGCGCGCACTGCCATGACGATCGCGAGGAACGTCTTGCCCGTCCCGGCCGGCCCGATCGCGAACGACAGCGTGTTGGCGGCGATCGCCGCGACGAGTGCGCGCTGACCGTCGGTCTTGGGCCGGATCTCGCGGCCGCGCGACGTGGTCGCCAGCGTCGGCGGGATGCCGCGCTCGCCGCTCGCGCGCGCCGCAAGCGCGACGTCGTCCGGCGTCACCTGGGCGCCGGAGCGCGCTGCCGCGAGCATCGCGCCGAGTACGTCCTCGGCGCGGCGAACCGCGCCGCGGTCACCGCTGACGTGGACGCGGTCGCCGTCGAGCCGCACCACGACCGGGATGAGCGCTTCGAGTGCGTTGAGGTTCTGGTCGCGGTGTCCGCAGAAGCGGATCGGATCGGAGAGCCCGGTGAGGTCGAACGTCGCCTCGCTGGTGATCGACGGCATCTCCCCGCTACAACGCGTCCGGGCCCGGCGAAGTTGTCATCGCAGCCCGAGCGGCTGTCAACGCAGCCCAAGGGGCGGGCCGAGGACCTCCGCGATCACGATTGCCGTGCGGGCGTGGGCCGGGTCGCCGAAAGCGCCGGTTAGCGTCCAGGCCCCGGTCGTCGCCGCCGCGGGAACGTCGACCGAGCGCCCGACCGGCGTGACGGCGCGCTGCGCGGGCATCCCGGCACGCTGCGCGGGCATCTCCCGGTGCAGCTTGCGAGCCGGCGCGCTCGGCGACGGCGCGGCTACCGGCGCCGCATAGGCCGGCTGCGCCGCGTACGCGGCTGCGGCGTACGCCGCCGCGGCGGAGTACGACGAGGCCGGCGCGGCGGGCGGTGCGGTTTGGGCCGGCGCCGCGACCGGCGCGGCTTGCGCGGGCGGCGCGGCGGCCGCCCAGGGCGAGCTGTTGAGCTGCGTCCGGCCGATCGGGATCGCGTTGCGGCGGTTCCAGTCGCGCATCCGCTTGCTGGTCCAGGCGATACCGCCTGCGATCAGGCCGAAGACCCACCACGCGTCGCCCGAGTGGTTGAGCGCCCACTTGAGAGCCTCGACCGGATCGCTGGGAAGCGTCACTGCGGCGGCAGCGACCCCGCGGCCGGCGGCGGCGTCTGGCTGTCGCTGCCGACGGTCTGGCCGATCGCGCCGCGCATCTCCGTGTCCGCCTTGACGTTGTTGAGCCGGTAGTAGTCCATCACGCCGAGGTGGCCCGCGCGGAACGCTTCCGCGATCGCTTCCGGGATCTGCGCTTCGGCCTCGACGACCTTCGCGCGCATCCGCTGCGTCTCGGCCTTCATCTCTTGCTCGGCCGCCATCGCGGCATACTGGCGCTCCGCGGCCTTCGCTTGCGCGATGCGGCGGTCGGCCTCGGCTTGGGACGTCTGGAGGTCGGCGCCGATGTTCTTGCCGACGTCGACGTCGGCGATGTCGATCGACACGATCTCGAACGCCGTACCGGCGTCGAGCCCTTTTGCGAGAACCGCCTTCGAGATGCGATCCGGATATTCGAGAACTTCTTTGTGGTCGACGGCCGCGCCGACCGCGCTGACGACGCCTTCACCGACGCGCGCGACGATGGTGGGCTCGCCGGCGCCGCCGACGTAGCGGTCGAGGTTGGAGCGCACCGTGATCCGCGCTTTGACGTTGAGCTGGATGCCGTTCTGCGCGACGCCTTGGAACAGCGGCGTCTCGATGACTTTCGGGTTCACCGACGTCTGCAGCGCTTCGAGCACGTCGCGGCCCGCGAGGTCGATCGCCGCCGCGCGCTGCCACTCGAGCGGGATCTGCGCGCGCTGCGCGGCGATCATCGCCAGCGTCACCTTGTCCACGTTGCCGCCGGCCAGAATGTGCGATTGCAACTGGTCCACCGTCAGCGGCAGCCCGGCCTTGCGCGCGCGCACCAGGTTGGCGACGAGCAGCCCGGCCGGCACGCCGATGATTCGCATCCGGATCAGCGAGCCGATCGAGAGCGGTACGCCGGCCGCGACGGTGCGGATCCACAACCCCAGCGGGAAGTAGTAGAAGAACAGGATGATCGCGATGAACGCCGCGATCACGACGATGACGAACAAGAACGGGATCATGAGACTCCTGAGCCTCCGGACTCCGGCAGAGCGCGCACGAAAATTCGTGCGCCTTCGACGCGAGTGACCCGGACGGGTGTTCCGGCGGGGACGAAGTCCCCCTCCGTGAGGACGTCGACGCGGGTATTGCCGAACGTAGCCACACCGGCCGGGCGCAGGAACGAAAGAGCGGTCCCGCTAGCGCCGAGCAGATAGCGGTGGTCGGCGCTGGCGACGTAATCGGGGCCTTGCGTCCCCGCGAACGTCAGCCGCTTCACGAACGCGTTCTCGGGCAGCACGCGCTGCAGCGACGCGAACGTGACGACGGACAGGACGATCGCGACCGCGAGCGCTTGCAGGCCGCCGACGATGAACTCCAGCCCGCCGAACGCGAGCAGGACGGATGCGACGAGCAGCAGCACGCCGAGCGTCATCGCGATCCCGTGGCCTGGCAGCACGTGCAGCTCGAACAGGATCAGCAGCACGCCGACCAGCGCCAGCGCGAGGATCAGCCCGTTCGAGAAACCGGCGTAGATGTGCGTGCCGAAAAAGAGCGCGAGCGAACCGGCACCGATGGCGCCGGCGACGCCGTGCAGCGTCTGCAATTCGATGAGCAGCCCGAGAAATCCGAGTGCGAGCAAGATGCCGCTGATCTCGGGGCTCGTCGCGAAGCGCGCGATCCGCTCGGCGAACGTGTACGACGCGTCGGTGCGCGCGGCGTTCGCGAGGCCGAAGTGTGTGAACGCGGCGGCGAGTGATGGAACCGTGGCCTCGGAGAAACCCGCCTTGTGCGCGGCATCGGCGCTCAGGTTCAGCAGCGATCCGGTCGGCTTGTACGTGGGCACGTCGATGCGGCTGTCGACCATCGCCTTGGCCAACTGCGCGTCGCGATGGCGGGCGTGCGCGGTGGACTCGAACTCGGCGCGCAGGAACGAGACGGTCTTCTCCGTGTTCGGGATCGGCTGCGCGTCGCCGAACGTGGCGCCCGAGGTCATGACGATGCGCGCGGCCGCCAGCGTGACCAGCGCGCCGGCCGACGTCGCGCGTTCGACGTACGCGTCCACCGGAACGTCGCTGCGCAGCAGCGCGTCGCGGATCTCGGTGCCGGCGACCACGAGCCCGCCGTAGGTATCCACGTCGAGGACGATCGCGCGGGCGTGCTCGGCCTTGGCTTGGGCGACGGCGCGCTGGACGAGATGCGCCATGCCCTCGTCGATGGTGCCGTTGATCGGGACGACCAGAACCCCGCCCTCGGGCGTCGCGGCGGCAGACTGCGCCCACGCGGAGAGACCTCCGGCGAGGAGACAGACCAATGCGGCGAGGCGGCGGAGGAGCACGGCGAGGACTACCTCGCCTGCGCCGCGGTAGTTACGTGGACGCGAGCTCCTCGGTGACGATCTGCCGGATTGCGTTGCCGTCGGCGAGGCCCTTGAGCTGCGGCATGACAGCTTTCATCACGGCGCCCTGATTGCGCGCTTCGGCCGGAATCCCCGCCAGCGCGGCTTGAACCACCGCGCGGATCTCCTCGGCCGACTTCTGGGCGGGCAGGTACTGCTGCAAGATCTCGCGCTCGCGCGTCTCCTTCTCGGCCAGTTCCGGGCGGTTGCCGGTGGTGTACTGCTCGATCGAGTCGGACCGCTGCTTGACGAGCTTCTGCACGACCGCGAGCTGATCGGCGTCGGACAGGTCGGAGCCCGCTTCGATGCGGCGGTAGTTGAACGCAGAGATGACGCTGCGCAGCGTGTCCAGCCGAAGCTGGTCCCGCGCGCGCATCGCGTCTTTGAGGTCGGCCGTGATCTGGTCTTTGATGCTCATGCTGTGTGTCGAATCTTGGTTGCGGTAAGAAAAGGCGCCCCGGAATCCGAGGCGCCTTCGTCGTTGCTGGGCTTGCGCTCGCTTAGCTGCGGCGCTTGCGGGCGGCGGCGCTCTTCTTCTTGCGGCGGACGCTGGGCTTCTCGTAGTGCTCGTGCTTGCGGGCTTCCGCGAGGACGCCGGCCTTCTGGGTCGCCTTCTTGAACCGGCGCAATGCGCTCTCGATCGTCTCGCCCGGTGCGACTCGAATCTCCATCTACTAGAACACCTCCCTCCGCGCGGTCGAAACCGCTTCGTGACCCAAACGGGCCCGAACGAGAACGATACCACAGGAACGCCCGACGGTCAAAGCTGCCCGCTTGGGTCGGACTCTAGCCGGGCGGCCACTTCATGTGGCGGCCTGCGAGGACGTGGGCGTGGAGGTGGCCCACCGTTTGGCCGCCGTCGGGGCCTTCGTTGATCACGACGCGGTAGCCGTCGCGGCCGAAGCTGCGGCCGATCTCCGCCGCCGCGGTGAGGATGCGCGCGGCGCGTTCGTCGGTCGCCGACGCGGTGAAGTCGCTCAGGTGCGCCGCGTGCTCGATCGGTATCACGAGGACGTGGGTCGGGGCTTGCGGGTTGAGGTCGTGGAACGCGACGACGTGCTCGTCGCGCAGCACCTCGTGCGCGGGGATCTCCTTGCTCGCGATCATGCAGAAGATGCAGCTCGAATCCGTCGCCATCGTCATTGCCCCACGGGTGCTTTGATCAAGTTGAAGTGGTACGACGTGTTGGGGCTGGGGACGAAGCCGTCGACCGACGACTTCATCACCAACGGTACGGTCGTGTGCACGAGCGAGATCGCCGGCGCCTGTTCGTGCACCATCGCGTTGGCCTGCTGGTAGATGATCTTGCGCTTCGCGTCGTCGACCGTCGCCTGACCCGCCAGCATCAGTTTGTGGAACGCGGGATCGCGCCAGAACGAGTAGTTCTGCGCGTTGCCGTCCTTGCGCGCCGAGTCCTGATCCAGCAGCGGGTAGAAGAAATTGTCGGGATCGCCGTTGTCGCCCGTCCAGCCGATGAGGCACATCTCGTGCTGGCCGTGCTTGATCTTGTCCAGGAACACGCCCCACTCCGACGGCTGCAGCGTGATCTGGATGCCCGCGAGCGCGAGCTCCGCCTGGATCGTCTCCGCGACGCGCTGCGGCTCGGGCAGATACGGGCGCGGCGCGGTCGAGTAGCTCAGCGTCGTCGCGAAACCGTGCGGGAAGCCGGCCGCCGCCAGCAGCGATCTCGCCTTGGCGACGTCGTGCGCGTACGCTTTGACCGCAGGGTTCTCGCCGAGCATCCCCGGCGGCGTCCAGTTGTCGGCGACGACCGCGCCGGACGAGTACAAGCTCGTCGCCATCGTCGCCGCGTCGAGCGCGTACGCGACCGCACGGCGCACGCGCACGTCGCCGAACGGCTTCTTCTCCACGTCCATCGCGACGTAGCTCACGTTGTTGGACGGCTGCTCGACGACCGTGATGCCGGTCTGCTTCGCGAGCGTCTTCGCGTCGTCGGGGCGCGGGTCGGTGAGCATGTCGATGTCGCCCTTCTGGATCGACAGCACGCTCGTCGCCTGATCGGGGATGTCGCGGATGATCACCGTCGGATAGCCGGGTTTCCGCCCTTGCCACTTGGGGTTCGCGACGAGCGTGATGTGATCGTCGCGCTGCCACTCGGCGACCATGTACGGCCCGCTGCCGACCGGCTTGAGCTCGAACGCCTTCGGATCGGCGTTGATCGCTTGCGGTGAGCCGAGGCCGAACGACTGCTCGGCGATGTCGCGCAGGAACGGCCCGAACGGTTTCGCGAGCGTGACCACGACGCGCGTAGGCGTCGGCGCTTGCACGCCGGTGATGACGCCGGGGAAGCCGCCGAAGTCGTCCGCGTAGTACGTGTACGCGAAGTTGCCGTGCGCGGGATTCGTGGTGAGGCGCCAGCGGTCCAGGTTGAACTTCACCGCCTTGGCGTCGAGCGGCGTGCCGTCGGAGAACACGAGGTTCGGGTACAGCTCGAACGTCCACGTCTTGCCGTCGGCCGAGCGCGTCCACGACTTCGCGGCGTCGCCGACGACGTCGAACGAGCCCGGCTTGAACGTCACGATGCCTTGCAGCACTTCGTTGGTCGTGTTGAGCGACAAACCGTCGGTGGCGTGCGACGGGTCGAGCACGACCGCGTCCTTCACGCGCGCCATCACCAGCGGCGGTGCGTTGCCGTTCGCGCCCCCGCCGCCGCCGCTCGAAGCACCGCCGCAGCTGCACAGCATAGTCGCAAGCGCGAACACCATGGTGCCGATTGCGGCGGATCGGCCCTGAGCTCGTCGAAGGGCCGAACGCGAGTGTAGGCGCACTTTGCGCCTACACACTAATGCGTGCGGACGGTGAACGTCCACGAGCGCGACTGCTTGTTCCCGGCGTTGTCGTAGATCGTCACCTTGATCGTGACCGGCCCATCCGGCAGCGCGGCGCCGGGGCTGTACGTGATGAACTGGTCGGTGCGCGTCGACGACGCGGTGACGTCGAGCCCGTTGACTTCGATCTGCACCGACTGCGCGTTGATGCCGACGTCGGTGGGCGACCGGTACGTCGCGTAGATCGACGGTTTGCTGTTGTTGACGACCTGCCCGTTGGGAGGTGCGATGTCGACGATCTGCGGCGGCGTCGTCGTCACGGCGACGAGCTGAGCGGCCTCCGCGCGCGGCGCCTCGGTGGCACCGACCGTGAGATGGCCGTACACGGTGGTACGGCTGAAGTTGACGCCGGGCGGAACGGTGTAGCGCGTCGAGTACGTGCCCGGTTGCGTCTCGGGCAGCGCGATCCCCGTGAGATACGTGCCGATGTCGAACGCCGCGCGGCCGCCGGGCGTGCCGTGCAGCGTGACGGTGAACGCGTCGCCGGCGCGCAGCGCGCCCTTGGCGCTGATCGCGACGTCGGTGATCTGCGCGGCGCCGGCCGGACCGGGTGTCGTCGGCGACGCGCGCGCGACGATGATCTGGCGCTTCTCGCCCGTATCGGGGTTGAGCCGCACGGTCGCGTTGTCGCCTACCTTGAGGTCGCCGAGCGCCGCGGGCTGCCCGTTGAGGGTGATGTCCGTGCTCTTGTCGGGCGTGACGACGTAGCCGTTCTGCAGCACGAACGCGCTCGGCGAGACCGCCGCGATGATCCCCGCGCGCGACGCGTAGCGCGCGACGACTTCGTCGACCCCGCCGTCGCGGCGCAAGATGACGCTGACCGCGTCGCCGACGTGCACGTCCTTGAGCGAGGCCGGCGTGCTGGTGCGCGTGACGACGTCCTGCACGACGATCCGCGCGTCGGACGTGATCGCGATCGTGCGCGCGCCGGGCCCGCGCGTCACCGTGACCGTCTCGGGCGCGGAGTCGAGGTCGACGGCGCTCACCGTGCCGACGATCTGCGTCGAGCCTCCGGGCGTGTGCTGCTCGAGCCCCGGCGCGCGGCCGACCACCGACGAGGTAACCTCGACGCGCTCGGCCTTGGGGTCGTAGGTCACCTGCGCGCCCAGCGAGTCCGCCACGAAGCGCAGCGGCACGTAGGTCGCGCCGTCGATCTCGATCGCCGGCGAGTCCATCATGATGGTGCGCGTATCGACCGTCGCGCGGCTCGAGCCGACCGTGACGGTGATGCGCTTGGAGGGCGCCGACGCGACGAGCGTCGCGCCGTCGCGCGCGACGTTGATGCCCAGCGCGCTGTAGATGCGCACGACGGGGACGAGCACGCGGCCGCCGACGCGCCGCGGCGCGGGGTCGCGCGCGAGCTCGTCGCCGTTGACGATGATCGCGATCGCGCGGATGGGGACGTCGTCCTTTTTCGGCGGCGGCGCGGCCGAGGCGGGCACCGCCCACGCCGCGACGCACACTGCGAGCACCGCGGCGACCAGGGGACGGATCAGGGGCATACCACCTCGCGATAGACGGCGGCCGTCGAGGCCGCGAACCGATCCCACGTATACGCCCGCAGCATGACGGCGCCCTCGGCGGCCCGTTCGCGCGCTCGCGCGGGCTCGCGCGCGACCGCCGCGAGCAGCGCGGCGAGCGCGCTCGCATCGCCCGGCGCGAACGTCCGCGCGTAGGGCGCGACGGCCGCCGGCACGGAGGTCGCCGTCGCGAGGACGGGCGTGCCGCCCGCGGCCGCCTCCAGCGCCGGGATGCCGAAGCCTTCGGCGAGCGACGGCTGGACGTACGCCAGCGCACCGCGAAAGCGCCGCGCCAGCGTCGCGTCGTCGACGTCGCCGAGAAACGCGATCGCCCCGTTCGTTCGCACGTACCGTGAACGGACCGCCGGCTCGTCCCGTCCCGTCAGCACGAGATCGAGCGGAAGTTCTTCCGGGAGCGCGGCCCACGCGGCGTACAGCGTGCCGAGGTCTTTGTGCGGCGCGTGGTTGCCGGCGTAGAACGCATACGGGCGCGCCGCTTCCCACGGCGCCGCACCGAGCAGCCCTTCGTCGTAGCCCAGCGGCACCACGCGGATGCGGTCGGACGGCACGCCCAGCAACGCGACACAGTCGTCCGCGACGCGCGGGTCGCTCACCAGCAGCCGCGTCGCGTTGCGGTAGAGCGGCACCGCGAACAGCCGCCAGTAGAGCGCCGTCGCGCGCGAGTACAAGTGTGCAAACCGCAGGTGCAGCAGGTCGTGCACCATCGCGACGTACGGGCGCGGCACGAGCGGCGCCGCTTCCAGGTATGGCAGGTGCACCAGCTGCGGGCGCGCGGTCCGCAGCGCGAGCGGGTGCAGCGCGAGCGGCGACTCGACCGGCACGAGCTCGACGTCCGGCGCGACGCGCGGTAACCGTTCGAGCAGCGCGCGCGTGTACGCGCGCATCCCGGCCGACGCGCGCGCCGTCGGCCGCGCGGCGAGCACCACGCGGATCATCGCAGCAGCTCGCGGTAGACGTCCGCCGTCGCGCGCGCGGTGCGCTCCCACGTCAGGTGCGCGGTCGCTTCGCGCGCGCGCTCCGCGTCCGCACGGAACGCGCCGGGCTGCTCGATCGCGCGCAGCAGCAGCGCGCGCAGCGCGACGGCATCGTGCGCCGCGTAGCGGTGCACGTACGGCGCGAGCACCGCCGGCGTCGCGGTGTCCGCCGCGATCGCCGGTGTCCCTACGCGCAGCGCCTCCAGCAGCGGCAGCCCGAACCCTTCGCGCAGCGCGGGATGAACGTACGCGAGCGCGCCGCGATGAAAGCGCCAGACGTCGTCCGCGGTGCGGTCGCCCAGGAAGATCAGCTCGCCTTGCGCGTGGCGCGCGCCGCGCAGAGCGGGCTCTTCCGGCCCGGTGAGGATGAGATCGACGGCGTCGCCGTCAGGGAGCGACGCCCACGCCGTCACCAGCGTGGCGAGGTCCTTGTGCGGGCGGTGGTTCCCTGCGTAGAACAGGTACGGGCGCGGGCGCACGACGGGGTCCGGCATGGGATCGGGCGCGTCGACGCCGAGCGGCACGACGCGCACGCGTGCGGGGTCGACGCGCAGGAAACGCGCGAGCAGCGCGACGGTGGCGTCGTCGTCGGTGATCACCGCGCGCGCCGAACGCAGCACCGGCCCGACCACCTGCCGGAAATACGGGCCGACCTTGCGCTTCGCGTACTGCGGGAACTCCAGGTCGATCACGTCGTGCACGGTGACGACGTGCGGCGCGGGCACGACGCGCGGCACGAACGGCGTCGGAAAGTGGACGAGCCGCGGGCGCGCGCGCGCGAGCGCGAGCGGCATCCCGAGCTGCTCGGCGGCGTCGAAGTTGTCGCCGCTGCCGAACTCCGCGAGCCGCAGATCCGGCGCGACGCGCGGCAAGAGCTTGCGGAGAGCGCGCACGTACGCGAGCATCCCGGCCGACATATGCGACGTCTCGCGCACGTCGAGCGCGACGTCGGGGCTCACGGCGCTCCGCCCCAGGCTCCGCGCCCCCCATGCTTCGCATGGGGCCCCCACGTCCGACCTCGCAGCGACAATCCGGGCAAGGATCGATGCTGCTGCGCTCGGTCCATCACCATGATCGCTACGCGTGCCGCAGCGCTTTGGCGCGCACGACCACGCGGTAGCGCGCGCTCTCCCACGCGACGAAGTAACCGCGCCAGCCGTCGCGCCACCCGCCGTAGCGCAGCATCGACCACAGAAAGCGCGGCACCATCGTCGCGAGCGCGCGCAGGTACGCGCGGTGCGACGGGACCAGCGCCGCAGCCTCGACGGTCGTGTAGCGGTCGAACTTCGCGCGGTACGACGCGAGCGTCGGGTACGAGTCGTGCACGATCGCGCCGGGGAGATCGGCGATCGGTCCGTCGACGATCCAGCGCTCGTGCAGGTCGGCGCCGAGCTCGTTCGCGGCAACCCGCGCGCGGTCGGTGCGAAAGAGCCGCAGTAACCGTTCGTTCGACCAGCCGGCGGCGCGCACCGGCCGTCCGCACAGCATCGTCACGCGCCGCAAACGGTAGCCCGCGACGTCGCCGCTCGCCGCAGGGATCGCGTCGCGCAGCGTGTCGTCGAGCAGCTCGTCGGCGTCGAGCATCAGCGCCCAGCGCGTCGCAACGCGGCCCAACGCGTAGCGCCGCGCGTTCACGAATCCGGTCCACGGCCGCGTCTCGACGTCGGCACCGTGCGCGCGCGCGACGTTCGCGGTGTCGTCCTGCGACGCGGCGTCGAGCACGAACACGCGTACGCCGCGCGGCAGCTGCGCGAGCAGGTGTCCGAGCCGCGTCGCCTCGTCTCGCGCGAGGACGACGACGGTGATGTCCGCGGCGTTCAGCGGTGCACGAGCGCGCCGCCGCCGACTGCGGTTCGCGCGCGCGACCGTTCGAGCGCGGCGCCGATCCAGTCGCGGTACAGCGGCGACGGGCGGTCCGGGCGGCTCTTGTACTCCGGGTGCGCCTGCGTCCCGACGAACCAGGGATGCACGCTCTCGGGCAGCTCGATCAGCTCCACCAGCGACGTGCGGCCCAACGGGTGGTGCCCGCTGAACATCATGCGGTGCTCTTCGAAGAGCGCTTTGTACTTGTTGTTGAACTCGTAGCGGTGGCGGTGCCGCTCGCTGATCTCGATCTGGCCGTACGCGCGCGCCGCGATGGAGTCCGGCTCGAGCGTGCACGCGTACGCGCCCAGCCGCATCGTGCCGCCCTTGAGGTCGAGATTGCGCTGCTCCGGGATGAAGTCGATCACCGGATCGGGGCTCGCCTCGTCGACTTCGGTAGTCATCGCTTCGGGGCAGCCGCACACGTTGCGCGCGAACTCGACGCACGCGAGCTGCATCCCGAAGCAGATGCCCAGGAACGGTATGCGGTTCTCGCGGACGTGCTGGATCGCGACGAGCTTGCCTTTCACGCCGCGCGCGCCGAAGCCCGGCGCGACGAGCACGCCGTCGACGTCGTCGAGCGCGCTCAGCCCTTCGGCTTCGATGCGCTCGGAGTCGACGCGCACGACGTCGACCGCGACGTTGTGGAAGATCCCCGCGTGGCCGATTGCCTCGCTGATCGAGATGTAGGCGTCCTTGAGCTCCACGTACTTGCCGACGAGCGCGACCTTGACGCGGCCGCGCGGGTTCTGGATGCGCTCGGCAATCGCGCTCCACTCTTCGAGCTGCGGCGGCGTCGTCTGCAAGCGCAGCCGCTGCACCGCGATGTCCGCGAGGCCCTCGGCTTCCAAGTTCAGCGGCACTTGGTAGATCGTCGGCGCGTCGCCGTTCTGCACGACGTTCCCGACCGGGACGTCGCAGAACAGTGCGATCTTCTCTTTCAGCTCCACCGGGATCGGGCGTGAGCTGGGCGTGCGCAGCACGATCGCGTCGGGCGTGATGCCGATCGCGCGCAGCTCGCGCACGGAGTGCTGCGTGGGTTTGGTCTTGAGCTCGTCGGCGGCGCCGAGATGCGGCAGCAGCGTGAGGTGAACGAACATCACGTTCTCCTCGCCGACGAGGTGACGCACTTGGCGGATCGCTTCGAGGAACGGCAGCGACTCGATGTCGCCGACGGTACCGCCCACCTCGACGATGCACACGTCGGCACCGCTGGTCTCCGCGACGCGCGTGACGTGCGCTTTGATCTCGTTGGTGATGTGCGGGATCACCTGAACGGTCGCGCCGAGATAGTCGCCGCGGCGTTCCTTCTCGATCACCGACTTGTAGATCTGGCCGGTCGTGACGTTGTTCTCGCGCGTGAGCGACTCGTCGATGAAGCGCTCGTAGTGGCCGAGGTCGAGATCGGTCTCCGCGCCGTCCTCGGTGACGAACACCTCGCCGTGCTGGTACGGGTTCATCGTTCCGGCGTCGACGTTGATGTACGGATCCAGCTTCTGGATCGACACCGAGACGCCCCGGCTCTTCAGCAGCCGGCCTAACGAGGCGGCGGTGATCCCCTTCCCCAGCGAACTGACGACCCCGCCGGTGAAGAAGATGAACTTGGCCATGGGGAATGCTTCGCTTCACCAAGCGGGGGGCGGAACCCCGCCCGCGAGCATCCGCAGGTTAGTTTAGAGAACGACGCGGCCGAGCGCACGGACCAGTCGTGGCGCGTTTAGCTGGTTGACGCGGCGAGACGCGCGAGGCGGGGGACCGCCACGCGCGCCGTTGCGAGACGCTCGCCGCCGCTCGCCCACGAACCGCCGTGCAGCAGCTCGCGAAACGACTCCGCCGGCATCGGCCGGCCGAACAGGAAGCCCTGAGCGGCGTCGCACTCGAGCGCCGTGAGCGTCGCGCGCTGGCCGGCCGTTTCGACGCCTTCCGCGGTGACCGTCGCGCCCAACCGGTGGGCGGCGCCGATCACCGCGGCGGCGATCGCTTGGTCCACCGGGCTCGTGGCGATGTCGGCGACGAAGCACATGTCCAGCTTCAGCGTGTCGACGACGAACGACCGCAGCGTCGTCAGCGAGTTGTAGCCGGTTCCGAAGTCGTCGACCGCGAAGCGAATACCCAGCTCGCGCAGCTCGCGAACGACCGCGGCGGTGCGCTCGACGTTCGCACACATCGCCGTTTCGGTGAGTTCCAGCTCGAGGAGCTCCGGCGACATGCCGGAGTCGCCGAGCGCGCCGCGCACCGTGCGCGCGAAGTCCGGATCCGCGAGCTGCTTCGCCGAAACGTTGACCGTCACGCGCAGCGGCCGCGCCGCCCGGCTCCATGCGGCGTTTCGAAAACAGGCGGTGCGCAGCGCCCAAGCGCCGATGGCCACGATGAGCCCTGATTCTTCCGCGTAGGGGACGAAATCGTCGGGCTGGACCACGGTCCCGTCCGGCTGCGGCCAGCGGATGAGCGCTTCGCTCGCACACAGCGTTCCGTTCAACTCGTAGATCGGCTGGTAGTCGAGCCGAAAGCCGCCCGAGCCGAGCGCTTTGCGCAGGCGCCCGTCGAGCCGCAGCAGCCGTTCGGCCGCATGATGCATCGCCGGCGTGAAGAAGCATGCCTGCGCGCGCCCGTTGCGCTTGGCCTGATACATCGCCGCATCCGCGTTGCGGATCAGCGTTTCCGCGTCGTCGCCGTCGGCGGGGAACAGCGCGATGCCGATGCTGCAGGTCAGCACGATCTCTTCTTCGCCGAAACGAATCGGCTTCGCCGTGGCGGCCGCAAGGTGCCGGGCGACCTGCTCGGCGCGCTCGGCGCCGCCGACGTCGTCGAGGACGGCGACGAACTCGTCCCCGCCCATGCGCGCGACGCAGTCTGTTTGTCGCGTGTTGGAGCGCAAGCGGTTAGCGAGCGCTTTGAGCAGCACGTCGCCGGCCGAATGTCCCATCGTGTCGTTCACGTTCTTGAAGCCGTCCACGTCGATGAACAGCACGGCGACCATCCGCTTCTGCTCGCCGGCGCGCACGACGGTAGCCATGAGGCTGTCGTTGA
>DASZBS010000135.1:0-25067 GCA_035943995.1 Candidatus Elarobacter sp. | reverse complement strand
AGTGGGCGCACGGGCAGTTCTCGGTGAGCGCGTACCGCCAGAGCCAGGCGGGCCAGCTCGTCAACGCGCAGGTCACGGCCGCAAGCCTCGGCCTGTTCCCCGGCGACCCGTACTTCGACGCCGTGAGCGGCTACTTCGGGCAAGTATGTCCGGGCTTCGCGGCGCCGACCGCGCAGTCGCTCTACGTGTCGCAGCTCATCGGCGGCACGACGCGCGTGTACCAAGGCTACACCGCGACGGCGCGCATCGGCATCGGCAAGAACGTCGTCGTCATCCCGTCGTACACCACCAGCTCCGCGCAAGTCACCGCGGCCGATCCGCGCTTCACCGGCCTGGACAGCACGCTGATCCTCGACTCGCAGATCCCGGGCCGCCCGCTGCACACCGGCAACGTCACCATCGACGCGCTGCAGCCGTGGAGCGGCGTCGAGTTCCTCGCCAACGCGCGCTACGTCGGGCCGAACAACAACCAGCGGCTCGCGCCGTTCACGCTCGTAAACCTCGGCCTGTCGCACGCGCTGGGCATGGGGCGCATCACCGTGTTCGCGTCGAACCTGTTCAACACCGAGAGCGGCAACTTTTCGACGCTGCAGTATGCCCAGCCGATCCCGCTCAGCGGCGGCGGCACGTTGCTGCAAGCGGCGAATCCGAACGCACCGCGCAGCTACACCGTGTCGTACTCGTTCAACACCGGCGCGCGTCCGGGTGCGGGGCTCTCGCGCGGCGCCGCGACCGGTGCCGGTGCGCGCGGTTCGCAGACCGTCGGCGCCGCGGGCGCGCAGGGTGGCCAGCAACGCGGCGGGCTCGGTTTCGGGCGGCTTCAGTTCATCGCGCCGCCGCCGGGCGTCGACCCGCTGAGCATCGCGACGAGCCGCACCGAGTGCACCGCCGACCTCAAGCCCGAGGCGCAGAAAGTGCTCGCGCAGATCGGCGCCGCCGCGGTTGCGTACGGCGCCGGCCAGGCGACGCTCCCCGCGGTCGACGGCATCAACGTCACCCCGCACGGCGATCCGAAGAGCACGTCGTGGTACCTCGGGCTCGGCCCGAACATCCCGCAGAGCGTCATCGACAAGATGCGCGCGGCCCGGCCCAACGACGCGCCTGCTCCGGGCGGCGCGCGTCCGGGCGGTCCCGGCGGCGAACCCGGCGGTCCCGGCGGCCCCGGTGGCCCGCCCGGCGGCTTCCAGGAGCGCGTGACGGCGTCGTCGCCGAGCTCGACCGACCAGCGCGGGCAGTTCACGCCGCCGCCCGAGCTGCTCGCCGCGTTGCTCCCGCTGCGCGCCGTGTCGGCGTGCGCGTACGGCACCGTGCTCACCACGATTGAAGCGAAGGCGAAGGGCTACGAGGTCGAGGCCGGCGTGCAGGTTGCCGTGATGCCCGGTGCCTCACCCGCTCCCGGGGCCTCACCCGCTCCCGGCGCGTCGCCCGCGCCCGGTGAGAGCCCGCGCCCGGGCGGCCAAGGCCGCGGCGGTTTCCGGGGCAACGCACTCTACTACGCGCCGAACCTCGGGCTGTTCGTCGTGCGGCCGCCGGATCTCGGAACCGGCGGGGGCAGCGTCAAAAAGTAGATCATGGCCGCTGCGACACACCGGGTCGTCGTGATCGACGACGAGCGCCACCTCCGCGAGCTGCTCGAGCTGGGTCTCGGGGAGGACGGCTTCGAGGTGCGCAGCGCGCCCGACGGCCGGACCGGGCTCCAGCTCGTGCGCGACTGGCGCCCGGACGCGATCGTGCTCGACGTGATGCTGCCGTTCATCGACGGCCTCGAGCTGCTGCCGATGCTGCGCCGCATCACCGAGGCGCCGATCCTGATGCTCAGCGCGAAGTCGGACACCGACGACCGCATCACCGGCCTGCGCCGCGGTGCCGACGACTACATCCCCAAACCGTTCGAGATGTCGGAGCTCGTCGCGCGGCTCTACTCCGCGCTGCGCCGGCCGCGGCTCGAGCAGCCGTCGATCGTGTCGTACTCGGATCTGACGATCGACCTCGACCGGCGCGACGTCAAGCGCGGCGACCAGCGCATCGAGCTGTCGGCGCGCGAGTACGCGCTGCTGCTCACGTTCGTGCGCAACCCGGAGCGCGTGTTCACCCGCGACCAGTTGCTCGATCTCGTGTGGGGCACCGACCGCGACGTGGGTCCGGGTGCGGTCGAGACCTACGTGTCGTACCTGCGCGCCAAGATCGACGCCGGGTTCGAGCCCAAGCTGATCCGCACCATCCGCGGCGCGGGCTACGCGCTGCGCATCCATTAGCGAACCGATGTTCACCAGCTTCGCGCGGCGGCTGACGTTCTGGTACGTCGCGGCCGCGGTCGCGCTGGTGTTCGTCGTGGCGTGCGCGGCCGCGGTCGTCGCGATTTCGTTCTACGCGCGCATCGTGAGCGACGGCATCAGCGACGGCGCGCGCGAAGCGGCGGCGTTCGGCGCGCGCGCGGTCGTGCGCGGTGAATCGTTCGAGAACGCCGCGATCGAGCTCGAGCAGCGCGACCATCGCACCGGCGTGCGCATGTACGCGACGCGGCGCCCGCCGCCAGAGGGATCGCGCACACGCCCGGAAGTTGCACCGATCCCGTACACCGTCGTCGATGCCCGCGTGGAGCACAAAGACTACCGCACGCTGCGCTTCGCGGGCCCGCGACTTGGGCTCGCGCTCTCGACGGCGTTCGGTACGCGGCCGCAGCACATCGAGTTCTTGGACGGCGAGCTTCAGCTCGCAGCCGCGCCGGAAGATTTCCAGCGGATCGCGATCTGGCTGGTTGCCGGCATTATCGTCGTCAGCGCGGGCGCCGGCGTGCTGGCATGGCTGGGCGGGCGCTTCATCACCCAGCAGGTGCTGCGCCCGCTCATCGAGGTCACGCACGCGCTGCAGCGCTTCGCGGCGCGTGACTTCCGGCCGCAGCCGATCACCGTTGCCGGGAAGAGCGAGTTCGACGCGATCGCGCTGGCGTACAACGCCGCGGCGTCGCAGGTCGCGGCGGCGTTCGCCGAACGCCAGCAGGCGGAGACGCAGATGCGCCAGTTCGTCGCCGACGCGGGGCACGAGCTGCGCACGCCGCTCACGATCGTGCTCGGGTACATCGACTTGCTGCGGCGCCGTGCCGACGCCGGGGACGAGCGCTCGCGCCGCATCTTCGCGTCGATCGGGATCGAGGGCGCGCGCATGCGCACGCTCATCGACAACCTGGTGCTGCTCGCACGCATGGAAGGCGAGGACGTGCGCCCGCCGGAGCCGTTCGAGCTGTGCCCGCTGCTCGAAGAGATCGTCGACGCGCGCCGGCTGCTGCACCCCGGCTTGCAAATCGCGCTGGACTGCGCGGTCGACGCGACCGTCATCGGCAACCTCGACGAGATCCACGAAGCGATCGCGAATGTCGTCGACAACGCGATCAAGTATGCGCCCGGCGCGCCGATCCGCATCGTGGCGGACGCCGTCGACGGCGGCGTCGAGGTGACGGTCGCCGACCAAGGGCCGGGCATCCATCCCGACGACCGCGCGTCGATCTTCGACCGCTTCTACCGCGGGGCGACGCGCGGCGATGTCGAGGGCTCCGGGCTCGGACTCGCGATCTCCAAGCGGGCCGTCGAACGCGCCGGCGGGACGCTCGTGCTCGCCGAGTCCTCGGCTGCGGGGACGACGTTCGCGCTGCGGCTGCGCGCGGACCAGGTGAGGAGACGGGAAGCGCGCACGACGCGCGTGTGATCCCCGCGGAGTAACCGCAAGTCAACCGACCCCTCGACCCGCGTGCCGTTGCGTCTTCCCGGGCACAATGATTGCATGAGTGACCTCGGAACGACCCAAGATTCAACGATCCGTTACGATTCGTCCGCGCAAGGTGGAACCGGCGAGAACGAACGGCACTCGATCCAAACCTACGTGAGCGACATGCTCGCGCTCGAACGCCACATCGCGCAGCCGCTCCAACGGCAGCTCGACATGGAAGACACCAAGAAATTTCCTGGCGCGCTGGCGGTGATCACCAGCCTCAAGGGGCTCACCGATTCGCACGTCACCGCGCTGGAGCAGTGCCTCGAACAGCTCGGCGGCCACGCGGCGAGCCCCGTCAAGTCGGCGTGGAGCAGCTTGCTCGGCGTCGGCGCCGCGGCAGTCGACAGCGTGCGCAAGACCAAAGTATCTAAGAACTTGCGCGACGACTACACCGCGCTGAGCCTCGCGACGATCAGCTACACGATGCTCTACACGACGACGGTGGGACTCGGCGATACCGCAACCGCGGACCTCGCGAAGCGCCACCTCGCGGATTACGCGCAAGTCATCATGACCATCAACCAGGTGATCCCCGAAGTCGTCCTGACCGAGCTGCAGATCGACGGCCAGAACGTCCAAGCCGGTGCCGGCGACCTGATCCGCCAAACGACCAACGAGATCTGGAAGAGCCAGAGCGGTACCGTCACCAACAACTGACCGCGTTTCGACCCGAACCCGATCCCCATCGAGCGCGCGCCGTCACCGGCGCGCGCTCGAACCTTTAAGGTGAAGAACCATCTCGCGGATGCGCGGGTGGTCGGCGGCCTGCGTCTTCATCCAGATCTCGACGTCGGGGGCCGCTGCGCCCGTGCGGAACAGCCAGTAGTACGTGTTCATGTCGCCTAGGTGCGCGAAGCGCTTCTGCGTGTCGCGGCGCAACGCGTCGTAACGGTGCAGAAATCGTCCGCTGCGCAGGTCGTTCGCTTACGAGACATTTCGGCCAGAAAGCGGACCGGACGCGCCTAGCGAGAGCATACGGGTGTCTCTGAAGAAACGTGGGCGCCGAGGTTATCTTGACAACGCACCGGGTAAGACCTTATCCTGTAAGCAACACCCCCGTCGTCATGATCTGCCGGCGGGCTTTTCTTTTAGCGCGGGCACGGGATGGCGCGCGTTATCGTCTTGATCGACGGCTCCAACGTGATCGGGGCGTTAGGCCGAACCGGGCTGGGCTATCCCGCGCTCGGGCCCATTGCTTGCATCCGTGGTTCAGAACGACAACCTCGTGTCCGCACGATTTTATGGCAATCCGCCGCTGAGTGAGCCATGGGCCGGGCGGTGGAAGGGGCGACTCGAACTATTTAACTGAATGCAAGAGATACGCGAAGGATCGCAAGGTCGGTGTTGGCCTTGTCCAGCGGCTCCTCGGCGCCGTTAATCAACATCATGCGACGCGTGGCGTTATCGTGACGACATCCTCATTCTCCAAGGATGTTCATCTTGCGACCGCTTCGACTTCAAATGCCGTTACGCTAAAGGATTATGACAACATCAAAAGGTGGCTTGATGAACTGGATTTAATCCCGCGGCCACCGCAGTAGGCGAGTTAAATCTGGCATCACTTTTCGCCGCGTAGGATTTCGCATATGAGGCAGCGCTATTAACGCGCCTGCGAACGGAAAAAGAAGAGAGCCGCCCCGAAATGCGACGGATGACGCGCGGCGCACACAACGCATAGCGCGTATCGAAGCCTCTTAGGATGTTACCGCTGCCGCGCATTTAAGCGATCCCGGCATTCCGGCGCGTGTCTCTATACATGAAACGGACTGAGCGGTGTATTGGAAATAACTCGCGTTCCTCCCGGAAGAGTGAAGTCGTCGATCGTTCCGCTATATCCGCAGAGTCGAAGTACGGCCTCTGTAACAATATTGCGTAAACGGTTGATGTCTTCGAGCCTGAGGTTCTTCTCGTCGTAGTCCAGATCGAAGAAGTCAACGGCGAATCCGCCCTGGTGCGCGAGCTCATTGCGGTATCCCAGCGCGCGTCGATCATCGCCGTCAAGGGGCATTTGAAGGTCTGCCTCAAGAATCTGCAAGAGGCGCTCGCCCATCGTCAGCTCATTAGACCGTTCGACGGCACGCAGGATGTTCGCCTTCACCCTGTCGTGCGCGGCAATTCCGTTCAGAGCGCCTTCGACACCAGATCGTAAACTTGGCAGGATCCGTGAGAACGGCCGTCTCTTCATCACGTTCCCGCGCTTTCTTTGCTCAGCTCGCCTACTCTGCGCTACTCGATCCTGGTGGGAACTACGGTTCTTCCAGTACTTCAACCATTCGTGAGCGATCGTATGCGCTGCGACTGACAGATGCAACGCTTCATGCGCCATATGCCCGCCAGTAGGGAAGAGCATATGATCGAGAATCTTTTCGATATTAAAGCTCGTCTCGTGCATCCCGGTAAGGGCTTCATGTATGGCCGATATCCGGTCGCGTGCTACATCCATTCCACAAAAGCGAAACGGTGGATAACTCTCGGCCGGCGCCGGCTTTCCCCGATGGTGTATTTGCTGAATGAGCGTCCCATGAGCATCATAGCTTTCGGTGGAAAGACGTTGGACTGTGCGGCCCTCAAGGAGGCACAGAGCATCCCACAGTCCCTGCTCTTCGGCCTCGCTGAGGCCAGGCTTTCCGAAAATTAGAACGGAACCTAAATCCGGTGTCGACTCGTTGGGGATCGGATTTACGTTGATAAACGCGCCGCGCCACGACCAGTTTCCTTGCCATTTGCATCCCTCGACGACCCACCGAAGGTGCGCTATCTCGGAAGCGGACGCCACCCGCGGCACGACGAGCTCACCTATGCGAGCGACTAGTTTGCCGACGTCCTCCTTTCCAGCTTGGAAACGCTCACCCTGAGTCTCCGCGATCGCGTTCTCCGCGCGCCAAGCACCATCGTGCGCTTCAATGGTGGCCACGTCACGATCTCGCACAAACCGGCCTGGATCAAATCGTCGCTTTAGCAGAAGATGGAGTTTCAAACCCGTCTCAAATGTCGCATACGGGCGCAGCTCATCGTCGTACGTTATGATGCAGTCGCCGTCCGCAGAGTTTTCTCCGATCGCATAAGTTGCACGCGTTGGGTGAAAGAGCGGCGTTAAATCAGCCGGCTTTACTGCGAGTCGGAAAAGATGGATCTTGGCTCTGGCGGTTCGACTGGCTCTTGATTACCGCGCCGCGCGAGGATGTCGTTCCACTCGCGCCATTCCGGATGTTGTTCGATAAAGTGTTCTACGCAGAGTCGGCGTCCTTGTCCATCGCGGTATTGTATGACGTCGCACCGTGGACTAATGAAGGCCTCGGAGAGCGTTTCAACACCACAATCGGCGCAGCAATAGTTCAAGTTGCGCCCTGTATCCGCGTCGACGAATTCTGCGTTTGTCAACAGCATTGCCGCAACACGGTCGGAAACCATCTTTGTTTCTCCGTTTCGAAAGCGGATACCTCCGGCCCGCCTAACCTCGACCTCTTGAATGCCGTGCCGGGAAACAAAACGAATATTTTGCATTGTTGATTGTTCCATGTTCCTGGACGCGGCTAGGTCAGCGAAACGGTCTCAGGGTCGAGGCCCTTGTGCGGGTTCATTCGGGACAATGCAGCATGGCGTTTGCGGAGCGTGTTCTCCGTCAGGAAACGAGGTGGCTGTCCGTCATATTGGCGAGCACACCACGAAGTCGACGCGTTCCCATTTTTATTCGAGAGACGCGGCGTGATCTAGGTGTTCTGATGTCCATCGTGTCGTTGCTGCAGCCGCTCATACTTGTCCGCCAAGTCCTTGAGCCTCCCGCGCGTGTCGATTCCAAACTCGCTCACAAGGGCGTTGAACGCTACGAGGATGAACCCGGCACCCCGCTGCAGCATCGCGTCGACCTCTTTCTCCGGCCGCCGCGTCTTGTTGGCGGCACGCCGGACGTTTCCGTCCCGGACGGCGAGTTCTTGTGACACCTCTACGAGAGCATAGATGTCGCCGTGAGACCGTTTGCTCCACATGGTCCATTCCAGATCGTTGAGGAGATGATACTTCGCGACGACGGTTGCCATCGCGGCTTTGTAGTCGGCGGTCGCCTCGATCTGCCGCATGTCTTTCTCGCCAGGCTGCGGCGACGGGATGGCGCTCGATCCGAGCTTCTCCCCCAGTTTGCGCCATGACTGCTCCGCCGAGCCGTACAGCAGCAGTGCGACTTCTGGCCTTTCTCGGCACAATATCATCCGCCGCGACATCTCTCCCAGGCCTCGAACATGGATCTAGGCTGGCTTTTCCAGACCGCACGAGATCAGGTTGAGAAATGCGTCGGCCTCGGACGCCGCGAGACATCCGTTCGCTACAAGAAGTTGATGGACCGCGTTCCGCTGATCATCGTTTAGCCTGGGCGCTCGTTGGGCCGATCCGACTGCGGAATACAAGGCGGCGATGCCAGCTGCGACCAGCGAGCGCAATTCGACGTCGCCGTTATTTCCGGGCGGGAGATTATAGCCGCCGCTCAGGTCGGGGACGTTTGCTCCGGTCGCGCCCCATCTGTCAAAACGGCTCTGCGGCTCGTTCAAACTTCACCTCTTCTTCTTGCGAACGAATTTCAACTTGCCGAGATTCATGCCGTGGTTAGCGCCACCACACGCACACCGACATACATCGTCTTTTGCGTTCTTGCACGCATCGACGCAGACGACGTCAGCGACGTATTCGCCCTGGACGAAGCCGATCCGGATCAAGTACCTGCCGCATTCGGGACACTGCGCGTCTTCCACTTCGTCGTTTCTACCGCGCAGCGTCACCGTCGACCAGGGATGACCTTCTTCGCAGATCGCCGTGCCGCGTCTGACACCCGAAGGTGCTCCCGTCGGGCCGCCTGGTCGCCGATCGAGCGCTTTGCGGATCGTTTGTTGACGTTTTCGCGTCGTGCCGTTCGCGTCTTCAACGCGTCCAGTGCACACACCGCAGGCGATGCCGGGCGCATATGAGGCGCACACAATGCATCCGGGTCGAGAATAAGACGCAGCCATAGACGAGAGAGATTAGTCGCTTCGAGTGCCAGATGGTTGTCACTCAAAGCAAGCTTCGCTGGCGGAAGTACTCGACTGGCTCGGAGGCCGTTCGTCGAGTGATTGCATTTCGAAGGTAACGGCTCGTCGCGACCGGGGTCCCGCCGCGTTGCTGAAGGCGTCGGCCGATCGCAGATGCTCGGCACGTTTCTCGCAAATTCGAGGCGTCGGTGGCCACAGAGTGCCACCCAGTTGTCACGCCGACGGCCCAGCCTTCTTCGCCAAGGAGGATCGAGCGTGGTCATATCGTTGTGGGGTCCGAATGCCAACGGCGTGCGCCTGTACGAGGCGCGCATCGAGCGCCCGCGCCGAATCCGAACCGACGGCGGCTACTTTGGCGCCTTCGACCTCTGGGTGCCGAACCTCGGGACATTCCGCGAGGCGAGGCTGGTCCAGTACCGTCGCGGCGGCTTCTTCACGACGGGTGAGCATCGGGTGAACCTGACCGGTCGCCGCTACGTGAAGTTCTTCGACTTCGAAGAGCCGTTCAGCAAATGGCTTGCGCTACAGGCACGGCTCGAAGTGCTGGCCTGCGTCTGCGAGCGCGATGGCGATCTCCTTACGGACTCCGATGAGTTGCTTCCGCTGGACGAGCACGAGCAGGCAGAGCGTTGCGAACCGGCTCGTCGCACGCCCGAGGATGTCGTGATGATCGAGCCGGCGCCGCGCGCCCAGCATGAGAAGCGCCCCATGTTCCACGCGCTCATCGGCGGCGCGATTCGCGTGCGCAACCTGCGCGTGGCTGGCGAGCCGCATCGCGCGTATCTGATCGCTCCGGCCTCGGATGGACTGCGCGAGCGGCCCGTAGAACTGGAGTCGTCGCTCAGCGCGGAAATCGTCCGGCGGTACTTCGCTATGGGCAACGCGCCGGAGCCGTCCGCGGCGTCGGCCTGAAGCTCTTACAACTGCGCGGTCCACGCGCCGTTCGCGTCCTTCATCAGCGACGCGCTGCGTCGCGAGTTACCGCCGCCTGCGCGATCCCGGCGTCGCTCGGCGCTTTGCCGAGCGACGCTCGAGGTCGGCGGTGTACGGTGTCATCTTGCCATCCCGTGAGATACGCCCCGTGGTTCGAGGATTCGACCGCGACTGCGGCCAGAGTGGTCGCCTCGCCGATGCACAGTTGGAGCGTATCGCCCTTGGCTCAACCCGCTGGTCGTCACAATGGGAACCCATGTGTATTTTTCAGGATCACGACCAAATCGCGCCGCCGTGCGTGAGATAGTCGTGAACTGCGTCCAGCGTGTCGTGCTGGTGTTTTCGCAGCTTCATTCCCAGCAGGATTTCCGCGTGGTCCGCGGCTTCCTGGAGATCCTCCGCAACCGAGCCCTGACGCCGTGAGACGATGTCCAGCAAGAGGATCGATACCAGGCCGTTCGGGCCGCACGACGTTTCGTACGTGAGGAACGCTTCGCGCAACGTTCGCTCGTTTTCGGTTTGCGCGGCTCGTGTCCAGTCGATGCCGAACTCCGCGAACTTTGCCGGAGCTCGGAACGGCACAACGTTTCTCATGGCGCGTCGGAATCGCGGTTGAAGCAGAGCATGCGGTATTGGTTGGCCGCGATGGTCTCGAGGTAGAAGCCGGCTTCGCGCAGCAGCGCGACATCGCGGCGGAACGATCGCAGCGAGACGCCGAAGCGGCGCCGGTAGTCCGCGATGGTCACCGACTCGCGGCGGGCGAAGAGTGCGGTGAGCCAGACGACGCGGACGAGGCGAAAGGCGAGGCCGTTGCGGTACGTCTGCGGCGGGCGGCGGCCATGGCGCGGCCGGGTTTTCGACGCTGGCGCGTCGAATCGTGGGTTTGTCATTCGGTGGTCTACTCCATCGGGTGACGGGCCTGGTCGGTGTCTCAAGCACCGGCTGGGCCGCTTTGTTGTAAGACGATGAAACGATGGTGTCGTTTTACCGTATGGCTATTTTACATCATGTTCCGTTCGCGTGCAATGCTGTTGTCATGTGAAAATGTTTTTGACATGCACGTTGTATGATTGTCGATGCCGATTGTTATCCGGTGGCTCGTTCGGTGGCGCACCCTTCGACAGGCTCAGGGTGACACGGGGCCAGGATGTGCGGCGTTGGGCTCAAATTTGCATTGTGATGATGTCATGCGCTGCTTGCCGATCGTCGTGTCGCTGACCGGGCGCTTCGGGTTCGCGTTCTTTCTCGCTGCGGCGTGCGCGTGTGCGCAAAGCGCCGTTTCGACTGTCGCGCAGCCTGAGCCGCAACGCACGATCGCGCAGCCCGCGCCGCAGGCCTCGCGCGCGCCGCAGGCGTGGGAAGGTCCCGGCGAGACGACGTCGCCGCTGCCCGTCGCGCGCGGCGCGGCGGTCGACGTCGCGCCGCCGCATGCTGCGCCCCGGGCGCTCGCGCTGCCGGCGTTGGCCGATGGCGCGAAGCTGCTCGCGAGCGCGGGAGGTGTTGCGTATTACTTCACCGGCACGGACCAACAAGAGGTCGTGCACGCGCTCGATCTCGCCACCGGTGCTGAGCGGTGGCAGGTCGCCGGGCTTCGCGCGTATGATGCGGCGGCGTCGAGCGCGCTGCTGTTCGCCGGGCGCGAGCAGCCCGACGGCAACGGCGGGACGGTTGCGCTCGACGCGCTGACCGGGCACGTCGTCGCGACGCTGCCGTCCGTCGGCAGCGGCCACGTGCTCGACGGCTACTATTATGCGTACCGTTACCGCGGGCAGAGCACCGCGTTCGTCGCGTTCGACGGCACATCGGGTCGCGAGATGTGGGAGAGTCTCGGCACCGGCGGCATCGGCGGTCCGCCGGCGCTCGTCGGCACGACGCTGCTGCAATCGTTCAGCCAGAGCGGCGCGATCCTCGTCAATGCGATGCACGGGTTCGACGTCGTCACGGGGCGCGAGCGCTGGGCGCACGGGTACGGACCCGCGCCGCTCGGGGTTGCGGGCAATCTGCTCTATCTCGACTCGACGTGGTTCCCCGTGCAGCTCGATGCGTATTTCCCGCTCGCGGTCACGACGCTCGACGTAACGACCGGCACGGTGCTGCACGAATACGGCTACAAGCCCGATGCGGCGCGCAATTGGCCGCGCAAGCCGAACACGCCCTATGGCGCGACGGGCTCGCACGTCGCCGGCGGTTTCGTTTATCTGCAGGTCGCCGGCGCGTGGTATCGCTACGACGCGGATCGCCCGCCCGCGGACGCGCATCCGGTGCGGCTCGACGGCGTCGAGGACATCGCGGCGTGGTTCGACGGCGGCGCGATGATCGTGTCAAGCCGTGGTGAAACGGCGGTCGCGCGTTCCGCCGGTGAGCTCACTCTGCATCGCGTCGGCACCGGCGTGCCGCGGTCGCGCGTCGGCGTGCGCGCGGACGGGCGGCGCTACGTCGTCGTGGGGGATGCGCTCTATGCGTTCGACCCGCGCGGCGAACATGCGCAGCGTTTGGGTGCGGTCGCGTGCGCTTCGCTCGACGATCTCGTGCTGTGGGACGCGCATGTCGCGGTCATCTGCGCGGCGGGTTCCGGCGGCGCGCGCCGCGAGCTGCTTTTCGACGACCTGCCGGTGCGCGCCGTCGCGGTCGCGCCGCATCCCGAGCCGACGGCGGCGCCGGCGTTCGCGCTGCGCGTCGTGCAGTATCCCGTGCCGCCCGCGGGGCCGACCCCGATCGACCGGCAATGGTGGCCCAGCGCGATGGCGCCGGGGCCCGGCGGCACGCTGGCGATCGCGCTGACACCGGGTGGCGGGATCGATCGGCGGAGCGGGATCGGCCGCGTCGACGCGCAGGGACGCGTCGCGGTCAGCATGCTGACCGGAAATCCCGCGCCGTGGCCGCGCGACGTTGCCGTCGATGCGCACGGGACCGTGTGGTTCAACGACGAGCGCGCGGCGAACGTGCTCTCGATCGACCGCGGCGGTGCGACGCACGCGGTGCTGATCGGCGTGCCGACGCCGGCCGAGCCGGCGGCCGCAGAGGCGACGCGCGCGCCGCGGCCGGCGCGCATTGGGCGTTTTCTCGGCGCGATTCGGCTCGCGATCGGGCCCGACGGCGAAGCGTGGTTCGCGCGCTCGCATCCGACGCGCACGATCGGGCGTGTCGACGGAACCGCGCACGTCGACGTGCCCGACGACGTGGGCGACGTCCTCGCGCTGCGCGGCGCGCGCGACGGGTTTTGGTTCGCGACCGCGAGTGCGCTCGGGTTCATGACGCGGACCGGAACGCTGTCGCGGGTCGCGCTGCCCGACGGTTTCTTTGCGCGCGGGTATCCGGCACCGCGCTTGGCGGTTGCGCCCGACGGCACGGTGTGGGTGGGCGCTGCGCAGGCGGTGGCCCACGCCGACCGGCACGGCGTGCTGCGCACGGTGCGCCTGCCGAACGCGTCGGCGCGGCTCAGCGCGCTGACGGTGGGCTGCGACGGCACGCTGTACGCCGCCGATATGCTAGGAACGCAGCTCGCGCGGATCACGCCGGACGGTGCGCTCGACGAGTACGCAACGGGGCTGTACAGCATCGACGCGCTGGAAACCGCGACGGACTGCCGCATCTGGTTCGTCGGCGGCTCGAACGCGCCTGAGCAGCAAGTGGGGACGTTCACATTTACCGCGCGAGCGGGGAGATCGCGCTAGCCCTTCAAGTCGGAGTGCCGTTTGCCGTGGGGGACGCAATCGTCTCGCTCCCCTCTCCGCTCGCGCATCAGCGAGGTGGCGTTCCGAAACGGCGCGAAGCGTCGCTCGCGCCTCGCGCAGGCGGCCACATCACTACCTTAACCGGGGAGGGACCGATCATGGCGAAAACAACGATTAATGAACGAGTCATAGAACTACTCGCCGACGACAATCCGCTAAGCGTCGCAACGTGCCAGACCAATTTCAACTTTTGGTTCGGGGTTCAAACGTCCGGCAACGCGCAGCAGGTGACGATCAACCTCGTTTCGCTGTTCTACTTATTCCCAATGTCCGGCGACGCGCAGGGGGTTATAACGCCGAGTGTCACGCAGGTGGTCCTCAACGCATCGCTCGGGCCTTGGCCTCTCGCGTGCACGTTTTCCGGCAACTTCGCCGATGGCGAAGTGACAGCGAACATTGCGCTCAGTTATAACGGAGGGACGTTGACGTACAATGGCCCCATCGGTATCGTCCCTGCACCCTAGGTTTGAGCCGGCTACACGTCGAGCTGTGTGACAGCCTAATTGTAGTGACCACGGGATCGTTGACAGGGGCTGACTCCGAAGAGGTGGTGTTCTATGCTGAGGGGTCAGCCCTGCGATTGCGGCCGCCGGGCGGTCACCGCCGGATGGACAAAGCGCTCATGACGTCCTGACGCGTGCGCTCGACGCAATGGGGCTGTTCAGCATCGACGCGCTGGCCACCGCGACGGACTGCCGCATCTGGTTCGTCGGGGCTCCAACGCGCCGACGCAGCAGGTGGGACGTTCATATTTACCACCGCTGGAAGAGCCAGAGCAGCACGGTCACCAACAACTGACCGCGCTTCGACCGAACCCGATCCCCATCGAGCGCGCGCCGTTAGCGGCGCGCGCTCGAACTCTTGTGGTGACGAACCATCTCGCGGATGCGCGGATGATCGACGGCCTGCGTCTTCATCCAGGCCTCGACGTCGGGGACCGGTGCGCCGGTGCGGAACAGCCAGTAGTAGGTGTTCATGTCGCCGAGATACGCAAAGCGCTTTTGCGTGTCGCGGCGCAGCGCGTCGTAGCTCGCGAATGACATCTGGTAGGCCCGAACCGAGCCGAACTCTCGTTCGAGCTCGATCAGTGCGCGCGCGTTGCGGATCGTGCCTTCGATCTTGGCGCGCGAATGAACGATGTCGGCGGCCTGCATCAGGCGGGCGACGGCCGCGTCATCGTACGCGGCGACCTTGGCGGTGTCGAACCAGTCGAACTCGGCGACATAGCGTTCCCAGCGCGCGTCGATGAACGTCCACGACAAGCCCGCCTGAAAGATCGCGCGGGTGATGATCGCCAGGTGATCGCTCAGCGCCGGGTTGTCGACGACGCGCGGAATCTGCTCCGCGAGCATCGGGCGCTTCGGAACCTTGACCGGCGGGGCTTTCTTCCTGGTGGTTTTCTTGCGCGCGGCGGGCTTCTTCGCGACGCGTTTCTTCGAGCTGGCCTTTTTCGGGGTCTTAGAAGTTTTGCTTGACCGTCCACTCGCTTTCGGGATGGCTCTTCTCCAGGTCGTGCCACGCGTGCAGCAAGTCGCTTTGGTTGTGCGTTGCGCGGTACGCGCTCACGCCGGTGAAGTACTGCGCTTCGGCCGCGACCAATGCGGTGGGGAACCGGCGGACGACTTCTTCGTACAACGGTTTTGCCTTGTCGAACTCTTTGCGCCGCAGGCGCGCGTGCGCGATTGCCGCGATGAGCTGCGGGGCGAACTCCGCCGGCGGCAGGTAGCCGTTCCAGCGGTAGAGCTCCGTGCCGTCGACGTCGAGCACGCGCAGATCCGGCGTCCAGACGTGGCGATAGCGGTCCAGCACCGGCTGGTTCGCGTCGACGGTGTTGTCGATTTGAAAGGGCACCGTGAGGCGTTCGATCGCTTCACGCACCGGGGCTTCGGGATACGTCACGGTATCCAGCGCTTTGCAGCCCCCTCAACCGGGGTTGAACACGTCCATCAAGACGAGCCGTTCGCCGCTTTGCGCGGCGGCCAGCGCCTCGTCGAGCGACCCGAGCCACGCGATCTCGCTCATGCGGTCCTCCGGGGAGAAGGGGTGAGTCATCACTATACCCGATGTTTGCGCGGTGATGAAGACCTGGGTGCTGATCGCCACGATCCTCGGCTCGGCGATGACGTTCATCGACGGCACGGCCGTAAACGTCGCGCTGCCGGTCATCCAGCGCGACCTGGGCGCCGACGCCGCGCAGATGCAGTGGGTCGTGGAAGGCTACGCGTTGTTCCTGGCGGCGCTGATCCTGCTGGGCGGATCGCTGGGCGACCTCTACGGGCGCAAGAAGATGTTCGTCGCCGGGATCGTCCTGTTCGCGGCGGCGTCGGCGGGCTGCATGCTGGCGCCCAATGTCGAGGTGCTGATCTTCGCGCGCTGCGTGCAAGGGATCGGCGCGGCGTGCGCGATGCCGGAGTCGCTCGCGATCATCAGCGCCACGTTCGAAGGGGCGGAGCGCGGGCGCGCGATCGGGACGTGGTCGGGGTTCGCGTCGCTCGTCTCCGCGGCCGGGCCCGTCATCGGCGGCTACCTCGCGCAGCACGCGTCGTGGCGCTGGGTGTTCCTCATCAACATTCCGATCGCGGTCGCTGTGGTCGCGATCGCGTGGCGCGGCGTGCCGGAGAGCCGCGACGAGGACATGCCGCAGCACCTCGACGTGCCGGGCGCGGTGCTCGCAACGCTGGGTCTCGGCGCGTTCACCTACGGGCTGATCCGCTCGCAGGGCGGCGTGCCGGATGCGCTCGCCGTCGGCGCGATCGTCGCCGGCGTTGCGCTGCTGGCCATCTTCGTCGTCGTCGAGCGACACTCGCGCGCGCCGATGCTGCCGCTCGACTTGTTCGCCTCACGCACCTTCGCCGCGGCGAACCTCTACACGCTATTTCTCTACGCCGCGCTCGGCGGCGCGCTGTATTTCGTGCCATATCTGCTCATCGACGTGCAGCGCTACACGCCCACCGCGGCCGGCGGCGCGCTGCTGCCGTTCGTGATCCTGATGTTCACGCTGTCGCGCTGGTCCGGCGGGCTGACTGCGCACATCGGCGCGCGGATCCCGCTCGTCGCCGGCGCGCTGCTCGCGGGGGCGGGCTTCGTGGCGTTCGCGCTGCCCGGCATCGGCGGCTCCTATTGGACGACGTACTTCCCCGCCGCGCTGCTGCTCGGTGCGGGCGGCGCGTTCTTCGTCGCGCCGCTCACGACGACGGTGTTCGACGCGGTCGACACCGAGAAGAGCGGCGTCGCATCCGGCGTGAACAACGCGGTCGCGCGCACCGCCGGGCTGCTCGCGGTTGCCGCGCTTGGCATCGTGCTCGCCGGCGTCTTCGACGCGACGTTCTCGTCGCGCATGGTGCGCCACCAGCTGAGCCCCAAGACGATGGCGATCGTCACCAACGACCGCGCGAAGCTGTACACCGGAAGCGTGCCCGACGACGTTCCGGCCGCCGACCGCGAGAGCGTCGCCGCCGGCGTGCGCGAAAGCTACTTGGCCGGCGTGCGCGCGGTGATGCTCGCGTCGGCCGGCGTGTGCGTCCTCGCCGCGCTCGTCGCCGCGGCCGGCATCTCGGGAAAGCCGCGCGCCCCGGCGTCTAAACGCGCTTGAGCGGAACGACCACGCCGCTGCGCACGGTTCGGCTGTCGTAGAGCCGCGTGTCCGCGGCGATGAGCGCGTCGGCGAACGTGTGCTGCGCGTCGAACGCCGCGACGCCCCACGAGATGCGCACCGGCATCTGCAAGTCTTCGCCGAGCACGGCGAGATCGGCGTCGATCGCGGCGAGCATCGCGCGCACCGCGTCGGTGCCGGCGCCGTCCCAGATTCCTGCGAACTCGTCGCCGCCGATGCGATAGACGGTGCCGGCTTCGCCGCAGCGCTCGCGCAGGCAGCGCGCCGCCGTCGCGAGCGCGGCGTCGCCCGCCGCGTGCCCGAAGCGGTCGTTGATCGTCTTGAGGCTGTCGAGATCGATCATCGCGACGGCGCCGTTCGCGGGCGGCGCCGTGAGCCGCGCGAGGAACGCGGCGCGGTTCGGCACGCGGCAGAGCGCGTCGGTGTACGCGGCTTCGCGCAGCGCGCGCTCGGCATGCGCGAGCGCGGCGTTGCGCCGCTCGAGCTCGGCGCGCGCACCGTCGGTGGTGTGCACGACGATCGCGACGCCCAGCGCGATGTCGAGCACCATCGTCACGTAGCTCTCGAGTCCCAGGTATGTGGTCGGGAAGTGCACGCCCACCAGGCTCAGCAGCGGCACGTGGAGGTAATCCAGCGCGAGCGCGGCGAGCGAGAGGGTGACCAGCTGCATGCCGATGCGGCGCTCGCGCACGCACACGCCGGCGAACGCGGCGAGCGCGAGCAGCACGCCGAAGCATGCGGCATGCACGCGGTAGACGTCGAGGAACCCCGGCGAGGCGAACGCCGCGACCGACGTCGCAATGAGGGCGACCGCGAGCACGATGAGCACCGGTGCGCCGATCGGGCGCACGCCGCGCTCCCGCTGGATCGCGGCGATGAACGAAAGGGCCGCGAGGTCTTCGAGTAGCGCGTAGGCGATCGTCGCGCCCGGCAGCGCGGGCAGGAGGCCGGCGTCGGCCCCCACGGCGGCGACGGCCAGGATCGCGAGCGCCGCGGCGTTGGCGAAGAGCCCGACGGCCCAGCCGTCGAGCGGCCGCCGTCCGAGCGAGGTGCGGACGAGCACGGCGAGCACCCCCAGCATCGCGAGGACGCCCAGCTGGAGGAACATGGAGAGATAGCCGACGACGTGCCCGGCGAGCGGAGTCATGTTGCTTTTGTATCGGACGGACGGGGAAGCACCATCACCCCGAACTCCTTTGGCCCAATGGAGCGACCGGGCGTTCCGTGGCGTTTCCCTGGCCGCCAAGCAGGGGAAGACATGGTTCCGATGTCCACCCCCATCGCGGAGACGACGTACGTGCTGCCGATCCGCCGCACGGCCGCCGTCCACGACGACGAGCTACCCGCGTATCTCGACGCGCTGTCCAAGCTCGTGCCGGTGATCGTCGTCGACGGTTCACCCGCCGCGGTCTTCGCGCACCATGCCGCGACCTGGCCGCCGGCGATTCTCCACGTCCCCGTCGACGAGGACCGCCGCGGCGACCTCAACGGCAAGGTAGCGGGCACCGTCACCGGCCTGCGCCGCGTGCGGACGGCCAAGGCGGTCATCGCCGACGACGACGTGCGCTACGACCCGTTCGCGCTGCGCCGGCTCGCCGCGCTGCTCGACGGCGCCGGCGTCGTGCGCCCGCAGAACGTGTTCAACCCCGCGCCGTGGCACGCCGTGCTGGACACGGGCCGCACGCTGATCGCCCGCGCGACCGGCGGCGACTGGCCGGGCACGCTGGGCGTGCGCATGGACGTCTACGCGCGCACGGGCGGCTACGACGGCTCGGTGCTGTTCGAGAACCTCGAGCTCGTCCGGACGATGCGCGCCGCCGGCGCCGCCGAGCTGGTCGCGTACGACCTCTTCGTCGTGCGCCGGCCGCCCACAGCCCGGCACTTTCTGTCGCAGCGCGTGCGCCAAGCCTATGACGAGTTCGCGCGGCCCGGCCGGCTGGCGGCGCAGCTCGCGGTCGCGCCGCTGCTCGCGGTTGCGGCGGCGCGCTTCGGGGTGCCGGCGCTCGCCGCGTTCGCGGTCGGCGCGATCGCGCTGGCCGAGATCGGGCGTGCGCGCGGCGGCGCGCGCCGCGTGTTCCCGCCGCGGACGGCGATCCTCGCGCCGGTGTGGGTGTTGGAGCGGGCGGCCACGTCGTGGTGCGCGCTCGCGCTGCGGTTGGGGCGCGGCGGCGTGCGGTACTCGCGGGGCACGCTGCGGGTCGCCGCGCACTCCGAACGAGTCTTGCGGCGCCGGTTGGCCGTGGAGGATGTGGCATGATCGAGCGCGCGACCAGCCTGGACCACCTGGGGTCCGCCTGGCTCAACCCGTTCGCCAGCGATGCGGCGCGCGCGCACTCGTCGTATCACGGTAGCACCGCGGGCGAGCTGATCCGCCTGGTCGACACCGCGCCGGTCAGCCCGTTCGCCCGCGTCGCGCACGACGCGTTTCGCGGCTTCGTCCTCGACGACGCGTTCTCGTGCCTGGGCGCGAAGTCGGCGCTGCGGCGCGAGACTTACCGCTTCGGCGTCTACGACCGGCTCGACGACGCCGCGGTGACCGAAGGGCTGGCGCGCGACCTCTACGCATTCACGGCGGAACGCCAAGGCTTCGAGAGCGACTTCACCACGTTCGTCGCCGTGTTCCGCGAGCGCGAGCTCGGCGGCGAGGTCGCGTTCGAAAGCAAATTGTGGTCGCAGCTCCAGCGGCTGCACGACCTCGACGCGCGTTACCACGCGTGGGATCCGCGCGTGAGCGACGATCCCGAGAGCTCGAAGTTCTCGTTCAGCGTCGCGGGCGACGCGTTCTTCGTCATCGGCATGCATCCGGGCGCGTCGCGCAGCGCGCGCCGCTTCGCCTGGCCGACGCTGGTGTTCAACGCGCACGAGCAGTTCGAGAACCTGCGCGCCGACGGCCGGTTCGAGCCGCTGCAGACCCGCATCCGCGAGCGCGAGCTGCGGCTGGACGGCCGCATCAACCCCAACCTCGCCGACTACGGCTACCACTCCGAGGCGCGCCAGTACTCCGGCCGCCCGACGGAGCCGGAGTGGACCTGCCCGTTCCGGCCGCGCCGCTGACGGGTCGGCGACGCTGACCACCGTCCCGCCGCGCAGCGGCACCGCGTTCTTCATGGAACGCGGTGCGACGCTCGAGATCGTGGGCCCGCAGGGCGGCCAGGTCGCCGACCTCGTCGCGTTCGCCGCCGACGACCCGCGCGAGATCCTCTCGAACGGCCGCACGTTCGACTACGAGGCGACGATCGCGCTGACGGCCGGCAACCGGCTGTGGTCGAACCGCTCGCGCCCCCTGCTCACCATCGTGCGCGACGACGCCGGGACCCACGACTTCCTTCTGGCGCCGTGCAGCCGTGACACCTGGCGGCTGTGCTACGGCGGCGACCACGACGACATCCCCGGCTGCTTCGGCAACCTCGCGGAAGCGCTGGGACCGTTCGGCATCGAGCCCGACCAGATCCCGACGGCCTTCAACGTGTTCATGGTGGTCGAGGTCGGCCCGGACGGGCGGTTGGCGGTGCTGCCGCCGCGCTCGCAGCCGGGCGACGTGTTCGCCGTGCGGGCCGAAGAGCGCTTGATCGTGGGCCTGACCGCCTGCTCGGCGGCCCAGTCGAACAACGGCCGCTTCACGCCGATCCACTACCGGATCGAAGCCTGGCCGCGTTGACGCTCTCGCCGGTAAATGGTATGCTTCGGAGGTTCCGGCCGGACCGCCGTGGTTCGGCCGCTTTCGTGTGCGTTCCGGAGTACTGAGTGCCGACGATCTCCCAGCTGGTCCGTAAGGGCCGCGAGAAACAGCTGAAAAAGGTGAAAACCCCGGCCTTCCGCGTCGTTTCGACCGGACCCAAGCCGGGTCACCCCGACCTGCCTAACCGCACCTTCGAGGTGGCCGGCAATCCGCAGCGCCGCGGCGTCTGCACTCAGGTCAAAACGATCACGCCGAAGAAGCCGAACTCGGCGCTGCGTAAGGTCGCGCGCGTGCGCCTCACCAACGGTGAGGAAGTCACAGCGTATATCCCGGGGATCGGCCACAACCTGCAGGAGCACTCGGTCGTCCTGATCCGCGGCGGCCGCGTCAAAGATCTGCCCGGCGTGCGTTATCACATCATCCGCGGCACGCTCGACACGTCGGGCGCCGCGAACCGCAAGCAAGGCCGCTCCAAGTACGGCGCCAAGCGCAACGTGAAGAAGAAGTAAGGACCGCGTACACTCATGCCGCGTAAGGGCCCCGTCCCCAAACGACCGATCCTGCCCGACCCGAAATTCGGTTCGAAAGTGCTCGCGCGCTTCATCAACAAGGTGATGCTGCGCGGCAAGAAGTCGGTCGCCGAGCTCATCACGTACGACGCGCTCGAGCTGATCGCGACCAAGTCGGGCCGCGATCCGATGGACGTCTTCACGCAGGCGCTCGGCAACGCGATGCCGCTGGTCGAGGTTCGTCCTCGCCGCGTCGGCGGTGCGACCTACCAGGTCCCGATGGAGGTCCGCCCGGACCGCCGCCAGGCGATGGCGATGCGCTGGCTGATCAGCTACGCGCGCGCGCGGCCCGGCAAATCGATGACCGAAAAGCTCGCGAACGAGTTGATGGACGCGTCCAACAATCAGGGCAACTCGATCAAAAAGCGCGAGGACACGCACAAGATGGCGGAAGCCAACAAAGCTTTCGCCCACTACCGCTGGTGATCGGCAACCTCTAGGTTTCTCATGGCTCTCAAGCGCGACTATCCGCTCGAACACACCCGAAACATCGGGATCGCTGCTCACATCGACGCCGGCAAAACGACGGCGACGGAGCGGATTCTTTTCTATACCGGCCGCACGCACAAGATCGGTGAAGTCCACGACGGCGCCGCTACCATGGACTGGATGGTCCAGGAGCAGGAGCGCGGAATCACGATCACGTCCGCGGCGACTGCGTGCACGTGGCGCGACACGCGAATCAACATCATCGATACGCCAGGCCACGTTGACTTCACGGTCGAGGTGGAGCGCAGCTTACGCGTGCTCGACGGCCTCGTCGCGCTGTTCGACTCGGTCGCCGCGGTGCAGCCGCAGTCCGAGACCGTGTGGCGCCAAGCCAACAAGTACGCCGTCCCGCGCGTCATCTTCGTCAACAAGATGGACCGCATGGGCGCGGACTTCTTCAATTGCGTCCGCCAGATTCGCACGCGCCTCGGCGCGCCCGCGACGCCCATCCAAGTGCCGATCGGCGCCGAGGGCGACTTCCTGGGCGTCGTCGACCTGTTCACGATGACCAAGATCGTCTACACCGACGACCTCGGCAACACGTCCGACTCCACGCCCGTCACCGAAGCGGACGGCGAACTGTTCACGACCGCGCAAGAGTGGCGCCAGCACTTGATCGAGGCGATCGCCGAGCAGGACGACGCGCTGCTGGAGATGTTCTTCGACGGCAAAGAGATCCCGATCGAGCGCCTGCACAAGGCGCTGCGCGCCGCGACGATCCAGGGCAAGGTTCTGCCGATGCTGTGCGGCTCGGCTTTCAAGAACAAAGGCGTGCAGCCGCTGCTCGACGCCGTGGTCGACTTCTTGCCGTCGCCGATCGACGCCAAGCCGATCACCGGCAAGGATCCCAAGGACGACGACGCCGACATCACGCGCCGCCCGGCCGACGACGAACCGTTCGCCGCGCTCGCGTTCAAGATCGCGACCGACCCATACGGCAACCTCACGTACTTCCGCGTGTACTCCGGCGTGCTCGAGAAGGGCACGTACCTGTACAATGCGCGCAGCGGTCGCAAGGAGCGCATCGGGCGCATCCTGCGCATGCACGCCAACCATCGCGAAGACATCGACGCGATCGGCGCGGGCGACATCGCCGCGGCGGTCGGGCTGACCGACACGCGCACCGGCGACACGCTGTGCGACGAGAAGCACCCCATCCTGCTCGAGAACATCACGTTCCCGGAGCCCGTCATCTCGCAGGCCATCGAGCCGAAGACAAAGGGCGACCAGGACAAGATGGGCATCGCGCTTACGCGGCTCGCGCAAGAAGATCCCACGTTCCGCATGCGCACCGACGAAGAGACCCAGCAGACGATCATCGCCGGCATGGGTGAGCTTCATCTCGAGATCATCTTGGACCGCCTCAAGCGCGAGTTCAAGGTCGAGGCGAACGTCGGCAAGCCGCAGGTCGCGTACAAAGAAGCGATCACGAAGAAGGTCGAGAAGCAAGGAAAGTTCGTTCGCCAGACCGGCGGCAAGGGCCAGTACGGCGACGTCTGGATCCGCCTCGAGCCCGGCGAGCCGAACACCGGCTACGAATTCAAATGGGGCATCGTCGGCGGGACGATCCCCAAAGAGTTCCAGAAGCCGGTCATGGAAGGCATCCGCGAGGCGTCGCAGAGCGGCGTGCTCGCCGGCTACCCGGTCCTCGACTTCAAGGTGACGGTCTTCGACGGTTCGTTCCACGACGTCGACTCCAGCGAGATGGCGTTCAAGATCGCCGGCTCGATGGCGTTCAAGGAAGCGAACCGCGCCGCGGGCCCGATCCTCCTCGAACCCATCATGGGCGTCGAGGTCACCGCTCCGCGCGACTACATGGGCGCGGTCAACGGCGACCTCAACCGCCGCCGCGGCCACATCATGTCTCAGGACGAAGCGGTCGGCGGCGCGGTGGTGATCCAGGCGAACGTCCCGCTCAGCGAGATGTTCGGCTACGCCACCGATCTTCGGTCGGCGACTCAGGGACGAGCCACCTACACGATGGAGTTCGCGCACTACGAAAAGGCGCCCAAGTCCATCGAAGAAGAGATCATCGCGAAAGCGCAAGGAAAAAAACTCGCGACCGCTTAGGGACCTGACACAACTCAACGCGCGTATCACGCGCATCCAGAAGGACATCGAGAAAAAGGCATCATGGCAAAGGCAAAGTTCGAGCGGTCGAAGCCGCACGTCAACATCGGAACCACGGGTCACGTCGACCACGGTAAGACGACGCTGACGGCCGCGATCATCAACTGCCTCGCGACGGAGCACTCCAGCATCCAGAAGCGCAACGTCGACGACATCGACAACGCGCCCGAGGAGAAGGAGCGCGGCATCACGATCGCCATCTCGCACCAAGAGTACGAGACGGCGAAGCGCCACTACGCGCACGTCGACTGCCCCGGTCACGCCGACTACATCAAGAACATGATCACCGGCGCGGCGCAGATGGACGGCGCGATCCTCGTGGTCGCCGCGACGGACGGACCGATGCCGCAGACGCGCGAGCACGTGCTGCTGATGAAGCAGGTCGGCGTCCAAAAGATCGTGGTCTTCCTGAACAAGGTCGACCTGGTCGACGACGAGGAGCTGCTCGAGCTCGTCGAGATGGAAGTGCGCGAGCTGCTCTCCAAGCAAGATTACGACGGCGACAACATCCCGTTCGTGCGCGGTTCCGCGACCAAGGCGCTCGCGAGCTCGGGCAAGCGCGGCGATCCGGATGCCGATGCGATCTTCAAGTTGATGGATGCGGTCGACGACTACATCCCCACGCCGGAGCGCCCGGTCGACAAGCCGTTCCTGATGCCCGTCGAAGACGTCTTCACGATCACCGGCCGCGGCACGGTCGGCACGGGCCGCGTCGAGCGCGGCCAGGTCAAGGTCGGCGAAGAGGTCGAGATCGTCGGGCTCAAGGACGAGAGCCGCAAGGTCGTCGTCACCGGCATCGAGATGTTCCGCAAGCTGCTGGACTCGGGCATCGCGGGCGACAACGTCGGCGTGCTGCTGCGCGGCGTGGAGCGCAACGACATCGAGCGCGGCCAAGTGCTCGCGAAGCCGGGCTCGATCAAGCCGCACAAGAAGTTCAAAGCCGAGGTGTACGTCCTCTCCAAAGAAGAGGGCGGCCGCCACACGCCGTTCTTCGCGAACTATCGCCCGCAATTCTACTTCCGCACGACCGACGTGACGGGCACGATCAAGCTGCCCGAGGGCGTCGAGATGGTGATGCCCGGCGACAACGTCCAGATGGACGCCGAGCTGATCACGCCGATCGCGTGCGAAGAA
>DASZBS010000134.1:0-2378 GCA_035943995.1 Candidatus Elarobacter sp. | reverse complement strand
AATATCGCCGCTGACCGATTTCGCGGCGTCGTCGGTGTTGAGGTCCTTCGCCGCCGCGGCGAACTTGTCCTTGCCGTCCTTGCGCACCGCTTCGAGCTTGGTCTTCGCTTCCTCGATCGGCATGCCGACCGGCTTCACGGCGACCTTCTTGTCGTCCTTTTTCGCGTCCTTCTTCACGTCGGTCTTCGGTTCGGTCTTCGGGGCGTCCGTCTTAACGACCGCTGCCGAGCCCGAGCCCGAGCCCGCTGCAGGCGCAGCGCCCGAACCCGCCGCCGAGCCGACACCCGTAGGCGTAGGCGTAGGCGTAGGCGTAGGCGTAGGCGCCGTCACCGGCGCGCCGGCACCGCTCCCGCCGCCGCCGCACGCGGCGAGCAACAAAACGAGTCCCAGCGCGGAGGCGGGGACTCGGGGATCACGATTGCGGATGTGACGTACCCTACCGAAGAAAAGCGAAGACACCGAGAGCCCGAATTCAAACGAAACGCGAACGTACCTCTACACTGTACGTTAAATACGTGCCAAGACCACGACACGCCGAACACGAAGACGCCCGCGTCTGCAACGCGGGCGTCTTCATTTGTCGCGCGAGCGCGAGCGTACTACTTGACGCTGACCTTCGCGCCGGCTTCCGACAGCTTCTTGGCGATCGCGTCGGCCTCGTCTTTGGCGATGCCTTCCTTGACGGCCTTGGGCGCGCTCTCGACGAACGCTTTGGCTTCGGTGAGACCGAGCGACGTGACTTCGCGAACGGCCTTGATGACCTTGATCTTCTCCGGGCCCGCCTCTTCGAGGATGACGTCGAATTCGGTCTTCGCTTCGGCCGGCGCGGCGGCGGCGGCGGGGGCGGCAGCGGCCGCGACCGGCGCGGCGGCGCTCACGCCGTACTTGTCTTCGAGCTGGTGGACGAGATCCGCGAGCTCGAGGACGGTGAGTTTGTCGATCTGATCGATGAGTTCGGCGAGTGCCATGATGACTTAGGACTCCTGTGCGATGGCGGGCTGATTCGCGCTCTTCTGCTCGCGAATCGCATTGAGGACGCGGACGAGGCCGCTTTGATTGCCGCTGAGGACCATGACCAGGCCGTACAGCGGGCTCTTGAGCGACCCGACGAGTCTCGCGAGCAGCTCGAGCTTGGGGGGTAGCGCGGCGAGCGCGTGAACTTGCGCCGCGTCGACGATCTTGCCGTCGATGAACGCGGCTTTGACGCTGACCTTTTTCGTCGCGTCGTGGAACGTCTTGAGGGCCTTGGCGGGCGCCACGGGATCCGCGCCGGCGAACACGACGCCGGTCGGACCCGCGAGCACCGCGTCGAGCTGCGACGCGAGCTCGTCGCTCGCAGCGCGCTTGAACAACGTGTTCTTGACGACGCCGTACGTGCTGCCGTCTTTGCGAAGCTCGTTGCGGAGCTTCGAGATCTCTTCGACGGTGAGGCCCTGGTAGTTCGTGAAGAACAAGTTCTTCGCGCCCGCGATCTTCTCGCGCAGCTCCTCGATCGTCGCTTCTTTTTTCGCGGTCGGCAAAATGCTCTCCGGGGGAAACAAAAACGCCTCCGCCGACGGGGCGAGGCGCACGAAATCCAAAATCTCGACGCGTCCTCGGCAGGCGTGCGTTCGCGGGAGCGCACATTACCGGCCCTCGGCGGGCCGACCTACGGTCATTGGAGCCAACGGTCAGTTTACGACGCGGTCCACCGTGCCGTCAAGGGGCCATGGGGGCACCGCCAAGGTCCGGGCAACCAGGCGCACGGCAATCCGAAAGCGCTGCCGGCACGGGCAGAGCCTAGGCGCCGCTGCGCCGAAGCCGCGCTAGGTTCATGAATCCCGATCGCGCCGCGGCGCAGCTGTGGGCCGCCTTCCTCCGGAACCGCAACGTCGACGCCGGGACGGCCGGCGACGGCGCCATCCCGGTCGCGGGCGGCTACGCGCTCTACGTGAGCGGGACGCGGTTCGACTTCGCGATGGGCGCGGGGTCGACGCGCGCGCTGCGCGACGACGATCTGGCGGTGGTCGAGGAGTTCTACGCCGCCCGCGCGCACCCGGCGCGCTTCGAGCTCGACGTGGCGGTGCTCGCGCGCGACGGCGCGCTGCTATACGACCGCGGTTATGCGGAGGAGGACGAGACGCTCGCGATCCTCGAGCGCCCGGTGGGCACCGCACCGCCCGCGGGATCCGTCACCGTGCGCACCACCACCAACCGCCGTGCGTGGACCGAGCTCGCCGTCCGCGCTTTCGAGGACCGCGGCGACGACGTGCAGCTGCTGCGGCGAACGCTGCAGACCGCGGCGGCGGCGGCGCACGTCCTGGTGGTCGCATCGCTCGACGGCGACGACGTCGGAACCGGCGCGCTCGGCATCTCGGGCGAGACCGCGCTGATGTGGA
>DASZBS010000133.1:0-30163 GCA_035943995.1 Candidatus Elarobacter sp. | reverse complement strand
CATGCGGCACTACCGGCTCGACGTCGCGATCGGCCCGTCGGGGACCATCATGGGGCTCGCCGCGCTCGACGCGGCGCAGCAGGGGCTCGCGGTCAAGGGCGTGCACGGCTACACGCTCTCGCGCGCGCGGCTCGAAGCGCTGCAGCGCCAGATGTCGCTGATGACGGAAGCGGAACGGCGGCGCATGCCGGGGATGAACCCGCGCCGCGCCGACATCATCGTCGCGGGCAACGCGGTGCTGATCGGCGCGCTGACGATGCTCGGGCGCGACGAGATCGTGGTGTGCGAGCGCGCGCTGCGCGACGGCGTGGTCGTCGACATGGCGCAACGCGACCGCGAGCTCGCGCAACGGCTCGGCGACGAGCGCGCGGAACGCCTCGACGCCGTGGAACGGTTCGCACAGCGGTACGAGCACTTCGGCGGCCACGAGCGCCACGTCGCGCGGCTCGCGCTCGCGCTGTTCGAACGGCTGGCGCCGCTGCACGGGCTCGCGCCGGGCGACCGCGATCTGGTGTGGGCGGCCGCGATGCTGCACGGCATCGGCCGCTTCGTGTCGTACACCGGCCACCACAAGCATGCGGCGTACCTGATCCGCAACACGCCGCTCGACGGCTGGAGCCTCGACGAGCGCGTGCTGATCGCGCAGATCGCGCGCTACTACCGCAAGGCGATGCCCAAGCCCGCGCACCTCGAGTACGAGGCGCTCGCGCCGGCCGACCGCCGCCGTGTGGACGTGCTCGCGTCGCTGCTGCGCATCGCCGACGGGCTCGACATCCGGCACCTCGGCACCGTGACCGACGTCGCGGCGGTGCCCGAAGGCGGGCTGGTGGTGCTCCACGCGCAGGCCGACGGCGACGCCTCGCGCGAACTGGACGCGGCGATGGAGAAAGCGGACCTGTTCGAGCGGACGTTCGGCGCGCGGGTGATCCTTCGACAGGTGCAGGACCGCCAGGCGCAGGACCGCGACGGAGCGCGAGCGTGACCGCGGCGCCCGTGGCGAAGAAGAAGATCCTGCTCGTCGACGACGAGGCGGCGATCGTGCACTCGCTGCGCTACAATCTCGAGAAGAACGGCTACGCGGTGACGACCGCGGGCGACGGCCGCACCGCGGTGACGCTCGCGCAAACCGAGCACCCCGATCTCGTGGTGCTCGACATCATGCTGCCGCTGCTCGACGGCATCGAAGCGTGCAAGGAGATCCGCAAGACGTCGAGCGTGCCGATCATCATGCTCACCGCGAAGGACCAGGAGTTCGACAAGGTGCTCGCGCTGGAGCTGGGCGCCGACGACTACGTCACCAAGCCGTTCTCGCTGGGCGAGATCATGGCGCGCATCAAAGCGCGGCTGCGCCGCGTCGACGTGGACGCCGAAGAGCGCGACGAGTCGATCACCGCGGGCGAGATCACGATCGATCCCGCGCGCCAGCGGCTCGTCGTGCGCGGGCGCGAGGTGGCGCTCGCGCCCAAAGAGTTCCGGCTGCTGCACGTGCTGATGGAGAACCGCGGGCGCATCGTGACGCGGCAGATGCTGCTGGAGAAGGTGTGGGGCTACGACTTCGAGGGCGAGCACAAGACGATCAGCGTGCACGCCCGCTGGTTGCGCGAGAAGATCGAGGTGGACCCCAACAACCCGCGCCACATCATCACCGTGCGCAGCCGCGGTTACATGTTCCGCGAATGAAGACGGGAGCCGGCGACGGCTGATCTCGTCGCCGCGTCGCTGGGCGCGCTCGCCGGGGTCGTCGCGACGTACGCCGCGCTGCGCACCGCCGGGCGCGACCGCGCGTCCGCGCGGCAGGACGCGCCCGCGCCGCCCGAACCGCAGCAGGACCGCGCCGCGCGGCTCGTCGACGCGCTGCCGTTCGCCGCGTTCACCGTGGACGCCGCCGCGCGCGTGCGCGTGTTCAACGGCGCCGCGGCGGCGCTGTTCGGCATCGACCGTGCGCGCGCGATCGGGCGCGCGATCATCGAGCTGATCCCGTCGGTGGACCTCGAGCGCATGCTGCAGGCGGCGGTCGCGGGCGAGACGCGCACGCGCGACATCGTGCTGGGCAGCGGCGCGCGCGAGCGCTACGTCGGCGTCACCGCGCAGCCGTACGAGGACGGCGCGATCGCGATCGCGGCCGACCGTACCGCGCTGCTCGCCGCGGAACGCATGCGCAGCGACTTCATCGCCAACGTGTCGCACGAGCTGCGCACGCCGCTCTCGGCGATGAAGCTGATGCTCGAAACGGTGCTCGCGGCCGACGACGATGCCGAAGCGCGCACGCTGTTCCTGCCGCAGGTCGGCGACGAGGTGGAACGCATGATCCGCCTGGTGGAGGATCTGCTCGAGCTCGCGCGCTCGGAGTCGGGGACGATCCCGATGCGCCGCGAGCGGTTCGATCTGGGCGACGTGGCGGCCGCGACGGTGAACACGTTCGCGCAGCGCGCCGGCGCGCTCGGCATCGAGCTCGACCTCGAGGCGCCCGACGCGGTGGACGTGGACGCGGACCGCGGCCGGCTCACGCAAGTCGCGGTGAACTTGGTCGACAACGCCCTGCGCCACACGCCGTCCGGCGGCCGCGTCGTCGTGGAGGTCGCGCGCGCGGGCCGCGATGCGATCTTGCGCGTGCGCGACACCGGCGTCGGCATCCCGTTCGCCGATCTGCCGCGGGTGTTCGAGCGGTTCTACGTCGTCGACCGCTCGCGTTCGCGCGAAGGCGGAGGCGGAACGGGCCTGGGCCTCGCGATCGCCAAGCATTTGGTCGAGGCGCACGGCGGATCGCTCGTCGCCGAATCGGAGTACGGCCGCGGCGCGACGTTCACGATGCGCGTTCCGCCGGAGCGTCAAGGTTAAGGTGCCTTAAGGTAAGTTTAAACTGTGCTTAGGCCGCATCTGGGACGATGCGCCGGGGACCTCGCGTTTCGCAATCGGTTTCTTTCGAATCGCACTCCACGCAAAGGGAACATGAGCACACGAATCAATCGCCGCGCGGCAGCGGCTCTCATCGCGGGAATCGTCGCATCAGCGGGCGCCGGCATCCTTCCCGCCATCGCGGCGACGCAGTTGACGGGCGCAGGCTCGACCTTCGTCTATCCGTTCTTCTCGAAGGCCTTTTACGCGTACAGCCAGTCGCACAACGACGTGACGGTCAACTATCAGCCGATCGGCAGCGGCGGCGGCATCCAGCAGTTCATCGCGAAGACCGTTGACTTCGGCGCGTCGGACGTGCCGATGAACGGCGACGAGCTCAAGCGCGCCGGCGGCGCGGTCGTGCAAGTCCCGGTCGCGCTCGGCGGCGAAGCCGTCACATATAACCTTCCCACGTCGATCCCCGGCGGATTGCGCCTCACGCGCGAAGCAGTCGCCGAAATCTACCTCGGCAAGATCTCGCGCTGGAACGATCCCGTGCTCGAGAAGCTCAATCCGCGCGCATCGCTTCCGAACATGCCGATCGTCACCGTACACCGCTCGGACGGATCCGGCACGACATACATCTTCACCGACTTCTTGAGCAACGTCTCGAAGGATTGGAAAGACAAAGTCGGCACCGGCAAGAGCGTGCAGTGGCCGGGGGGCAACACGGTGGGCGGCAAGGGCAACGATGGCGTCGCCGGTCAGGTGCGCCAGACGCAGGGCGCGATCGGGTACGTCGAGCTGGCGTATGCGATCGAAAACAAGATGGCGACCGCGCAGCTCCAGAACAAGTCGGGGAAGTGGCTGTTCTGCACCGAGTCCACCGTCAAGGCGGCCGCGGCGACCAAGGCCAACGTCTCCGCGACGGATTTCGCGATCGTCGACCGCAGCGGCGACAACGCGTATCCGATCTCGGGCTACACCTGGGCGTTCGTCTACGAGAACCCGGCCGACAAGGGCCGTGCCAAGCTGGTCAGAGACGTCCTGAGTTGGGTAACGGGCGGTGACGCTCAGAAAATCGCGGGCGGCCTCAACTACGTTCCGCTCCCGGAGGCGGTCCAGGAAACGGCTAAGAAGGCCCTCGCAGAAGTCAAGGTCTAACAACCCACGGGCTTGCCACGTACCCACCTTCCGAAGCCCCTCGTGCGCCAAATGCGGCGTGGCGGGGGGCTCTCGCAATTCTCCCGCGGTGCATTCGTTCGTTCATGAGTATCGAACTCGACTCGCCCCGAACCGCTGCGCGCACAGGCCGCCTCGCGCCGCGCGGTTTGACGTCCCGTCAAGCGATCGCCGACCGGACGTTTCGGGCCGCGCTGGTGGGCGCCACGCTGCTCTTCGTCGCGATCATCGTCGGCCTATTCGTCGAGCTCGTCCGCGGGTCGTGGGAGTCGATCGTCGCTTTCGGACCGGCATTTTTGTGGAGTTCCGAGTGGAACCCGGTCACGAACCACTTCGGCGCCCTGCCGTTCATCTTCGGAACCGTCGTCAGCTCTGCGATCGCGATCGTCGTGGCCGGCGTAGTCGGGATCGCCGCGGCGGTGTTTCTCGCCGAGTTCGCGCCGCCGCGGATCGCACGCCCGATCAGCTTCTTCATCGAGTTGCTTGCCGCCGTCCCCAGCGTCGTTTTCGGCCTTTGGGGACTCTTCGTGCTGGCGCCGTTTCTGGGAAGCATCGTCGACCCGTTCCTGCAGCGTTACTTCGGTTTCTTGCCGATTTTCCAAGGCACGATCTACGGGATCGGCCTGCTTGCCGCGGGCTTGCTGCTCGCCCTCATGATCGTCCCGACGGTGGCCGCGATCGCGCGCGACCTCATCGTGGCGGTCCCGAACGAGCTGCGTGAGGCGTCGATGTCGCTCGGTGCGACACGCTGGGAAACGGCCACGCGCGTCGTGTTGCCGGCGGCGCGAGCCGGTATCGTCGGCGCGTGCGTCCTCGCGCTGGGCCGTGCACTCGGCGAGACGATCGCGGTGACGATGGTCATCGGAAACCGCCCGGCGATCTCAGGCTCACTTTTCGCCCCGGCGTATACGCTGTCGAGCGTGATCGCGAACGAGTTCACCGAAGCGACGTCGTCGATCTACCTCAGCGCGTTGCTCGAGCTGGGGCTGATCCTGTTCCTGATCAGCATCGTCGTGAACGGCGCGGCGCGCGTGATGATGTGGTCGATGCTCAAGGCGCAAGGGCGGCGGCCGTGATCGCCGGCGCGCGACTCGCCGGATCGCGACGCGCGTCGGGCGTGGCCGGCGTCGTTTTGACGGGATTCTGCTCGGCGCTCGCCGCAGGGCTGCTGATCATGCTGCTCGGGTACGTCACCGTCCAGGGTTTCGGCGCGCTCAATCCGGCGTTCATCACGCACCTTCCGCATCCAGTCGGTATACCTGACGGCGGCATTGCAAACGGCATCGTCGGCACGATCATCATCGTCGGGATTGCCGTCCTCATCGCGGTTCCGGTCGGCGTGCTCACCGGCTTGTACCTTGCGATCTACGGTCGCGGAATCGCAGCCGAGCTGGTGCGGTTCATGGCCGAGGTTCTTTCGGGGGTTCCCAGCATCGCGATCGGCCTCTTCGCCTACACCGTGTTCGTCAAACCGTTCGCGCATTTCTCGGCGTTTTCGGCGTCATTCGCGTTTGCGGTGCTGATGCTGCCGCTCATGATACGCACGTCGGAAGAGGCGATTCGCGGCGTGCCCACGGCGATCCGCGAAGGCGCGCTTGCGCTGGGCCTGCCTGATTACGGCGGCGTGCTACACGTCGTGCTGCCTGCCGCGCGTCCGCTGATCGTGACCGGCGTTTTACTCGCGATCGCGCGCGTCACCGGCGAAACCGCGCCGCTCTTGTTCACCGCGTTCGGCAGCCAGTTCTGGGAGCTGAATCCCGCCAACCCGATGGCGGTGCTCGCGCTCCAAATCTTCACCTACGCCATCTCGCCGTACGACGAATGGCATCGCCAGGCATGGGGCGGCGCGCTGCTGCTGATCCTCGCGGTGCTCGTGCTCAACATCGGCGCGCGCATGGCGCTCTCCGGCCGCACGAAGAAGTCCTGATCCGTGCAGCAGACCATCGTCGTCGCCAAGAACGAATCGCGCCCCACGACCGATGTCGCGCTCAGCGCGCGCTCGGTGAGCGCTTGGTACGGATCGAAGCTCGCGATTCGCGACATCACGCTCGACTTTCGGCGCCACTCGATCACCGCGTTGATGGGACCGTCGGGTTGTGGAAAGACGACGTTCCTGCGCTGTCTCAACCGCCTGCACGAGTCGGCACTGGGCGCCAAGACGTCCGGTGAGGTGCTTCTCGACGGGATGGATATCTACGATCCTGATGTCAACCCGGTGGTCACCCGGCGGCGCATCGGGATGGTGTTCCAAAGGCCGAATCCGTTTCCCACCATGTCGATCCTCGAGAACGTCACCTCGGGCCCGCGCTATACGAGCATGGCGACGCAGCCGCGCGAGCTCATGGAGATGGCGGAAACCGCGCTTCGCCGCGCCGCACTGTTCGACGAGGTCAAGGACAAGCTGCATGCGCCGGCGCTATCGTTGTCGGGGGGACAGCAGCAGCGGCTGTGCATCGCGCGCGCGCTGGCGGTGAAGCCGGAAGTGCTGCTCATGGACGAACCGACGTCGGCGCTCGACCCGCTCTCGACGTTGAAGATCGAGGAGCTGATGGAAGCGCTCGCGGCGGAGTTCACGGTCGTGATCGTGACGCACAACCTCCAGCAGGCCGCGCGCGTGTCGCACTACGCCGCCTTCATGCTCGGAGACGAGCATCGCGTCGGCAGCGTCGTTGAGTACGATGCGACGCAGCAGATCTTCACGCATCCCAAAGACAAGCGTACCGAAGATTACATCACCGGGCGGTTCGGGTAGTGGCGCTGCCGGCGGGACCGGTCGCGGCGAGCGCGCCGGCTACCACAGTCAAAGTCCGCGTCAAGGATCTGAACGTGTACTACGGATCGAACCATGCGATCCGCGACGCGTCGCTGGACGTGGAGGAGAAGCGCGTCACGGCACTCATCGGTCCGTCGGGTTGCGGCAAGTCGACGTTCCTGCGCGCGATCAACCGGCTCCACGATCTGACGCCGTCGGCTCGCGTGACGGGCATCGTGGAGGTCGACGGCGTCAACGTCTACTCGCGCGACGTCGACCCGATCGTCATGCGCCGGCGGGTGGGTATGGTGTTCCAGCGGCCCAATCCGTTCCCGATGTCGATCTTCGACAACGTCGCATTCGGCCTTCGAGTGAACGGCGAGCGCGACTCAGCGCGCATCGAGGAAGTCGTCGAGGAGAGTCTCCGCCGAGCCGTGCTGTGGGACGAGGTACAAGACCGCTTGTCGGAGTCCGGGGTCGCGCTCTCGGGCGGGCAGCAGCAGCGCTTGTGCGTCGCTCGCGTCCTCGCGCTGCGGCCCGAAGTAATCTTGATGGACGAGCCGGCGTCCGCGCTCGATCCGATCGCGACCGTGAAGATCGAGGAGCTCATCGCCGAGCTTCGGCGCGAATACACGGTCGTGATCGTGACGCACTCGATGGCGCAGGCGGGTCGCGTGTCCGACCGGACCGCATTTTTCCTGAACGGTTCGATCGTCGAGACCGGCCCCACCAACCAGATCTTCACCCGGCCGAAGGACAAGCGCACTGAGGACTATATAACCGGCCGCTTCGGCTGACGAGAGCGCTTAAGCCCCTACGCCGCGAACGCACTGCTGCCTAGGAGGTGGCTCTTGCCCTCATCGTGGTCGGTCGTCGTCCTCGCAGCGCTAGGAACCTTCGCCGGCGCAAATCTTGCCTTCCAGGCTGTCGTCAACACGCAGCTGCGCGGATTTCTGGTGAACCCATTGCGCGCGAGTTTCGTGAGCTACATCGGCGGCACGCTGTGCTGCGTGATCTTGTTGCTCGCGACGCGACAATCGTTGAACGTCGTCGACCCCGGCATGCGATCGAACTGGCTCTTGTGGACCGGCGGTCTCTACGGTCTAGTTTACCTGATAATCGTGGTCTGGTTGATCCCGAAGCTCGGATCGGCGACGGTTTTGGCGCTCGTCGTCGCCGGACAGATGCTCGCCTCACTCGCATTCGATCATACGGGATTGTTCGGAATCGTGCCGCGCTCGATCGACGTGCCGAAGGTAATCGGAGCGGCGTTTCTCGTCGCGGGCGTGGTGCTGATCCGCCGATGATTCCGGTATCGTTGCAGCATCGCAGCCGGGGGTTGACATCGGGGGTATCATTCTTACGGGCATCCTCGTTAGGCGAGGCGTCCGTACGACAACAGGCCGCTGCCCGGAAAGGTCGAGAGACCCCAATGGGTGACCAGGCCCCGCCGAATCAAGGCGGGATCTAACGCGGCTGAGCGGAGAGTTCGCTCTCTGCTCTACGGCGTACGGTGCCAAAGCTCCGACGTTGAGGAGCATCCTCGAAGCCGCCTGGCGTCGGGGACGATTCGCGACCGTCGTTCGAGGAGCACCGGCGGTCTCTTTATTTTTCCGGCTTGTCGACCGACAACCATTGACACGAGGCGGCGCCTGCGTCGAACGGCGCTGCTCTGGGGGTTTGCCATGAAAGCGTTTGCCGTGCGGCGGTTCGCCGCGGTCGAACCAACCTCGTATCTCCGCGACCGGATCGCACAGAAGATCCGTCGCGTGGCAGAGCGCGTCGCTGCATTGAACGCACGTGCTGATGAGGGACGCGCCCAGCGAGATCGCGGGAACCAGGCGAACCACACCGTCGATCGGGCTTTCTGGATCTATCTGCGGTAGCGGGATTTCGGCTGATGCGGCGCGCGAAGCCCGACCAGGGTTTTTGCCTGGCGGCGCCCCAGCTGGCTGGCAGCTCGGCGTCTCTATATTGACAGCTGTCGATTTAATGAGTAGTATCGAAAAATATCGATGCAGCGGCTCTTTTCGTCCCGCCGCACGGCACCCGAAAAAGGCTTCTCGCATGAAGATGCACCTCAATCTCGCGACGCGCGATCTCGATGCCAGCGTCGCCTTCTACTCGACTCTGCTCGGAGCGCAGCCCGCCAAGAAACGCGACGATTACGCGCTCTTCATCACGGAGCAGCCGGGACTCGAGCTCGCGCTCGATCTCGACGGTGACGCGCTGCCGGGCGGAGGTCAGCACTTCGGGATCGTCGTCGACTCCGTCGATGCGGTAGACGCGCAGATCGTGCGATTGGAAAGCGCTGGCTACGTCACGGACATCGAACGCGAAGACACGTGCTGCTACGCGAACCAGACGAAGGTCTGGGCGAGCGATCCCGAGGGACGGCGCTGGGAAACCTACGTGGTGCACGAAGACACGGAAAACCGCGACGACGCCGGCACGACATGCTGCCGCACCGAGGCCGCCGTCGCATCGGGCGCGACGTGTTGCGCCTGAGAAGTGCGCTCGCGGACGCCGTGCTGCGGTTGCGCATGGCGTTCGGCTTCATCCCGAACGTCGAATGGCTGTCGGCGCAATTATCCCGCGCCGTCGCGCTCGATCGTGCGCGGGCACATATGGCCATCGCCGAGCTCGAGCGCTGTCTGTCGCTCCGCCGCACCGGCGTTCCCGTGCGTTGCTTTGGGCCGCTGACGCGATGACGCGGACGTAGCGTCGTCCGCAGATTTCTCAATCGTTCCGGATCAGAGTGGCGACGTCGTGCGCGGACGATGTCGCCACCCTGCTTTTTCGATGCGGACTCGACCCGGTTTATCTCAGCGACGCGGGCGGCAAGTCGTACTGAAGTATCGCGGGCACGACCGGGCCGGGCGCCGGGCACGGGCAGGTTTCTCCGGGTATGCCGAGCGTTGCGATGTGCACAGACGATCCCGCCTGCACGGCCTCGAACAATGCGACGACGTCAGCCGACGGCGGTGTCGGATCCGTTATGAACGACCACGCGGCTCCGCCGAACGCTTGGGACGGGTTGAAGCCCGGGTCGATCGGCATGGAGTTCGGCGTTTGCGAGAACAGCCCGTCGCCGGGGATCGTCTCGAGCGTCACCGTCCTGGTCTGCGGATTCATGATGCCGCGCGCTGCGTAGCCGACCGGAACGCCGACGATGCCCGGCATCGTATCGATGAGGATCGCGAAATACGAAGCGGCGCTGAAGCCCCCGGGCTGGAGCGTGCCGGTGACCGCCATGCGAGTGGGGCTGCGTTCGAATCGGATCTGGCCTCGGGTTCCTCCGCTGTGCGCGGGAAGAGCGATGGTCGCGTTGAGCACGCACGTACCTGGCAACGGCTGGCAGAGGGCTGCACCGCCGCCGCCACCACCACCACCGCCACCACCGGTCGCACCGCCGCCGCCGGCGGGACCGCCGGACTGCGTGGCACGCGAGCCGCCGGGCGACGGGGTGACGCCGGACGCGCCCGGCGCGCAGGCCATCGGCAGCACGGCAATCGCCGAAAGTGCAACGAGACGTTTCAGAGATAACGAAAGCATCGGCGTCCTTTCAAAGGGCGTCGCGAACGACGTAGAGGCCGCGCGACCCGAGTCGGCCTGTGACGGCTTGTCGCCATTACATGCGGCGGACGTTAAGAAACGCTGAAAATGTACGGTAAGAATATCCGACGCGTAGCAGAGCGGGTCCCCGCACTGAACGCGCGCGCCGACGACGCGCCGAGCGAGATCGCGCTTTCGAGGTTACGACCAAACCGTGCCGCCGTGCGTCAGATAGGCGTGAACTGCCTCTGCGGCATTGTTCCGGTGGCTTCGCAGCTTCAGCGCCAACATGATTTCGGAGAAATCCGCGGCGTCCTGGAGATCCGTTGCGACGAGTTCGGCGTCGGGAAACGACCGCTAAGAGAAGGATCGACACCAGTCCGTTGGCGCCGCACGATCTCTCATAGGTGAGGTACGCCTCCCGTAACGCTCGCTCGCGCTCGCTCGCCGCATCGCGCGTCCAGTCGATACCGAGCCGTTCGAATATCTCGGGATGCTTGAAAGGGACGACGTTAATGCTACACTCCGTCGGAGTCATGCAAGAAGCAAACCATACGATAGTCGCCTGCCGCTGCGGTCTCAAGATAGAACCCCGCTGCCCGAGCAATGCGAGGTCGCGGCGGAAAGATCGTAGCGAGACGTCGAATCGGCGCCGGTAGGCAGCGATCGTCACTGATTCGCGGCGGGCGAACAGTGCGGTAAGCCAGATGACGCGTACGATGCGGTAAGCTGCGCCGTCGCAGTACGTGTGCCGCGTTCGGCCGCCGCGGCGTGACGGGGTTTTCGACGCGGGCGCGTCGAATCGTGCGTTTGTCATTCGGTGGTCCACTCCATCGGGTGACGGACTCGGTCGGTGGTTAGAAGCACCGGCCGAGTCGCTATATTGTTCTCGCGTGTTCGCGTAGCAATATTATAGCATTCGCAGATGCGACGAGCAAGCGGATGCGATCGAAGTTTTTGTCCAAATTTTAGCGCGCGACAACGGCGTAATTCCATTTGGGCGAGATCGTGGAAGCGAGCCGACGAATCAAATCCCCAACGAGAACCGCGGAGGCGGCAGGTGCCAATTTGGCCAGAATGACGCTTTGAGGGTCGTTCGCGAGGCGCAACTTGGACGACGCCGCATTGTCTAGACTTGAAATGGACAACGCGGCGCCTCGCCCTCGGACGGCTATTGGAGTTGGCAGCTACTCGTTGCGGGACGCGGCGATGCTGCTGCATATTCGGTACGGAAAGCTGAGGCGGTGGGCCGCCGATTATTGGTGCTCGGCCGCTGACGAGGACCGCTTCTCCAAACCCGTCGTGCCAGGCGACGTCGACGAACTCGAAGAGCGCGTGCTGTCGTTCTACGAACTGATGGAACTTTTCGTGATCGGATTCTTCCGGCGCGAGGGCGTATCGATGCACGTCGTCCGCGCGGCGCGGGCGCGTGCCCAAGATCTGTTCGCGACAGAGTATCCCTTCGCATCGAGCGTCTCAACACAGACGGCCGGCGAATCTTTGGCGAACTACCTGTCGATGACATCCCCGCGAAGCGGCTAAAGATAGAGCTATCAAAGGACAGGTTGCTTTTACCGACTTTGTCGAGCCGTTCTTCCGACAGAATGTTGACTACGAAAACGGCTTCGCCTCGACGTATTGGCTTCTGGGGCGTGAAAGACCCGTCTTACTCGACGCGCGTCGCGCATTTGGAAGGCCGATCGTCGTAAGAACGGGCACACGACATTCGCATTATATGGAATGCACAAGAGCGGTGAGAACCATGAACGCATCGCTGCGTGGTACGAGGTGACACGCGACGAGCTAGACGCGGCGATCGAGTGCGAAGATAGCCTTCGCGAAGCGGCGTGACGGTTTTCTCTTCGATAACACGTTCCCGCTGCAGCTCGCGCTTTGCTCTGGACTCGCCCTCGGTGCACGTTTGCTCGCTTCGCGAAAGCACGACGTAGCGGAATCGTGATACGCCGCGGCCTCGCGGGCACATAAACCGAGCCTGTCCGCGCGCGCGAGTCATATTCAAGAGAGTTCTTGACTTCCGAAGGTTTCACGGCGGTATTCGTGTAATCTCTTGAACATGCCTGATGCCGCTGCAAAGCGCAAACGCAGATTCAAGGAAAACGTCTACGGCGCGGTCGCCCGCGTCCCGGCGGCGCTCGCGAACCGGCACCGGCTCGAACTGCTCGACCTCATCTCGCAGCGGCCGCGCACGGTCCAGGATCTGGCGGCCGAGGCGGGCGTAACGGTCGCGAACGCGTCGCAGCACCTCGGCGTGCTGGCCCGATGTGGACTCGTGTCGGTGGAGCGCCGGGGCACCTACGCATTCTATCGCGCCGCCGATCCGGCGGTGTACCGCTTGCTGGTCGAGTTGCGCGCCGTCGCGGAGTCGGTCGATCACGAGATCGTCGCAGCCGAACGCGCATACTTCGGCGAGCGCGATCCCGGTATCGCGACGTACGACGCGGCGCAAGACATCATCGCAGATCGTCGCGCCGCGCTGCTCGATGCACGCCCGCGGGAGGAGTACGAGGCAGCGCACATTCCGGGTGCAGTCAGCGTGCCGCTCGAGGCGTTGCGCTCGAAGAAGTTCGCGTTGCCGCGCGCGAAGCGGTACGTCGTCTACTGCCGCGGCCCGTACTGTGTGTTCGCCGATGAAGCGGTCGCGTTGCTGCGCCGTCGTGGCCTCGACGCGACGCGGCTTGCGCTGGGACCGGCCGAATGGGTGGCAGCCGGCGGAGAGGTCGATCGTGTCGGCTGATGCCGCCGCCCGCATCCGCCTCGGGCTCGCGGCGAACGCCACCCAGTTCTGGCTTCTGGTCGCCGTCAACGCGTTCGTCGGCTCGATGGTCGGCATCGAGCGCGACGTCCTGCCGCTCGTCGGGCAGCGCGTGTTCGGCCTCGCGTCTGAAACGGCGGTGCTGTCGTTCATCGTCACGTTCGGATTCACCAAGGCGCTTGCGAACCTGTACGCAGGCCGAACCGCGGACCGCCTGGGCCGCAAGCCGCTGCTCGTCGCGGGCTGGCTCTTCGCGATCCCGGTCCCGTTTCTGCTCATGTACGCGCCGGCGTGGGGATGGATCGTCTTTGCCAACGTCCTGCTCGGCATCAATCAGGGCCTGTGCTGGTCGATGACCGTGGTGATGAAGATCGATCTGGTGGGACCAAAACAGCGCGGGCTTGCGATGGGGTTGAACGAGTTCGCGGGCTATCTCGCCGTCGGCGTCGCGGCCTATCTCTCAGGCGCGATCGCGGTCGCGTACGGCCTGCGGCCGTGGCCGTTCGCGCTCGGCGTCGTCTCGGTCGTCGTCGCGCTCGCGCTGTCGGTGTTCTTCGTGCGCGAGACGCACGGGCACGCGCGCTTCGAGTCCGCGCGCGCCGGGCCGCCGGTTGCGACGACGTCGTTCGGTACGCTCTTCGCTCGCGTTTCGTGGAAGGACCGCACGCTCTCCGCGATCAGCCAGGCCGGGCTCATCAACAATCTCAACGACGGGCTCGCGTGGGGACTGCTGCCGCTCCACTTCGCCGCGGCGGGGCTCGCGATCGAGCGTATCGCCGTCCTCGCGGCGGTCTACCCGGCGACGTGGGGCGTTTGCCAGCTGTGGACCGGCGCGCTTTCCGATCGCGTGGGGCGCAAGTGGATGATCGCGGGCGGAATGGGTGCCCAGGCCGTCGCCGTCGCGCTGTTTCTCGTTCCGGCGAACTTCGGCGTCTGGCTTGCCGCCGCGCTCCTGCTGGGGCTCGGCACGGCGATGGTCTATCCGACGCTGCTCGCGGCCATCGGGGACGTCGTCGAGCCGCTCGTGCGCGCGTCGTCCGTCGGCGTCTACCGCCTGTGGCGCGATTCGGGCTACGCCTTCGGCGCGCTGCTCTCGGGCGTGGTAGCGCACGCTTTCGGCCAGGACGCAGCAATCGCAGTCGTCGCCGCGCTCACCCTTGCGTCCGGTGCGGTCGTCGCCGTCCGAATGCGCGAAACGCACCCGCGCGATTTTTCTCAGAAAGGAGCAACACCATGATCTTCCGGCAGATTTTGCGCGCCGAAACCGGCTGCGCGTCGTACGTCTTCGGTTGAGGCGGCCAAGGCCGCGCCGCGGTCGTCGATCCTCAGTTCGAGGTCGCTCAATACATCGAAATAGCTCGTGAACGCGGGATGCGAATCGAGGCGATCCTCAACACGCACGTCCACGCCGACCATCGTTCCGGCGACCGCGCGCTCGCTGAGGCGACCGGTGCGCCGATCTATTATCATCGCAGCGCCGAGCTCGGATACGCGTTCACTCCGCTCGACGACGGCGGCGAAGTGTCGCTAGGAAACGTGATCGTCCGCGCCATGCACACGCCCGGGCACACACCGGAGAGCACGTCGTACCTCGTCTCCGACCGGACCCGCGCACAGGAACCTTGGATGGTGTTCACCGGCGACACCCTGTTCGTAGGCGACGTCGGGCGGCCGGATCTCGGCGGGCAGCAGGCTGCGGGGGTGCTCTTCGCGTCGCTTCACGAGAAACTGCTCGTTTTGCCCGACTACGTCGAAGTATATCCCGCACACATCTCGGGCAGTCCCTGCGGCCGCGCGATGAGCGGCAAGCCGTCGTCGACCATCGGTTTCGAGCGGCGCCACAACGAAGCATTGCTTGCACCCGATTGCGAGACGTTCGTGCTCGGGATTTCGACGTTTCTACCGCCCAAGCCGGCCGATTTCGCAGAGACGGTCCGCAGGAATCGCGGCGGCGACCGACCGTGATCGTAGGTGCGCACGAAGGCTACGAGGTGACGCGGTACTCGGAGAATAGTGCTTTGACATAGATGTCGTCGGCCGCCGGCAGCGTGACGACCGCTCCTTCGTGACGAACAGCCCCCTTCTGAAGTACGACTGCTCCCTTGCAGAGTGCGGCTGCGTCGGCGAGTGACGACGTCGCGAGCACGAGCGCACAGCCGGAGCATTCGGCGTAGGATCGCACCAACGCGCGCAAGGCCGGGCGCCCGTCGGCGTCGACGTTTGCGAACGGTTCGTCGAGGAAGAGTGCTTGCGGCTCGCACCCCAGCGCGCGTGCGAGTGCGAGCCGTTGTCGCTGTCCTGTCGAAAGCGTCCGCGCGTCGGCCGCTGCGACGTCGGACAGACCTACATCGGCGAGCATTGCGTGCCCGCGCACGTCGGCGTCCGCCGGCGTTGCGCCGAGAACACGGCGCACGACGGTTGAGATGTTCCAGAGCGCGGTGCCGCGCAGCACCGCGGGCCGAGCGAAGACGGCCGCACAGCGCGCGGGGCGTTCGATCTCACCCGTTGCTGGAATCAGACCCTGCAGCGCGAGCAGCAACGTGGTCTTCCCCGCCCCGTTCGGGCCGAGCACGGCGGTTCCGGACGAATCTGCGTCGAGCCGAGCAACGTCGAGGACGAACGTTCCGCGCCGCGCGAGCAGCCCGCGTGCCGTCACGCCCAGCGCCGTTGCAGCGTGAGCGCGACGCCCGTCGCGAGCGTGACGATGCCGAGCAGCACCGCGACGTACGAGAACGCTTGTCCGAAGTCACCCCTGCCGACGGCGAGCATGGTCGCGGTCGTGAGCACGCGCGTCTGGCCTTCGATGTTGCCGCCCGTCATCTGTGCGGCACCGACCTCCGCGAGCGCGCGGCCGAATCCGGCGAGCGTTGCCGCGGCAAGCCCCGGCGCGACCTCGCGCGCGAGCAACGCGAGCCGATGTCGTCGCGCGATACCGAGGCCGGCGAGTTGCATTGGCAGCGTCGTGTCGCCGCCGCGCATCGCGACGACGGCGAGCGTACCGATGAGCGGCAGCACGATGACGAATTGCGCGAATGCCATCGCGCCCGGCGTATAGAGCGCGTCGAGCCATCCGAACGGACCGCTGCGCCACAACGCAAAGGCGACCGCGAGCCCGACGGCGACCGGCGGCAACCCGAGGCCGGCGGCGAAGAAGACCATGAGCGCGCCGCGCACCGGCGAGCGCCCGTGCACGATCCAGAGCGCGCCCGGGATGGCGACGAGCGCCGCGAGCAACGTCGCGATCCCGGAGACCGCGACCGAGAGTGCGGCGATCGCCGGCACTACGTGCCTTGGCCGGCGTCCGGCGTGAAGAGCGGGCGCCCGAAGCGCTCGCGCCCGTACGTCGCGATGATGCTCTGGCCTTCGGGAGACGTCACGAACCGCGCGAACGCCTGCGCGCCCGGCTCGTTGGAGACTCGGCCCGCCAGCGGCTTCACGACGATGACGTGATAGAAGTTGCGGAGATCTTTCGCGTCCTCGACGAGCGGTGACAGCGCGAGCGTCGCGCGCTGCGAAAGGTACGTTCCGTCGTCGGTGAGCGTGTATGCCGCCTTCTGGGATGCGACGTGCAGCGTGTCCGCCATGCCGCTGCCCGTCTTCACGTACGTCGCGGCGTCAGGCAGCGTTCCGGCGATCTTCCAAAGCGCCAGCTCCTTGATGTTGGTGCCCGAGTCGTCGCCACGCGAGACGAACGGCGCGTGCGCTCGCGCGATGGCCGCGAACGCGTCCTGCGCCCGCGCGGCGCCTTTCACGTGCGCGGGGTCGTTCGGAGGTCCGACGATGATGAACGCGTTGTGCATGACGATCGCGCGCGAGAGCCCGCGTCCCTTCAGCATGTACACTTCTTCCGCGGAAGGAGCGTGCACTAGCAGAACGTCGGCGTCGCCGCGCTCCCCCATCGCGAGCGCGGCACCGGTGCCGACGGCGATCGTCTTGACCGAATATCCCGAGGATTTCTCAAACGCCGGCACGAGCACGTCGAGCAGGCCAGTGTCCTGCGTGCTCGTCGTCGTCGCGAGAATAACGGACGACGTCGCTGCCGTGGCGGGTGCTGCAAGAGCGAGCGCAGAGACGATGGCGAGAAAGACCCGGTGGAGCATGAGGGTGCCATTTGGCAAGTCGGTCCAGCGCGTCCCGCGTGGGTCTGTGCTAGCCGTGAACCGCTACGGCTCCCTCGTCTCCGACATTTCCTCCGTGAGCGGAATTGGGCCGAATGCCGACAGATGACGGTCGATCCAGTCGGCCAGCTCTTCGACCGTCATGCCGTTGGCTACGCGGTTCAAGAAGAGGTCAAGCCCTTCTTGATCCGTCGCGTGCATCGTGCGGCCGTGGAGCTGCAAGAACAGCTTCCCGCAAATCCAGGCGATCCGCTTGTTGCCGTCCACGAACGGCTGGTTCTCCGCGAGGGACTGCATGAGCGCGGCCGCTTTGAGCGTGACTGTTGGATAGGCGTCCTCGCCGAACGCCGACTGCTGCGGACGCCCAACGGCAGAAGCGAGGCCATCGGGATATCGGAGAACCGGGTTCCCGATGGCCTCTGCATAGAACGCCTTGACGTCTTCCTCGGTGAGATACTGCACCTAAGCGTCGGCGAGCGCTTTCAAGAGGGACGCGTCCTCTTTGACGATCGCGCGAACCATATCGAGCATGTGCTCGCGCGACACCGGGTGCGACTTGGCGTACTCCCGGATCGCTTCACCGATGATGTCGTTGACGGAGCGGCGCTCGATGCTGGCGCGGAGCTTCAACTGCTCGGCGGTGGCCTCATCGACGCGGACCGCAATCTGCTTCACTGCCATAATGATATCACTGTACCACTGATTGTGCCTTTAGGTCAACCTTCAACGTAAACGCTCGGCGGTTGACCCGCACGGCGTGATCTGCTAAGGTCCTTTGCACATGACTACCCGGACGGGCGTGGGCTTCGACTTCGTCCTTGGCCCCCTCGAGAACGAGCTCATGGAGGCGGCCTGGGCGCTCGGACGCTGGGCTTCCGTCGGAGACGTGCTCGAGCAGCGCGAGCGTGTCGGGGGCGCTCCCGCAACGTATTCCACGATCAAGAACGTCATGGCGAACCTGCACGACAAAGGCCATCTACGCAAACGTCCGGCCGGCAAGCAGAACGAGTTCATCCCGGCCGTGTCGCGAGACGAATTCGCGCGCCGCGCGGTCGGACGTGTCGTGGACCCGCTGCTTCGCAATCACCGCAACCCGTTGTTCGCCTATATCGTGGACGGATTGCTCGAAGACGATCAGGCGATCGCGGAGTTCGAAGCGCTCATCGCCGAACGGCGCGAGGCAAAGGCGAAGTGACGGATTTCGCGGCGTTCGTGAGCGCCTGCCTCTCTAGCCCTGCGCTCTTGACGTCAGCGTGCGCGCTCGTCGTCGTGCCGGTGCTCGCGTGGCTGGCCGTCCGTGCGCTCCGACCGGCGTTGTCGCGCATGGCGGACGATCCCGGGTGGCAGGCGCCGCTGGCTGCGACTGCGGCCGCGTTGCCGGGCACGCTGTTTCTCACGATCGGAGCTGCGACGCTTCGTGGCGGGTGGGACTCCGTTTGCCTGCAGTTCGCGAGCGGCCGGGTGCTCTATGGTGCGATCGCCGCGTTGACCGTGTTTGGATTCGTCCGCGCCGTTGCGCTCGCCGTCCGGCGCGGCAGCGAGGTGACGCAGTTCGGCCGCAGGTCGTCGGCACCATCGGCGCGCGTGCGGCAGGCCGGCGATCTTGCGGGTGTGCGGGTGCGCGAGGTCTCGTCAGCCGGGCCGGTCGTCGTGATCGCGGGTTTTTCCCGCCCCGTCGTCTTTGTTTCCACGGCGGCGCTGGATCGCGTCAACGACGCCGAGCTGCTTGCGGCGATTCGGCACGAAGCTGCGCATGCACAACGGGGCGACCTCGTCTGCGGCGCGATCGTGACCTTCATTGCCGACGTCGTGCCGCTTCCCGTCGGCAGCTTGATCGCGCTGCACCGCCGTGCACGAGAGTTCGCGGCGGACGCTCATGCTGCACGAACCGCCGATCCCTGCGACGTTGCGTCGGCCCTGTTAGCGCTCGCGCGGCCGGCAAAGAGCGCGAGCTGGATCGCTGCGTTCGCGGAAACCGGCACGGTTCGCGACCGATTGGGCGCGCTGCTGTCACCGGCCTCGACGAAGCCGCGTCGTCTGCGTCGATCGCTGGTGACGGGCGCGCTCGCTGCGACGTTCGTGTTGGGCGCTGCGCCGGTGTTGGTCGCCGTCGCCCTCGGCTTCTCGTGTTCGATCGCGATGCCGATGTGAGGCGTCTCTTTTTTTGCGCGCTCCTGCTAAGCGGCTTTGCACTTGCGCCTCTCGCTGCGAGTGCTTCCCCGATGGTAGTACAGCTCGGATCCGCGCGCGCGATGCTGACCCTATCGCCTGATCCGCCGGCTACCGGTCGCGTGCACGGGATCGTCACGGTGGAGGGCTCGGCACCGTCGGTGCTTGCATCGACCGACGTCCGTTTCGGCTCGGCCATGCCGACGATGTCCATGGCCGGACCGTCCGGGGTCGCGCGACGCACTGGCCCGGGGCGTTGGGAGTTCGACGCTTCGTTCGGGATGGCCGTGCCGTGGGCGATCACCGTCCGATTTTCCGGCGGTCTCAACGGCACGGCGGTGTACCGCTTTGCGGTTTCCGGCGCGGATAGCGGTAGCGCGGCGATGCCCGGCATGTCGTCGTCGGCGGGCAATCCCGACGCTTGGAAGTACGCGGCGATCGCGCTCACGATAATCCTGGTGCTCGCAATTCTGATCGTCGTCGTTCGGCGCGACCGTCGCCCGCTCACCGTCAGCATCGTGCTCGGTGCAGCCGCCGTCGTGATCGTGCTCGCCATGGTGCAGGCGAAGTACGCGTCGCCACCGATGGACATGACGGCGATGTCGAGCGTGCAAGGCTCGGCGGCGACGCCCGTCACGCTCGCGTCCGTGCGAACGACGCCGAGCGGCGCGGAGATTCATGCGCCGGGCACCATCGCGCCGTTTCTCACGCAAGACGTCGTGACGCGAGCGGCGGGCGTTCTGCGCGGATTCGACGTCTATGCAGGCGACCGGGTCGCCGCCGGTCAGGTGATCGCTTCGCTCGATGCGCCCGATGCGCATTCGCGCGCGGCGGCCTCCGCGGCGGACGCGCAGGCGCAAGCCGCGACGGCTCGCGCGGCCGAGATCGACGCCCATCACCACGCTCCCAATGCGGTCGTCATCGCCGAAGCCGGTACCGGCGCGCTCCAGCGCGACATCGCGGCGGCGCAAAACGAACAAACCGCCAAAGGCGCGCAGGCGCGTTATTGGCAGAACGAGATCCGGCGCGAGAAGAGCCTGCTCGACCAAGGCGCCGTATCGGTGCAAGAGTATCAGGACGAAAGCGCGCAGTACGCTGCCGCGCAAGCCGCGTACACGGCCGCCGGGAACAAGGTCGAGTCGATGCGCGAGCAATTGACGGCCTCGCGGACGAAGGCGTCGGACGCCGTTGCATCCGTGTCGCAGATGCAAGCGCAGGCCGACGCGGCTCAGGCGCTGGCACGCCGGGCGCAGGCGAACGCCTCGACCGATGCGACGTTGGCCGGGTACACGACGATCACAAGCCCGGACGACGCGGTCGTCGTCAAGCGGCTCGTCGACCCCGGCGTCTACGTGCAAGCCGGCACGACGATCGCGCGGCTGGCCGTCGTCGATCGCTTGCGCGTGCAGGCCAACGTGGCGCAGCAGGATCTCGCGCTCGTGACGGTCGGCGCGCCGGTGGACGCGACGTTGCGAGACGGAACGGTCATGCGCGGCCGCGTTTCATCGATCGCACCCGTCGCCGATCCCGCAACGCACACCGCCTCGGTCGAGGCGATCGTGAACAACGCACGCACTGGGCTCGTCCCCGGCGGCTTCGTGCAGGTCGTCATCCACCACCGGCCGATTCGTGCTGCCGGCGGCGTGGAGGTGCCGTCGTCGGCCGTGGCCGGGTCGGGGAGCAACTCCGCGGTGTGGACCGACGTGAACGGAACGGCGCACCGTGTCGCCGTGCGCGTCGTCGCCGACGACGGCACGAACGCGACGGTGACGGGGGACCTCGGCCGGCGTGCGCGCGTCGTCGTCGACGGCGCCGCGACGCTCGAAGAAGGACAGAGCATCACGGAGGTGCGTCCGTGATCCCCGCGTGGTCGCTGCGCAATCCGTTTGCCGTGTTCGCCGTCTACCTCGGCTTGGTCGTAGCGGCGCTCGCCGCCGTGCTGTTCTTCCTGCCGACGCGCATGATGCCGTACGTGCCCAGCCCGCTGATCTCCGTCGTCACGATGACGCCGGGCTACTCCGCGGAAGAGACCGAGACGTACTTCTCCAAGCCCATCGAAGAGCGCATGACCGACCTCAAAGGCGTGCGCTTCATCCGGTCGATCTCGCAAGACGGCTTGTCGACGGTTACGCTGCAGTTTCCGTACGGCGCGGACATGCAGCGCGCGCTCGTGGACGTCCAGCAGCTCGTGAAACAGGCGGAGGGCGACCTGCCGTACGATCGCGCGAACCTCAAGCCGTCGTACGTCGTCCCGGTCGATCCGCTGAACACGCCGGTGTTGCAGCTGAGCGTGACGGGGCTCGGCTGGAGCCCCGTACGGCTGCGCGAGTTCATTGCGAACGACGTCGTTCGGCAGCTCAAGGACGTCGAGGGCGTGCAGAACGTGTATCCGTTCGGCGGACTGCAGCGACAGGTGCAAGTCGTCGCCGACCGTTCCGCGCTCGCTTCCGCGGGGCTTTCGATGCTCGACTTGCGCGATGCCGTCGACAAGCAGAACGTCAGCCGGTCCGGCGGCACGCTCACGGGCGGTGGGCGGGAATCGATCGTGCGCGGCGATCAGCGCGTACGGTCCGCCGCGGACATCCTCGATTTTCCCGTGACGACCACCGGCGACCGCACCGTCTACGTGCGCGACGTGGCTCAGGTGACCGACGGAGCGGCGGAGCAGCGTTCTTCGTACCGGTTCAACGGCAACGAAAGTGTCGAAGTCTCCGTCGTCGAGAACCCCGACGCGAGCTCGCCACGCGTCATCGCGGCCGTGAACGAACGGCTGCGCCACATCGAACGGGCGAATCCCGGCCTCACGTTCACGCCGGCGTACGACAACTCGCGGTTCGTCGGCGCGCTGAACGCGAACATGCTCGAGGAGCTCGTCGTCAGCGTCATCCTGGCCGGCTTGGTGCTGCTGGTGTTCCTCGAAGACGTCAGCGCGACCGCGATCGTGATGACGTCGATCCCGACCTGCTTGGGTCTTGCGGTGCTGCTGTTCGCGCCGATGCACTTTTCGATCAACAGCTCGACGCTCGTCGGCCTGCTGCTCGCCATCGGGCGGCTCGTCGACGACTCCATCGTCGTGATCCATGCCGTGCACCGGCGACTCGGCGAAGGGCGTTCGTCGCGCGAGGCTGCCGTCGAAGGGACGCTCCAGGTCATCCTGCCGATCGCCGCGGCGACCGGCGTGATGGTGCTCGCGCTGTTACCGCTGCTGATCAGCGGCGGGATCACGCAGATCATGTTCGTCGGCCTCGTGTGGCCGATCGTGTTCGCGCTGGTCGCGTCGCTCGTCGTGTCGGTGACGCTCACGCCGCTCCTCGCGGCGTATCTTTTCAAAGGCGCCGGTCAAACCGTGGCCCCGTGGCGCGACCGGCTCGACCGTGCCGTGCAACGAGCGCTGACGCCGACGCGCAAAGGCCTGGCACGCCTCGAAAGTGCTTATCGCACGGGGCTGCGGTGGAGCCTGGAGCATACCGGCGCCGTCTTGGCGGTCGCGGCGATCCTCACGTATGCCGCGGTGCAGCTCGCGCCGCTCATCGGCAGCGAGATGATGCCCTTGGCCGACACCGGTCAGGCGTCCGCATATCTCGAAGCGGCACCGGGGACGTCGTTCGCCGCGACGTCGCAGAAGGCGAAGGCGTTCGAGCAGATTCTGCTCGCGCAGCCCGAAGTGCAGCGCGTCTCGGGCGAGATCGGCGAGCCGGCCGGATCGGGTTACTTCACGGGCACGGCGATGGGGACGGTGAACTCCGCCTCGTACCTCGTCACGTTCAGCCCGAAGGAAGAGCGCCGGCGAACGATTTGGCAGATCATGGACGTGGTGTACGCGCAGACGATGCGCACCGTACCGGGTCTGCGGCGCGTCGCGCTCAAGGAGATGGGCTCCGACGTGATGGCGAGCAACGACGCGCCGGTCGAGCTGCTCGTCACCGGTCCGGACATGGCGACCGTCGAGCGGCTCGGAGCACAAGTCGCGGACGTCGCGAAAGCGGTTCCCGGGATGGTTCAGGTGTCGACGTCGTCCAGCATGCTGCAGCCGCAAGACGTCATCACCGTCGACCGCACGCGCGCCGCTCAGCTCGGCCTCACGCCCGACGACGTGACGCAGCAAGCCTACTACGCGACGCACGGCGGGCTGGCGACGGAGTATTTCAGCCCGCAGGGCCTGCGGCACGACACCATCCTGCTGCGCTACGCCGGCGGCGACCGCGCGACGACGGCCGACCTCGCGGCCGTGCAGATCGTCGGCAAGAACGGCGCGATGGTCCCGCTCGCGTCCATCGCGCAGATCCGGCGCAACCTCGGGCCGACGCTGGTCGAGCACGACGGCCTGCGGCCGAGCGTCGCCGTGCTCGGGTATTATCGCAAAGGCGGCCGGGGCGAGATGGCGCTGGACATGGACACCATCATGGGCGCGATGGCGCAGGTGTCGTTTCCGCGCGGCTACGGCATCGAGATGCGCGGCGACATGACGGAGATGACGCAGTCGTTCGACCGGCTCCTGGGCGCGATGAAGATCGCCGTGCTGTTCGTGTTCCTGCTGCTGCTGGCGCAGTTCCGGTCGCTCACGAATCCGCTGGTGATGCTGCTCGCGATCCCGTTGGAGCTGCTGGGCGTCTTCGGGGGGCTGATGCTCGCGCATCAGAATTTTTCGACCGTCTCGATCCTCGGGATCGTCGTGGCGAACGGCATGGCGGTCAGCAACGCGATCTTGCTGCTCGATCTGATCTTGCGCAACCGGGAGGCGGGGATGTCCCGCGTCGACGCCATCCTCGCCGCCGGTCCGGTTCGGCTCCGGCCGATCCTCATGACGACGATCGTGAGCCTCGTCGTGCTCGCCCCGGTCGCGTTCTTTCCGAAGACCGGCATCGACGCGTACTCGCCGCTCGCGACGGTGATCATCGGCGGGCTGAGCATCTCGACGGTGCTGACGCTGTTCGTCGTGCCCGTCCTCTACTCGGCGTTCGACGATCTCGGCAACCGCGCGCGAAACCGCAAACGAGTGCCCGTCCATGCGTAGCGCCGTGATCGCGGCCGGTATCGTGTTGTTTTCCGCGGTGCGTGCCGGGGCGGAAGAGCCGAAGGTGCACGTGCTCACGCTGGCGCAGGCGGTGGAGCGCGTGCGCAGCGCCGGGTTCGACGTGCGGATGGCGAACGCCGACGCGCGGCTCGCGGCTGCCGATGCGGCGGCCGCTGTCGCCGTGCTGCGACCGCAGGCCGGTATCAGCGGAAACGTGCTCGATGCGAACGAGCCGCAACTCGGCATGCCGGTCGCGCGCCAGGCCTATGCGGCGGTAGCGCTCGCGATCCCGCTCTCGACGAGCGCCGGCGCGCTCGCCGCGCGGGCTGCAAACCAGACGGCCCGTTCCGCGCAGACGGCCGTCTTCGCGACGGCGAACGACGCCGTGTTCGCGACCGTGCAAGCATACCGCAAGGTGCAGCTCGCCGACGCCGTGGTCGTCGCGCGGCAGGCTGCCGTAGCCGACCAGACGATGCACGTCCGCGTGACCGAACAGCGCATCGCCGCCGGCAAGGCTGCGCAATACCTGGCGTTACGCGACCGTGCGGCGCTCGCCTCGGCACAGCAAGCACAGGAAGACGCCGCATCGGAACGCGATCAGGCAGCGTACGATTTGGCCGCGCTCTTGGACACGGCGGATCCGCTCGTCGTCGAGCCGTTGGTCCTGGCAACGGCGAGCGATACGCGTGATGCAGCGATCGCGCGTGCGCTGCGGCAACGGCCGAGCCTGCTCGCCGCGGAGCAGCGGCTGACCGCCGCGCAGACCGGAATCGCCGCGGCGCGCAGCGCGTACCGGCCGGCGGCGATGCTCACCGCGCAGAGCTACAACGGCGGATCGTCGCCGTCGCTCGGACGCAGCGGCGGCCAGCTGCAGCTCACCGCGTCCCTGCCCATCGTCGACGGCGGTTCACGGACGGCGGCCGTTGCCAGAGCGCAAGCACAGTACGATCGCGCCGCGGCGGCACGGGACCAAGCCCGAGCGGCAGCCCTCCGTGACGTTGCCGTCGCGTGGCGCGAGTACGAAGCCGCGACACGGAATCTCGCAACGGTGACCGCGATCCAAGCAGACGCTCGCGAGCAGTTGCGCCTCGTGAGGCTTCGTGAGGCCGCCGGCAAAGCGATCGAGGTCGAGGTGCTCGATGCGTTGTCTGTCGCGGCCAACGCGCGCGAGACCGTCGTCCGCAGCGTCGCGCGCTACGACGTCGCGATCGCCGCCATCCACCACGCAGCCGGCGATCTCACGCCCTGATGTTCACCACACCGAAGGAGTCTCGATATATGTTCCGCCGTCTTCTCGTTTCTTTCGTCCTCGTCGCGACGGTCACCGCATGCGCGTCCAAGAGCGAGACGTCGTCCAGCACGACGACAACGCAGTCGCAAACTGCCGGCCCGTTTTCGGTGGCCACGCAGTTCTCGACCGATCCGCCCAAGCAAGGTCCGGAGACGATCACCGTCACGGTCAAGGACGAGAGCGGCAATCCCGTCAAGGGCGCGACCGTGAAGATCGTCACGAAGATGCCGTCCATGTCGATGTCCGGGCCGACGCTGGCGGCGACCGACAACGGCGACGGCACCTACGCGGCCCAGACGAACCTCAACTACGCCACGCAGTGGACGTTCGACGTGTCGGTATCCGCCGGCGGAAAGAGCGGCAGAGCCCACGTCACGCAGGACGTAAAGTAGCGCGACCGCGACTTGTGGGGTCACACCTCCGATGCTACGAGAGGATGCCACCGGAAATCACAACGGGAGGCTCCGCCCGCGATGCTCCCCGAGCGCTCCAGCTTCGCGTGCCAGATTTTTTCCGCGAGCGGGAAGTCGAGCGCGCACCACGTCCGCACGCACAATTCGGAAAGCTGCTGGGTCTTGAAGTATTCGGCGACCGGGCAGCGCAGGCAATCGAACCCGACGGTGCCGGCCGCGCTCGCTACGTCTTTCCACTCGTACGACGGCGCGCTGAACGGGAACGTACGAAAAGCGACGGTGGCTACGCGCATGCGGTCCGCGTCGTCCTTGCCGGCGACGGCGCTCAACGACCAAGCCGCGCTCCCCATCTTCTGGTAGACGGCCCATGCCACGTCGTACACGGTCAGGGTCGCCTTCTCGGAGGTCACGCCTTCGGCCATGAACGTTTCGTAGGCCGCCGCTGTCACGGCGGCGAGGTGCACGGTGAAGGTAGCCCCGAGACTCGATTGCGGCGGGACCGCCGCCCAGCGTTCCTCCGCTCGGGTCCATATCCGATCGAGCACCGCGGATGCGTCGACGCCGTACCGTAGGGACAGCACTGGGCGGGCCGTCGAGTCGATCAGCGCGCGAAACGTCGCAATGTCGGGGCGATAAACGCGGATCAGATCCATGACTGCCGCACCCACGCTCGACCACAAACGTTCGGAGACCACGTCGTCACCGTCTCGTTCGAGGATGTGCTCAGGCGGAAGCGTGCCCAGCAACAGCAGTTCGGGAAGGGCGTCGGTAAGGCGGCGGCGGAGCCGCGCCGGGTCCGCTGTGCGCCGCACGAATTCCCGCGCGACGACGGGCAGGGCCTCGTCCTCGAAGCGCAGGTCGGGCGTCAGCACGAAGGCCAGCGCCTCAGCCGTCGTGAGGGCCTTTGCTTGTAGCAGCAAGTCACTGGGGAACACGAATCCGTACTTCGCGCCGGCGCCGATGATCTGCGCGTAGATCTGGGTGAGGCTGTATTCCGAGATCGTCGAGCGGTAGAAACGCTCCGCTAAGATGCTGAATTCCTTGAAATAGCCCGTTTCGTCCGCGCCTTTGAGGGGGTTGGTCTGCGCAACGAGGTGGCGAAACGCGCTCTTCGTGCGCTTCTGCAATACGTTGAGCCAGTACAGCAAGAAGCGGTCTCGGTGTTCCTCGGTCAGCCTGCCGGACATGCCGAAGTCCAGCAGAACGATCGTTCCGTCCTCTCGGAAGAAGATGTTCCCGGGATGCATGTCGGCGTGAAACAGTCCGTCGCTGATGAACATCTTCATCTCGACTTCGAGCAATCGTCGACCGAGCTGTTTGCGCTGCTCGCTCGAGAGCGTCTGAACGATGACGTCGACGCGCTGCCCGGAGACTCGCTGCATCGTAAGCACCCGGCGAGTAACGAAGCGAGGGGACGGTTCGGGGATCACGACGTCATGCCACTCCGCGAAGTTTTTCCGGAAGCGCATCATGGTCTGCGCTTCCATCTCGAAGTCGAGCTCCTGCAGCGTGTAACGGCGAAATTCGGCGAAGCCCGCGCGAAGATTGAACCCGCGAGCCATTCGAGGAGCTACGAAGGCGACGACGTTGAGCAACCCGGCGACGAGCTCCAGATCGCGCCGCAGCGCGCGCTCGACGCCACGGCGCTGAACCTTTACGGCCACCTCCTCGCCTGAGGCCAGCGTTGCGAAGTGCACCTGAGCCACCGATGCGGCGGCGACCGGGCCCTCGTCGAACGTGCGAAAAACGTCGGCCGGGCTACCGCACCCGAGGTCTTCGCAAAGGACTGCCTCGACATCGGCTGCGGCCATCGGCGGCACGTGTTCCTGGAGGCGCTGCAGCTCGGCGACGTACTCCTTGGGCAAGATGTCCGGGCGCGTGCTGAGCATCTGGCCGACCTTGATGTACAATGGTCCCAGCGCGAGCAATCTCGCGACGAAGCGCCGCGGTATCGCGCTGCCGGCGCGGTCCGTCTCGTGGAGGCGGCGGAACGTCCGCAGCTCAAAATAACTCGTCGTCACCGCGCCGACGACCTGCGCTAGCCGTATCGGTGATCGCATGTTCGAATCACGTACGACGCGTCGAAATCCGAACGCGGTTGAGGAGCAGCGCGTTTAGGGTGACGCTGATCGTCGAGCCGCTCATCAAGATCGCGGCCCATTCGGGCGCGAGCAGAATCTTGAGGGACGGATACAGGACGCCCATTGCGACCGGAATCGCGAGCACGTTGTAACCGGCAGCCCAGTAGAGGTTCTGCACGATCTTGCTGCGGACGCGGCGGGCGAGTACGACGGTTCCGGCCACGGATGCCGGATCGTTTTTCATCAGCACGACGTCAGCTGTTTCGATCGCGACGTCGGTGCCGGCGCCGATCGCGATCCCGACATCCGCCTGGGCCAGCGCCGGCGCATCGTTCACGCCGTCGCCGACCATCGCGACGTTGAAACCCTGCGCTTGAAGTTTCTTCACCTCCGCCGCTTTGTCGCCCGGAAGGACGTCGGCGAGCACGGTGTCGATCCCCAGTAGGCGGGCGACGGATTCAGCGGTGCGCCGGTTGTCGCCGGTGACCATGGCGGTGCGCACGCCGATCTCCTTGAGCCGTGCGACCGCGTCCTTCGCGGAAGGACGGATCTCGTCTGCTACTGCGACGATGCCCGCGAGAGCGCCGCCGATGACGACATACATCGGCGTCTTGGCGTCGCCCGCGAGCGCGGCGGCACGCTCGCGCAGCACCGGCGTCAACGCGAGTTTCATGTCGGTGACTAGCGCTTCGTTTCCGACGAAGGCCTCGGTGCCGTTGACCGTCGCACGCACGCCTTTGCCTGTAATCGCCTCGAAGCTCGTGGCGGTCGGAACGCTGAGCTTACGCGCCGCCGCGCCTTCGACGATCGCGCGGGCGAGCGGATGTTCCGAGGCGGCGTCTGCGGATGCCGCGGTACGGATCAGCTGATCCTCGGTGAACGGAGCGATCGCGATCGTGTCGGTCAGCGTCGGCTTGCCGACCGTGAGCGTCCCGGTCTTGTCGAAGACGACCATCCGGATCTTCGAGGCGGCCTCGAGCGCGGTTGCGTTCTTGAAAAGGATGCCCTCGCGCGCACCTTTGCCGACACCGACGGTAATCGCCGTCGGCGTCGCGAGCGCGAGCGCGTCCGGGCAGGCGATCACGATCGCCGATACAGCCGCCGTCAGCGCAAAGAGGACGCCGGCACCCAACGAGTACCATACCACGAACGCTGTGACGCCCGCCCCTATCGCGACGTACACGAGGTATTTTCCCGCCACGTCAGCGAGCGCTTGGGCCGGCGCCTTTGACGCCTGCGCCTCCTGCACCATCGAAACGATGCGCGCAAGCGCCGTATTCGCCCCGACCGCCGCGGCACGAAACACAAATGCTCCGCGCTGATTCACGGTGCCGCCGACGACCTTTGCGCCTGCTGCCTTGTGCACCGGTGTCGGCTCGCCCGTGATCATCGACTCGTCCACGTAACTGTCGCCGCTCGCGATGCTGCCGTCCACGGGCACGCGCGCTCCGGGACGAACGACGATTTCGTCGCCGACCACGACCTGCTCGAGTGGGATCTCCGTCTCCGTGCCGTCGCGCCGCACGATGGCCGTGGGCGGCGCCAGCTTCAAGAGCGCTTCGACCGCTTTGCCGGTCGCATAGCGGCTCCGCATCTCCATCCAGTGGCCCAGCAACGAAAATGCGGTCAAGGCTGCTGCGGCATCGTAGAACACGTCGCCCGCGAAAAAGAACGTAGCTCCCACCGAATACGCATAGCTGACGATGATGCCGAGAGCGATCAGGGTCATCATGTTCGCTTCGCGCCGTCGTGCGGCGCGGAAGGCGGAGTACAAGAACGTCCAACCGCCCCAGAAGACGATCGGCGTGGTGAGAATGAAGCTGGCCAACGCCTTCGTCATGCCGAACGGCGGCGGTATCGTGAAGCCGAATCGCGTGCCGACCGGAGACCACAGAAAGATCGGAACGAGAAGCACGAGCGAGAAGATCGCCTTGCGCAGCATGTCGCCGACCATCTGCGGGCCATGGCCAGCGTGCTTGT
>DASZBS010000132.1:0-34814 GCA_035943995.1 Candidatus Elarobacter sp. | reverse complement strand
GGCCGTCGAGCCGCCCGCCGGGCAGGTTCGCGTTGTTGATCGCGAGCGCGTTGAAGATGTCCGGCAGCGTCGCGGATGTCGCCATCATGCGCAGCGGGTCCGGGTAGACATGGTACTCGCGCTTGACCTGACCGCGTGAGTCGACACTCTGGACGTCGGGGATGTGCTTGAGCTCGGGCAGGATGCGCTGGTCGACCAGATCCGAGAGTTCCGTTCCGGACAGGCTCTTCGAGGCCAGAGCCAGCTCGAGGATCGGCGACTGCTGGTCGCCGGCGCTCTTGTCGACGTACGGCGGATCGAGATCGGTCGGCATGTAGATGCGCGCGGTGTCGACGCGCCGCTGGACGTCGATCGCGGCGAAGTCGAGGTTGGTGTCGAGCAAGAACTGCACGACCACGACCGCCCGGCCGTCCTGCGCGACCGCCGACATGCGGTCGAGGTTTTGGATGCCGTCGAGCTGATCTTCGATCGGCTTGATGACGAGCCGCTCCATCTCCTGAGGCGATGCGCCGGGATAACCCGCGCTGATCACGACCACCGGGAACGTGACGTTCGGATTCTCGCTGCGACCCAGCTTCGTGTATGACAATACGCCGTACACCGCGAGCGCGATGAACAGCATCGAGACGATGATCGGTCGCTGGATAGAAAAACGCGTCAGCCACATATACGCAGAGACCGCCCTCTCGCCGGTCGCCCGAACGTACGAACAAACCCGCCCGGATGTTTCGCGGCCCTTCTCCTAATTCTTCAGTTGGTCCCGCCCGGCGGGGCACGACGCTAGCCCGGCGACCATAAGGAGCCGGGCTCGGGTCACGATTGTCTTGGTGCGCGAGACTGGACTCGAACCAGCACGCCCTTGCGGGCGCTAGCCCCTCAAGCTAGTGCGTCTACCAATTCCGCCACTCGCGCACGGGGCTCGCGAATTCGGCTAACGGCCGAGTCCGCAACCCCGAGAGTGTAGGCCATCGGCAACCGCCTTGCAAGTAGCGAGCTAGGCGGCGATCTTCTCGCTCAGCACTTCCTCGATTTTTGCGTGGAGGCGGTCGAAGCCGCGGTCGCCGGCTTGTCCGTGGACGAGCTTGCCGTCCGCGTCGAACACGTAGTACGCCGGCACGAACTGGTTCTCGAAGCGCCGCACGAGCGTGTGCTCGTTGTCGATCGCGCACGGCCACGTGATCCCCATCGGTCCGAGCGCGTCGGCGGTCCCCGCCGCGACGTCGAGCTCCGCGGGGCCGCGCGGCTGGTGGACGCCGACCACGGCCAGCCCGCGCGGGCCGTACTCGGCCTGCCACGTCGCGACCTCGGCCGCGACGTCGTGGCAGATGTGGCAGCTCACCGACCAGAAGTGGACGAGCAGCGGCTTGCCGCTCAGCTCTTCGGCCTTCGGTGCATCGTTGATCCAGTCGGAGACGCCGCCCAAGTCGGGCAGCGCGCTTCCCGTGCGGAGCGGCATCGCGGCTAGGCTCCGACCGTCAGCAGCTCTTTGCCCGGCGTCCACTCCGCGGGGCACAGCCCGCCGGTCTGGAGCGCCTGCAGGACGCGCAGCGTCTCCTCGACGGACCGACCCACGTTGTCGGCGGTCACCACCGCGTAGCGCAGGACGCCCTCGGGATCGATGATGAACAGGCCGCGCTGCGCGACGCCGGTCGTCTCGTCGAGCACGCCGTACGCGCGCGAGACGTCCTTGGTGTAGTCGGCAACCAGCGGGTAGGCCGTGCCGGCGATGCCGTTCTTCTCACGCGGCGTGTTGAGCCAGGCGAAGTGCGAGTGGACGCTGTCGGTCGACGCGCCGAGCACCTCGGTATCGAATTCCGCGAACTCGTCGAGGCGGTCGGACAAGGCGATGATCTCGGTGGGGCAGACGAACGTGAAATCGAGCGGGTAGAAGAAAAAAATCAGCCACTTGCCGTGGTAGTCCGACAAGCTGATCTCCCGGCCCAGGTTCTTGGGGCTGGTCGCGCCCTTGGTGGACGGAAGGGTGAACGAGGGGGCGGGCTGCCCGACCTTGGCTAACAACAGACGAAACCTCCAGAATTGAGACTGAGAGTCAGAATCACTCCCATTCTACCTCGTCGGGGCCCCGCGGCAAACGACAAAAATCCAGCGGTGCGGCACCTCGGTGCGCCACCGAGCGCATGCAGCGACCGGTCTATCGGAACGTGAACAAGATCGAGAAGTCCGACGCCGAGTGGCGTGCCGAGCTACCGCCTGAGCAGTACGCCGTACTGCGCGAAGGCGCGACCGAACGCGCGTTCAGCGGCAAGCTCTACCACAACCACGCCGAGGGAACGTACACGTGCGCCGCGTGCGGCAACACGCTGTTCTCGTCGGCGACGAAGTTCGAGAGCGGCAGCGGCTGGCCGAGCTTCTGGGCGCCCGAGGACCGCACGAACGTGGAGCTGGTCGAAGACCGCTCGCACGGGATGGTGCGCACCGAGGCGCGCTGCGCGCACTGCGGCTCGCATCTGGGCCACGTGTTCGACGACGGGCCCAAGCCGACCGGACAGCGCTACTGCATCAACTCGCTCGCGCTGGCGTTCGAGCCGAAAGCCGAGCGCTGAACCTCTGACGGCCCGTGCGCGACGGAGCAGCATGGAAGGCCGATGAGCGACGCCGAGGATCGGGGCCTGCTGGAACGGATCGCCGCACGCGACAAAGCCGCGTTCGAGACGTTCTTTCGCGCGCACGGATCGGGCGTCCACCGGTTCGTGCGCGATCTCGTGCGTGACGACGGTTTGGCCGAGGAGTTGACGAGCGACGTGATGGTCGAGGTTTGGCGGAACGCCGGCAAGTACGGCGGTCGCTCGCGCGCAAGAACGTGGGTGTTCGGGATCGCGCACCACAAAGCGATCGACGCGCTGCGCAAACGGCGCGCGACGTTCGTGCCGCTCGACGACCTGCTCGGCGTCGCGGGCAGCGCCGAGACGCCCGAAGCCGCGGCGCTGCGCGCCGACGACCGCCGGCGCCTCGACGCCGCGATGGCGTCGCTCAGTGCGGAGCACCGCGCCGTGCTCGAGCTCACCTACGTCGAAGGCTTCTCGCAAAAAGAGATCGCCGAGATCGTCGACGTGCCGGTCGCGACCGTGAAGACCCGCGCATTCTACGCCAAGCAGCGGTTGCGCGACGCGCTCGCGACCGTGGAGCACCCGCGATGACCGATCACGATATCGCCGAGCTTCTCCCGTTCTACGCCAACGGCACGCTCGACGCCGCCGAACGCGCGCGCGTCGAAGCCGAGCTCGCGAGCTGCACCGACTGCGCGAGCGAGCTGCGCGAGCTGCAGGCGCTCGCAACGACGCTCCAGGCGCGCGCCGACGCGGCACCGCCGCTGCCCGAGCACGTGTTCGACGACGCGTTCGCGCGCATCGCGACGCCCGCGACGGCGCTCGCCGCAACACGGCTGCGCACCGCATGGTGGGGGACGCCGGCGCGCTACGCGACCGCCGCGACGGTGGTCGTCGGCTTCGGCGCGGCCGCGTTCGCCGCGCACCAGGCGCGCGAAGGGAACGTCACCACGAGCGAAACGCGGGGCATTCCCCTCTCGACCGTCCAGCAGACAACGGTTTTCCGGTTCACGCCGGGGCCGAACGCGCCGAAGAGTGCGGACGCAGTCCGCGCCGCCGCGCCGATTGCCGGCGCCGTGAAGACGGCCACGAAGGGCGCGGCGGACGCGCCGTCCGAACCAACCGTCGCCAAGCAGCACCGGCTCGCGAAGAAGGCGCGGCTCGACCTGCTGGTCCGCGACGTCGAAGCGACGCTGAAGCAGGCGAACGTGACGGTGCGCCGTGCGGGCGGCGAGATCACGACGATGAGCGATACGACCCCGCCCGACGCGAGCACGGCGCATACCGCGACGTTGGCGGTGGAAGTCCCCGCGGCGCAGCTCGACGACACGCTCGATCACCTCGGGCTGCTGGGCGCCGTGCAGACGCGCGCCATCGACGCCGAAGACGTGGACGCGACGATCGTCGACGAGGAAGCGCGGCTGCGCAACCTGCGCCGTGCCGAGGCCGACCTGCGCAAGCTGATGGACAAAGGCGGCAAAGTCACGGACATCCTGACCGTGCAGGAGAACCTCACGGATGTGCGCGGTCAGATCGAGCAGCTCGACGCGCAGCACCGCAACGACCTGCACCGCGTCGCGACGAGCACGATCGCCGTCAGCCTCACCGAAGACCGCCCCAACGCGGTGCCCGCCAAACCGGGCCCGACGGCGCGCATCGACGGCGCGTTCCGCAGCGGCCTGGCCGCCCTCGCGGACAACGTGATCGCGTTCCTCGCGACGATCGCCTGGTGTGTCGCCTACGCACCGATCCCGCTCACGCTGGCGGGCATCACCTACGTCGTGGCACGCGCGCTGCAGAAACGCACGGCGGCCGTCCGCTAACGCAGCAGCGACCAGACCTCGCGCAGCATGCGCAGGTGCCGCCGCTCGTCGCGCGCCGCGACGGGTCGCGGTAACGGCGGCAACACGGTGATCTCCGCGGGATCGACGATCGCCCGCGTGTGCTCGCGCCGCCGCGCCATGCGATCGCCGGCATCGGTCACCACGAGCGGGCGCAATCTCTGAAACCCGTCGATCCAGGGCGCCTTGGGCGCGGCATACCGCAGCGGAGCATCCGTCACGTCGAGGTGCTGCGGCGTCCAGCGCGCGGACACTTCGAGCGGGTTTCCGTGGCTCGGCCGTTCCATTCGACCTCCTTGGCGTCCTTAGCGGCGCCCCACCGCACACACCGAATCAACGAAGTCGAGCGCAATTTCATCACGCTCGCCGGCCCGGAGAAATCAGCTACACGTGACGATTCGCCGCCTGCGCGTTGTCGGCGACCGCCTGCGCTCGCGTCGCCGGCGAAACGCAGACGTGATCGGTCGGCGAAGCTTCTCGCCAGACGAAGCCTGCCAGGCACGTGTCGGCGCCGTAGGCTCCGCCGCCGGGTGCGCGCCGCGACGCCGCAAGCCGGTTATCGTCGGCTGCTTGGGTGCGCGTCTGCGGCGTAACGCAGACGTGATCTCCGGCGAACGCCTCGCGCCACACGTATCCTTGCTTGCAGATGTCCGATCCACCGACGGTCGGCGTCGCGAGGAACCGGATCGCGTCGTACGGATGCACTTCGACGAGTTCGTCGCCGTGGTGCGTGTCGATCAAAATGTGGCCGTGGAATGCGATCGGCGCGCCGCCCGGAGGGGGATGATTCGCCGCCGCGGCGTGCGCGGGCGTCTCGGGCTCGACTTCGATGCGCACGAACTTCCCGGGGGCGGCGCTCTGGCCGTTGATCGTCATCGACGTCAAGCGAACGTCGATCGTCCAGAACCCGTCGGTGCTGTGCTGCGCAGTGCGCACCGGAACGCCGGTTGCCTGAGCGTCGCAGCCGGTGTCCACCCAACCGCCGAAGCCGAGCCGCTTGAGCGGTGTCGTGAACGCGCCGCTGTCGCGGTCGAAGCCGGTCAGTGACGGCTCGGGATGCACCCCGAGGTGGTCGAGGATGAAACGCGGGTTGCAGTTCGTCCCCGCCGATCCGGCTTCGTGGATCTCGTAGAACGCCAACGTGCGATTGCCCTTGTCGCCGATGTACGTCGCTACGAAGCCGGCCGGCCCCGAGGCGCTCGCGGTATTGCTGCCGTAAAACGGATTGTCCCAATAAAACTTCGCTTCGCCCGGGACGCCGTCGACGCGGTAGATCACGTAACCCTCGGTGCCGGTCATGAAGCCGTTGGACTCTGCGAACAGCTCGCCGGTCGCGCCCGGCGCGATGCGCGACGGGGGTTTCTTGGTCACCTCGCCGTGATCGAGATGACCGCGCACGAACAACAGCGTCTTCGTCGTCTCGTTCTGGATGATGACGTGCGTGCTGCGCGCCGCGGCGCTCGCGGCCTGCGAGCACGCCGCAACGAGGATCAACCCGAGCAACGCCTGCACGATCGGCCGAGTTCTCATGGTCGTCTCCTTACGCCTGATCAGCGCATGTTCGGATCGAGTGCGTCCCGCAGTCCGTCGCCCAGGTAGTTGATGGCGAGCACGGTGACGAGAATGCACAGGCCGGGGAAGATCGCCGCCCACGGCGCCACGGTGATGTTCGACTGCGCGTTGGCGAGCATGTTGCCCCACGACGCGGTCGGCGGCTGGATCCCGAAGCCGAGGAACGACAGGGTCGACTCGAGGATGATGACGTTCGCCACCTCGAGCGTCGCCTGCACGATGATCGGCGCGATCGCGTTGGGGAGCAGATGGCGGAAGATGATCCGGCCGTCGCGGTTGCCCACCGCCCGCGCGGCCTCCGCGAACTCGCGCTCGCGCAGCGACAGGAACGACGCGCGAACGAGTCGCGCGACCGACGGCCACGAAAGCCCGCCGATCAGGATGACGATGACGCCGAAGTTCAGCGACGCCTTGTTCGACGTCCCGGCGACGATCGCGGTCAGCACGAGCAGCAGCGGCAGCAGCGGGATGGAGAGCACCACGTCGGTCGCGCGCATGATGACGAAGTCGACCCAGCCGCCGTAGTAGCCCGCGATCGCGCCCAGGAACGTGCCGATCGAGATCTCCATGATCACGGCGAACAGCGCGACGGTGAGCGAGATCCGCGCGCCGAACATCAGGCGCGCCAGCAGGTCGCGCCCGTTCTCGTCGGTGCCGAGGATGTGGTGCGCGACGCCCGGCGCGAGCGGGTAGCCCTGCCAATTCACTTGGTCGATGAAGTTCGGATCGGCCGGCGTGAGGATGTTCGCGCAGATCGCGATCAGCCCCATGAAGATGATGACGATGCCGCCGGCGAGCGCGACCTTATGACGGCGGAAGCGGCGCCAGACGGTGTTGCGCGACGGGGCCGTCTCTTCGACGACCGGCACGGCGGACGGGTTGAGCGGTAGCGACGCGGCCATCTACGTGTACTTCACGCGCGGGTCGAGCCAGGCATAGCACAGGTCGGCGACCAGGTTGAAAAAGATGACCAGGAACGAGACGAGCATCATGTAGCCCATCAGCAGCGCGAAGTCGAATTGGCCGAGCGCGTTGATGAAGAGCCGTCCCATCCCGGGCCAGGCGAAGATCGTCTCGGTGACGACCGCGCCGGCCACGAGGCCCGGCAGCGACAGCGCGATGACGGTAACCAGCGGGATCAGCGCGTTCTTGAGGCCGTGCTTGAGGATGACGGCCGTCTGCGACACGCCCTTCGCCGCGGCGGTGCGCATGTAGTCGGTGCGCACGACCTCGAGCATCGAGCTGCGCATGAACCGGCTCCACTGCGCGATGAACAGCAGCGAGAGCACGACCGTCGGCAAGATCAGGTGCGTGATGCGGTCGCCGAGGTCGAAGTTGTCGGAGGTGGAGAGGCCGGCGGATGGCAGCGAGAAATGATAGCCGAACGCGGTGATGCCGACGACGGAGAACGCGAGCTGCATCATCAGCGCGAACCAAAACACCGGCATCGATTGTCCGAAGAACGCGAGCGTCGTGACGGTGTAGTCCAGCCACGAGTACTGCTTCACCGCGCTGATGATGCCGGCCGTGACGCCGATCGCCAGCGAGAACACGAACGCGCAGCCCATCAGCGTGAACGTCGCGGGAAGACGTTCGAGGATCGCCTGGCTGACCGGCTCGGAGTTGGACATCGACCAGCCGAAGTCGCCCTGCAGCACACGGAACAGCCATTTGAAGTACTGCACGTAGCCCGGCTGGTCGAGGCCGAGGTTGTGCTTGAGCCGGATGATGTCGGCCTCGGTGATGTGCGGGTTCTGCAGGTACGGCGTGAGCGGACCGCCCGGAGCGTACTGCAGGATCGTGAAGAGCACGATCGAGACGAGCAGCAGGATCGGGATGTTCTGCAGGGTCCGGCGGACGACGTACGTGAGCAGCGGAGAGACCTCCCCCGGGAAGCGGGCCGACGCGGTTTCCGGTCGAGCGGTGCTTTCCCCTAGGGAACGGCTACGCGGCGGCCGCGGTTGGCAATTTTAGAATGCGGCGAGCCTCGTCGGGGGTGGCCACCGGGCGGCCCAGCTCCTCGGCGATCCGCACGACGCGAGCGACGAGCTCCTCGTTGCGCGCGAGGCGGCCTTTGCTGTAGTAGAGGTTGTCCTCGAGCCCGACCCGGACGTGGCCGCCCATCGCGACCGCGACCGCCGCCAGTGTGAGCTGCATGCGCCCGACCCCGGCTACGGACCAGGTGCAGCCTGTGGGCAGCGCGCGGACGCAGTCGACGAGGTGCTCGACGGAGGCGTCGAGCGCGCCGGGGACGCCGAGCACGAAGTCGACGTGGGCTGGTAGCCGGATGGCGCCTTCGTCGGCGAGGCGCTTGGCGTTCGAGAGGTGACCGAGGTCGAAGATCTCCAGCTCGGGGGTGACGCCGAACTCGGCCAACTTGGCCGCGATGCCGCGCATGATCGGAAAGCTGTTCTCAAAGACGTCGTCACCGAAGTTGACCGTGCCGCACGTCAGGGTGGCCATCTCCGGGCGTAACGCGAGCGGGGCGGAGCGCTCCTCCGGCGTCATACCGATGGCACCGCCGGTCGAGAACTGGACGATCAGGTCGCTCGCGGCACGGATCGCCTCGTAGGCTTGGCGGAAGCGCTCGACGTCGTGGGTGTTGGTGCCGTCGTCGTTGCGGCAGTGAACGTGCACGATGCTGGCCCCCGCCGCCCGTATCGCGTGCGCGGTCTCGCCGAGCTGGGCCGGCGTGACGGGCAGGTAGGGCGACTGGTCAGGCATGACTTCGGCACCGACGGGCGCAACGGTGATGATGAGCGGGTCCACGCAGCGAGACTTTCTCGTGAGACAGGTTGCCTCCCGGCGATGGCTAGCCCGTCGTCTTGCTGCGCCCCCGTCTCGGCGTGATAGCGAGGTACGGTCCGCAAATCTGTGGATAGCGGGTCCGAGGCTTATGCAGGAGCCGATCATTCCGACTATCCACGGACGGCCACGAGCGCTTTGCACACATCGCCAAGATTTGTCCACAGGCACTCACATCGCGAAGGCGGGTTATGCACGCCTTTTTCACTCGTTCGGCGTGAAGGCGCAACACGATCCTACGTTGAGAAACACCATGATGCATGCGAGCATGTACACGTTACTTTTGGTCGACGGCTGTCACTACATCACCGCGGACGACGCGAACGTCGTTGCCTCGGCGGTACGAGAAGGGCGTCACAGCGTCGAAATCACGGCTCATATCAGCGCGACCCCGAACGAGAGCCGGACCGCTCGCATCTCGCCGAAAGACGTCCTCAAACTTATCGCGCATGACGTCGAAAACGTCGAAGTCACGCTTCAGCCCGTCTCTATTTCGGAGTTTCGCGCCAAGCGCAACGGGCGAAGCGGTTCGCGGATCCCGTTCTCCACTCGGTAAGTTTCGATCGTATCGAGCACTTCGACAAAGCAAAACGTTTCCCGTAACCGTTCGAGCTCCTCACCGGGACGGTGAGGCAATACGAAGCGGCTGAAAATATAGAGCAACTGCTGAGCGGTCTCGAGCTCCTGATTGCGCTGGCCGTTACACCGACCGCAGGCCGCGACGATCCACTCACGCGCCATGAGGTCACGCTGCTGCGCCGTCCAACGGTCGTCGAGAAGCTCTTGGACTGCTTTCGGGATCAGATGATCCGGAACGAGGCCGAAAAGATTGGGGTCGACCCGGAGCGGTCGAGCCAACGCTCGAGCACTTGCTAGAAGCGCCGGCTCTGCCGCGAGCGTCGATGCGGTTGCGGCGATCCCGAGCGCGTCGATCTGCTTACCTCGAAAGAGCGCGGCCTCGGCGCTGCCCTCGTGGTAGACACAGCACCAATTGTACCGTGCGAATACTTGATGATCACGAGGCGACCACGCGGGACCGCGTCGCGCAGGCGCGGACTTCGCCTGCGACCAGCCGACGGTTGCGCCATATTCTCGGATCGACAGTTGGAAGTATTGCCGGCATCGCGGACACCGCGTCGGCAGCCGGCGGTCGTTGCCGCGCACGATGGGTTGCGCCGAAACATCGCCGTCATACCGGCATCCGGGACACGGACGTTTCAGTTTGATCGTGATAGGCTCGCCATACGGCTCCCAACCCGGCGGCACATCCATCGCCCATCGCCTCGATTTTCAGCATCGGGAAACGATTGGAAAGAAAATGCTTCAACCAAACCGAGAAGTCCTGGTTAGAATCGGTGATGTGCGAGACCCGGCGGTGTTTCGTTGAAATGTGGCGCCGCATCGCAAAAACGCTAGCGCGACGCCGGGTCCAGCGCGTCTCTGAGGCCGTCGCCCAACAAATTTACGCCCATCACCGCGATCATGATCGCGAGGCCCGGGAACAGTGCCGTCCACCAGGCGGTGTCGAGGTACTGGCGGCCGTCGGCGAGCATGCCGCCCCAGGACGGGGTTGTCGGCGGGACGCCCAGGCCGAGGAACGACAGCGACGACTCCAGCACGATCGCGCGCGCTATCTCGAACGTGCCGAGTACGATCGCGGCGGACGCGACGTTCGGCAGCAGGTGCCGGCCGATCACCCGCGCCGACGTCGCGCCCGCGGCGTTTGCGGCGAGGACGAACTCGCGTTCGCGCAGGCTCAGCGTCTCCGCGCGCACGACGCGCACGTACTGCACCCACGACGTCAGGCCGATCGCTGCGATCACCGTCCACAGCCCCGGCCCGACCACCGCCACAATCGCGACCGCCAGCAGCACCAGCGGGAATGCGAGCTGCACGTCGGTGATGCGTGCGATGACCGCGTCGACCCAGCCGCGGCGGTAGCCGGCCAGCAGGCCCGCCGTCACGCCGATCGTGCCCCCGATTATCACGACCGAGATGCCGACGATCGCGGACACGCGCGCGCCCCAGATGATGCGCGTGAGCACGTCACGGCCGAGGTTGTCGGTACCCAGCGGGTGCGCGTGCACGCCGCCGGCGATCCACATCGGCGGGACGAGCGTCGACGTGAGATCTTGCGCGTTCGGGTCGGCGTGCGCGATCAGCGGTGCGAACACCGCGCACACGACGACGATCGCGACGATCACCGCGCCGATCACCGCGGCCGGATCGCGGGCGAGCTTGCGCAGCGACGCCGTGCGCGACGTGACGCCTTCGATGTCGCCGGGCGCGGCGGGGACGCCCGCGACCGCTGTCGCCACTACGCGTACCGGATGCGCGGGTCGAGCACCGCGTACAGCAGGTCGACCGCGAGGTTGAGCACGACGAAGATGGTCGCGGTCAGCAGCACGACGGATTCGACCACCGGGAAGTCGCGCTCGAACACCGCCTGCACCGCCAGCCGTCCGACGCCCGGCCACGCGAACACGGTCTCGGTGATGATCGCGCCCGACAGCAGCGTGCCCAGCTCGACGCCGAGCTGCGTCACGATCGGCAGCCACGCATTCCGCAAACCATGCCCGAGCGACACGCGCACCGCGGTGAGCCCTTTCGCGCGCGCGGTGCGCATGAAGTCCGCGGCGAGCACCTCGAGCATCGCCGCGCGCGTCAGCCGCATGATCTTCGCCGTCGAGAAGAATCCGAGCGTCGCCGCCGGCAAGATGAGATTGCGCCAGTCGCCGATCCCGCTCGCGGGCACCCAGCCCAGCCGCACCGCGAACAGCAGGATCAGCATCAGCCCGATCCAGTACGTCGGCGCGCTCTGGCCGATCAGCGCGATCACACGCGCGGTGTAATCGATCCACGTCCGCGGTCGCAGCGCCGACAGCACGCCCGCGGGGACGCCGATCAGCGCGACGATGAGGAATGCACACCCCGCGAGCTCGATCGTCGCAGGCAGCCGCTGGAGCGCGAGGCCCATCGCGGGCTCTTGGTGGCGCAGCGACAACCCCAGGTCGCCGTGCGCCGCCGACGCCGCGAACGACGCGAACTGCACGATCAGCGGGCGGTCGAACCCCTGCGCGTGGCGGAACGCGTCGATCTCGGCGCGCGTCGACTCCGGCGGCATCATCACGGCCGCCGGATCGCCCGTGATGTGCAGGATGAGGAAGACGACGATCGCGACGCCGATCAGCGCCCACAGCGCGCCGATCGCGCGCCGCCCCAGATACGCGGTCAACTCGCTAGCTTACCGACATCTCGTTGGCGCGAATGGACTCGTCGCCGCGCGGCTGCCAATGCAGCCGTTTGGACGTGGCGTACAGGTCTTCGTACTCGAAGAGCACGATCCACGGCGGATCGTCGTGCAGGACCAGCGCGATCTTCTTGTAGAGCGCCTTGCGCTTGGCGACGTCGAGCTCGCCGCGCGCTTGGTCCGCGAGCTTATCGACTTCGTCATTCTTGTAGCACGACAGCGGCGCCGTCGACATGAACAGCGACGTGACGATGCCGTCCGCGTCGGCCGACGGCTGGTTCCAACCCAGCTCGTAGAGCGGCGTCAGCGCGCGGCGGTTGTTTTGATCGGAGTACGACACCCACTCCTGCGCGCGCACCGTCGCGTCGATGCCGACCGTCTTGAACTGGCCGGCGATCGCCTCGGCGACCTCGCGGTCGCGGTTGTAGCGCCCGATCGGCGCGTTGACGACCAGCGACAGTCCTTTGCCGTCCGGGTAACCCGCTTTCGCGAGGAGCTCTTTCGCCTTGGCGACGTCGTGCTTGTAGCCCGGGACGCTCGCGTCGTAGCCGAAGTAGTTCGGCGGGATCGGCGACGTCAGCTCGTAGCCGCGGCCGCCGAGCACGTTCTTCACGATCGACGGCACGTCGACGGCGTAGTTGAGCGCCTGGCGCACGAGCTTGTTCTGTTGCGGACCTGGCGTCAGCGTGTTGAACGCGATGAACAGCTGGCGCAAGCTGCGCGTGCTCACCAGCTTCGTGCTCTGCCCGCCGGCCAATTGCGTCTGGTACTGCGACGGCACGTTGGTGATGAGATCCGTCGCGCCCGTGCGCAGCGCGGCGACGCGCGCGGCGGCCTCGGGGATCGCTTTGAAGATCACGTGCTCGACCTTGGGTTTTCCGCCCCACCATTTGGGGTTCGCGTCCATGATCGTCTGGTCGTCGCGGCGCCACTCGCGCAGCACGTACGGACCTGTTCCGATCGGGTGCTCGCCGACGTACGCGTTGCCTTTCTCTTTGAAATATTTCGCGTCGACGATGCGGAACAGGTTCTGCTGCCCGGGCGGGATCGCCAACGGCGTCTTGGAGATGAAGCGCACGGTGTACGCGTCGGGCGTCTCGACGCGATCTATGTCGCGAATGTACGGCGTCTGCTTGGAGTTGTTGGCCGGGTTGCGGATCCAGTCGACCGAGAAGCGCACGTCGGCGCTCGTGAACGGATCGCCGTTCGAGAACACCACGTTGTGCCGCAGCTTGTACTCTTCGGTGGTCGGGTTGAGGCGCTTCCACGAGAGCGCGAGGAGCGGGATGAGTTCGCCCGGCTTCGAGCCGCGGTCCGCGAGGCGGTCGTAGATCTGGTCGGTGACGTTGAACGTCGGCGTGATCGTCGTCAGCAGCGGGTTGAGCGTGTCGGCGTCGACGCCTTGCGAGATCGTGACGGTCGCACCCGGCGGGTCGGCCGCGCGCAGCGGCATCGCCGGCGCCAGCGCCAGCGTCGCGCCGAACAGGAGCATGAGAACGCGCTTCATGTCGGGATCACCTCCGGCCGGTCACCGGCCAGCAGCAGCTGGGGACGCTGATCGAACGTGTATTTTCCGGACGCGCCGCGGTCGAAGATCCACGTCAGGTCGAACCGGTGGTCGGGCCATGCCTGGGGCGCGGTGGTCTCGTCGCCGAGGATCGCGTTGGCGATCAGGTGGATGCGTTTGTGCTCCCACGCGATCAGGACGACGCCGCTGCGCGCGAGCACGTCGGCGACGAGCTCCTTCTCTTCGTCGAGCGTGAAGCGAATGTCGATCTCGGCGCTGAGCTTGTCGGCCACCGGGCAGAGCGTCTGGTACGGCCGGCCGTGATCGCCCGCTGTTCCGTGCTTCGGCGGGGAGTACACCTTGGTGGGGCACGCGATGGCCGCGTCCCGCGGGTGGCAGAAATAGCCGACCAGCGCGCCCGCGCGCTGCCAGCCGCGCACGATCAGCGAGTGATCGTCCTGGCGACCGTCCTCCTTGATCCCGGCGGGCGGTCCGAGGGCCGGCGGCTTCTCGCCGTGGCGGATGACGAAGATCTTATGGGGCGGCGCGCCCTCGGGTGCGTTCATCGAGCCTCCTTCCGGCATGGCCTCTTCCGCTATGGAGAGAACGGTTCCGTCCCCCGTCGCCGCGTGAGGACCGTTTCCCGGATGCGATCGTATCTCGCCGCCGTAGCACTGCTCGCGCTGGCGGTGCCCGCCGCGACGGCGCGAGCCGCCGAGCCGGGCACCGTCACGATCTCGCAGGGCGTCGACGTCAGCACGCTGGACCCGCTCAAAGCGTCGGTCACCACCGACACCAACGTGCAGGCGCAGCTCTACGACACGCTCGCGCGGCGGTCGGCCGACGGCGCATCGCTCGTGCCCCAGCTCGCGACGTCGTGGAAGCGCATCGCGCCGACCGTGTGGGAGTTCAAGCTGCGGCGCGGCGTCACGTTCGCCAACGGCGATCCGTTCACGAGCGCCGACGTGAAATTCACGGTCGAGAAGATCCTCGATCCCGCGTACAAGTCGCAGCAGCTGCCGCGCGTCGACACCGTCGCGCGCGTCGAGGCACCCGATCCGCTCACGGTGCGCTTCGTGACGAAGCGGCCGACGCCGCTGCCGCCGACGATCACACGGCCGGTGTTCATCGCCGACGGAAAGTGGTGGCAAGAGCACGGCGACGCGTACGTGCAGGACCACGTCAACGGCACCGGCCCCTACGTGCTCAAGTCGTGGCGGCGCGACGACGCGCTCGAGCTCGACGCGAATCCGCGCTACTGGGGCGGTGCGCCGGCGGTGGCGCACGTCGTGTTCAAGCCGATCCCGGAAGCCGGCACGCGCGTCTCGGCGCTGCGCACGGGCGCGACCGACCTCATCACCAACGTGCCGTTCCAGTACGCGACCGTGCTCGCGGGCGGCACGAACACGCGCATGGCGAGCGCGCGCAGCGTGCGCGTGCTGTTCATCGCGTTCAACACGCTGCAGCCGGGGCCGCAGCAGAACGTGCTCGTGCGCCAGGCGCTCAACTACGCGATCGACGTCCCAGCGATCGTCAAGGCCGTGCTGGGTGGGCGTGCGTACGAGCTGGGCGAGCCCGTACCGCCCAACTTCTTCGGCTACGATCCGGCGCTCGCGCCGTATCGCCACGACCTCGCCAAGGCGAAGGCGCTGCTCGCCAAAGCCGGGTATCCCGACGGCAAAGGCCTCAACCTGACGCTGTACGCGCCGCAAGGCCGCTACAACGCCGACAAAGAGATCGCGCTCGCGATCGGCGGCCAGCTGCAAGCGGCCGGCGTGCACGTCGACGTGCGCACGCAGGAGTGGGTGAGCTTCTACTCGCAGACGCTGCGCCGCGCGCTCTCGCCGATGTACATGCTCGGCTGGGGCAACATCACCTACGACGCCGACAACACGCTGTCGTCGCAGCTCGTCTCCGACGCGACGACGTCGACCTACGCGAACAAAACCGTCGACGCGCTGGTCGACGCGGCGCGGTACGAGCTCGATCCCGCCAAGCGCAAAGCGCTCTACGCCAAAGCGCTGCGCATCATCCACGACGACGCGCCGTGGCTGTTCCTGTTCCAGTACGAGGATCTCTACGCCACGTCCAAGCGCTTGCAGTGGCAACCGCGTCCCGACGAGGCGATCTACCTCACGGAAATGCGGCTGCGATGAACGATACTGCTGCCGGTCTGCGGCCTACGCGCGCGATCGCGCGGTCGACCCGCGCGATGGTCGCCTCGCCGCACGCCGGCGCGACGGCCGCGGGCATCGAGGTGCTGCGCCGCGGCGGCAACGCCGTCGACGCCGCCATCGCGGCGAACGCGGTGCTCGCCGTGGTCTATCCGGCGAGCTGCGGGATCGGCGGCGACGCGTTCTGGATCGTTCACGATCCGAGCCGGGTCGTGCGCGACGCGAACGCGCTGCGCACCGTCGCGTACAACGGCAGCGGCCGCACCCCGCGCGCGGCATCGCTCGACCGTCTGCCGGGCGGCGTGCTCCCGCAGCGCGGCGCGCTCAGCGTCACGGTCCCCGGCGCGGTGCGGTCGTGGGAAGACGTCGCGCTCGCGCACGGCACGCGCGACCTCGACGAGCTGCTGGCGCCCGCGGAGCAATACGCGCGCAACGGCTATGCGATGACGGACGTCGTCGCAAACTACGTCGCGCTCAACGAGCCGCTGCTGCGCCAAGACCCCGAAGCGACGCGCATCTTCCTCAAAGACGGCCTGCCCCGCGCGGGCGACTGCCAATGCAGCACCGATCTGGCGGAGACGCTGAGCGCGATCCGCCGCCGCGGCGCCGACGCGTTCTACACGGGCCGCACCGCCGAACGCATCGTCGCGACGCTGCAGCGCGGCGGCAGCGCGATGACGCTCGACGACCTCGCCGCGCACCGCACCGAGGAGACGATCCCGCTGAGCATCCCCTGGAACGGCGGCGAGCTGCTGACGCACCCGCCGAACTCGCAAGGCGCGTGCCTTCTGCTCGGCGCGGGCATGCTCGCGGACGACGGCGCCGCGGACGAGCCGCTGTGGCATCACCTCGGCATCGAGGCCATGAAGCGCGCGATGGCGATCCGCGACGCGACGTTCCGCGATCCGGCGTTCGGTCCGACGGGGATCGAGCGCGAGCTGACGCCGGAGCGCTTGCGCGAACTGCGCGCAACGATCGACCCGGAGCGCGCCGCGTCGCGCGACCAGCTGCCCGACCGCGGCGGCACGATCTTCCTGTGCGTCGTCGACGAGGACGGGATGGCGGTCTCGCTGATCGAGAGCCTCTACATGAACTTCGGCTCCGGCGTCATTCCGGACGGTACCGGCGTCGTGCTGCAAAACCGCGGCGCGTACTTCTCGACCAAGCCCGGCCACCCGAACGTGTACGAAGGCGCGAAGCGTCCGGTGCACACGCTCTCGCCGCCCATGTTCTTGCGCAACGGCTCGCCGGAGATCGTGTTCGGCACGATGGGCGGCGACGGTCAGCCGCAGATCCTGCTGCAGCTCTTGCACCAGATGGTCGACCGCGGCCTCGACGTGCAGCGCGCGCTCGATCACCCGCGCTGGGTCTACGGCCGCCACACGCTCACGGAGCGCCCGGATCTGAAGCCCGGCGAAACGGTGCTGGTCGAGTCGCGCATGCCGGACGACATCGTCGCAGGGCTCAAACGCCGCGGCCACGTCGTCGAAGCGCTCGGCCCGTTCGAGAACGCGATGGGGCACGCGCACGGCATCGTGATCGACCGCGAACGCGGCACGCTCGCGGGCGGCAGCGACCCGCGCGCGGACTCGCTGGCGCTGGGGTTGTGAGCCGCGCCGGATGTCACCCCGCGGAGCTCAACGACCGCTGAGATTCTCCGCAGGCTCGTCGTTGAGCGCACGCGCGCGATCCACGACGTGCGCGTCGAGGCCGAGCAGGCGCGCGAGCGCGAGCGCGTCGGAGACGCCTTCGCCGTCGCGTCCCGCGACGATGCGATAGTCCATCGCCGCCTGGATCGCGTCGAGCGCGGCGTCGAGATCGTCCGCCTGCACGGTGCCGAGGTCTTCGACGCGCAGACCCGCGATTCGGAAGTGCGGCGCTCCGGCCGCGTGCGCGACCCCGTCGAAGTGCGTCGCGATGAGCGCGACGGCGCCGCGCTGGCGCAGCGCCTCGACGAACGCGACCAAAAGTGCGCGGCCTTCGCGCGGGCCGGTGGTGCGCGCGAACTCGTCGACGAGCACCAGCGTGCGCGGCGACGCCGTCGCTAGGATCTCGCTCGCGCGCACGACTTCGGCGGCGTAGGACGACAGCAGTCGCGCCCGATCGAGGGGGCCTTCTCCGCCGATCCACGCGATCGCGTCCAGCAGCGGGAGCGCGGCGCCGCGCGCGGGCGGCGGGACACCCAGTGCGACACACGCGCACAAGAAGCCCGTCGTCGCGAGCGCCGCGCTCTTGCCGCCCATGTTCGGCCCGGTCAGCACGGCGACGCCGTGCAGGTCGAGGGACAGCGTCGTGTACCGGCGACCGCGCGCCGCAAGCGCCTCGGCGAGCGGCGCGAACGTCGCCTCGACGAAGGCGATCTCGTCGGACACGAGCTCCGGGATGCACCCATCCCAGCGCTGCGCGAACGCGACGCGCGCGAGCACGTGGTCGAGCGCGCCGAGTGCGCGCGCGGCATCGGAGACCCGGCCGGCGTCGCGCGCAATGCGCTCTGCGAGCACACGGCGCGCGCATTCTTCTTCTTCCGCGAGCCGCGCGAGCGCCGCGTCACGCTCCGGCGAAGGGACGCCGATCGCCGCCGTGCGATACGTCGGCGTCTCGCGCACGACGCGCACGCCGTCGGGCAACGGTCCGTCGTAGACGTCGCGCAGCACGACGAACTCGTCGCCGACGGGATCGACGCCGATCGCATCACGCACGCGCGTCGCGATCGCCTCGCGCCGCGCATCGGCCGCCGCCTCGGCACCCACGAACGCGGCGCGCGCGTCACGCAAACCGGGCGCGAAGGCGTCGGTAAGATAGAACCCCGCGCCGTCCCGGCCAGGCGCGAGCGTCGCGCGCAACGCGTCGAGCTGCGGCGGACGCCGTTCTCGTGCGAGGTCATCCTCGGCAACACCATCCCGGATCGCCGCGTCCCACGCGCGCGCCAGCGCGTCCAGCGCATCGACGAAGCGCCCGAGCTCATAGAAATCGACATCGCTCAGCGCATCGCCGGCGCGCGCACGAGCAACGATCGGCGTCGCTTCGGGCACCGCGCGCAGTGCCGTGCGCAGGCGCGCGACGCCGTCCTGATCGAGCCGCGCCGCGAGCGTGACGACGTCCGCGATCTCGGCGTGCGCGCGCGATTCGTCGCCGGGCCCGTACGGCGCGGTTGCATCGTCATGCCGACGCCCGAACGCGCCGACCGGCGCGATCTGCGCCCGCAACCACGTCAGCCCGATCCGTTCGGCGGTCACCGGATCGATGCTCGCTAACGTCATGCCGCGAGGTCCGCGACGACGTCGAACGTCGGCAAGCCGGTCGCGCGCGCGACGGCCTCGACCAGCGCGCGCGGCGCGAGCGCCGCGTCGCGACCTACCGGCGACGTCGTGCACGCGATCACGCGCAACGGACGCATGCAACGCAGGTCGACGGCCGCGCGCAGCTTCGCGAACAGCGCACCGCGAACCGCAACGCGCGTGGGATCTTCCACCACCACCGTCGCGCCGCGCGCGTCCGCGATCAATTCCTCCGCATCGCGGGCGTCGAGCGCGCCCCTCACCACGATCACGCGCTCGCGCTCGCGCACCGCATCGCGCCCGGGCAGCATCAGCCGCCCGACCGTATCCGCCGCCACGGCAGCCACGCGCGCGAGCGTCGCGCCGCTCGCCGCGCCGGTCGCGACGATCACCGCATCGTCGCCGCCGGCAAGCGCCGCGACGCGGTCGATCGCGCCGTCCACGAACACCGGCCCCGGGCCGAATCCACGCAGGCGTTCGATCGTCGCGCGCATGGCGCGCGCGGTGGGCGGGCCGCCGATCTCGCACGTCGTCGGCAGCATCACGCGCGCGAACACCGTCGTGCCGAGCGCGCCCTGTGCGCCCGCATCGAGGATCGCGAGCGCCGGGCTGCGCGGCACGAGCCCCGCGGGCAGCGCGACGATCGTGCCGGGCGCGAGCCGCACGCGCGGCTTCGGCTCGGCGTCGAGCGCGTCGGACGGTTCGCCGTCGCGCCCGATCGACGTCACCGCGATCGCGACGCCGTACCGCGCCGCGACGGCGCGCAGCGCATTGAACGTCGTCGTCTTGCCGGCATTCTTCGCGGTGCCGACGATGACGACGCTGCGCGCCGCCGCCGTCGCGAGCGCGTAGAGCGCCTCAGGCGCCGACGTGGAAGAACTTGAGGCCGGCAAACGCTAACCCCGTGAGGACGAGGATGATCCCCGCCCCCAGTGCCGCCTTCTCTTCGGCCACGACGCCCAGCCGCTTCCCCAGCGCGAGCCCGAGCGTCGTCGAGATGACCGACGCGACGCCGATGAACACGAGGCTGATCCCGAGCGGCACGCCGATGTAGAGGATCGAGAACCCGATCCCAAGCGAGTCGAGGCTGATCGAGAGCGCGCCCAAGACGAGTCCGAAACCGCGCGAGAGGTCGAAGCCGCCACCCTCCTCGGTTCCGTGCAGCGCTTCGTAGATCATGTAGACGCCGACGCCGACCAGCGCCGCGAAGCCCAAATATCCGGCCGCGTCGCCGAGAAATTTTCCGGCCGCCTGCCCCAGCAGCACGCCGATCACCGTCATGCTGACCTCGGCCAACGCGAACGCCGCGCCGATGCGAATCTTGACCGCGACGTCGCTGCCCTTCATGCCGACGCCGACCGACACCGCAAAGACGTCGAGCCCCAGCGACAGCGCGACGAAGAGAACCTTGAAGAATGCGCCGACGCTCATGGCTTTACAGGGCGCGCGAAGACTGCTATGCGCCCAGAACCGCCAGCGGATCGGCCAGCAGCAGCTGAACCGCCGTGCGCAGCTGCACGACCGTGAACGGCTTGTTCAAGAACGCGTTGGCGCCCGCCGATTTCGCGCGCTCGTCCATCGCGTAGTTGTTGTGGCCGCTGATCATGACGATCGGCAAGTGCGACGTGGCGGCGTCCTTGCGCACCTGTTTGATCAGATCGATCCCCGAGATCCCCGGCAGCATGAAGTCGCTGATGAGGATGTCGTACGGTTCGTCCTTGCGCAGGTGCACGAGCGCGCTCTCGGCGTCGTTGCACAGCGTAACGTCGTACGGTCCCCGGGCAAGGATCGCCTTGATGAGCGCGCAGATCTCCGGGTCGTCGTCGGCGACCAAGACACGCGAAGCCATGCACGACGCTTCCGGGATCGCCGGCCCCTCGCCTACGGCGCGAGCGAAGAAAGGCTGAAAAGGGGCCGGGGGTCACGATCGGGTGGTACCCCGGGGGGCGCGCCCACTCATGCCGAAGGCGCCGGTTCGTGGCAGTCCTCGACGTGATCCAAACCCCGGCGTTCCAGCAGCGCTTCTTCTTTCTCGCCAAGCGGTTCATCGCCGGCGAGACCGCAGCCCAAGCGATGGATGCGGTGGCGGCGCTCAACGCGCAAGGGATGAGCGCGACGCTCGACTTCCTCGGCGAGGACGTCACCGCACGCGCCGAGGCGGAACGAACCCGCGACGCTTACTTCGAGCTGCTCGACGCGATCCGCGCACGGGGCGTCGAGTCGAACGTCTCGGTGAAGCTGACCGCGATGGGTTTGCTGATCGACGAAGACTTCGCGTTCGAGAACCTCCGCGCCGTGGTCGACCACGCCGCCCACAACCACGATCCGTTCGTTCGCATCGACATGGAAGGCTCCGCCGTCACCGACGCGACGCTGCGCGTGTTCGAACGCACGTACGCCCAAACGAAAAACGTCGGCCCCGTCCTCCAAGCATACCTCAAGCGCACCCCGGCCGACGTCGAGCGCGCGATCGAGCTCGGCGCACGCGTCCGCTTGTGCAAAGGCGCCTACAACGAGCCCCCCGCGATCGCATACAAAGACATGCCGGCGATCCGCACCCACTACATGCGCTGCGCGGAAGCGCTGCTGGAACGCGGCAACTACCCAGGCATCGCAACGCACGACGAGCGCATAATCCAAGCGGTAGAAACATTCGTCCGCGAGCGCAACATCGCCCGCGACCGCTTCGAGTTCCAGCTGCTCTACGGCGTGCGCCCAGAACTGCAACGCCGCCTGATCGACGAAGGCTACCGCGTCCGAATCTACGTCCCCTACGGCACCCACTGGGCGGGCTACTTCTACCGCCGAATCACAGAACGCAAAGAAAACGCGTTCTTCGCCGTGCGCTCGATGCTGCAGCGCTGAGAACCATCTTCGCTGGCGTCGCTGCGCGCCGCGTTACCGCAGCGGGCACTCTGAACGAGCGAAGCGCAGGATGCGCGAGAGCGACGTGAAGACGTAGCGTTCCTCGCGCACGATGCGCGAGGAACGCGGCCCGCTGCGGTAATGCGGCGTGCAGCGACGCCCGCCACTACCCGTCAGCAAGCCGCTCGACCTTGGTCATCCGGTCGCTTTCGATCAGCCGCCCCAGCGTGGGAAACCCGCTTTCGATCTCGCCGAAAACGGTGAAGTCTTTATTGAGGTGCAGCTGCGGCGACAGCGTGATGTAGAACTGGGTCCCCGCCGAGTCGCGGATCGCGTGCGCGTTCGGCGGATCGGTGTAGTTGAGCCCCATGGAGATGATGCCGGAACGTTGCTCGAGCGGGTTCTCTTCCGCGGGGATCGTGTAGCCGGCGTCGCCTTCGCCATTGTCGTTCGGGTCGCCGGTCTGCACGACGAAGTCAGGCACGATGCGGAACCAGCGCAGGCCGTCATAATAACCGCGATCGACGAGGTTGAGGAAGTTCGCGACGGTGAGCGGCGCCCACTCGGGATACAGCCGCACGACCATCGTTCCTTTGGTGGTGCCGATGCGCACGCGCGGATGCGGTCCCGGCAGCGGACCGTCCATCAGCGCGCTCGTATTCGGCCGCAACGCGAGGTCGAGCCGTGCGTCGGCGGGCACCGGTTTGCGCGCGGCGCCCAAGCCCGTCGGACGCGGCAGCGGCGCTTCGGTGTTCGCCGGCGCCGGCGGCGGCGTCTGAATCTCAGCGGGGATCGCGCCGAGATGATCGGTGCGCTGCAATCCCGCGAGCACTTTGATCGTCTCGTACGCCTGCTCGCGCACGCGCCACGACGGATCGTTCAGCAGCCGCTGCATCTGCACGATCGCCTGCGGCTGCTTCCGACGCGCGACGAGATCCGCGAACTGAATGCGCACGAGCTCGTCGCGGTCGGCGAGGCCGGCGCGAATCGTCGCGGCGTCCGCCGCGGTCGCGAACGCGCGGCGCAGCGTCCACGCTTCGTGCCAGCGCACCGTCGTATTCTTCTCCAGCGCGAACGCCGCGGCGAGCCGGCGTCCGATCTGCGTGCGGTCGGCGGCATCGGCCCAGGCGAACAGCGCCGTCGCGGCACGAGCGCGCACGATCGGGTCGGGATCGCTGGCGGTGAGCGCCAGCAGGGTCCGCGAGAGGGCCCCGGCGCTCGGGAGCTTCGCCGCCCGGGCCCGCCAGGCGGCGTCGGCTCCGGCGATTCGGACCGGCCCGGCCGTGTCGGCAAGCGCCTTAGCAACCGTTTCGGTTTCAATGGGGTTCTTAGCGGCCAAGAGACCGTATCCGTACATAGCCAGAGCACGGAGCGAAACGTCCTTGACTTCGGTCGCGTTCTTTAGGGGTCCGGCCGCGCGGGAATCTTGGGTCCTTCCGAGCGCCAGCGCCGCCCGCCCCGCCAACCCGGCGTCACCCGACGCCAGCGCCGCGGTCAGCTCGTCGGAGAACGTCCGGGCGCTCTCAAGCTCTACCAACCGCCGGTATCCCGGCTGCTCCCCTGGAGCCGCCCCGACCGGAGCAAGTACGGCAACCGCGGCGACGACCCCCGCGAGGGCACGGACGGCCCGAACCTTATAGTAAGCGATGCTTCGACCGAGAACCAACATAGGATCGCTTACGTTACTGAGATAGGTCGATTTCACTCCACGAGGTTCACCCCCACCAATGTCCACCCCTGAAGCGAAAAAGCCCGGAAGCGGCATGAGCGTCCGTGAAGCCGGTCAAAAAGGCGGCGAGACCGTCAAGAAAAAATATGGGCCCGAGTTCTACGAGATGATCGGGCGCAAGGGCGGTCAAGCAACCAAGAAAGCCCATGGCCACGCCTTCTACGAAGCCATCGGCAAGAAGGGCGGCAAGAAGGGCGGCGAGGCGACGCGCGACCGCTACGGCCCGGAGTTCTACGAAACGATCGGTCAGAAGGGCGGCCAGAAGGTCAAAGCTCTGATCGAACAGGGCAAGAAGGCCGCGGCCGAGGCCGCCGAGGCGCAGAAGAAAGCAAGCTGAGCGGGATGCTCGGCATCCGCCGGACGGCCGTCATCGCGACGGCCTTCCTTCTTCTGAGTGCAACGTGGGCGACCGCTCAGTCCCAGCAGCAGCACGTGCTGCCCGCCGGGACCGCGGTCGTTTTCGTGACCGATGCCAACCTGGACGCCGGCCGCCGCGAAGGCGACGTCGTTTCGGTCCATCTGCGTGACGCCCTCATGTTGGACGGCACCGTTCTCGCTCCGGCGGGAACGCGCGCTCGTCTTCTCATCGGCGGCACCGACGCCCCGAACGGCACACGGACCCCGGCGATCTCACTGGACCGCTTCTCGATCGGTGCCGGGCTCTTGCCCGTGAAGGCCGACGTCCCGATCGTTGCGCCGCTCCCCTCCGGGACCGCGATCTCCGCAACGACGCTTGCGGAGGTCGACCAGTTCGGCGACCGCGTGTCGATCCGCGTGCCGTTTCCGTTCCGGCTCTCCGGCGACCAGCCGGCGTCGATGTACACGCCGACCCCCGCCCGCACGGCGCCGCCGAGCAAGCCGATGAAGCCCGGGGCGACGCCCACGCCGGCTTCGACGGTCCCGCCCGCGCCGGACACGCCGGCACCCGCGGCGACGAAGATACCGGCCTGACGAGCGCGAACGGCGACCGCATGATGCGTCGCCGTTCGTCTTTGCTGCTCGCCCTCGCGTTCGCGTTGCTGGCGCTGCCGGCGCCTGCGGGCGCGGCCGATCCCACGCCGGCTGCCGCGCCGACCGCGGCACCGGCGCCGAGCACCGCCGAGTCCGCGTTCCTCGCGAAGATCATGCGCGATCTGCCGAAGCGCTACCCGACCACGCAGGCCGCAATGAAAGCCGGCTACGTCCGCTACACGAACGAGGACGAGACCGGCGCGATCAGCTACGTGAACACCAAAGCGTGGAACACGACGGATACCGACGTGCCCGCGCAACTCTGGTACGACGTGAAGGGCCGTTTGATCGGCGCGGATTTCAGCGTGCGCCGCGATCCCATCGCCACGCCCGCCCCCAAACCCGACCGCCCGTCGCTGTTCGGCATCGATCCCAAGCGCGTGATCACGATCGGCGCGCACGTGCACTACGTCACCTGCGACAAAGCGACCGGCAAGTGCGTGTACGGCAAAGCCGTCGGCGCGAAGAAGTACGCGGAGGTCGGCGACGTCGAGCACCCGACCGCGGACGGCTTGGTCAAAGCGGGCGCGGTGAAAGACGCCGCGAGCGTGACCGCGGTCTTCCTGTATCCGGCGATCTACGACGTCCCGGTGTGGGTCGTGCCGAACCCGCTCGGCCAGTTCGCCGACAAGAACCCCAACGTCGTGCCGAGCCCGCGCGCGGGCAAGGGCGAAGACGACCCGATGTAGTGTGTTCGCACAAAGTGTTGTGTTCGCGCAAAGTGCGCGAACACGCGCGGCCATCCGGGCCGCGCCGCGTGGCGTGAGGCTCGTCGCAGCGTTCGGCGCGCTCTGCGTGCTCACGGCACAGACATCGGCGCCTGTGCCCGTGGCGACGACGTTGCCGGAGATCGGGCGCACACACTCCAAAGGCTTCTGCACGACGGTGCGCGACAACGTCGCGCCGTCGCTGCTCGGGCTGATGAAGACGGACGAGCTGATCGGCGCGAGCCACCGCGCTATGCTGAAGATGGCGCACGACAACAGCTCTCCGCGCGAGCTGGAGCTCGATCAGGTGTACGCGGGCAAAGTCGTGCTCTCGATGGCGCACAACCTCGGCGTCATCAAGAAGATGCTCGCCGACGCGAACCGCTTTCCGAAGGCGCCCGTGACCGACGACGACCGCTTCGCGCTGCTGCTCAAGGCGCAGCTGCAAGCCGCCGCCGACAAGCAGAACCTCGCGCTCAACCACCTCAACGGCGTGCTCGAAGCCAAAGCGATGGGGCAGATGCGCGCCGACCTCCCGCTGGGAATGCAGAGCTCGGTGGGGCCGGCGGGTGCGAAGCTCCCCGAACCGGATTCGGACAAATTCCTCGGTGCGTCGACGCTGCCCGGCTCAGGGCCCGGCGGCATGTTCGACCGCGGTCTGCCGCTCGCGAAGACGCCGGGCAACACGATCTGGGACAAGCTCGCGCTCGACGTCGAGGTGCAGCAAACGCGCATCGCCGACGCGGAGCGCACGCTCACGCCGACGGTCGTCGCGGCGGCGGCGGCGTGCAGGGCCGAAGCCCCGTCACCCGCGCCGAGCGCGAAGCCTTAGCTCACTCGTTGGACCAGTAGTCCTTGAGGGCTTTGCCGCGGCTGGGGTGGCGCAGCTTGCGCAGCGCCTTCGCTTCGATCTGGCGGATGCGCTCGCGCGTCACGCCGAACTCCTGACCGACTTCCTCGAGCGTGCGCTGGTGGCCGTCTTCGAGCCCGAAGCGCAGCACCAGCACCTTGCGCTCGCGCTCGGTGAGGTTCTTGAGCACGTCCTGCATCTTCTCTTTGAGCAGCATGACGGACGCCGCTTCCGCAGGCGCGACCGCTTCCTGATCTTCGATGAAGTCGCCGAGGTGCGAGTCTTCCTCTTCGCCGATGGGCGTCTCGAGCGAGATCGGCTCCTGCGAGATCTTGATGACCTCGCGGACTTTCTCGGGCGTCAGCCCCATCTCGTTGGCGATCTCTTCGACCGTCGGATCGCGGCCGAACTCTTGCAAGAGCTGGCGGCTGATCTTGATGAGCCGGTTGATCGTCTCCACCATGTGGACCGGGATGCGAATCGTGCGCGCCTGGTCGGCGAGCGCGCGCGTGATCGCTTGGCGGATCCACCACGTGGCGTACGTCGAGAACTTGTAGCCCTTGCGGTAGTCGAACTTCTCGACGGCGCGAATCAGGCCGAGATTCCCCTCCTGGATGAGGTCGAGGAACAGCATGCCGCGGCCGACGTACTTCTTCGCGATCGATACCACGAGCCGTAAGTTCGCCTCGGTCAGCTTGCGCTTCGCGTCTTCGCCGCCGAACACGACGGCGTTGTCGGCCGTGCCGTTCTTGAGCGCTTCCTTCTCGCCGGACTCGATCGCCATCGCGAGGCGCCGCTCGTCGTCCATCGACAGCAGCGGGACGCGACCGATCTCCTTGAGGTACATCCGGACCGGATCGTCGAGCGCGAGACCCGGCGGGATCGCCTGCTCTTCGGGCTCGTCGCGGTCGGCGGGTTTCTCGTCCTTCGCCTGCTCTTCGACGATCTCGATACCCAGCGACGCGATCTCCTCGAGGAGGTCGTCCATACGCTCGGGCGCCACTTCCTCGACGTTGCTGTCGAAGACGGCGTTGATCTCTTCGTACGTGAGCGTGCCGCGCTTCTTGCCGGCGGCAAGCAGTTTTTTGATCTGCTCGTCGAGCGAGAGCTGCGGGGTGTCGGCGGTCGCTGCCGCGGCTTTCTTCGTGCGTGCCATGCTGTTCTTCACCTCCTTCCGTTGCGATCTCGGGGGAACCGGAGAATGTACTCCGCCGGAGGAGTTATCCTTTTTTCAGAGTTGATGCGAGTGCGTTCTGCTCAGCGCGAAGCGTGGCCGGTATGTCGAGTCCCGCCTCGAACAACCGCGTGATCTCCGCATCCACCGCCCTGTAGCGGCGGGCGTCGTCGTCGCGCTGTAACCGCTCGATCACCCGGTCGAGCTTCGCGCGGCGCGCCTCGGAGTCGGCGAGCCGTTCGACCGACTCCACCGACAACAGGACGCTCCTCGCGTCGTCATCTTCTGAGAACAAGGAGAAGACGTCGGAAGGTTGCGCGAGGGAGCGAGCTTCGGCAACCATGCGCTCCCACACGCGGCGCAGCCGCTCGTTGTCGAACCGCTCGGGCGGGATGCGCGCCGCGTACTCCGCGATCAGCCGGGGCTCGTCGAGCACGGCGCACAGCACCTCGCGCTCGAACGAGGGCTTCTCCAGCATCGAGGGCGTGATGTGCCGCGACGCGTTCGCCTGCGCGCCGCGCGGCGCGAAGTGGCTAGGGTTGAGCACGAGCCGCGCCTTGCGCAGGTCGTCGACGGAAAGCCCGAGCCGCCCCGCCGCATAGACCCGGAACTTGTCCCACTCGGCCGGCGCCGACAGCCGCCGGATCGTCTCCTCGGCCCAGCGCGCGAGCGACGCGCCCTCCAGCGTTCCGCCGCGCCGGTCGATCTCCGCGTCGATCTTGACCTGCGTCGCGGCGATGGGTTTGGCGAGCAGCGCGCGGAACGCGTCGGCGCCGTTGCGGCGGATGAAGTCGTCGGGATCCTTGCCGTCGGGGATGCGCAGCGCCGACGCGGCCACGCCCTCGGCGGTTAGCGTCTCGATGGATTTGAGCGCCGCCTCCACGCCGGCCGCGTCGGCGTCGAAGCACAAGATCGCGCGCGACGCGACCTTGCGCAGCTCGCGCGCCTGGTCCGGCGTGAACGCCGTCCCGAGCACCGCGACGGCGTTCGCGAAACCGGCCTGATGCAGCGCGATGCAGTCGAGGTAGCCCTCCACCACGATCGCGCTGTCTTCTTTCGCCGCCGCGCGCCGCGCGACGTTGAGCGCGTAGAGATACCGGCCTTTGGTGTACACCGGCGTCGTCGTGGTGTTGATGTACTTGGGCTCGTCGTTACCCAGTGCGCGACCGCCGAACGCGATCGTCTCGCCGGTCGTGGCGAACGTGGGGATCATCAACCGCTCGCGGTAGAAGTCGTAGAAGCCGCCGCGCTCGCTGGGTTTGAGCAGCCCCGCCTTTGCCGCCAGCGCCAAGTCGACGTCGTTGCGGCGCAGCTCGGCGACGAGCCCGTCCCAGCCGCGCGGTGCGTAACCCAGCGCGAACGCCGCGATCGTCGCCTCGGTGATGCCGCGGTTCGCGCAGTACGCGCGCGCGCCGGCACCTTCGCGCGGGTCGAGCAGCATGCGGTGGAAGAACGCGCGCGCGACGTCGTTCGCGTGGTAGATCGCTTCCTTCTCGCTGCGCGCGCGCGCGGCCCGCGGGTCTTCGTTCTCCACCTCGACGCCGTAGCGCTTGGCGAGCATCCGCAGCGCGTCGGGGAACGGAATGTTCTCCTGCTTCTGCACGAACGAGAACACGTCGCCGCCCGCGCCGCAGCCGAAGCACTTGAAGAAACCGCGGTCGGGGTGCACGTGGAACGACGGCGACTTCTCGCCGTGGAACGGGCACAGCCCCACCAGGTCGTTCCCGCGCTTGCGCAGGCTGACGTACGCCCCGATCACCTCGCCGATGTCGGCGCGCGCGAGGACTTCCCGCTTCACCCCGTCGTCGATGCGCACGGCAGTTGCGTTCGACGTGGTGCGGTCCGGCTCCGTCCTAGCGGGACTCCACGACGAACTGGTACGCGAGCGGCACCTTCGTGGCGAAGTTGTCGAGCGAGTAGACTTGATGGATCATGATCTCGATGTGGTTGCCCGAGATGGAGTTGGCGTTGTACGGCGCCAGCTCGTTCATCATCGCCAGCGTCCCGCCTTGAAACGCGGACCGCTGCAGCAGCACGCCGGCGGCGTGCGCCATCCAGACGCGGATCTCCACCTGAAACTGGTCTTGCCCGCGCGCGTGCGTGAAGTCGATGTAGCCGGTGAGATCGAACGCATCCGTCTGCACCTTGATGGTGCGCGAATCGGCCGTGCTCTGCGGCGTGAACACGTTGTCCGTGTAGACGTAGATCTTCTTGAGCCGCGTGTCGCAGTCCACCGCGACCGGCGCGGACTGCACGCCTTCGTCGACGGACCCCTGCGGCTGGATCACCCGAGCCCCCTGCAAGAGCACCTGTTCGCTGATCGGCTTCTTTTCCACGAACGTCCTCCGGTGAGTGGACGTCCTTTCTTCCGCCGGACCGCTCCGAAACCTCGCCCGCCGAGGCGGGCGGCGTGTGCTAGCCGCCGAGCTTCGCGATGATCGCGCGGATGCGCGGCCGTACGTTCTCCGGTGCGAGCCGGAGCGCGTGCCGATACGCGGCCGCGCTGTCGGGGACCAGACCCGCGGCGAGCAGCGCCTCGCCCAAGCTGTCGAACACGTTCCACGACTGCGGATAGGCGCCGGCATTCGCGCGGAACAGCGCGAGCGCGTTGGGCGTGCGCCGCGCGGCGAGCTCTTCGTAGCCGAGCAGGTTGATCGCGTTTTCGAAGTTTGCGTAACGGTACACAGGGTCGGCGGTGTAACGCCGCACGACGCGCGCGATTCCGTCCGGGTCGGCCAGCCGCAGATCTTCCGCGAGCGCCGCGCGCAGCGGCACGTGGCGGGCGATCGCGTTCAGCACCGGATCGACGCCCGCGCGCTCGTCGGCCGAGCTCAGCTCGGCGTCGATCACCGGCTTCACCGAGTCGCGCTTGTCAAAGGCCGTGCTCGTCTGCCAGTAGAGCGTCGCGATGCTGAGCGTGAGCCCGCTGCGCGGCAGCACCGTCTGCCGGCCCTCGCCGTAGTGGTTGGGCGTCGCGCCGCCGGGCTCGCCCGCGAACGTGACGTTGGTCCAGCGCTCCAGGTCGCTCACCGCCATCTGCGCGGCGGAGAACGTCGAGCGCCCAAGCACGGCGAACAGCACGCCGTCGCGGTCGAGCTGCGGCGAGCGAATCAAATCGACGATCATCGGCTTGTTCAAGAAACCGTTGCCGCCGCCGTTGTTGCGCAGGTCGATCACGCAGCGGCTAACCGGATGCGCCTGCGCGAACGCGAACACGTCGTCGAAGAACGCGCGCGCCGTCTGCTGCGGCGTGTCGGTCACCTCGTTGTAGCCGACGTACAGCAGCTTCGTGCCGGGATCGTAGTCGTACCAGAACGCTTTGTCGGGATGCCGTTCCCACAGCGGCACCGGCGCGGACGGCTCGCGCATCGAGCGCAGCTCGCCCGCGGGTGCCGACAAATCCAGCGACGCGGTCACGGCGTTGCCGCCGGTTTGCACGACGACCGGCGCGGCGCCGTCGGCGCTTGCAAGCCCGAGCGCGCGCAAAACGTTCGGGGACGCCATCAGGAACGGCACGCGGTCGCGCACCGTCATCTCGTTGTCGTGCGAGACGTACGGCGTGAGGCGTTGGGCCAGAGCGTCGGGGTTCAACCCGGCGATCGAGACGATGCGCCCGCCGCGAATCGCCGCATAGCGGTCGTCGGCGAAGCGCACGAACCACCCGTCGGTGAAGCGGTAGAACCGTACCGGATAGGTTTGGAACGAGCCGTTCGCGCCGTGCATCGCGAACAGCCGCAGCGAGGTATGGCCGTCGCCGACCGACGCGACGATGCGCTGGAACTCCAGCAGCGCGCGCTCCTTGGTGAGCGCCGGCAGCTGCGCGTCCAGCTCAGCCACCTCGCGGTCGAACGCCGCCGCGTCGATGGCATGGAACGGCGCGGCGTGCTTCGTGCGGATGGCGGTCGCCAGCACGTGAAGATCCTCGCGCAGCGCCACCGTCTGTGTCGCGTCCTCGGCGTGCGCGCTCAGCGGCACGACGGCCAGCGCGAAGAGAGCGGCAACGAGCACGAAGCGCATCAGCCGACGTTCACCCACGCCGGCACGGTCGCCCCCATGCGTGGCAGGACCACGGCAGTTCGTTCGCGTCGACCGTTCGGGAGGGCGCCGCCGAGGCTCTGAAGCAATGCCCACCAAGGGGGTAACGATCATGTCACAGCACGCGAACCCTGCAACGACGAAGCGTCAGCAACAACCCGGCATCATCCGCCCGTGCACGGCACAACGGCTCATCTACCGGGCCTACAAAAGGTCGTACGGCGGGTCGACGGCGCAGGTCGTCAGCCTGTTTGCGAGCGGCTACTACGGCGACGCGCCGTGGACGATGTTCTTCGCCGGCGTCGCCGGCAAGTCCGACACCTTCACCCTGATGGAGAAGGTGCCGACGATCGTGTACTTCATCGAAACGTATTACACCGCGACGCACTGTTCCGGTGTCGGACTCAGCGACCTCGGCGACTCCGTTACCATCATCGACGGCTACGGTGAGCATACGGTCCCGCTCGAAGACCTAGGCTAACGCTGCCGCGGACCGCGCGCCGGCGGCGTGCGGTCCGCGCTACGGTGCGAGCTGGCTCCAGAAGAACGCGAACCGCTCCGCCGCCGCGTCGACCGTCTGCTGGAACGAGTTGCCGATGCCGTGCCCCTGGCCGCTCTTCTGCAGCAGCAAGATCGGGTACGGCGACGACGAGTCCGCTTGCAGCTCCGCGATCATCTTGCGCGAGTTGTACGGGTCGACGCGCGGGTCGTTCTCGCCGGTCGTCATCAGCACCGCGGGGTATGCGACGCCTTTGCGCACGTTGTGGTACGGCGACTGCGCGAGCATCCACGCGAACTGCGCGGGGTCGGTCACCGTGCCGAACTCCGGCGTGTTGAACGCGCCGTTCGGCGTCAGCTCCACCCGCAGCAGATCGTAGATGCCGACGCTGCTCACCACGGCGCGGTACAGCTCGGGGTTGCGCGTCAGCGCGAGCCCCATCAAGAAACCGCCGGCGCTGCCGCCCGCGATGCCGAGGTGCTTCGCGTCACCGTAGCCGTTCGCGCCGAGCCATTTCGCGCACGCCGCGAGATCGTCCGCGCTCACCGTCTTCGTCGCGAGCCGCGCGGCCTGGTGCCAGTCCTCGCCGTACTCGCCGCCGCCGCGGATCATCGCCGACGCGATCGCGCCGCCGCGCTCCAGCCATGCGAGCGACGTCGCGGAGAAGCGCGGGCGCGTGATCGAACCGTACGCGCCGTACGCGCCCAGGATCGTCGGCGTGCGCGCGCCGCGCGCGCCCGGGCCGCTGACGATCTCCAGCGGGATTTTCACCTTGCCGTCCAGCGACGGCACGAGCACGCGCTGCACGCGCGCCTGCGAGAAGTCGCCGGGCGCCGTCTGTCCGATCGCCGTCGGGACGAGCGCGTTGTGCGCCGCGTCGTAGCGATACCAGCGTGACGGCGTCGTGTAGTTTTGATAGCCCACGATGACGTCGCCGCCGCCGGGATCTGCGGCGAGCTCGTCGATCGTCGACACGGCCGGAACCGGCACGCTGCCGCGCGGCGTGCCGTCGGCCGCGAACGTGCGCAGCGCGGAGTCGCCGCCGTCGACGTCGAGCGTCGCGAAGCCGCCGGGGATCGCGACCACATCGTCGATCACCGCATCGCCGGCCGCGACGAGCGTCGTGCCGGTGTCGACCGTCTGACCGGACCCGATCCCGATCAGCGCACCGCGCGGCGCGCGCCCTTTCGCGACGACCGCGAGCACGTTGCCGATGAACGCCGCGTCCGCGGCGGAGCTGGTGCCGATCCCCGCCGCGGGCGTCGCGACTTGCACGAAGTCGCCGCTGCCGCGCCGCACGTACACCGACGCCGCGACGCCGTCGCCGTCCGCGACGACCGCCGCCAGCGCGCTGCCGTCGCGCGCCGCGAGCAGATGATACTCCGCCTTGGGCGACAGCCCGCGGCCGAACACGTACGCGTCGTTCGCGGGATCGTCGCCGAGCACGTGGTGCACCAGCACGATCCCGTTGCGCGCGTAGCTGCCGTCGGCGTTGCGCGGCAGCGCGGTGTGGGTGAAGCCTTTGCCGCCGGCGTCCCACGCGAGCGCCGTCGGCGTCGTGCCGCCGCCGACGTTGGGCAGCGTGTCCGAAAGCATCGTCTGCGACGTGACGTCGACGACGTGCAGCGTCTCGCGCTCGCTGCCGCCGTCCTGGGTGGTGAACGCAACGCGCGAGCCGTCCGGCGACAAGTACACCGACTCGATCGCCGGCGGCGCGCCCGTCGCCGACGCCGCGGGGTCGAACAGCACGCGCTCCGGCGCGTCGGCGCCGTCGCGCGCGACGAGCACCGCCTGCGGCGCGGGCGGCGTGCGGCGCAGGTATACCCAGTGGCGGCCGGCGATCTGCAGTCCGCTGCGCGACGGCGAGCCCTTCGCCAGCGTCTCGATCCGCGCGCGCAGCGCCGTGTACGCCGGCCCGCGCTCGATGAACCGTGCGGCGAGGTTCGACTCGGCCGCGGCCCACGCGCGCGTCTGCGGCGAGTTGGGGTCTTCGAGCCAGCGATACGGATCGACGACCTGCCGGCCGAAGTAGGCATCGGTCACGGGTTGCGGTGGCGCCGGAGGGTAGACGAGGCGCTGCGGTGCAGACGCACCGAGCAGCACCGCCGACGAGAGCACCGCGAGGGCCACACGAGCGATCGACATGGCGCGTGAGTACGACGCGCCGCGCGACAACCATGCGCCCAGGCGCAAGCGCATCTACGACCCGATCCACCGCTTCATCGAGCTCGACGCGGGTGAGGTCGCGCTGCTCTCGTCACCCGCGGTGCAGCGCCTGCGCCGGCTGCGCCAGCTCGGGCTCGCGTACCTGGCGTTTCCGTCGGCCGAGCACTCGCGCTTCTCGCACGCGCTCGGCGCGCTGGCGATCGGTACGCGCGCGTTCGACGCGCTGCGCGTCCACTCGCCCGAAGCGTTCGGCTCCGCGCGCGAATTCGACACCAAGCGCACGCTGCTCCGCGCGAGCCTGCTGCTGCACGATCTGGGCCACGGACCGTTCTCGCACGCGTGCGAAGCCGTGCTCGGCGTGCGCCACGAGCTGCGCACGCAAGCGATCCTCGCGCTGCCGGAGCTGCGCGACCCGCTCGAAGCGCTCGGCGTCGATCCCGGCGACGTGCTCGGCTTGATCACCGGCGCGCCGGACGCCGATCCGGTGCTGCGCGAGCTGGTCAGCGGACCGAACCTCGACGCCGACCGCATGGACTACTTGCTGCGCGACTCGTACTTCACCGGCGTCGCGGGCGGCACGTACGACGCCGAGCAGCTGATCGAATCGCTGCGCGTGCTGGAAGTCGACGGGCAGCCGCAGCTGGGCGTCGACGGCCGCGGCGTCGTCGCGCTCGAGTCGTTCGTGCTCGCGCGCTACATGATGTTCGCGACCGTGTACTTCCACCACACGACGCGCGCGTTCGAGCGCGTGCTTCGCGACGTGCTCGAGGTGCTGTGGCCGGAC
>DASZBS010000131.1:0-60331 GCA_035943995.1 Candidatus Elarobacter sp. | reverse complement strand
CGTGACGCTCAACGGCAGCGACGCGCTGTTTTGCGCCAACTACCGGTACGCGTAGATGAGAGCAGCATCCCCGGTCGCGCTGGCGTTCGCGCTCATCACCCTCGCGTTCACCGGGTGCGGCCCGGCGAGCACCGCCGTCGTCCCGCCGTCGCCGGCGCCGACCGCGGCGCCCGCCACGTCCGTGACGGCGACCGTTCCGTTCGCGACGACCGCTAGCACGACGACGTTGCCGACCCTCGGACGTGCGACCGTCGCGGCGGTGACGATCCCCGCGGCGACGGGGAGCGGAACGTTTGCGCTGAGTGCGTCCAAATCGTTGCCGGCCGACTTGCCCACGTTGCAAAGCCTCGCGCGTCGCGTCGACACGGCCGGCGCGCGGTCGCCGGGTTCGCAGACCCGCGGCACGCGAGCCGCCGGGACGTACACGACGTACTTCGCGCTGGAGTTCGTGCCGTCGGCCGCGACGACGCTCTCCGGGGTGCCGTCGTTCTCGGTGACGTTCGACGCCGGCGACATCCCGAACGGCACGGTGCTCTACGTCGCGTATCTCACGGGCAACAATGGTTCGCCCACCTGGACGACGGTCGCCGGCCCGACGACGTACACCGGCGGCGCGTTTACGTTCACCGGTGCGACGACCGCGCAGCCGTTGAATTCCGGTCAGCGCTACGGGCTCGTCGTGTACGCGATCGGTTCCGGTTCGCCGGTCGGGGCACCGTCCGCTTCACCGTCACCGGGAGCGACCTCGACGCCGACGTCCACGCCGACCACGACGCCGACGCCGACCCCGACCCCGGGCGCCGCGACCAACCCCGCGTCCATCGGCGCGTACGTGCTCGGCGTCGATGCGAACAATGCGCCGGTCCTGCGCGCCATCGCACCGGGCGCGGCCGACTACGGCCGGACGATCGCGCTGCCGGCCGGATTCTCGCCGACCGCGATCGACACGGACGCGGCGGGCAACGCGTACGTGGCGTCGTTCGCGACCGTGTCCGGCGGAAAGACCGGCACGCGCATCGACCGCTACCCCAGCGGCGGCACGTCGTCGTCGGCATCGATCCCGGACGGGTCGGGGCTCGTCGCCGCCGCGCCCGACGGGACCGTCTACTTCCCGTCGAACGGAACGCTCAAGTACGCGGCGCCGAACTCGACGGCGGTGCTCGCCCCGCTCGGCGCGAGCGGCACCGCGAACTACACGGCGCTGCGCACCGACGGAAACGGCAACGTCTACGCGGTGCAGAGCGTGAACAACACGACCTCGCTCGTGCAGTACACGCCACAGCTCGCGAGCGTCACGCGGACGATCGCGCTACCGGTCGGGAGCGGCGGGGCGGCGCGGCGGATCGGTATCGACGGCACCGGGACGGTGTACGTTGCGATCTCGTCGCAGTCGGCGCAAGTCCGCAACAGCATCGCCGTGATCGCCGTCGGCTCGACGACGCCCACCGTCGTCTCGCTCACGAGCGGCAACGCGGCCGACTTCGGATTCGACGCATCGAACAACGTGTACGTCGCGCTCGCCCAGACGGGAAGCTCCGACGGCGTCAGCGTCTACACGCCGAACCTCGCGTCGCTCACGCGCTCGATCCTCAAACCTGCGAGCGACGGCGGCCAGCCGTCCGGGATCCGCGTGGACGCGAAGGGCGCGATCTACCTGATCACCGGATTCGGATACTCCAGCGGCGCCCTGTACATCTACGCACCCGGCGCGTCCACCGCGCAAGTGACGACGATGACCGGGATAACGCTGCCCACGGGGCTCGCGCTCGGGTTCTGACAGGAAGAAGCCCGCTACGGCGGGCTTCTTCCTGTCCCGTTAGTTCACAATTGATACTCGCGGTCGGGCAGGAACTGAAGGCCGGAGACTTTGCCGTCCGCGGTCAGGACGTAGTTGACGAGCATCGCCTGGTCGCCTTTGGTGAGGCGGAAATTCGAAAAGGTGCGCGTCGGGTCGTTCGGAGCCGGTAGGCGTCGGACCAGCGTCAGCGTTCCGCCCGGCCACAGCGGCGAGACGCGCTTCTGAACCGTCTTCGTGCGCTCGGGGGTGATGACCCTGGCGAATTCAGGCGTTACCTTGTCGCTGATGTCCTGGCCCGCGGCGATGCGGTCGAGCAGCGTGCGCAGTGACGCAGCGATGGCCGGCTGGGTGTCGTCGATCGCGGTGAGCTTGGGCGGCAGCAGCGGCGCGTCGGCGAGACCGGCGATGACGTGCGAGAAGTAGAAGGGGCGGGCGGCGTCGAGGTTCGCGAGGACGACGACGGTGAGTGCGTCGTCGGGGTAGCGCGAGATGTTGCACGTAAAGCCTTGCCATGCGCCGCCGTGCTCGATGCGGCCGTGGCCGTTCTGCTTGTCGATGATCCAGGCGAACCCGTAGTTGTCGGCGTTGGGCTTACCGTCGTTGAGCGGGAAGACGGTCCAGATGCGGTCGAGGCTGGACTGCTTGAGGAGCCGAGTGGTGTAGAGCGCTTCGTCCCATCTCGCGAGATCGAGCACGTTGAAATAGAGCGTGCCGTCCGCGGTGGTGTTGAACGTGGGCGAAACCCATTCCTGATTTTTGAGCTCGGTGCCGTGGAGCTCGTAACCGGCGGCGCGATTGGGGATGATGTCGGCCTCGCTGATGAGGCGCGTGGACGTCATGCCGAGCGGCTTGAAGATGCGTTGCGCGAGAAAGTCGGCGTAGAACGTTCCGGTGACGTGATGGATCAGGATGCCGAGCAGCAGATAGTTGGTGTTGCGATAGTTCCATTTGTCGCCCGGCGGGTTTTCGATCGGCAGGGCTTCGATTTTCTTGACGAAGTCGGCTTCGGTGTAGTCCTTGCGCATGTCGAACGGCCCGTCGGGCGCAGTGCGCTCGGGGGTCTCGTACTCGGAGAGGCCGGAGGTGTGGGAGAGCAGGTTCTTGACCAGGATCGGCTTCCACGCCGTGGGGGCGTCGGGGAAATACTTGGTGATGCTGTCGTCGAGCGACACCTTGCCGTCTTCCACGAGCATCATGACGGCGGCCGACACGAACTGCTTGCCGACGGAACCGGACTGAAAAATCGTTTCGGGCTTCACGGGAACGGACAGCTCGACGTTGGACTCACCGTAGCCCTTGGTCAGCAGAATCTTGCCGCGGCTGTAGATGCCGACGGCGACGCCGGGGACGCGCTCGCGCTTCATCTCGGCGGTGACGAAGGCGTCGATGGCCGCGAGCTGCGTCGCGGTCAGCGCAGGGCGTGAATCGGCCGCGATCGACGGCGCCTGCGCCGAAACGGGCACGAGCAGCGCGAGGACGGTGCAGGCGACGATCCGCAGGCTCATATGATCCCTATTGCCACAGTACGAGAGCCGAAAAGCCCAGAATCCCGATCGGTACGATTCGGCTGAACGTCGTGTTCCACACGTAGTCGGTCGGCAAGGGCTTGCAGTTGACGAACGTGTCGGATCCGTGCGCCGCATTCCACGTCAACTTCGCGCCGGACGGACGCACCGGCTTGAACCCGGTCTCGTCCTTCAGCGGGTACGTTGCTTGCCGCGCCGCGTCCAAGAGCGCATCGTCGAACGCGGGTTGGCCGCTCGGAGCGACGACCGCCGCGTTCGTGACGGCGCCGGTCGCATCGAGGTGAACGCGTACCGACGCGGTATAGCGTGCGTCGACCGACATGTTCTTCATCGCGTCGGGGTATGCCGGCACGCCGGTGTGCAGAAGCGTCGGCACCTTGCACGCCGATGCGTGCCGGGTGCTCCAACCCTTGGGGTATGCAGGGACGACGATCGAAGAAACGTTTGCCACGGGTGTACCGAAGCGGAGGGCCGTGCGAGTCGTCGTCGCGACCGGGGCGCAGTCGTGGAGTGCCGGTAAGAACGTGTTGGCCATCAAGATGTGCGTGACATGTTTTACCATGCCGGGATACCGCGGCGCCGAGAGGACGACGACTTTGCGCGGGTGCCCCGTGGCATCGACCGTCAAATCGAACGTCGCGACGTTTGCGGCCCCGAATTTGGCCACGAGTTTGTCCGGATCGGGCAGGTCGGCTCCGTACGGCGGTGACCCGGTGCGCGTCTTGATCCCGCGGAAGAAAATTGCCTGGGCACCGCGATTCGGTACCGCGCAGCCGGCGGCGGCCGAACCCCGGGCGAGCATGCTCTGTTGCGGCTGCTCGTAGGCGAGCACCGGTGAGACGGATTGTACCGTGAATGCGATGAGCGCGAGCAACATGAGTGCACCTCCAAGAGCTGACGGCGACAGGCGAAGACGGCGCGGGCGGGAGTCGAGAAGGCGCTCGATGCGCACGACGACCGAGTGACGGGAACCGAGCGCGCTCGGGGCTGCGATCGGGGCGCGAGCACCGCCGCTATTCACCAGCGCCGCCAAGGTCCGCGCGAACGCGTCGCCTGCGCCGGTTCGCGCGACGACCCAGTCGTCGCACGCGATCTCGCGTTCCGTCGACAACCGGCGCATCACGAACCACGCAGCCGGATTGAGCACGAGGAGCGCCTCCGCGACGCGCGCGAACGCATTCGTCCACACGTCGTAGCGGCGCAAGTGCGCGACCTCGTGAACGACGATCGTCTCCACGGCGTCGGGGCGCAAATATTCGACGAGCGACGCGGGCAGGACGATGGCCGCGCGCAAGAATCCGGTGGCACACGGCGCCTGCACGCGATCCGACAGGAAGATCGGGTAGTCGTGGGCTGCGGACCACAACGACGCATCGCGCCGGATCGCGGCGAGGGCGCGAACGTTGAGCAGGAGCAGAAGCGCTCGCGCGCAGGCGACCAGGACCCAGATGAGCGCGGCGGCGACAGCCACGCTTTGCGGTATCAGAATTTGCGCCTTGCGCGGAGCGGCCGGTATCGGTTCGCTCGCCGCGCTCGCCGGCTCAGGGAGAGCTTGCGGCGCGTAGCTTCGCGGTTGCGGTCGCGGTTGCTGTCGCGGGCCAGGTGCGATGAAGAAGTCGCTTTGCTGGTTGGTGACGGCCGCATCGGTCACGGTGGCGGACGGCTGCGCGGAGAGGCTGACGGTGAGCAGCGGCGTGAGCACGAGCGCCGCCAGCGCGCAGAGCCAAATCGCGTAGCGCGTCGCGGCGCCCAGTTTCGGCAGGCAGCGCAGGCCCAGCCACACGGCGCCGGCGATCAGCGCGCCTTCCCAGAGGCTGTTGAACAAGACGGCGGCAATCGCGAGCGCCGCGTGTGCGAACGCGGCACTCACTTGCGCCCCTTCGCCTTCCGCTCGAGCAGCTCGCGAATCTGCTTGCGATCGGCCTCGCGCAGCGGGACGTCGTCGAGGAGCGTCACCGCCAGCGCGTTCGGCGAGTTTTGGAAAAAGCGCGCCAGCACGTGGTTGACGGCGGATCGCGCCGCGTCGTTGCGTTCGACGAGCGGGCGGAACGTGAACGCGCGGCCGGCTTCACGGTGCGCGACGTAGCCCTTTTGCTCGAGCGTGCGCATGGTGGAGAGGACGGTATTGTACGCCAAGACCGGCGCCGGCAACGCCGCGGTGACCTCGGCCACGGTCGCTTGCCCCTTTTCCCAAAGCACGTCCATCAGCCGCAGCTCGTGATCGGTGAGCACGAGCGCTTTCTTGCGGGGCATCAGCCACCTCCTAGATTCGTGAGAGTAGCCTACACCTTGCGGGAGGGGCTGTCAACTAGTATCGTGAGAGATGAGCCGTGTCAGTTCACGGTCACGCGGAACTTTGCCACGATCGTGCCGTTGACGGCGAGCGCGCCGCCGCCGTACGTGAACGTTACGACGCCGGCCGCCTGCGTGGGCGCGCACGTGAGCGGCCCCGGCGTGGTGACGCAGGTCGCGCTCGCGGCGACGTAGGTGCTGTTCGCCATGATCGTGTCGCTCAGTGCGAACGACTGCACCGCGAAGGCGCGCCGGTTGGTGAACGTCAGCGTGTACTCGAGCACGTCGCCGGGCTTCGCGTTGACGCTGGTACCCGGTCCCAGCGACTGCGTGACGTTGGTGACCTGCTTCGCCAGCGCGGCGGCGGTGAAGGTCGTCGTGACGGAGTTCGACGGCAGCGTTTGGCCGCCGTACTGCGTCGGATCGAAGGGCACGCTCGCGCGCGCGGTGTTCACCGCGGTGCCGCTGGTGGCGTTCGGCGTGCCGATGACGGTCAACGTCGCCGTTGCTCCCGCGCTGAGGTTGGTGACGGTCGCAACGACCGTTTGCGCGCCGCCGGCCGACGTGATCGCGCACGAGCCGGCACCGCCGGTGACCGCGCACGACGGCAGCGTCGTCGCCGAGATGACGACGTTGGCCGGCACGGGATCGGTGATCGAGCCCGTCGGATTGGTGACGAAGCCGGTGTTCTTCATCGCGACCGAGTAGACCATCGAGTCGCCGGGGCCCGCGAGCGTCGTCCCGAGCTTCGTCACGGTGAACGTCGCCGGCACCGACGCGAGGTCGTTCACGACGTCGCTGCCGGTCGTGATCCCGGTGTGGCTGCTCACCATCGCTCCGGCGGTCGTCCACTCCCACAGCGTCCACGGCGAACCGCTCCCGATTTGCTCGCACGACACGAGATGGCCGTTCGGCAGCACGGCCGAGCCGGTGAGGGGGTTCGTGGGCCCGCTCAGCGTCACGGGGCCGGTGACGTTGCCCGTGGTCGCATTGATGGTGTACAGGCTTTGCGTCGCGATGACGTACAGCGTCTCGTTGTTCGACGCGGTCGGAACCACCACGATGTCACCGTTCGTGCCGATCGCCGCGCTGAGCGCGAGCGTCTTCACGACCGCGGCGGTCGCCGGGTTGACCCAGATCACTGTCGAGGCGTTGGTCATCGTCACGAGGCAGCCGGTCGCGCAGTAGAGCGTCGTCGGATCGAACGAAAGGCGCGCGTTGGGCGCCGCCGGGAGGCCGGCGATCGTGCCGACCGTCGCCGCGGCCGAGTACGCCGTGGCCGCCGACGGCGCGTTCGGATTGAACGTGGACTTCACCAAGTTCCCGGACGCGTCGGTGACGTAGAGGTTGCCGCTCAGGTCCTGGCCGATGTTCTGCGCGCTCGTGCCGTTGAAGAGGGCGCCGTACGACTGCACGACCGCACCCGAGGTCGTGTCGATGAGGTACACGCCCGCGCTGTCGCTGAGCACCATGACCGTGGCCGCCTGGGCTGCCGCAGCCGAAACGAGCACGAGGCACGCACCGAACAGCGCGACGATCGAAGGACGACGCCACCACATCCTTAGCTCTATCGGCAGAAGCGCACGCGCCGCCGTAGTCCGGCACGAGACAATGTACGGAAGGGCATCCTTCGAAATGCCGCAACCACGCGGAATGGCTGCCAAGAAGAAGATCGCCCCGCCCAAGCCCACGCCAGGCCGTTCCTGGTCCGAGTTGACCAAAGCCGAGCAGAATGCGGAGTACGTACGCGCGTTGCGCGCGTACGCGAACGAAGGCGGTGCGAATCCGGAAACGCGCGGAACCTATTTCCGCTCGCGCCGGGCGAGTCAGCCCGCGGGCTGAGCCGGCCCGTCGACCGTCGTAGGCTCTGCTCGAGCTCCAAGGACGACGAAACTCGTCGGGGGAACCGCTGCGGCGGCCGGTACGGCGGCCACCCGTCCGCGGAAAGGGCGTAGCCCACGGACGCCGGGCGTCTTGGGAGAGGACGTACCATGCCTACGCTTCCCGCGCGCCCGTCGCGCGAGCATCTGCGCAAACAGGCGAAACGCCTTGCGCGAGAACGCTCCGTCGGCCTCGCCGCTGCGCAGCATGCGGTCGCGAACGACTACGGATTTCCAAACTGGGCGGAGCTCATGCGGCACGTCGCGAGCGTGCGCGACGAGAACGCCGCGCCGCCGTCGCCGCTGTTCGCGGCGGTGCGAGCCGGCGACGTCGACGCCGTGCGCGCGCTCATCGCGGATGGTGCGAACCCGCGCCTCGGCGACGGGCGCGAGTCGGCGCTGCACGCGGCCGCGCGCCGCGGGCCGCTCGCGCTCGTCGAGGCGCTCATCGAAGGTGGTGCGCTCGACTGGGACACGGATCGCAAGGGGCGCACGCCGCTCGACGTTGCGCGCAGCGGTCGCGCGCGCGAGAAGTCGGCGATCGTGACGGTGCTCGACCGGCACGGGATCGTGGATCCGTCGTTTCGCGTCGCCGTCGACGCGATCCACGCGGGCGATGTCGCAAGGCTCGCGGCATTGCTCGATGCGCAGCCGCGTCTATTGCGCGAACGGGTTGTCGGACCCGAGATATACCGGCGTACGCCGCGACGCGGGTACTTCACCGATCCGATGCTGTTCTGGTACGTGGCGAACAATCCGACGCTCGTCGAGCGCATGCCGGGCAACATGGCCGACGTCGCGCAGGTCATGATCGACCGCGGCGTCGACCAGGACGATCTCGACTACGCGCTGGGACTCACCATGACGAGCAGCGCCGCGCGCGAGCAAGGGCTGCAGTTGCCGCTCGTGCGCGTGCTCCTCGCAGCGGGTGCCAAAGCAACTCGCGATGCGATCGTGTCGACGGCGGCTCATCGCGAGCTCGATCCCCTCCGCGTGCTGCTCGCGGGCGGCATGCCGATGAGCGTTCCGCTCGCCGCGGCGCTCGGTGCCGAGGACGAACTTCGCGAGCTGTTGCGGAGCGCAAGCCGCGAGGATGTCCAAACGGCGTTCGGGCTCGCCGTCATCAACCATCACGCGCAGGCCGCGCGGCTCGCGCTCGATGCGGGTGCCGACGTGAATGCGTACCTGCCGATCCATGCCCACAGCACCGCGCTGCACCAAGCCGCCCTCGGCGACGACGTCGCGCTCATCGAGCTGCTGCTGTCACGCGGCGCGCGAACCGATCAGCGCGATACGTTGTGGGACGCGACACCGCTCGGCTGGGCAATACATCAGGGCCGATCCGCCGCTCGCGCGGCATTGGAGGGATTGTAGCGTGCGCGAACTCACCGGCTCGGTTGCGATCGTAACAGGCTCCTCGGACGGAATCGGGCTCGCCACCGCGCGGCGGCTCGCGGAGCTCGGCGCGGCCGTCGTCGTCAACTCGCGTTCGCAAGAGCGCGCCGACGCCGTTGCGCGCTCGTTGTGCGACGATGGCCTCAGAGCCGCCGCGGTCGGCGCCGATCTCGCCTCCGCCACCGGCGTCGACCAGCTGATCGCCGGTGCCCTCGCGGCGTACGGTACCGTCGACATCCTCGTCAACAACGCGGGGATGCCGAGCGTCGCCGCCGCCGAGGACTTGCGCCTCGAGGACTGGCGCGCCGTGCTCGACCTCAACCTCACCGCGCCGTTTCTGTGCGCGCAGGCCGCCGGCCGGATCATGCTCGCGAAGGGCAAGGGCGTGATCGTCAACGTAGGGTCGGTGTACTCTCGGCTCGGCATGCGCGGACGCGTCGCGTACAGCGTCAGCAAGCACGGCTTGGACGGGCTCACCGCGACGCTCGGCGTCGAGTGGGGAGCGCGGGGTGTGCGCGTCGTGTCGGTCAATGCAGGTTACACTTCGACGGCGCTCGTTCAGCGCGCGATGTCGACGGGAGGCTTCAGCGACGACGACATTGCGCGTCGCACGCCGCTCGGGCGGCTGGCGACGCCCGCGGAGATCGCGAACACGATCGCGTTCGTGGTGTCCGACGACGCATCGTTCGTCAACGCCACGTCAATCTACGTCGACGGCGGCTGGACCGGCTACGGCGGCTGGTGACCGCTCGCGCGAGCGTGTTGAATCTCTCGAAGCAGCAGCCCGGGCACATCGGCCATCGCGCGAGCATCGCATGGTTCGTGCTCTCGGAACTGCTGGGCCGTCGCGGCGTTCGCGTCTACGACGGCTCGTGGGCGGAGTGGGGCTTCATGCCGGACGCTTCGCTCGCAGTCGGGCCCTGATCTCGCAGCTCGTCGCCGACGGCGTAAAGCGCGAACAGCAGCACGATCATGACGATACAAGGGACGATTGCGGCCCAAGGCGCGACGGTGATGTTGCTCTGAACGTTCACCAGCATGTTGCCGAGCGACGGTGTCGGAGGCTGAACGCCGAACCCGACGCTGGACTGGGTCACTTCCAGCAGCAACGCGCAGGCGGCGAGGTCGGCGACGCCGCCGAGCGTCGCCCCAGTGCGCGCTCGAAACGCGGGGACGATCGCGGGCCACGATACCGCGGCGATGATGAGCGTCATCGCGAGCGGGCTCACCACGCCGGTGCCGTGGAACTTCGCGACGAGAACCGACACGGCGGCGAGGACGAACGGAAATGCTGCGAACGGGCGGATCCCGATCGTGCTGAGCGCGCCGCGGCCGCCGAACCAAGGCAGTGCTCTCGCGAGCGTTGCGACCATCGCCCCGATCGCCGTCGCGATGAGTGCCGCGGCCGCTGCGATGCCGAGCGAGGTGCGGAGCCCGAAGAGCAGGCGCGACACGACGTCGCGGCCGTTCTCGTCGGTCCCGAGCACGTGGCCGGCGACGGCCGGCGCCAACGGATATCCCTGCCAGTTGGCCTAGTCGATGAAGTTCGGGTCGAACGGGGCGATGACGTTCGCCCCGGCGGCGGCGAGCGCGGCACCGAGCAGCACGACGAGCGCGACGATCGTGACGACGGAGATGCCCGGCGGGCGACTCGCGAGGTTTCGCGGCGACGAGCTCGGCGAGAACGCGGCGCAGAGCTTGAGCAGCACGACGCCGGCGGAGTACGTCAGCAGGCAGCCCGCGGCAAGAGCTAGGTCGAGCTGCGAAAGACCGTTGAAAAACAGTCGCGCAACGCCGGGCCATGCAAACCGCGGTTCGATGAGGAGGGTCGCGGTCAGCAACGCCGGACCGACGAACGCGACCGTCGTTGCCACCGGTTCGACGAGGCTGCGCAACTCCGTGCGCGATGCATTTCCCCGCGCGCGAAAGAAATCGTGAAAAATCAAGGACGACCAGGCGCCGAACGGCACGGCTAAAATAAGCACCGGTAGGATCAGATGCGTGAGATGATCCCGCAGGCCGAAGGCCGCGCCCGACGTCATGCCGGCGATCGGCAGCGACGTTCGAAACATTGCGAGCATCTGGAGAAGCGTCGCCAGGACGAAGATCGGTATCGCTCGGACGGCGAGCTGCAGCAGCGCCAGGCCGCCGCGCAGCGCCGGCGGGCGCGTACGCGCCCGTGCGAAGCCTGCGATCGCCCCGAGCACGACTGTGGCGACGAGCGCGAAGAACGCGAGCTCGATCGTCGCGGGCAGCCGCTCGAGGATCGCCTGCGATACCGGCTGATAGCTCGACGGCGACCAGCCGAGATCGGCGTGAAGCACCGCGAACGTGCTCGCGAGGAGCAGCCCGAGAAGTGCGAGGAGGCGGAATGAGCGGCGGTCCACGGGAGTTGGTGACGCGTTAGGCGCGGTGGAGAGGCGGCCTGCTCGCGCAGGGCCGGGCACGCGCGACGGCACAGGTGTGTTCCTCTATGGCAACCGGCAAAGACGTTACAGTCGAACGAACGATCACCATCCTGCGCAGTCTCTTCGGCGAGCAGGTGGGCCGCGAGATCGGCGTCCGGTTGTGGGACGGCACGACCCTAAGCTCGTCCGATGCCGTCTTCACGCTCGCGGTCAACGCGCCGTACGCGCTGCGCGCGGCCTTCACGCCGCCGCTCGACCTCAATCCCGCCAAGGCATTCGTCCACGGTTGGATCGATGTCGACGGCGATCTCGAAACCGCGCTCAACACGCTCGGCCGAGCGGTGGAGGAAATGCCGAAGTCTGCTCTCCTGAAGCTCGCACCGTTGCTGTTCCGGTTGCCCAAGCCGCCACGCAACGACAACGGGCGCATTCGGCTGGGCGGCAAGCTGCACTCGCGCGCGCGCGACGCCGCCGCGATCGGCTTCCACTACGATCAGCCGGCGGCGTTCTACCGCGCGCTTCTCGGCCCGAATCTCGTGTATTCGTGCGCGTACTGGGACGAAGGCGTCGAAACCCTCGACGAAGCGCAAGACGCCAAGCTCGACTACGTGCTCGACAAGCTGCGCTTGCGCCCCGGGCAGTCGTTCCTGGACATCGGCTGCGGCTGGGGCTCGCTGGTCGTTCGCGCGGCGCAGCGCGGTGCGCGCGCGTACGGGATCACGCTCTCGCGCAATCAGCACGAGGAGGCGGTGCGCAGGATCGCCGAGCTCGGGCTCGGCGACCGCGCGCGCGTCGACCTGCGTGACTATCGCGAGCTCGGCGACGAGCGCTTCGACGCGATCGCTTCGGTCGGGATGGTCGAGCACGTCGGCCGCGAGCGGCTGCCCGAATACTTCGCGTCTGCGTACCGTGCGCTGCGCGCCGGCGGTTTGTTCCTCAACCACGGCATCGCCTTGAACGGCCGGGAGGGGACGTGGCGCGCGGGCGGCAGCTTCGTCGGGCGCTACGTTTTTCCCGACGGCGACCTGCTGGCGATCGAGGTTTCCGCAGGCGCGGCGGAGCGCGCGGGCTTCGAAGTCCGCGACATCGAGAACCTGCGCGAGCACTACACGCGCACGCTGCGCGCGTGGGGCGCCAACATGGCGGCGAACCGCCAAGCCGTCGTCGATGCGACCGACGCGCGCACCGAACGCATCTGGCGCATCTACATGGCCGGCAGCGCGCGCGGCTTCGCATTGGGCCGCATGGGACTCATGCAGACCCTATTGGCCAAGCCGCATCCCGACGGACGCAGCGAGGTACCGGCCACACGCCGCGACTTATACCGCGTTACGCCCGGTCGTACGCGTCCTGCAGCGTCTTGATGTCGAGCTTCACCATCTTGAGCATCGCCTGCATCACGGCGTCCGACTTCGCGTCGTCGTCGTCTTGCAGCAGCTCCGGCAGCACCGACGGCACGACTTGCCACGACAGGCCGAACTTGTCTTGAAGCCAGCCGCATTGGATGGGCCGGCCGCCCTCGGTGAGCCGATCCCAGAAGTGATCGACCTCCGCTTGCGTCTTACAATCGATGGAGAACGAGACGGCCGGCGTGAACGTGTACTCCGGGCCGCCGTTGAGCGCGACGAACTCTAACCCGTCGAGCTCGAACGAGACCGTCATCACCGTCCCTGCGGCTCCGGGCGAGTCTTCTCCGTAGCGGCTGACGCTGTTGATCTTCGCGTTCTCGAAAACCGACACGTAGAAGTTGGCCGCCTCTTCGGCTTTGCCGTCGAACCACAGGAACGGTGTGATCTTCTTTTCCATTACGGAAGCGTGACCATCCACTCGGTGCCGAACTTGTCGGTGAGCATACCGAACCGGCCGCCCCAGAACGCCTTGTCGATCGGCATCCCGACCTTGCCGCCCGCGGACAGCCCCGCGAAGATGCGCTCGCCGCGCGCGCCGTCGTCGAACGAGAGCGCCACCGAGATGTTGCCGGCGTCCGGATCCACGGGCTTCACGTCGCGGCCATCGGACGCCATGAACGCGATTCCGTCCGCGGTGAACGACGCGTGCATCACGCTGTTGCCTGCTTCGGGCGGCATGTCGCCCGCCATGGGCGTGTCCGAGACGCGCATCATCTCGTACTTACCGTCGAAGACGCTCTTGTAGAACTCGAGCGCTTCTTCGCAACGCCCGTAAAAGAAGATGTAGGGTACCAGTTGGGTCGACATGTGATCCTCCGGAGCTCGAGCGCGAGCGAGTGTCGCGGTGATGGTTGCGTGGGGGGTGAGCCGATCCTAGCAACGACAGTTGTAAAAAGCAAGTAGTATTCAGAAAAAAGATTCTGTGGTATTCTGGCAAGTGTGAAGACCCGGGCTTACGGCCAGTATTGCGGATTTGCGCGCGCCCTCGAGGTGGTCGGCGAGCGCTGGGCCCTGCTCGTGGTTCGCGACCTGCTGGTGGGACCCAAGCGCTTCACCGACCTGCTGCGCGGGCTGCCGGGGATCCCGAGCAACGTCTTGACCGCTCGCCTCAAGGAGCTGGAACACGCCGGGTCGTCCGGCGCCGGGTGCTGCCGCGGCCGGCCCGCGCCGTGGTCTACGAGCTCACCGAGTACGGCCTCGAGCTCGAAGGGGTGGTCGTCGAGCTCGGCCGCTGGGGCGCGAAGAACCTCGGCGATCCCCGCCCCGACGAGACGATCACGATAAATTCGCTGATGGCCGGTGACGTGAGCCCCGCCGACGCGATCGCGAACGGTATCGTGCATCTCACCGGCGACGCTGCGTTGCCGACGCGTTTCGCGGATATCTTCCGCATCGAGCCGATGCCTGCGATCCGGACTCCGTGACGGCGGCGTATTCCGTGCGTCATGCAACAATTTCTCTCGCTCTTCGCCGCCGCGACCGCGTTCGCGACGGCCACTCCCGACACGAGCGCGCTCGCAGTGTACTCGCCGGTCGCCGTCAGCACGTGCTCGGTGAGCGACCTCTACAACGTTGCGAGCCTCGCCGAGTTCGGCCCGCCGATCACGTATCGCTCGCTGCAGCTCACGTTCCGCAACACCGACGACGTCGTCGCCACGCAGGTTGCGTTCGACGTCACGCACGGCGGTGAGCACACCACCGTGATCGACCGCGGTCGTTTCAGCAAGGACGTCGCGATCGAGCACACGTTCGTCAACGAGATCCCCGAAGGCGGTTACACGCACGCCCCCGACGTGTGCACGGTGTCGGCGATCACGTACGCCGACGGACGCCGCTGGAGCGCACCCCGCTAACACGACGGTCTATGCGTCGAGATCCAGCGCGATCAGCGTGTTGCCGAGGGAAACCTGGTCGCCGGAGTGTACTGCGACTTCGCGTACCGTGCCGGCACGCGGGACCACGATCGCGTGTTCCATCTTCATCGCTTGGATGACGACGGCAACGGCGCCGCGCGCGACGCGGTCGGCGACGCGCACGCGCACGTCGAGGACCTTCCCGCTCGTCGGCGCGCGCACGATGCCGTCGCCGCTCGCAGCGTCTCGAGCAGCGGCCGGGACCCGCGCGAGATCGTCGAACGCGAACGCGTCGGCGCCGATCGCTACGAAGCATCGCGGGCCGGCTTCCGCGTACGCGACCGAGTGGTCCACGCCGTCCAGTTGCAGGCGCGTGCGCGCCGCGTGCGGGTCGAATTCACCGGCGAGCCCGACGCGGTGCGTCGCGTCGCCGATGCTCGCGGCGAAGCGTCTCGGTGCCGCGAGAACGATGCGCACCGCCGTCACCGTGGCCTGCGCTTCGGCGGCCAGCGTCACGGTGACCGGCGGGGCGGCGCTCGTGCTCCAACCAGTCCACGCGCCGAACTCGCTGCGACGCGCCGCAGACGAATAGCGCAATACCGCCGCCAGTACAACCGCGGCCTCGGCCGGCACATGGCCAAGCCGCGCCGGCCGCATGCGATCGTCGATGAACGCCGTCGTCGCGCGACCGGCGGCGAACCTCTCGTCGCGCAAGCATGCCGCCAGGAACGCAGCGTTCGTGGGCAGGCCGAGCGCGACGGTCTCTTCGAGCGCGCGCACGAGCTCGCGCCGTGCATCGTCGCGCGTCGGTCCGTGCGCGATCAGCTTCGCGATCATCGAGTCGTAGTCGGCCGAGACCGTGCTTCCCGAAACGAGCGCGTGGTCGACGCGCACTCCGGCCGGCGGCACCCAGCGCACGAGCGTTCCACTGTGTGGCAGAAAGCCGTTCGCGGGATCTTCCACGCACAGACGTGCCTCGATTGCGTGGCCTTCTCGGCGAATCGCGCTTTGCGCGAGCGGCAGCGCCTCGCCGCGCGCGATGCGAATCTGCCATTCCACCAGATCGACGTTCGCTACCGCCTCGGTAACCGGATGCTCCACCTGCAAGCGCGCATTGGCTTCGATGAAGTAGAACGCGCCGTCTTCGTCGAGGAGAAACTCGATCGTGCCCAGCCCGACGTAGCCGGCGATGCGCGCGACGGTGACCGCCGCGTCGCCGAGGCGTTCGCGCAACGCGGCGTCGACCGCCGGCGACGGTGTCTCCTCGATCAGCTTCTGAAAACGCCGCTGCACGCTGCAGTCGCGTTCGGCGAAATGCACGATGGTACCGAAACGATCACCGGCGATCTGCACTTCGACGTGGCGCGGCGCGCGCCGCGCGCGTTCGAGCAACAGCGTCGGATCGCCGAACGCCGACCGCGCTTCGGCGCGTGCGGAGGCGAGCGCGCTCGCGAGCGCGGCCGGCTCGTCGACGAGCCGCATCCCGCGCCCGCCGCCGCCGGCCGCGGCTTTCACCATGACCGGGAAGCCGAGCTCCGCCGCGGCCGCGGCAAGGCTTGCATCGTCTTGCGCCGCGCCGTGATAGCCCGCGACAATCGGAACGCCCGATCCGTCGAGCGAGCGCTTCGCGGCGGATTTGTCGCCGAGGGCGTGCATCGACGTCGCGCTCGGTCCGATGAAGACGATGCCCTCGCGCTCGCAGCGCGCAGCGAACTCGGCGCGCTCGGAGAGGAAGCCGTAACCCGGATGGATCGCCTCGGCACCGGTCGCGCGCGTGGCGGCGACGAGCGCGTCGGCGTCGAGATAGGACGGGATCTCCACAGCCGCGTCGGCGAACGCAACATGTGGCGCGGCGCGATCCGCGCCCACGTACACCGCGACGGTGCGGTAGCCGAGCCGTTGCGCCGTGCGCATCACGCGCAGCGCGATCTCACCGCGGTTCGCGACGAGGATGCCGCCGTCGAACGAACCGATGCTCACGACGCCGACGGTGAGGGTGGCTGCGACGACGGCGATGGTGACGACGACGAAGTCGCCGTTCGTGCCGCGAGCCGTTCGCTAACCGCCGCGGAACGCAGCGCGCGCGCGAAGTGCTCCGCGGCGAAGTCGAGGGTTGCGCCGCGCGTGCTCGACCGGTCACGCGCGAGGATCGCCTTCGTTGCGCGAACCGCGGCCGGCTCAGCGCGCTCGATTGCTCCGATGACGCGTGCCAGCTCGGCCGCGAGCTCCGCGTCGTTCGCTGCGACGTGGTCGACGAGCCCGCACCGCAGCGCGGCGTCCGCGTCGAGCAACTCGGCGGTCAGCATCATCTGACGCGCGCGCATCTGACCAATTCGGTCGGCGACGAACGGTGCGACCTGCGCCGGCGGAAGACCGAGCGTTACCTCCGGCAGACGGAACGTCGCGTCGGCGCGCGCGAGCACGAAATCGCTGGCAGCGACGAAGCCGACACCGCCCCCGACGGCCGCGCCCCCGACGACTGCGATGGACGGAACCGAGAGCCCGGCAAGACGTTCGAGCACGGCGCCGAAGGCGCGGTTGGCGGCGACGATCGGATCCGGCGCGTCCGCCGGCGCGGGTTGCGCGATCAGCCGCCGAAACCCGCCGAAATCACCGCCCGCACAGAAGCTCGGACCGGCCGCGCGCAGCACGAGCGCCCGCACCGTCCCGTCGCGCTCCGCTTCGTCGAAGCCCGCGACGAGCGCGTCGAGCATCTCCGGGGTCAGCGCGTTGCGCGCTTCGGGTCGGTCGAACGTCAGCGTGAGAATGCCGCCGCCGAGCTCGCGGCGAATCACGGGCGTGCCACGCCGAATTGCACGGGCCGTACGCTACGGGAGTCGCCGTCGGCGCACACGGACAGCGCGAACGCGAGCACGCGGCGCGTGTCGCGCGGATCGATCACGCCGTCGTCGAGCATGCGGCCCGACGTGACGAACGCGTCCATCTGCGATGAGAACCGCTCGACGATCTGCGCCTGTAGCGCGGCGATCTGGGTCGGGTCGGCGGGCTTGCCGCGCCGCTTCGCGCCTTCTTCGAACACGATCCCCATCGTCGTCGCCGCCTGTTCCGGCCCCATCACGGCGGTCTGCGCGTTCGGCCACGAGAAGAGGAAGCGCGGTGCGAACCCGCGCCCGCACATGCCGTAGTTTCCGGCGCCGAACGACCCGCCGCACATCACGGTGAGCTGCGGAACGTTGGCGTTCGTCACCGCCTGGATCATCTTCGAGCCGTGCTTGATCATCCCGGCGGCTTCCGACGCCTTGCCGACGATGTATCCGGTCGTGTTCTGCAAATAGATCAGCGGCGTGCCGGTTTGGCAGCAGGCTTGGATGAAATGCGTCGCCTTGTTCGCGCCGTCGGGATCGAGTGGCGCGTTGTTCGTGAGGATGCCGACCGGCATCCCCTCGATCGAAGCGTGCCCGACGACCGTCGCGGGACCGTAGTCCGGCTTGAACTCGAGGAACTCCGAACCGTCGACGATGCGCACGATCGCTTCACGCATGTCGGCCGGCCGGCGTGGATCGGCCGGCATCACGCCCAGCAACTCGTCGGCATCGTAGAGCGGCGGCGGTCCGTTCGGCAACGGGGCGCGCCGCCACGGCAGGCGCGACACGATCTCGCGCGCGATGCGCAGCGCGTCGGCGTCGTCCTCGCCGACGTATTCCGCGAGACCGGTGACGCGCGCGTGCAGCTCCGCGCCGCCGAGCTCCTCTTCGGTCGCGATCTCGCCGGTCGCGGCGCGCAACAGCGGGGGCCCGGCCAGAAACGCGCGCGCGCGACCGCGCACCATCACGACGTAGTCGGAAAGTCCCGGCATGTACGCGCCGCCCGCCGTCGACGAACCGTGCACGACCGTGACGACCGGCAGCCCCGCGGCCGAAAGCCGCGCGAGGTTGCGGAAGAGCGCCCCGCCGAGCACGAAGCCTTCGACCTTGTACGACAGCAGGTTCGCCCCGGCCGACTCGACGAGGTGCACGAATGGCAGTTTGTTCTCGAGCGCGATGTCTTGCGCGCGCAGAATCTTCTCGAGCGACATCGCACCGAGCGCGCCGGCGTCGATCCCGGCATCGCTGGCGACGACGAGACAGCGCACGTCCGACACGTAGCCGATCCCGGTGACGATGCGCGCGCCGGGGATGCTCTTGGCGGGATCGGCATCGTCTTGCAAATAGCCCGCGATCGAGGAGAGCTCGAGCCACGGCGAACCGAGGTCGAGCAGCCGTCCGATCCGCTCGCGCGGCAGCAGCGCACCGCGCTCGTCGAACCGCTTCTTCGCGCGCTCGGAAGCCGCGCGCGTGCGCCCTTCGAGCTCGCGCAGCCGTTCGAGGAACGCGAGCATGCTCGCGCGATTCGCACCGAACTCGGCGGACGTCGCATCCAGGCCGGTCGCAAGGACGGGCATCAGAGGATCGCGTGCGCGGCGTCGAGGTGCGCGAGGTTCGGCCGCCCGCCGGCATCGAGCCACGCCGCCGGAACGAGCACCGGCTCGTCGAGCAGAATCTGCGCGAACGTCTTACCTTGCGGATCGTAGCGCAGCGAAGCGATACCACCGCCGCCGAGTGCGTTCTCGATCACGAAGTTGAACGCGTCGAAGCCGGGCAGCGCATAGCGCGTCACGGGCCCGCGCGCGACGTACGCGAACCGCGCGGCGACGCGTTCCGCGCTGAACTGCTCGGCGATCAGGGCGGCGAACGCCGGATGCCGCGCGATGATGCCAATATTGCACGCGTCACCTTTGTCGCCACTACGTCCCCACGCAATCGCCCGCAACGGCACCTGCGTCAACTCCGTCCCGTGGGGCGTCTCGGTTACGCGCAGCGTCTCCGTCAACCCGAGCGTCTCCGCCGTCACCCCGAATCTCTCTGTCACCCTGAGCTTGTCGAAGGGTGCGCCACCCTGCGACCTTTGCGCCACCAGCGCGTCGCGTGCCGTGCCCGCGCGCTCGTCTTCCGGTGCGCATTCGCCGGAGAGAGGCTCGCCGTCGAGCTCGACCAGCGCCTCGACGACCCGCTTGTCGATCAGGAACGAGAACAGCCGAATCACCGGCGTCGCTTTCGGTCGCCCGCCGATCAGCCCGGTGAATCCCTGCGCCATCGCGCACCCGGCCGGCGCGATCTCACGTGCGAGCACGTCGAGCGGCGCACGCTCCGCATGGCGCGCCGCCAGCTTGAGCACGACCTCGCGCGCCGCGGCGGCGAGTTCCGGCCGGCCGACGATCGCACCACCGCCGGCGACTTCCACGCTGGTCTCCGCGAACGGCGCGAAACCGCGCGCCACCGCGATGCGCGCGGCGCGAGCGAGGATCGCATGCCCCGCGCGCTCGGCACGCGCAGCCGCTTCGCCGCCGGCGATCAACATCGTCGCGGCGATGCGATAGCCGTCGAGATACGTCGCCGACACTTTATACGCTGCCGTGGGCGCACGCCCGCGCGCGGCGGACACGCGCACGCGATCACCACCGAGATCCTCGATCCGCACGTCGCTGAAATCGCAGGTGACATCGGGCAGCACGTACGCGGCAGGATCGCCGATCTCGTACACGATCTGCTCGGCGACCGTCGCGCGCGATACGAGCCCGCCGGTCCCGTCCGGTTTCGAGATGACGAAGCTGCCGTCGTCGCTACACGTCGCGATGGGCACGCCCATGTCGTCCCAGCCCGGCACGGCGCGCCAATCGGTGAAGAGACCGCCGGTGGCCTGCGCGGCGCACTCGATCACGTGCCCCGCCAAGCTGCCGGCCGCGAGCCGGTCGTAGTCGTCCGCGCGCCATGTGAACGCATGCATCAGCACGCCCAGCGTGAGCGCCGAATCGACCACGCGGCCGCACAGGACGATCTGTGCGCCCGCATCGAGCGCGCGCGCGATCGGAATCGCGCCGAGATAGGCGTTCGCGCTGACGAGCTGCGCCGGAAGCGCCGCGCCCGAGCCGATCTCGCGCGGTTGGAGCGCGCGAACACGGCTGAGGTGTGGCATGAGGTCGTCCCCGGCAACGATCGCGATGCGCGGCGCGAGGCCGCGCTCCCGTGCGGCGGCGAGCAGCGCTTCGCGCGCGGCGCGCGGATTCAGTCCGCCGGCGTTGGTGACGACGCCGATGTTGCGCGCTTGCAGTTCGCCCAGCAACGGCGCGAGCGCGCCGACCACGTCGGTCGCGTAGCCGGCGTTCGGATCCTTCGCCTTGGCGCGCGCAAGCAACGACATCGTGATCTCGGCGAGATAATCGCCGATCAGGAAGTCGACGCCGCCGCTGTTGACGAGCTGCTCCGCGTACCCGTCGCTATCGCCCCAGAACGCGGAGAACCCGCCGATGCGGACGGTGCGCTCGTTCACGCGAAGACGGGCGCGCGGCGCGCTGCGAACGCCGCGATCCCTTCGAGCACGTCGGCGCCGGCGGCGTTCTCGACCATCAGCTCGCGCTCGCGCGCGAGCGTGCGTTCATATAGCCCGTCGGAGATTTCGCCGACGAGCGTCTTGATCGCGGCGAGCGAACCGCGCGGCAATGCCGTCAGCTCGGCGACGAGGGCGTCGGTCGCGCGCTCCAGCTCCGCGTCGGGAACGACGCGGTTGACGAGCCCGCACGCCAGCGCTTCGGCGGCGGAGAGCGAGCGATTCGTGAACATCAGCTCTTTCGCGCGCGTCGCGCCGAGCGCGCGCACCAGGAAGAACGATGTGCCGCAGTCCGGCGAGAGGCCGATCCCGCTGTAGCCCGACCGAAAGCGCGCCGATTCGGCGGCGACGATCAGGTCGGCGGTGAGCGCCAGGCCGATCCCGCCGCCCGCGACCGGGCCGTTGAGCGCCGTGACGACCGGGATCGGAAGCCGCGCGAGCTTGGTGAGCGCGCTGTTGAAGAGAAGAAGACCGTCGCCGATCGATTCCGCGAGGCGCTCGCGGTCGCGGACGAACTCGCCGATGTCGCCGCCGGCGCTGAAGTGGCGGCCGTTCGCGCACAACACGACGACGCGCGCGCCGTGCTCGATCGCGATCGCGTCGACCGCGTGCGCGATGCCGCGCGCGACGTCGCCGCTCATCGCGTTTCCGACCTCGGGCCGGTTGAGACGAATCCGCGCCACCCCGTCCGAGAACGTGTACAGTACGGGCTCTTGAGCCATCTTCGATCCCTCGCGAACGGTCCGATCGTGGCGAATGGTACGCCGGGCAGAAAAGGGTCGCCTGTCGCGCGGCGAATCCCCGCCGTCCAGGAGGTTCGCCCGTGATCTACCAGCAGGAACACCGCGAGCTCATGCGCACCGTCGCGCGCTTGATCGCCGCCGAGATCGCGCCGCACGTCGAGGAGTGGGAAGCGGCGGAGGCGTTTCCGGCGCACGAGGTCTTCAAGCTGTTCGGCGACCACGGCTTGCTGGGTATCACGCGCTCCGAAGACTTCGGCGGACAAGGTCTCGACTGGAGCTACGCCTGCGCGTTCGCCGAGGCGATCGGCGACATCCCGTGCGGCGGCGTGCCGATGGCGCTGGGCGTGCAGGTCGACATGGCGACGCCGGCGCTCGCGCAATACGGCTCCGACGAGCTGCGCCGCGAGTTTCTCGTGCCGAGCATCACGGGCGAACACGTCGCGTGCATCGGCGTCTCGGAGCCCGGCGCGGGTTCCGACGTCGCGGGGATCACGTCGCGCGCGCGCAAGGACGGCGACGACTACGTGATCGACGGCGTGAAGACGTGGATCACCAACGGCATGCAAGCCGACTGGACGTGCCTGCTGGTAAACACGAGCGACGGCCCGATCCACCGCTCGAAGTCGCTGATCGTCGTGCCGCTCGACCGGCCGGGCGTGACGCGCGTGAAGCTGCGCGACAAGCTGGGCATGCACTCCTCCGACACGGCGACTCTGTACTTCGAAGGCGTCCGCGTTCCGCAGCGATACCGCATCGGCGAGGAGGGCCGCGGCTTCGTCTACCAGATGGAGCAGTTCCAAGAGGAGCGGCTGCACGGCGCGGCCGGCTCGCTGCGCGGGATGGAACGTGCGATCGCGCAGACGATCGAGCACACGAGCCAGCGCGTCGCCTTCGGCGGACCGCTGCTGGACAATCAGGTGATCCAGTTCAAGCTCGCAGAGCTGCAGACCAAGGTGGAGCTGCTGCGTTCGATCACCTACCGCGCGGTCGAGGAGTACGTCGGCGGCGGCAACGTCACGCAGCTCGCATCGATGGCGAAGCTCACCGCGGGACGTCTCGCGCGCGAAGTCGCCGACAGCTGCCTGCAGTTCTTCGGCGGCATGGGCTATATGAACGAGACGCCGATCGCGCGCTACTACCGCGATTCCCGCCTGCTCTCGATCGGCGCAGGCGCCGACGAGATCATGCTCAACATCATCGCGAAGGGGATGAAGATCGCATCACCCCCGCCGCGCGCGACGCAACGTAGCGTCGCGCCGCCAGCCCCCACCGCTGCGGCGCCCGCGGTCGGCGCGACCGCCGACGCGGCACCCCCGGGCATGGCGCCCGCCGACGCTGCGCCCGCCGTCTCCGCGCCCGCCCTGGCGGCGACGCCATGACGACGACCGGCCGCATCGGGCGGATCGCGCTGGGCGACGTGATCGGCCGCACCGCGCGGACGTGCGGCGACGACATCGCGCTGGTCGACGACGACGTTCGCATCAGCTATCGCGCGCTCGACGAAGAGAGCGATCGTTTCGCGCGCTATTTACTCACAGAGGGTCTGCAGCGCGGCGACCGGGTCGCGATGGTTTGCGTGAATTCATACCGGTTCGTCATCGCGATGTTCGGCATCCTCAAGGCGGGCCTGGTGTGGGTACCAATCAACACGATGCTCGCCCCGGGCGACATCGCCTACATCGCCGAGCACGCGGAGGCAAAGCTTGCACTGATCGACGCACACCTCTACGCGAACGAGCCGCTGCGCACGGCTCTCGAAGCGGTAGTGCCGCGCATCGTGATCGTACCGTCCGCCGACTCTCCATGTCACCCTGAGCTTGTCGAAGGGTGCGCCACCGACTTCGACTCAGCGAGGGCCGCTCACCCTACCGGCGAGGTCGACGTCGCAATCGCCGACCGCGACCTCGCGCTCATCATGTACACGAGCGGAACGACGGGCCGTCCGAAGGGCGTAATGCACACGCACCTGTCGGTCTTCACCGCTGCCCTCTCGAACCTCGCCGACATGCCGATGCGCCGCGGCGAAGCAACTCCGCTGCTGCTACCGATGTTCCATTGCGCCACCCACGCGATCATGCTGACCGCGATGCTAGTCGGCGCGCGGGGGATCGTCTTCCGCAGCTTCGACCCGGTGCGCATGATGACAGCGTTCGAGCGCGAGCGCGTATCGTTCGCGTTCCTCTTGCCCGCGATGTGGAGCGCGATCCTCGATCACCCCGACCGCGCGAAGTTCGATCTGTCGAGCCTACGGCTAGGCCTGTACGCGATGGCGCCGATCTCCGAGCCGGTGCGCCGCCGCCTGATCGCAGAGATCTGCCCGAACTTCCAACTCTCGAGCGGACAGACCGAGATGTACCCGGCGACCGTCGTCTTCCGCCCGGACGAGCAACTGCGGCGCTTCGGCAATTACTGGGGCACGTCGGCGCCGGTCAACGAGACCGCGATCATGGACGACGACGGCAACCTACTCGACCGCGGCCAGGTCGGCGAGATCGTCCACCGCGGCCCCAACGTGATGGAAGGCTACTTCAAAGATCCCGAAGCAACCGCCGCCGCACGGCGCTTCGGCTGGCACCACACGGGCGACCTGGGCATGTTCGACCAAGACGGCCAGCTCTTGTTCGTCGACCGCAAGAAAGACCTCATCAAGAGCGGCGGCGAGAACGTCGCCTCGGTGAAAGTGGAAGCGGCCTTGCTCGCGCACCCGGCGGTCGCGAGCGTCGGCGTGGTGGGCATCCCGCACGAGCGCTGGGGCGAAGCCGTCGTCGGATTCGTCGCCCTCAAGCCCGGCACGAGCGCGACAGAAGACGAGCTGATCGCCCACTGCCGCGAGCGCCTCGCTGGCTTCGAGACGCCGAAAGTAGTGCGCATCCTCGACGGACTTCCGATGACCGCCACAGGCAAAGTACAAAAGCACCAACTGCGTGCTGCACGCAACGAGATGTTCACGGAGATTGTGATGTAGAGTGCGTACGTGACTTGGGGTTTCGAAGAAGACCGCTCAGCGTGCAAGCTTGCGGTGAGACAGTCGGTGATCGTCTCTTTTGTAACGATCGACACTCATTTAGGACGAGCTATTACCGTAATCGTGGCGGACGCGTCCACACAAAGTTGCCTTTGGTCGTAAGAGAGGAATACTCATTTCCAAACATATCAACGTATCGCGCATGGATGGACACGACGGACTCGACTTGCGGCGTACCTGGTAAGGCATGCAAATCGAGTTCACGATGCTGGGGATTCCCTAGATTCGCCGACAGCACTTGCCAGCGGAACTTAATGGTGTGCCGGTACTCCTCGCGACCCTCGTAGTAGCTCACAACTCCGTCGACGCGTACATTAAGCGCCGGGCCGGGTCCGCTATTGACGATGTGGAGACTATAATCGCCCGATCGTTTCTTGTGCCACCACGTATTTACGATAGGCGCGAGGGATTGGCGGTGTCGCCGATCTTCCGCGCCTATCACGCGCTGCGTCACCAACACGTTCCATGCCGTGATGCCCGCGAGCGCGAGGGTTCCGGCCGCGACCCCAAGGCTGATCCAGTCTGCTCTTGTCCAACCCGTATACCAGTCCGGCTTCGCCAATTCGAGCGCCGCGAGCGGCAGGAAGAGAACCCAAAAGATGATGCCCGGCAGTGCAGTTCGGTCCATGGTACTCGATCCGCAGCAATGCCTCCGACTCCTTTCGCGCCCGGAGAATCTCCGAGTAGTCGCTGGAAGGTTCTAATTGTGGAGATCGACCTCGCATGAACAAACGTCCGACCGGTTCGAATTGGGGAGACTACGGAGTCGATGATCGCGTCGGGCGCCTCAATGAGCTGACGTCCGAGCGCGTCGTTCGCGCCGCTGCGGAGATTCGCACCGGACAGCGATTCTGTCTGAGCCTTCCGCTCGATTATCCCGGCGGCAACGTCGTGTTTCCGTTTCGGCTTCCGCCGGAGCGCAGGGTCGTTGATCGGATGGGAGCACCCGCCAGCGACTTTCCGTTCTCGCGGGCGCGTGAGGGCGCGACCGGTGTCGTCAACGACGACATCGTCACGCTGTGGACGCAATACTCCACCCAGTGGGACGCGCTCGCGCACGTCGGGTCGCACTTCGATGCGGACGGCGACGGCGAGGCTGAGGTCGTCTACTACAACGGGCACTACCCCGGCCCCGACGTCGACGCGATGGCGACGGCCGGCCTGCAAGGCCGCGGCGTCGTGGTCGATCTCTATCGCAAATACGGCAACGCGAAGACTGCCGTCGACTTCGCCATGTTCGAAGAGGTCATGCGCGAACAGGGCGTGGTCGTCCAGCCCGGCGACATTCTCACGTTGCGCACAGGCTGGGCGCAGCTTCTCGTCGACATGCAAGGTGTGCCGGAGAAAGAGGTCGTGCACAACTCCTGCGCCGGGCTCGACTCGAGCGATCCGAAAATGCTGGAGTGGATCGCCGCAAGCGGCATCGCGGCGATCGTTGCGGACAATCTCGCCGTGGAAGCCTATCCGCCCAAATTCGGCGGACCGGGGACGCCGTTGTTGCCGCTGCACGAGCTGTGCTTGTTCAAGCTCGGCATCAACTTAGGCGAGATGTGGTATCTCACCGAGCTGGCGGACTGGCTGCACCAGAACGAACGCACGCGATTCTTCTTGACCGCGCCGCCGCTGCGCTTGCGCGGGCACGTCGGCTCGCCCGTAACCCCGATCGCGACCGTCTGACTACTCGAAAAGCTACCAGATGCGTTCCCGGCCGGTTCGTCCGGGTCGCCGCCCGCGGCGCGCAGAAAGGAACCGGACCGACCGGGCCTAACGGGCGGGCATGAGAAGGCTCCGTATCATCGCACTCACCGCGGTTCTCGCCGCGTCGATGCTCGCGCCGGCGCCCGCCGACGACGACGACATCCAAGTGCCCAACGTGCTGAACGCACCGCCGGCGTCGGCCGTCATCGCGTACGATCAGCCGGTCATTGCGATCGCGCACGTGCGCGTGATCGACGGAACCGGCGCCGCCGCACGGGAAGACCAGACCGTCGTCATCGATCACGGCAAGATCCGTGCGTTCGGTCCGAGCTCGTCGACGGCCGTGCCGAACGGCGCCAAGACGATCGACGGCAGCGGCGAAACGCTGACGCCGGGGTTCGTCGGCACGCACGATCATCTGTATTTCGTCAGCGGGGGCCCGCTCTTCATCGTGCGCGAGATGCCGTTCAGCTTTCCGAGGCTGTACCTCGCGGCCGGCGTCACGACCATTCGCACCGCGGGGAGCGTCGAGCCGTACACGGACCTGCACATCAGCGAAGCGATCCGGCGCGGCGAGTTGATCGGCCCGCACATGGACGTCACGAGCGTCTACATGACGGGCTGGGAGCCGTTCTTCGTCCAGATGGGCGCGCTGCGCAACACGGCGGACGCGAAGCGCAGCGTCGACTTCTGGGCCGATCACGGCGTCACCTCGTTCAAGCTCTATACGAGCCTGCCGCCGGACATCGCGCGAGCCGTCATCGCCGCTGCTCACGCGCGCCACCTGAAGGTGGCAGCGCATCTCTGCTCCATCGGGTTCACCGAGGCTGCGCGCATGGGCGTCGACAGCCTCGAGCACGGGCTGCTCATCGATACCGAGTTCACGCCCGGCAAGAAGCCCGGCGTTTGTCCGAGCGATGCGAAAGCGGTCCGGGACTCGATCGCCGCGCTCGACATCCACGGCCCGCAGGTACAAGCGCTCATCAAAGTGATGCTCGCGCATCACGTCGCGCTGAGCTCGACGCTCGCCAACTTCGAAGGCGCGCTTCCGCAACCCGAAGCGGTTGCGCAGCGCATGTTCGATCTCGAGGATCCCGAGACGGTCGCGGACATCAAGGAGGTGCGCGGCTTCCTTGCAAAGCGCGCCCCGGCGGAAGGCGCGCTGAGAAAAGCAGTCTTCGATAAGGAGCGCGCGTTCGAGGTCGCATACTTCCGCGCCGGCGGCCTCCTGACGCAAGGCCCGGATCCCACCGGGTACGGCTCGACCATCGCGGGCCTGGGCGATCAGCGCGACATGGAGCTGCTCGTCGAAGCGGGCCTGACGCCGCTCGAGGCGATCCACGTTGCCACGCAAAACGGCGCGATCGCGCTCGGCCGTGAACGGTCGATCGGAACGATCGCCGCCGGCAAGAACGCCGACCTCGTGCTGATCAAAGGCAACCCCGCCGCGAAGATCGACGACATCGAAAACGTCGTGACCGTTTTCAAAGACGGCGTCGGCTACGACTCCGCCAAGCTCCTCGCATCGGTACGCGGCAAAGTGGGCCGGCAGTAAGCCTGCTTATGGAAGTGCCGCGGTCTGCGCGATCACCTCGAGCGGCACGACTTCGACGTCGCCGCCGGCGGCGAGCTCCGTCTTTTCGGTGTACCGCGAGAAGAAGTCGCGGCTCTGCAGCGTCTGAACGGTATCGTCGTCGGCCGCTGTCGCGAGGTGGTAGTAGTCCGAACCCTCGCGAGCCTTCAGGCAGCGGTACGTGATCCTGCCTCGCAGGTCCGGATCGCCGTCCAGCGCCGCGATGAACGCAGCGATGTTCCCGTGCCACTGTTCTTCCGAGCCGCCCTTGAAGCTGTACTTGATGAGAAAGTATTTCATCGTTCCTCATTCTGGGAGGGACGTGAGCATTTTGGCAAGTACGGACAAAAATGATACTATCGCCGGTGAGATGCGCTTGCCCGGTCACGGCATTCCAGAACATGGTCAGCGGGAAGTACAAGCTCCGCATCATGTGGGATCTCAAGGACGGCCCGCTGCGCTACGGCGAGATCCGAACGGGTCTCGTGCGAGGCGCTGAAGGAGACCGAGAGATCACGCCGCGCGTGCTGAGCCGCGAGTTGAAATCACTCGTCCAGAGCGGGGTTCTCGATCGCAAAGATTACGGCGTCGTCCCACCCAAAGTGGAGTACCGCTTGACCGGCAAGGGCGAAAGTTTCATCCCCATCATCGACGCCATCCGTGAATGGGGCACGCGCCACCTCACGCACCTGAACTGAGCACGGTTCTGCGCACGCGTGACCCGCTGCCCGTCGTCGTCGCGCTGCTCGCGATCGGCGTCGACATCGGCTTGGCGCGGCTCGGCTACGGGCTGCTGCTGCCGGCGATCCGCGCCGACTTGGGCGGTTCTTACGGCACCTACGGGCTGATCGGCGCGCTGCACCTCGCCGGCTACCTCGGCGGCACGCTCGCGTCTCCGCCGCTGCTGCGCGACCGCGCGCGAATTCCGCGCGTCATCGCGGTCGCGCACGTCGTCGTCGCGCTGTCGGTCGCCGGGTCGGCCGCGGCGACGGGCGCGCTTTCGCTGCTGCTCGCGCGGGTGGTGATCGGCTTCGCCAGCGGGATCGGCGTCGCCGCCGTGGTGACGGAGATGCTCGAACGCGTCCCGGTTGCGCGACGCGGGTTGGCGAGCGCGATCGCGTGGGGCGGCGCGGGTGTCGCGCTCGTCGTGTCCGCGCCGGCGGGTGCGTGGGCGCTTGGCGATCCGTCGCGTTGGAGGATCGCGACGCTGCTGTGCGCGCTGCCCGCGCTTGCGATCGCCGCGCTCGCGATGCGTCTCGCGCCGCCCGAGCCGGTGACCGGCGGCGGCGCGGCCGGCGACACGCCGTTCGGCTGGCGCGACCTGCTGCGCGCGCGCAACGCGTTCTTCGTCGCGGCGTACGCATCGTTCGGGATCGCGTACATCGCGTACGCGACGTTCGCGGTCGCCGCGTTCGCCGCGCGCGGCGTGCCGCCGGCGATGGTGACCGCGATGTGGTCGGCGCTCGGGCTCGCATCGGTCGCCGGCGCGCTGGCCGTCGTGCCGGTGCTCGCGGGGCGCGCTGCGCGGTACAGCTTCGTGCTGCCGCTCGCGGCGGGCGCGCTGGGATGCTGGATCTCCAGCCGGCCCGGCGCGGCGGCGCCCGTTACCGGCGCGATCTGCGTCGGCATCGGCCTCGCGGCGACGCCGGCCGTCGCCAGCGCGTTCGCGCGCATGCGCAGCGACGCGGCAACCGCCGCGGTGGCGTTCACGGCGGTGACGACCGTCTTCGGCACGGGCCAGCTGCTGGGTCCGTTGGCGGCGGGCGTGGTGGCGGACCACGCCGGGCTTGCGGCGGTTCCGCTGTTCGCCGCGATCGTCTTCGCGTGCGGCGCGGTGTCCGCTGCCGTCGATGCGCGCCTCGCCCGCTGATCCAGGGAACCCCGCCGGGATTCGTCAACACTGCCGAAGATGATCGCCGAGAGGGGGATCGCATGCTGACCCGAGACGCGCTGCTGGCCTACGCGCATTTCATCTGCATCTTCGCGCTCGCGAGCCTGCTCGTGGGCGAGCTGTTCGTCTTGCGCAAGACGCTGCCGGCGGATCTCGTGCGGCGGCTGCAGGGGATCGACCGGTGGTACGGCATCGTCGCCGGCCTCGTCATCGCGAGCGGTCTCGCACGGCTCTTTGTGGGCATCAAAGGCGCGGCGTTCTACACGCACAATCCCGTGTTCTGGACGAAGATGGGGTTGTTCGTCGCCGTCGCGCTGATATCGATCGCTCCGACGATCGCGTACGTTCGATGGAACGCGCGCCGGTTGCCCGACGGATCGATCGTCCTCGACGACGCCGAGCTCGCCCGGCTCCGCCGCCTGCTGTGGCTGCAGGTCGTGCTGTTTCTCTTCATCCCGCTCTGCGCGTCGTTCATGGCACGCGGACTGTAGACCGGAGGTAACCAGATGGAACGGAAAAAAGCGTCCGACTTTCCGCAAGAGCTGCTGGACCTGTTTCACCTCTACGTTCACGGCGAGATCGACCGCGCGGCGTTCTTGAACCGAGCGGGAAAGTTCGCCGTCGGCGGGCTCACCGCCGCGGGCCTTCTTGCGATGCTCAAACCGAACTACGCATGGGCGCAGCAAGTACCCAAAGACGACAAGCGGATTCGAACCGAGTACGCGACGGTACCGTCGCCGCAAGGCAACGGTGCGATCAAAGGATACCTCGTGCGGCCGGCGGGCACGGGACCGTTTCCCGCCGTGCTGGTCGTTCACGAGAACCGCGGTTTGAATCCGTACATCGAAGACGTCGCGCGCCGGCTCGGCACCGCGAACTTCATGGCGTTCGCGCCCGACGGTTTGACGTCGGTCGGCGGCTATCCGGGCGACGACGAGAAAGGCGGCGAGCTGTTCGCGAAAGTCGATCGGGCGAAGATGCTCGAGGACTTCGTCGCCGCCGCGACGTGGCTCAAGGCGCGTCCCGACAGCACCGGCCGGCTGGGCGTCGTCGGATTCTGCTACGGCGGCGGCGTGGCGAACTCGCTCGCGGTGCGCATGCCGGATCTTTCCGCCGCGGTGCCGTTCTACGGGCAACCGCCCGCGGCGGCGGACGTGCCCAAGATCAAAGCGGCGATCCTCGCGCACCACGCCGAGCTCGACACGCGGCTCGCGTCGACGTGGCCCGCGTACGACGCGGAGCTCACCGCCGCGAAGATCCCGCACGAAGGCTACATCTATCCGGGGACCAACCACGGCTTCCACAACGACACGACGCCGCGCTACGACGAAGCCGCCGCGAAGCTCGCGTGGCAGCGCACCCTGGGCTGGTTCAACCGGTATCTGCGCGCATAAGCGAGCCAGCAAGATCGCCGATCAGCTGGACGTGGTGTCGATGACCAGCGATTGCGCCGTATAGTACACGGGTTTGGGCGTGTACTCCGGCGTGACGAGTCCCATCGGGTCGTTGTACGGAGGGCGCGGTCCCGCGGTGCCGTCGCGGAACTCGCACCACACCATCGCCGGCAAGCCCAGGTAGCGATGGAGATCCCACATCTCCCGAAAGAACGTCGGCTGGCCGCTGGACGTGACGACGCACGCTTCGGTGGTGTAGATCGAGACGCCCGGCGGCATCAAGCTGATCGCCTGAATGTAATCGTTGAGCGCATGAGCCGCCTTCTTGTAGCTATGGACCGCGCAGCCGGTGACGACGTCGAAGACGCCGCGCGTGCGCAGATCGTAGACCCAGCTCACGTCGACGCCGCTCGTCCCGCCCGACAGAATGTCGCGCGCGCCGGCACCGCGCAACGCGGTCGCGGTGGCGATCGCCAGCTTCGCGTACGCGTTGCGGTCGGGCGGCGCGCCCCAGTACGCGGCGAGGTTGGGCTCGTTCCAAAGCTCCCAGATCGGGTTGTGCGCCGCGTACCGCTGCTGAAACGTCACGGCGTCGGCCGCGTACGCGGTGAGGTCGACCGGTTGCGGAGCATATTGCGAGATCACGATCACCCGCATGCCGTGCGCGGTCGCCGCTGCGAACAGCGTGTCGAAATAGGGAAACAGATCGTTGTTCGCGGTGACGCGAAGAAGCTTGCTCCCGCAGGCCGCGAGGATCGGGACGGTCTGCCCGATGTCGTCGGACGGATAGAGCTGGCTGCCGAAGGCCGTCGCATGCAGCGGCGACCCTTTCGTTTCGACGATCCCGTTGATGGTGGGACCGCAAGCCGCGAAGGCGGCAAACGGGGCTAGCGCAATCCCGGCAAGCGCATCCGAGCGCCTCATGTATTCATGACGGCTGGTGCTTCTTTCGCTGAAATGGTGGGCTCGCTTTCGCAGCGCCACGAAAAAATTGCTGCCGGAATGTCGAGCGCCCGGTTGCGGGCTTGATCGGTCGCCCGCCCTTCTTCCGGCCGCAGGGCTTCAACGGCAGGCCGTGAAGCCGACACCCGTGGCCCGATCTGCGCTGCGGCCGCGAACAGAGTAGTGGCGCCGAAGTCCGCCGTCACGCGGATCGCCGCGACCGCGCTGTTGGCGGGCGCGGTGATCTTCGTTCTCGTGTCATGGCGCGACCCCGGTTACGCGCGCCTCCATCTGGCCGGCGGAGCTGTCGGTCCAGCCGTGCACCGGGACGTCGCCACGTTCGTCGTGGAGGCGGCTCCGTTCTCGCTGATCGAGCTGAGCATCAACGGGCGCCGTGTCGCATCGGCGTACGCCGGGTGGAACGCGCGTGACGTGCGCTTCGAGAACACGCCGCTCGACGACGGCCGCAACGCGGTCGTCGCTCGAACGACGCTCTGGTACGCCGCGTCGGAAAAAGCGCACACCGCCGCGCTCCAGGTGGAGAACCCGGCGGCGCCGGTCGCACGATTCGCTCGACGCACGAACTCGGAGCGCGCGCCGCCGGCCGCGCCGCAGTCTCGAAACCTCCGTTCCCTTGCGCTGGACGTTCGGCAACGCGAGGTGGCTGCGGCGTTTGCCGTACGCCTGCCGCGCCGGGATCGAGCGATCGTCGCGCTGCGGGCGGGCCGCATGGACCTGCCTACGTTCGTAGACGAGGTGTTCGGTGCGCCGCGCTTCGATCGCAAACTGGTCTCCGGATTTTTCAGCCGCATCCAGCCGCGGATCGATCCCGTGGACGACGCCGTCACCGTGAGCGCCGAGTCGGGATACCAGCCGTTGGGGCTCGAAGATCTGCCGGCGTTCGCCGGCGACGTCGAGATCGCGAACGCGTTCACCGGACCCAAGATACGCGTTGCGGGCAGCGGCGAGGGCGATCGTCCTCCGGACACGCGGCGGTGGGTGTCGGACGAGTTGCGGGTCCACGTCGACGATTACCGCGTCGTCGATCGCGAGCCCGCGCCGCTCCGAACCCAAGGCGCGTCGTACGTGTGGGTGCGGCCGTTCGCGAACGTCCGCATGCACGTCGTGCTGTCGCTCCGGTTCGCGCCGTTATCCTCCGTCGGTGCGCTGCGCCGGGGCCTGAACCTGCCGGTGTTCGCGTTCGCGCCGCACGTCGCCGCGCGCTTTCTCGCCTTCTTCCACGGCTTCGTGCTCGCCGTCCCGATGTTCGCGTACCTCGTGCTATCGCGCGGCCGAAACGGGCGGCTCGCGACCGTCGCTCGCCGCCTGATCGTCGTTGCGGTCGCCGCGGACGTGTTCGATGCGTGCGTTTCGGCACAGCCCGACGTGGACGGTGAGATTCTGTTGATGGTCCCCGCCATGCGTGCGCTGCCGCCGTCGTTGGTGAACCTCGTGTTCGTGCCCGCTCTGATCGGGCTAGTGCTGGCGATCCTCGCATCGAGCGTGGCGCACCTCGCGGCGCGCGCGCGTTCGCTCGTAGGAATTCTCGTCGCCGAGGCCGCGACCGCCGTGTGCGCCGCGGCACTGGGATTCGTCGCGATCGTCGTGGTGGGATACGCCTCGGGCAACATTGCTGGTATCCCGGTCGTGTATCCGGTGCTCGTCGGAACGGTCTTCGCCGCGGGCCTCATCGCGGTCCTCATCGCGATCGACTGGTGGACGATCCCCTCACCGGGCGCTCCGCGCCGCGCGTTCACGATCGCAACGGTCGCGTTTGCCGCGGCGGTCGCCGCGCCGATCTCACTCGTCGCATTCGGCATCTGGGCAGCGATCCCCGAGCACGCCGGCACGGCGTTCGCCGATCCGCTTTCGCCGCTGCCGCTCACGGCGGAGTTCCTGCGCTCCCTCGCGCCGCTGTGCCCACTCGCCTTCGGGCTGCTGCTCGTCGCGGGCGTTCGTCCCGATCCGGCGGCGCTCGGTTTGGACCGCGCACGCTTCACGCGCCTCGTGCTGTGCTGCTATGCCGTCCTCGCGGGCGTCGTCGTTTTCGTACCGGTCGGCTTCGTTCTCGCCTGGTGGACGTACGGCGCGATCCGCGCGCGCGACACGATCGGCGCTGCGGCGCGCGATCCCGCTGCGCTGGCGGCGACGCCGCGCGAACGAGGCTTCGCCGGCGTTCCGCTCGCGCTCGCGTTCGTGCTCGTCGAGGTGCTGGTGCTGCTTCCGTCGGAGGCGCGGTATCTCCGCGAGCTGCACACGCCGTTCATCGTACTGGAGGCGGCAGGCTTCCTCGCCGTCATCGTGGCGTCGTTCGTCATCCCCGCGTTCGCATTCGCCGCGTGCAGCGACGAGCTCGCAGGCGTATCGGGATTGCGCAAAGGGCTCAACGCCGGGGTGTGGGTCATCGCGTGCTCGCTGCCCGCGTGGTTTCTTCGATCGGACAGCTTCATGACGGCGGTCGCCGTCGCGATCGTCACCGGTGCCTTCTACGCGGTGCTCGGGTCCGTCACCCCGGCGCCGGACGCCGCTTCGCCGCGCGTGGTTCCGATGAAAGCGCGGCCCGCGCGCGAGCTTCCGTGAAGCTCGCGGCGGCCCTACGGCGTCGAACGATGGACGAAGCTGCAGGGTTCGCAACTGAGCATCTACTTCGCGATGTCGATGTGGAACCCGTACGTCGTCGACCTGATGACGACGCGGTTCAGCATCGCGACGCCGCGCCCGAGCTCCCCTCCGATCCACCCGCGCCCCGGCGCGTCGTATCCTGTGTAGTCGTGGTGTGCGAGAAAGCCCTCCGCAATCGCGACGATGCTGCGATCACCGTCAGCACCTGCTCGCCGAGCGACCGTCTTGCGGGTAGCGAGCGGTCAAAGAGGGACCGTTCGTTCGAGTAAGGGAACAAGCATGTCAATTTGAAAGGCCCACGATTGGGTGACATATTGGTTTTTGCTTGCCTGCGAACGTGAAAGCGCATTTGCATCAACGCTCCGACAAACGCCGGCTCGTGCGAGCGCTCGCGGCCATCCGTTCGGAGAGCCGCGAGATCGGTTCTGTCCGTTGGATCGAACTCGCCGCGCTTGCCGAGCAAGTCGCCAGCGCCGAACTCGCAAGAAACGTCGTCGACGCCGCGGACTCGTACCAGTGGGCTTTCGACGGTCGCGCGTTCTCCGCGATGGCGACCCTCTGCGGCGCCCTCCGCTTGCAAGATGAATTCGGACATGTCCTCAATGGCTGCCGGGCCGCGGATTGGCCGTTGGACGACGAAGGCTGGACGGCGTTTCTGACGTCAGCCGAAAAGATAAACGTGCGCGGCTTCGCGTACCAGATCATCGCCGCTTGCGATGCGCGCGGCTGGAACCTTTCGAGCGCGGGTTGGAGCTGCTGGGTCAGGCTCACGGAACTTCGAGGAGGCGAGCCGACCGCCCACGCGCTGGACCGTTTGCTGGAGCAAGTTCCTTCGCTTTCGATCGAGGCGCTCGACTCGGTCTTAGGCGCGCTTGCCGGCATGACGGGGACGTCCGATGCGGTGCGCGGTGCACGTTTGTTATCTATCGTGCGGCGTATCCTGGACACGCGTATCTATGATTGGACGCACGCCGGCAATCTGGCAGACATGATTCAAATCGTCGGCCGGTGGGGCGACGGCGGCTTGATGCAGTCCATCGTGCCTGCACTTCGCGCCGACCGGCTCACCGTCGATTCCGTGGATAGCGTCATAGCCTTTACCCTGACCTATTTCCGTACGATGAAAAAGTCGGTCTCGGCGGCGGTCGAAGCAGCGAGGCTATTGACGGTCGTGCTGCCTGCATTTCAAGGCGACGAACGATCGCGCATACGCGTGGGGATCCTCCTCCGGGTGCTTGCAAAGATTGGCGGCGTCGCGATCGACGAGGGAGCGATGGCACTCCCCGCCCGCGCCGGAGATTTGGGCTTCGAGATCACAGCGGGTGATCTCGACGTCGTATCCGCAGCAGTGGACCAGGACAGCCTCGAGTCCCTTCTTAACAGGCTGGACCAGTTTTTGGCTCCGCTGCCGGAGGCGAAACGGACGGAAGTTCGGCATAAATTGCGAGCGTTGCTCCAATTGCTGGGTAGTGTCGCCGCAAAAGACGCTTCGTTGGTGAAGCTCGGACAGATATTCCGGCGAGAACACGACTATTCGGGTGCATTCGACCTGTTCGTGGAAGCCGAACGCATCGCAAGAAATGCCAAAAACCGAAGTACTGCGGCGTACGAAATGGGACAAACGTTGCTCGAGCAAGGTAAAGCCCGAGAAGCGTTAGCGCACTTCCAACGAAGCGCCGACATCAGTCCCACGCCGTACCCGCGTGCGATCATGAAAGCCGCGGAGGCCGCCAAGCGATCAGGTCAATATGCCATCGCGATGACGCTCCTCGAAGACCACATCGATGCTCGTATGGGGTCGAACGACTTTAGTCTTCATTCGGATGGGCGTGCTCTGCTTCAGCTCGGGAACACCATCATCGCGGGCGTCGAGGAGCAGCAGCTGCCCGCGGTCGAACTTCAGCGAGCGACGGAGATCGCGCTCGGCTTTTTCAAACCGAAAGCCGCGCCCGACGATCGCACCTTTCGCGAGGCGGCATTGTTAGCCGTGAAGAGCCTTTCGTTGGAAGAGCGGCACGCCGGCCCGCTGTCCGCAGAGCATCCAGTCCTGGTGCTGCTCGCCACCGACCCACGGCCGGAATCCGTCGGTGTGCTTTGCGAGGCTATTACCGAATATGGTGTCTGGAACGATCCTATCCTGAATGCGTTGCTCGACCGGGTCTTGCGCGTTGACGGAAAAAAGGGAATTCGGCGCTCCGTCGTGCGTTGTCTGAGTGCCGCGATGACGACCGCGTACCATCGCGGATCAGTCGCCGGCAGCCCATACTTCCAAGCGGTTCAAAGGCTATTCCGGCGAATCCTCAGGGCATTGGCGGTCGACCGTGCGTCACTCATATTCGAACTGTTCCTGGCACGGCGCGTGCTCACACTGCGGCTGGTCCTCGAGCACTATGCGGCGATGGCGGAGGGTATCATGGCCGTCTTTTTCAAACCGGGCGTCGGGCTGGAGCGCCGGTCGGAACTGCGCAAGGCGCTGACGGACATCAACGGCCTTCTCGCCGAACAGATGCCGACGAGCTTGCGGCCGGTAGGATATGGTGGAAGTGACGTCGTTCCGCTTGTACCGCGGCTGGCGAAGTTTGCTTCTCGCCTCGATGTGCGCGCCGGGATCATGACGAATCGGGGCGAGGTCAGGTTCAGAGATTGCGAACCGGCCGTGCCGGTCGAGTGCATCCAGCTCGAATGGTTGCGACTGCGAGCCGCGATCGAAACGCTTATCCCGATGGCTTCAGGGAGCCCGTTCAGCGCGGTGGCCCTTCTCTCGGTCCCATGGTATGTGGACTTGCGTTGCGATGCCTCAGCGGTGCTCGTCGAACTGCGCTTTCCGTCTGAAATACATCCGCAGCTCGACCCGCCGCGGGTCCTGCAGCTCGCCGCCGACAACGCGCTCACTTGGGCGCACGACACGGTGACGCATGGCTGCGCCGTGTCCGTCGATCTGGCAAGGTGGGGCGAAGATCGCATCGCGCTTGCTCGCTTTACACTTACCCCCGCGCCCAGTCGCGTGTCGCTGGTGCGCGCGCTCGAACCGTTCACTGAGTTCTTGGCCGGCGAAACGCGTAAGTTTCTTTCCGAGCCAAGCCCGTCGCCGCCCGCCGTCAAGAGTGCGCGGCGGCTTTTCGATGATTGCGATTCCATGCTCTTGTTTCAAGGGGAGACCTGGCTAGCGCTGTATCATCAGCACTTGATGGACGTGCAATTCGTCACGACGGCCGAATGGCTGTTCGTCGGCGAGACCCTAGCCGAAGCCGAGAACAAACCCAAGTACCACCCGCGATACGAAGTACACAACCTCAAGAGGGGCGTCGCGAGCGCGCTCGCCGACATCGACCACCGCGGGGCGATCCAGCAGCATACCTTGGATGACCTGCGGCGCCGGTTGGTGGAGATGCGTCAGAACATCCTCCAAGCGATGCGCCAAGTCGCGGGGGACATGGCTGGGAATCCCAGCAGCGCCATTGATGTGGTCGGTATCGTGAACGAAACAATCTCGAAGCTCCGGATCTCGCACGACAACAGCATCAAGGTGGCCGTCACGGGGCCTTTGTACCTCCTTGCGCGGGCCGACGCGCCGTCGTTGCAGGCAGCTCTCACCAACCTCTTGCTGAATGCCGCGGAAGCCGTCGAAAGCGCGGAACACGAGCGCCTCATCGCCGTCGACGTCGCTGCGGACGATCCGACGTGGGTATCGATCACGATCGCGAACCCAAGCGATCCCGCGACGCCGGTAAAGCCACACGGATCTGGTCTGGGCCTGCCGGACGCGCGCTTTCACGTCGAGACCGTCAACGGTGGGCGCCTGGAGGCTGGGCCCACGGGTGACGGCTGGTACAATGTCCGTATGCAGTTGCATCGCTGGGTGCACCCGTCGTGATAGCCAAGTCGTTGAGGGTTGCCGTCGTCGACGACGACGATGCGCAGCGAAAAAAGCTGGCGACGATGCTCGCCCGCGCACTGACCGTTCATTCCGGACGCGGCTCATCATCGACGTCGGTGCCCGAGATCACCGAGTTCGACAACGTGATCGACCTGCTGGAGATCATCGGTGAGTCGCAACTGCCGATGAACTTCCCATTCGATGTCATTGTCGCCGATGTGTTTATGCCGATACAGGAAGGTAGCGTGCCGCATCCGCAGGGCGGTGCGACTCGCGTCTACGACGCGATAAAGGCTCACCATCTCGACGAACGCGTGATCATGCTGATCGTATCGATCGATTTGGTCGGTGCGGAGACCGATGTTCTCCGGATCGCGGAAGAGCAGAGAGGTCTCGAAAACCCGTGGGCGTTCGTGCTGTCGAAGCCTCGGGCCGTGTCCATCAGCCCGGTGACTGCCGGTATATCGACGGAGGCCTGGCTGTCAACGGTTGAGACGTTGATCGCGCATCGCGCGGATCAAGCATTCCGCACAAAGGACTTTCTCAGGCTGCCTCCGACCGAGCTCCTTTCGCAACCATTCTTTGCGGGGGTGAAGCTGGACGTCGATGCACTGATCAAACCGGGAAGCCCCCACTATCTGCTGATTACGGGCGAACATGGAACTCCAAAAGTTGCAGTTGCGAAGTATTTTGCGGAACGGATGGGGCGCTTGGGTTCGCCGGCAACCTTCATCCTTCATGACGGGAACGAAGAGTCGCTCGCGGCCCACCTTTTCGGACAACAGCTCCCCGAACCGCGTGAAGGGTATCTCGAGCTTCATCCGGCCGACACGATCTTCATCGATGATTATTGCTTACCGTCGAAAGAACGCGGGGTCTTCGACAGAGCCCTCCGCGTCCTCTTGGATTCAATGGTCGATCACGGCTTGACTCATGGAGAATTTCGCCGGCTCGAAGGGTTTCAAGCGAAGACGTTTGAGGGAGTAATCGTTCTCTCGTGTTCGAGTCTCAAGGCGCTTCGGATGTCGGGCGATGTCGACGAGCATCTCATCGCTTTACTGGAGACGCGGCACGTGCACGTTCCCGCGTTACGAGATTCGCCGCAGCTCATCGTCTCGCTGGTGCAGCACTTTTTGAAAAAAACGGCGCCCGAAAAAATGCTGACGCGAGCGACGGTTAAAGTGCTTCGGCAGCATCGCTGGCCCGGGAACGTCGTCGAACTCGAGGACATGGTTACGGCGCTCGTTCACGACATAGAGCAAGAGTGGGTTACGCCGGCGCATCTCGAAACAATCGGGTTCCGAGCCGCGCCCGTTGCGGCGAGTCCGGTCCCGGAGCCGACGATGAAGGGCTGGTGGTATAGGTTCGGCCGGTCGATATCCCGGGCGCGCAGCAGGGTGATTCAAGCACCTACCCCGCTGAAGGTGCTCGGCGCTATCGTTGGAGCAATCCTCGCTGCGTGCACGATCCTACAGGGGGTCAACGCATGGTATGATTTGCGGTGCAAAATCGACCCCTCCTCATGCATGCCTCGACCGGTGCCGTTCAGCCCTGCAACGCCGGCCTCGCCGCTAAGAACGCCACGCAGTTTCGTGCCGCCGCGATAAAGCGGTCTAACTCCGATGAGCCGCCGGACCGCTCGGCGAACAGAGCCTCGATGGCTGTACCATACGATCTCGTGATCCGCGGCGGAACCGTTGCGGACGGTACCGGCGGAACGCCGTTCGAGGCGGACGTTGCGGTCGTGGGCGGTCGCGTCGCCGCGGTCGGCAATGTCGCAGGCGCGGGGCGCGACGAGATCGACGCGCGCGCGCGGCTGGTGACGCCGGGCTTCGTCGACATCCACACGCACTACGACGGGCAAGCGGTCTGGGACGAGCGCCTCGCGCCGTCAAGCTGGCACGGCGTGACGACGGTGGTCATGGGCAACTGCGGCGTCGGCTTCGCGCCGGTGCGCGCCGCCGACCACGACCAGCTCGTCGAGCTGATGGAAGGCGTCGAGGACATCCCGGGGACGGCGCTGCACGCGGGGATCGATTGGCAGTGGGAGTCGTTCGGCGACTATCTCGGCGCGCTCGCGCGGCGGCCGCACGACATCGACTTTTGCGCGCAGCTCCCGCACGGCGCGCTGCGTTTCTACGTGATGGGCGAGCGCGCGGCGCGGCTCGAGCCCGCGACCGCCGCGGACGCCGCGCACATGCGCGCGCTTGCGACGGAGGCGATGCGCGCTGGCGCGATCGGTTTCTCGACGTCGCGCACGCTCAACCACCGCACGAAGAGCGGCGCTTCGACGCCGTCGCTGCGCGCGACGGAAGAAGAGCTGACGCAGATCGCGCTCGGACTGCGCGACGCGGGCCACGGCGTGATCGAGCTGATCTCGGACTTCGATACGCCCGATCCGGTGAGCGAGTTCGCGATGATCCGCCGCATCGTCGCCGCGTCGGGGCGTCCGCTCTCGATCTCGCTCGCGCAGCGGCACGGTGCGCCGCGCATGTGGCGCACGCTGCTCGACATGATCGAAGCCGCCGCCGAAGCAGGGCTGCCGATCGCGGCGCAAGTCGCACCGCGCCCGCTCGGCGTGCTGCTCGGCCTGCAGGCGAGCTTGAACCCGTTCTCGACGCACCCGTCGGTGCGCGCGCTCGCGGCCGAGCCGCTCGCGGCAAAGGTCGCGACGATGCGCGATCCGGCGTTCCGCGCGCGCGTGCTCGCCGAAGAGCCCGATCCCGCGGAAGCAGGTCTGCGCCGCCGGCTGCTGCGCATGGACTCGCTGTTTCCACTCGGCGACGTGCCGGACTACGAGCCGCCGCGCGAACGCTCGCTGGGCAGCATCGCGCGGCGCGAAGGCCGTACCGCCGCGGAGGTCGCGTACGACATGCTGCTCGCCGACGACGGGCGCAGCTTTTTCTACGCGCCGTTCGCGAACTACGCGGCGTTCGATCTCGACGTCTGCCGCGAGATGCTCGTGCATCCCAATACGCTGCCGGGCCTGGGCGACGGCGGCGCGCACGTCGGCAGCATCTCCGACGCGAGCTTTCCGACGTACCTACTGATGCACTGGGGCCGCGACCGCAGCCGCGGGCGCTTCGACATCGGCTGGCTGGTGAAACGGCAGACTGCCGACACGGCGAATGCCGTCGGCCTGCACGACCGCGGAGTCGTCGCGCCCGGGATGAAAGCGGACCTCAACGTGATCGATCTCGACCAGCTGCGCATCGAACGGCCCTTCATGGCGTTCGATCTGCCGTCGGGCGCCAAGCGGCTGATGCAGCCCGCGCGCGGCTACGACGCGACGATCGTCTCGGGCACGATCGTCTACCGCGACGGCAAACCGACCGGCGCGCTGCCGGGCAAGCTCGTGCGCGGGCCGCAGGCAACGGCGCGAGCATGATCGAGTTCGAGCCGAAACCGCTGGAAACGCACGTCGACTGGCGCGCGCGCGACGTCGCCGATCCGGCGGCATGGACGGTCGAGCTCGACGCCGGCGATCTGCGCGAGCTCGACGCGGCGCTCGTCACGGCAAAAACCGTCTCGGAGGATCTGCGCGACATCGGCCGCGAGCAGTTCCCGCTGCACGCGCTTGCGGAGAAGCTCGCCGCCGTCGAACGCGAGCTGATCGACGGCCGCGGTTTCGTTCGCCTGCGCGCGCTGCCGTTCGAGCGGTACGATGACGACGACCTGACGATGCTGTACTGGGGGATCGGCGCGCATTTGGGCGAGCCGTGGCCCCAGAACAAGCACGGGCACGTGATGGGCGACGTCACCGATCAAGGCAAAGGCTACGGCGATCCGGACGTGCGCGGCAACGAGATCGGGCTCGTCGCGCTCGACTATCACACCGACGGCTCGGATCTCGTCGGCCTGCTATGCTTGCGCGCCGCGCAAAGCGGCGGGCTGTCGTGCGTCGCCAACGTCGTCGCCATCTACAACGAGCTGGTGCGCACGCGCCCCGACCTCGTCGCCGCGCTGTACGAGCCGCTGCCGTACGACTACCGCGGCGAACAGCCGCCGGGCGGCCCGCCGTACTACACGTTCCCCGTGTTCAGCGAGCACGACGGGCGCATCTTCGTGCGCTTCATCCCGAAGTACATCTACGCGTCGCAGCGCCACCGCGAGGCACCGCGTTTACCGGCGCTCGCGCGCGAGGCGCTCGATACGGTCAGCGCGATGGCGAACGATCCGCAGTTCAACGTGTACATGGACCTGCGTCCCGGCGAGATGCAGTTCATCAACAACTACCACGTACTGCACGGGCGAAGCGCATACGTCGACGATCCCGCATCCGGACAGAAGCGTCACCTCAAACGGTTGTGGCTCGCCACGCGCTTGCTTCGCAGCAGACCGAGCCACTTCGGCAAGCACAACGCACACTGGGCCGAGAACCGCACCGTGAGCCGTATTCGGCCAGTCGAGAAAGCGCGTATTCTGTGACGCGGCTGTGGAATCGCTGGCAATGATAGCGCGATTCGTTCGTCAAACGCGCAATGCGCTGTGCTTCGGTGATATCTGAACGAGGATGGGAAAGGGACTCTGGTCATCTATTCGCAGAGGCGACCTCTGCAACAGATCAGGAGATCACATGCCTCGAATACTTTTCAGCCTCCTCGCGGGGCTCGGGCTTGCGGCCACGGTGCTCGCACCGGCATCGGCGCAGTCGATCCCGTCGGGCTCGTACCAGCAATCATGCACGAACATTCGCGTGCGCGGCGATCAACTGACCGCCCGCTGCACGAACGCCCAGGGGACCGCGGTTCGCTCGACCATCGCGCTCAACGGCTGCCGCAACGGCGACATCGTCAACTCGAACGGCCAGCTGGCGTGCAACCGAAACGGCAACGGCAACGGCTACGGCAACGGCAACGACAGAGACAACGACAACGGTAATGGTAACGGCCGGCGGCGCCACCGCCACCACCGCGACGGCGACGACAACAACGGTAACAACAACAACGGCAACAACAACAACGGTGGCTATAACAACGGTGGCTATAACAACGGCGGCTACAACAACGGCCGCTACGGAAACCGCGGTGCCGTGGCCGGCTCGTATCAGAGCAGCTGCACGAACGTGCAGATGAGCGGCGGCACGCTGACCGCTACGTGCACGTCGGCCAACGGTTCGAACATCACGTCGTCGATCAACCCGGCGCAATGCCGCGGCGGCGACATCGCCAACGTCAACGGGCGCCTCGCCTGCCGGTAACCCCGGCCGACGTCACCTGAACGGCTGATCCGGCGGCACGATCGCGCTTCGAAAGCGCGATAGCGTCGCCGCCGGGAACCGCCGCCCAGGTGACGAGATGTCCGCCGACGGCGAGGAAGCGTCCTTCGAGAGTGCGCCCAAACGTGGGCATCGTGGGCGCGGGCGCGAGCACGGTCGCCGTGAACGCACCATGCGCGGGCGCAAGCCGAATCTCGACGTCGGGGAAATCGAGCACGACGCGCGTGAGCGAGAAATACGCCTTGTACGTGCTCTCCTTCGCGCAGAAAATGAGCTTCGGAACGTCGGTGCGGAGCTGTTCCTCGAGCGCGGCGCGATACTCTAGCTCGGCCGCGGAGCACACGTCGCACACTAGATCGGCGTCCAGCGGCGTCGCGGAATCAATGTCGATGCCCACGGCCGCGAAGTCGGAAAGCGTGGCCGCCATCACGCCGCAATACGTGTCGTCGTGCGTGATGCTGGCCGTTATCCCGGGCGGCCAAACCGGCGCGCGATCGTTGCCGGCGAGGATGGGAACGGGTGCGACGCCCAGCGCCAGCAACGCCACCCGAGCATACGTGCGCCCCGCGCGAAACTCGGCCCGGCGCTTGGGCACGGCGTGACGAATCGCGGTTTCCTCTTGCGCGTAGAGGTGCTGTTGCGCGCCGGCGATCGGCCCGCCCGCGAACACCGCGCCGGCCGGCATCGAACGACGGATAGCATCCGCGACCGGGTCGGGTCTATCGCTCGTGCACATGCGCGTGGGTCACGTTCGCCACGTTGCGTTTGCGGTTGCGGCGTTCCTCGCCGCCGCCGCGCCGGTCGCGTGGTACACTGGTGCGGTGCCTGAGTGCAATCGCGTTACGCCCTACGGCGCGATCGTCGTATCCGCGTTGCGCGGCCGGTGGATGGGCAACCGCGGCTGTCTGCACCGCGGGCACGACGTCGTGCGGCCGTGGAACGGGAAGCGCTGGATCGTGTGCGCGCTCGAGTACAAGGGCTGGGTCGCGCCGAAGTGGGCTCCCGGGCGCTGGACCGCGCTCTTCTTTTACGACGAGGCCGTCGCGCTCGCCGCCGGACACCGGCCGTGCGCGCTCTGCCGGCGCGCCGACTACCGGCGCTACCGCGACGCGCTCGGCGCGGCCGGCGCCGACGCCATCGACGCGCGGCTTCACGGCGAGCGGCTCGACGGGCGGTGCAAGCGCCTGCACGCGACGGCGTGGCGCGACCTCCCGGCCGGCGCGTTCGTCGAGATCGACGGCGCGCCGTACGTCGTGCTGTCCGACGCGCTGCGGAGCTGGAGCGTCGTCTCGGGCTACGGCGACGATCGCACGCGCCCGCTGCGCGGCGACGCGCGGGTGATCACGCCGCCCGCGTCGCTCGACGTCCTGCGCGCGGGCTACGGCCCGCAGATCGGCGGTTGAGTCCCGCGGTCATTCGCGGTGCGACCACAGCCACGTGGTTATCGCCGCCGCGACCTGTTCCGCATCGCCGGTGTCGCCCGCGTCGTCGACGAGCGTGACGGAACGGCCGCCCACGAGCGACGCGTTGACCGATTCGAGAACCATGCGCCCGCCGCGCCCCACGATGGCGGTCTGGGTCGCCGCATGAACGTCTTCGACCTGCGCCGCGTCGATCGTGATCGCGGGCCACATCAGGATCGGACCGTGCCGAACCACGATTCGATCGCGCCGGACCGTCGTGACGCTCCGGTCGAGCGCGAGGATCAGCGCAAGGTATCCGCAGCCGCCGAAAACGATGCACATGCCGGCAACGTCGAGCGCCGACCGCTGACCTCGCGCGCCGAACGCATACGCGCCGAGAAAGGCGAAAGCGACGATCGTCGCGACGATGAGCACGGCCGCACGTCTTCGCGCGAGCAGCGGCGCCGTGACGATCAGCGCGTCGGGCCGCTCGTCGATCGTCATGCGGCCTACTCGGCGCCGCATCGCATCGCCACGCTTGCGCTCACGTCGAAATCCACGTTGCTCCCGTTCGGGAGGCCTGCAGAATTCGCTGCAAAAGGGAATGCGATGACGGCACCCACCTTGGAAACGGCGCGGCTCAGGCTGCGCGCCCACCGGCTCGACGATTTCGAGCACGCGCTCGCGATGTGGTCCGATCCCGTGGTCACGCGCTTCATCGGCGGCAAGCCGTCGACGGAGCAGCAGACGTGGTCGAGGATACTGGGGTACACCGGTCATTGGGCGCTGCTGGGTTTTGGCTATTGGGCGCTGGAAGAAAAATCGAGCGGAAGCTTCGTCGGCGAGCTCGGCTTCGCGAACTTCAAGCGCGACATCGCTGCTTCGATGCGCGATGCACCGGAGCTCGGCTGGGCACTCGCCCCACGCGTTCACGGTCAGGGCTACGCGACCGAAGCGGTGCATGCTGCCGTCGCATGGGGCGACGTCCGGTTCGCGTCGGCGCGCACGGTCTGCATGATCGACCCGGAGAATCTCGCATCGATTCGCGTCGCGCAAAAATCCGGCTACGACGTCTTCGAGCACGCGCTCTTCAACGAGCGTCCCACCCTTTTTCTCGAGCGGCACGGCCCGGCGGGAACTTAGCTCGCCCCACGATGCTCTGACCAGTGATGCGCGTTCTAGTTACCGGCGCGACCGGCTACATCGGCGGGAGGCTCGTGCCCGCGCTCACGCAAGCCGGGCACACGGTGCGCTGTTTCGCGCGCGACGCTGCGCGATTGACCGACCGTTTTCCAGGCGTCGAGGTCGCCGCGGGCGACGTGTTCGACCGCGAAAGCCTGCTCGCCGCGATGCGCGGCTGCACCGTCGCGTACTACTTGATCCATTCGATGAGCGATGCGCGGCGCGATTTTACCCGGCGCGACCGTGAAGCGGCGACGATCTTCGGCGAGGCAGCCCGCAGCGCAGGGATCGAACGCATCGTCTATCTCGGCGGTCTCGGTGAGGACGGCCCGCGGCTGTCGCGGCATCTGCGCAGCCGGCACGAGGTCGGTGCGCTGCTCGGTGCGGCCGGTGTCCCCGTGACGGAGTTTCGCGCGGCGATCATCGTCGGGTCGGGCAGCGTTTCGTTCGAGATGGTGCGTTATCTCACCGAGCGGCTGCCGGTGATGATTGCGCCGAAGTGGGTGACCACGCGGATCCAGCCGATCCACGTGCTCGACGTGATCGCGTATCTCGTCGCGGCCCTTGCGGCACCGGAGAGTGCGGGGCGTATCGTCGAGATCGGGTGTTCGGACGTGCTCTCGTACGGCGACATGATGCGCCGCTACGCGCGCATCCGCGGGCTGGTGCGCAAGCTGCTGATCGTGCCGGTGTTCACGCCGCGGCTTTCATCGTACTGGGTGCACATCGTCACGCCGATCCCCGCATCGATCGCGCGCCCGCTGATCGACGGGCTCGCCAACGAAGTCGTCGTGCGCGATGATGCCGCGGGCCGCTTGTTCCCGGACATCGTGCCGATCGGTTACGACGACGCCGTGAACCGCGCGCTGGACCGTTCCGACGCGGACGGCCCGGAGACGACGTGGTTCGACGCGTTCGACGTCAAGACGCTGCCGGGCCAGTTCTCGGGCGCGACGCAAGGGATGCTGGTCGACCGCCGCGAGCGCGTCACGACCGCGGCGCCCCGAAACGTGTTTGGCGTGTTCACCAGCTTGGGCGGCAAGCGCGGGTGGCTCTACGCCGATTGGCTTTGGGAGCTGCGCGGTGTTCTCGACCGGCTCGTCGGCGGCATCGGGACGCGTCGCGGGCGCCGCTCCGCGACCGCATTGCGCGTGGGCGACGCGGTCGACTTCTGGCGCGTCGAAGCGTATCGGCCGTACGAACTGCTCCGGCTGCGCGCCGAGATGAAGCTTCCGGGCGAAGCGTGGCTGGAGTTCGAGACGACGGCGCGTGACGACGGAAGCACCTCGCTGCGACAGACGGCGTTCTTCGATCCGCGCGGCGCGTTCGGCTTCCTCTACTGGTATGCCGTCTTGCCGTTCCACGAGTTCATCTTCGGGAACATGGCGTCGCGCATCGTAGCGGAAGCGGAAGCGGCAGAAGCGTGTTAGGCAGAACGCTCGCGGGAGCCGGGTCGGTCGCCGTGCTCGGCATCGGCGCGGCAGCGCTGACGTGGCCGCGGCGGTCGACGTTCACGTACGGCATTCCGACGGACGATGCGGATACGCTCGCCTACGTCCGCGCGATCGCCGCTCGCGATCTCGTGATGGGGGCGTTCCTGTTGTGGGCCGTGCTGGAGGACGATCGCAATGCGATGGACGCCGGGCTTCTCGTCTGCATCATCGCGCCGGCCGCAGACCTGATACTGGCAAGACAACGTCGCGGCAACATCCCGCAGCTGCTGATTCACGGTGCAGGCGTGGTCGGCGTCTTCGCGACGTGGATGCTGGTGCACGCAGGGCGGTAACGACTGAGAATCAGGCGATCACTTCGCGCAGGTGGCCGGTCTCGACCTCGTAGACGAAACCGCGCACGTGGTCGCGGTGCGGCAGAAACGGGTGGTCGCGCACGCGCGCGATCGCGGTGCGCACCGCGGCGTCGATGTCCTCGAACGCGCCGAACGCGTACGGCGGCGCCTGCCCGGTCTCGGCGGCGATCGCGTCGCGCAGCGCAGCTTCGTCCGTGCGGTGCAGCCCGCAGTTGGTGTGGTGCATGAGGATCACCTCGCGCGTTTGGAGCAGCCGCTGCGAGAGGACGAGCGAACGCAGCACGTCGTCGGTGACGAGGCCGCCGGCATTGCGCAGGATGTGCGCTTCGCCCGATTCGAGGCCGAAGATCCGGAAGTTGTCGATCCGCGAGTCCATGCACGTCACGATGGCGACGTGCTTGGCGGGCACGACCGCGCGGGGGCCTTCGAAGTCGGCTTCGTGCGTGCGGGCGTTGCCGAGGAGTTCGTCGATGGCGGAGCTCACGAGGCGCTCCCGTTGGCCGCGCGGGAACGACAGCCCTGGGCGCCGGTGAAACCCGGCCCCCGGACGGACCGTACATCACGCGTCACCTTCGAACAGGAGCGTTTCGCATGTCCTCATCGGCCGACGAGTTCTTCGAGCAGTATTTGCGCCGGGCGGGCTTCGCCGGCCCCGGCGACGTCGTCGCCGCGTGCGTGGCGGCGGCCCACGTCGCGGGCGACGTCTCGGGCGATCTCAACGTCCAGCCCGGCTCGACCGTACGCGTCGACGGCGAGGTATTGGGAGATATTGCCGTGCGCGCGCGCGCCGTCGCGCAGATCAACGGCGGCGTCTCGGGCGACGTCCTCGTCGAACAGGGCGCGCAGGTGCAGATCATCGGCGACGTCAACGGCGGGCTGATCGTGCGTGCCGGCGGCGTCGCGTACGTGGCCGGCGACGTCAACGGCGACGCGCTGATCGAAGGCGGGCTGATGATCCGGAACGGTTCGGTGAACGGGGACCTCGCCGTACGGCCGGGCGGGGAACTCGTCACCGCCTGACGACGCACGAAACAAACGCGCGCACGCACCGTACAACCGAATACGCGAACGCACTACCGCGGACGACCGGCTTCGAGCAACGCTCGAAGCCGTTTCGTCATCGGCCGGCTCGCGGTAGCGGCTATCCCTCGCGCGACAGGCGCACGCGTTCGGGGACTTCTTCCGGTTCTTGTGCGAAAAGCGCCGAATAGACGAAGCCCGCCAGCGCGGCCCCGATGATCGGCATCACCCAGAACAGCCACAACTGCGCGACGAAGTCGCCGCCTGCGTAGATCGCTACGCCTGTGCTGCGCGCGGGGTTCACTGACGTGTTGTCCACCGGGATGCTGATGAGGTGGATCAGCGTGAGCGAGAGACCGATCGCGATGCCGGCGAAACCCGCTGGTGCCCGCTTTTCCGTCGCGCCGAGGATGACGAACAGAAACATGAACGTCAGAACGAGCTCGGTGACGATGACGGCGATCATCGTGTAGCCGCCCGGTGAATGCGCGCCGAACCCGTTGCTCGCGAACCCGGCGTGGACGTCGAAGCCCGCCTTACCGCTCGCGATGACGAGCAGCAGTGCGCCTGCGATCAGCGCGCCGGCGAGCTGCGCGCCCCAGTACGGCAAGATCTCTTTGGCGGGAAAGCGCTTTGCCGCCCACAAGCCGACGGTCACCGCCGGGTTGATGTGACAGCCGGAGATCGGGCCGATCGCGTAGACCATCGTCAGCAGCGTCAGCCCGAACGCGAGCGCGACGCCCGCAAAGCCGATGCCCAATGCCGGGAAGCCGGCGGCGAGCACCGCGCTGCCGCACCCGCCGAACGTCAACCAGAACGTCCCGAACACTTCGGCTGCGAGCCGTCTGGAAAGAGGCATGATGCTGGACCTCCGATCGTGCGAGCGCGCGTCCCGTTCGCTCGGGAAGCTGGCGGTTCCTCGGCTGGACGGTTCAGCCGCCGGCGCCGGGGTGCCTGTTTCGCACTAGGCATTTAGTTTCTTATGGCGGCAGCGTCCGCCAGTGCACCGTGTCCTTGGATATCTCCCAGCGGTGGCGGCCGTCGGCCGTACGACGATAGTCGCCGCCGCCGGCGCATCCGCCGCCCGCTCCGATCGCTTGCGCGCACAGAAACACGCGCACGTACCGGCCGTCGTATCGAATGGCTTCGCCCGTGCATGAGGTCATGAACTTGGGATATCCCCCGCCCCAGTCGGACCGCAGCACGACGTCCCACCCGATGATGTCGTCGTGCGCGGTGCGCGCCTGGTACACCGTGCAGTCGTGAACCCCGAATATCAGCGGACGGCCGGCCGCGGTGACGCGCAGGACGCGGTCGCCGAACCGCTTCTGATCGTCGCCGGATAGCGCGAAGGGTTGATGCGGACCGCACGCGGCGAGTAGCACGGCCACCGCGCTCGCGGCGGTCACGCTGCGCAGGAACGTCATGAGCGTCTCTTCCGGCGTTTTCGAACCGCGCCTTTCGTCGCGCTCGAAAGGGCTGAAAGAAACTTCCACGAAGCTCGATTGCGGACGGTGTGAAAGTGGCTTTCACTAGATAAAAGCACAAAAAAAACGTTTGATTCCGAACGGCTTGCTCGGCGGCGACGAATCGTCTGTGGCGCAACTGCGATCGGGTGCGATCCAAATGTACGTCGGCAGCTCCGGTATCATGTCGACGGTGGTTCCCGACGCCGCGATCGAGGACGTCGGGTTTGCGTTTCACACCCAGCAGGCCGCTCTGGCGGCGATCGACGGGCCGCTCGGCGACCTGGTTCGCAAGCAGATGCTCGACAAGGGCATCTACGCGTTCGGCAAATGCTGGGTCAACGGCTTCCGGCAGATCGCGACGAGCCTGCGGCCGATCAAGGCTGTCGAAGACATCGCGGGACTGAAGATCCGCACGCCCGGCGCTAGGCTGTACGTCGACATGTTCAAAACGCTCGGCGCGGCGCCGACCACCGTGAACCCGGCCGAAACCTACGTGGCGCTGCAGACGAAGATCGTGGATTCGGTCGAGGTTCCGCTGGCGATCATCGAGTCGTCGAAATGGTACGAGCCCACGAAGTACCTCAGCATGACCAATCACATCTGGGGCAACCTGTATCCTGTCGCAAACTTGGAAGCGTACAAGGCGCTTACCCCCGACCTCCAGGCGATCTTGAATCGCGAGATCGACCTCGCGGGCCTCCACCAACGCGAGGACATGCTGCACGGCGACACGACGCTTCGCAAGAAACTCGCGGAGCAGGGACTGACCGTCAACGACATCGGCGACAGCGCGCCGTTCCGCGCCAAGTTGAAGCCGTTCTATGCCGATATGAAGCGCACGTTCAGCGGTGAAGCGTGGTCGCTGCTGGAGAAGCATAGCGGACCGTTGGGATAGTGGCGCAAGACGACAGCGCGTACCGCGTCGAGGCGCTGTCGAAAGGCCTGCGCATCTTGGCGTTGTTCTCGGATCGCCGGCCGGCGCTGCGGCTCAAGGAGATCGCCGAGCTGTCGGGACTTCCGATGCCGACCGCATTTCGGCCGGTCGCGACGCTGGCGAGCGATGGATTTCTGGAGCGCCTTTCCGATGGCGTGGTCCGCCCCGGCACGGCTGTGCTCACGCTCGGGTTCGCCGCACTTCACGGGCTCGATCTCGTCCAAACGTCGTCGGTGATCCTACGCGAGCTGGCTGATGAGACGCGACAAACGGTCAACCTCGGCGTGTTGTCCGGAGACGAGGTGCTCTACGTCGTCCGCCTCTACGGCAACGCGCTCGTCACGGCGAACGTCACGGTCGGCTCCCGGCTTCCCGCGGTCGTCACGTCGATGGGCAAGGCGCTGTTGGCGTCGCTCTCCGACGATGCGTTGGCAGATCGTCTCGATGCATCGTCGTTCGCCGGAACGTGGGGCACGAATGCCATCGGATCGATAACGGCGCTGCGCAAACAGCTTCCGCGCATCCGCGCCGACGGCTACGCCGTGCAGGATGAGGAGCTCGCACACGGCCTCCGCTCGATCGCCGCTTCGGTGCGGCAACAGGACGACATCGTTGCGGCGGTCAACATCGCCGTCCCCGCCGCGGAGTTCACCGTCGCTCGGCTGGTGAAAACGTTGCGCGGCCCGTTGCTGCGCGCGTGCGCGCAGATCTCGGCGAGGCTCGGCGCAAGGCCCTGAAAGTATCTAGCCGCCCGCCATCGCTCCAACGACGAGCAACGGCTCCGCGCCCGACGCCACGGCGTCGGGGAGCGGTGCGTCCGGCGATTCGTGCGACAGATCGCGTTCGCACGCGAAGAACCGCACGAACGGCCGGCGCTTGTGCGTGACGTGATCGCGGATCGCGCCGCGGAGTACGGGATAGCGCGCTTCGAGCGCGTCGAGCACCGAACGCACCGTGGCCGCGCCGTCGACGTCGACCCGCACCTCGCCGTTCTCGCGCGACAGCGTGCGCAGGTGCGCCGGGAGCACCACGCGGATCACCGGGATGCCGACTCCATCACGGCAGCGTCTGAACCTCGACCGACAGCACGGCCGGGAGATCGCGCACGATGGGCGCCCAGCTGTCGCCCGCGTCGGCCGACGCGTACACCTGTCCGCCGGTCGTGCCGAAATAGATCCCGCACGAGTCGAGCTTGTCCACGGCCATCGCGTCGCGCAGCACGTTGACGTAGCAGTCCTGCTGCGGCAATCCCTTCGTGAGCGCTTCCCACTCGTTGCCGCCCGTGCGGCTGCGGTACACGCGCAGCTTCGCATCGGGCACGAAATGCTCGGAGTCGCTCTTGATCGGCACGACGTACACGGTGTCGGGCTCGTGCGCGTGCACGTCGATCGGGAAGCCGAAGTCGCTCGGCAGATTTCCGCTGACCTCGTGCCACGAGTCGCCGGCGTCGTCGCTGCGCATCACGTCCCAGTGCTTCTGCATGAAGAGGGTGTTCGGGCGCGACGAATGCTGCGCGATGCGGTGCACGCAGTGCCCGACCTCCGCGTCCTCGTCCGGGAGCTGCTCCGACCGCAGGCCTTTGTTGATCGGCTGCCACGTGGTGCCCGCGTCGTCGCTGCGGAACGCGCCCGCGGCCGAGATCGCGGTGAAGATGCGCTGCGGATTGCTCGGATCGAGCAGGATCGTGTGCAGGCACATGCCGCCCGCGCCCGGCTGCCACGACGAGCCGGTCCCGTGCTCGCGCAGCCCGGACAGCTCGTGCCAGTTCTGGCCGCCGTCGGTCGAGCGGAACAGCGCGGCGTCCTCGACGCCGGCGTACACGGTGTCGGGATCGGTCAGCGACGGTTCGAGATGCCACACGCGCGCGAACTCCCACGGGTGCGGCGTGCCGTCGTACCACTGGTGCGTGCCCGGCACGCCGTCGTAGACGAACTTGTTGCCGACCGGCTCCCACGTCATGCCGCCGTCGTCGGAGCGCTGGATCTGCTGGCCGAACCACCCGCTGCTCTGCGACGCGTACAGCCGGTTCGGATCGGCCGGCGAGCCCTTGAGGTGGTACATCTCCCAGCCCGCGAAGTGCGGCCCGCTCACGTCCCACTTGTCGCGCTTGCCGTCCGCCGTCAAGACGAACGCGCCCTTGCGCGTGCCTACCAAGACTCGTATCGTGCTCATTTGTCTCCCCGGTCTCCGCTCAACTTCAAGTGGCTGGTTCACGGCCAGCAGCTCGTTGCCCGCCGAATTACGTCAAGAAAGATTACGCCTGCTAGGCTAGACAGAGCGAGGCTCGCGAACTATGATACTGGTTCGAAGAACCGGTCGCAGCGCTCGACTGGGCCGGGATCGCGCGGGGGGCGTGATGAACCCATTTTTGGTCCGAATCGGTCCGGGGATTGCGCTCGGTTATGTCTTTGCGCTGATCTGGTTTCTCGTTATGCTGTCCCTTGCCGTGCATGCTCAGTCGGCCTTACTGATCGGCCTCGTTTTCTTTGGTTCGATTGTTGGATGGACGATCGGATTGTTATTGACGCCCGTAATCCCAGGGCAAGACATTCCTTTCAAAACAGCCCTTGGTGCCGCGGGAACACTAGCAACGGGATTCATCCTGGCGAAATTCAGCGATATCACAGCTCAAGTGAAAGTCGAACATGAAAGCGTCAGCATGGCAATTGTCATCTTCGGATGCACTCTCGTCATTGGCTTCCTGTGCGTCGTTATCTGGCGACTCGAGGCTACACGCACGCCTAACTGACGGAGCTAGATCGCGACCGTGACGCCGAGCTCGACGCGCCGTTCGGCTTTGATGCGCAGATCGTCGGGGAGCGGGCGCGCGTTGCGCAGCATCCCTTCGAAGATCTCGCGCCGCCAGGCCGGCATGCCGCCCGGGAGCGCCTCGATCTTCGCGTCGGCGTAGAAGAAGGACGTGTCGTCGCGGTCGAGGTCGAGGCCGAACGCTTCGCACGAGCGCAAGATCGGTTCGAGGCGCGGCGCTTCCATGTAGCCGAAGCGGGCCACCACCCGGATCAGCCGCAGCGAGAACCGCTCCACCGTGACGCGCTGCTCGTGCGTGAGGTACGGCGTGCCGGCGCGCGCGATGTTGAGCACGACGATGCGCTCGTCGTTCGCGCGCTCGCGGATCCAGCGGTGACGAGCGAGAAACGGCACGCCGCGCGGGTCGGGCGTGAGAAACACCATCGTGCCGTGCGCGCCCACGCCCGCGGGCAGCTTCTCGAGCACGTCCTCCAGCGAGATCTGCTGATCGGCCAGCGCGCGCGCCAGACAGCGCCGGCCTTCGAGCCAGGTCAGGCTGAGCAGCACCAGCACGGCGCTGATCGCGATCGGGATGTAGCCGCCGTCGAGAAACTTCGGCAGCGACGCGACGACGAAGCTGCCGTCGACGAGCACGAAGCCGAGCACGAGCGCCGTGGCGGCGACGCGGTTCCAGTTCAGCACCTTCGTGATCACAACGAAGTACGCGAGCGACGTGCACAGCATCGTGAACGCGACGGCGAGCCCGTACGCCGAGGCGAGCCGGTCGCTCGAACGAAAGCCGATCACCAGGACCGCGCAGCCGAGCGCGAGCGCCCAGTTCACCGACGGCACGAACACCTGACCCTTGTACCGGTGGGACGTGTGGCGGACGAGCACGCGCGGCGCCAGGTTGAGCGCGATCGCCTGTTCGACCAGCGTGAACGTCCCCGAGATGAGCGCTTGCGACGCGATCACCGTCGCGACCGTCGCGAGGATCACCATCGGGATCAGCGCCCAGCTCGGCGCGAGCGCGTAGAACGGGTTGTCGAGCGCGTGCGGGTCGGCCAGCAGCTTGGCGCCTTGGCCGAAATAGTTCGCGAGCAGGGCCGGGAACACGAGCGCGAACCAGCCGGTCACGATCGGACCGCGCCCGAAGTGCGAAAGGTCGGCGTAGAGCGCCTCGACGCCCGTGACGGCGAGGATCACGCCGCCCAGGATCGTGAAGCCGACGATCCCGTGTGACGTCGCGAACGCGAGCGCGTGGCGCGGGTCGAGCGCGTACAACACTTCCGGGCGGTGCGCGATCGCGGCGATACCGAGCACGCCGATCACGACGAACCACACCAGCATGACGGGCCCGAACAACCGCCCGACGCGTTCGGTGCCGCCGCGCTGCAGCGTGAACAGCGCGATGATGACTGCCAGGGAAATCGGGACGACGAACGGCTGTGCCGCCGGCGACACCACCGAGATCCCTTCGACCGCGGAGATCACCGAGATGGCGGGCGTGATGATGCCGTCGCCCAGCAGCATCGACGCGCCGACCACCACGACGATCGTGATGCCGGCGGCGCGGATCATCTTGCCGAACTGCGGCGGCGGCGACGCGAGCGCGAGCAGCGCGAGGATGCCGCCCTCGCCGTCGTGGTCGACACGCATGATGAACGTGATGTACTTGACGCACACCACGATTACGAGCGCCCACGCCAGCAACGAGCAGATGCCGAGCACCGCGCGCTCGTCGGGCTGCGCGCCCGCGAGGCCGAAACAGACCTTCAGCGTGTACAGCGGGCTGGTGCCGATGTCACCGAACACGACGCCCATCGCGGCGACGACCAGGACGAGCGGCGTCTTCGATCGGGCGCTCACAAGCCAGCAACGTAACACGCCGGGCAGCGCGCGCCCATCCGCCGTTCGGCCGAACCTTTCGGATGGATGCGCTCGCGCGGCGAAGAAGGCGAGCCCGATGGGCAATGGGGATTTGAGCCGGGCGGAGTTCAAGCGCGTGGTGAGCGAAGCGCTCGACGCGCTTCCCAAGCGCTTCGCGGACATGGTGCAGAACGTCGTGATCACGGTGGAAGAAGAGCCGAACCGCGAGGATCTCGAGAGCTTCGAGCACGACGACGATCCCGACACCGAAGAAGAGCTCTTGGGCATCTACCGCGGCGTCGCGCTCACCGAGCGGTCGCACGACATGACGCTGCTGCCCGATGAGATCGCGATCTTCCGCGGCCCGATCAACCGCGTCACGCGCACGCGGCAAGAGGCCGTCGAAGAAGTGCGCGAGACGGTGATCCACGAGCTGGGCCACTACTTCGGGCTCGGCGACGACGAGATGCCGCACTCGTGAAGGCTCCGGCGGGGTTCGTGCGCGTGCGCGGGGCTCGCGAGCACAACCTCAAGAACGTCGACCTCGACATTCCGCGCGAAGCGCTGGTCGTCTTCACGGGCGTGTCCGGTTCGGGCAAGTCGTCGCTTGCGTTCAGCACGCTCTACGCCGAGGCGCAGCGGCGCTATCTCGAATCCGTGTCGCCGTACGCGCGTAGGCTCTTCAATCAGATGTCGGTGCCCGAGGTTGACGAGATCGACGGCCTGCCGCCGGCCGTCGCGTTGCAGCAGCAGCGCGGCGCGCCGACCACGCGCTCGTCCGTCGGCAGCGTCACGACGTTGTCCAACCTGCTGCGCATGCTGTACTCGCGCGCCGGCGTCTATCCGCCCAAACAGCCGCACCTCGACGCCGAAGCGTTCTCGCCCAACACGCCCGCGGGCGCGTGCCCGCGCTGCCACGGGCTCGGCCGCATCTACGACGTCACGGAACGCTCGATGGTGCCCGATCCGTCGCTCACGATTCGCGAGCGCGCGATCGCGGCGTGGCCCACCGCGTGGCACGGGCAGAACCTGCGCGACATCGCGGTGACGCTCGGCTACGACGTCGACCGCCCGTGGCGCGAGCTGCCCAAGAAGGATCGCGACTGGCTGCTGTTCACCGACGAGCAGCCCACGGTGCCGGTGTACGCGGGCAACACGCCCGCGCAGACGCGCCGCGCGCTCAAGCGCAACGAAGAGCCCAGCTATCAAGGTACGTTCACCAGCGCGCGCAAGCACGTGCTGCAGACGTTCGCCACCACGCAGAGCCCGCTGATGAAGAAACGCGCGGCGCAGTACATGGTGAGCGGCGAGTGCCCGCTGTGCCACGGCAAGCGGCTGCGGCGCGAGTCGCTGTCGGTAACGTTCGCGGGGATGGACTTCGCGGAGATCGCGCGCGTGCCGCTCAAGCGGCTGACCGGCGTCATGCAGCCGTACGCGCAGCTGGCGGATCCGCACGTCGAGAAGATCACCGCGGGACATCCGGAGAAGGCGATCGTCATCCAGCGCATCGCGCAAGACCTCGTCGCGCGGCTCGCCGTGCTGCTCGATCTCGGGCTGGGTTATCTCACGATCGAGCGCAGCACGCCGACGCTCTCCCCCGGCGAGCTGCAGCGGCTGCGTCTCGCGACGCAAGTGCGCTCGAACCTCTTCGGCGTGGTGTACGTGCTCGACGAGCCGTCCGCGGGCTTGCATCCCGTCGACACCGAGGCGCTGCTGCTCGCGCTCGACCAGCTCAAAGCGTCGGGCAACTCGCTGTTCGTCGTCGAGCACGAGCTCGACGTGATCCGACACGCGGACTGGATCGTCGACGTCGGCCCCGCGGCGGGCGAGCACGGCGGCCGCATCCTGTACTGCGGCCCGCCGGACGGGTTGCAGCGCATCGAGGCGTCGCAGACGCGCCGCCATCTCTTCGGCGACGACGCGTTCCGCCCGCGCGCGCCGCGCGCGCCGCGCGGCTGGCTGGAGCTCACGGGCGTGACGCGCAACAATGTACAGAATCTGGACGTCGCGTTCCCGCTCGGCGTGTTCACCACCGTGAGCGGCGTGTCGGGCTCGGGCAAGTCGAGCCTGGTGAGCCAGGCGCTTGTCGAATTGGTAGGGGATCACCTCGGCGACACCGTCGCCGCGGTGATCGAAGAAGGCGAAGCGCTCGAGCGCGAGCCCGTGATTCGCAGCGAAGGCCGCATCGCGAGCGGCATGGATAAGATCAAGCGGCTCGTGCGCGTCGATCAGAAGCCGATCGGGCGCACGCCGCGCTCGAACCTCGCGACGTACACCGGGCTCTTCGACGCCGTGCGCAAGCTGTTCGCCGGCACCAAAGCCGCGCGTGCGCGGCGTTTCGACGCCGGGCGGTTCTCGTTCAACGTCGCGAAGGGCCGCTGCGCGACGTGCGAGGGCGAAGGCTTCGTGATGGTGGAGCTGTTGTTTCTACCGTCCGTGTACGCGCCGTGTCCGACGTGCCACGGCGCCCGCTACAACGCCGAGACGCTGAAGATCACGTATCGCGGCAAGACGATCGCCGACGTGCTTGCGCTGACGGTCGACGCGGCGTGGGATTTCTTCTCCGACGAGCTCGCCGTGTGCCGCGCGCTCAAGGTGCTGCGCGAGGTCGGGCTAGGATATCTGCGGCTCGGCCAGCCGGCGACGGAGCTCTCGGGCGGCGAGGCGCAGCGCATCAAGCTTGCGACCGAGCTGCAGCGCACGCAGCGCGGCGACACGCTCTACGTGCTCGACGAGCCGACCACCGGATTGCATCCCGCCGACGTCGAGAAGCTGATGGCGCAGCTCGACGGGCTGGTCGAATCGGGGAACACCGTGATCGTGGTGGAGCACGACATGCGCGTGGTCGCGGGCAGCGACTGGGTGGTGGACATCGGCCCCGGTGCCGGCGACGAAGGCGGCCGCGTCGTCGTGGCCGGCACACCTGCCGACGTCGCGCGCGCGCCCGCGAGCCGAACGGCGCCGTACCTCGCGCGCTTTCTCGGTGCCGATCGCCGCACGCCGGCCGCGGCGGGATGAGGTCGAAGCTCGCGCCGGGGCTGCGGATCGCGAAATCCGCGATCCACGGCAAGGGATGTTTCGCGACGGCCCGCTTCGCGCGGCGCCGCAAGATTGCTGAGTACACGGGCGAGCGGATCACCAACGCGGAGGCCGAGCGCCGCGGGAAGCGGCGCGTGCTGCGCATCAGCGGCCTCGACGGGCGCTGGAGCATCGACGGTGCCGCCGGCGGTAACGGCACGCATTACATCAACCACTCGTGCCGGCCCAACAGCTTCATGCAGACGTTCGGCCGGCACTTGCTGGTGCTCGCACTGCGCGACATCCGGCCCGGCGAAGAGATCACGATCGATTACGTGTCGTCGCTCCACTCCGACCGCAAGCGCTGCACCTGCAACGCACCGAACTGCCGCGGCCGGATCAACAAACAGCGGTCAAAGACCTAGCCGCGTTCTCGTGCGGCGAGCCAATCCGCGATCGCGGCGTTGACCTCCGTGGACCGTTCCTGCGGCATCCAGTGGCCGGCATCGACGACACGCTCGGTAAGATCCGTGCAGTCGCGGCGCATCGGTTCGGCGAGCTGCGAGTCCACGGTTTCGCAGACTACGTCGTACGTTGCGTGCAGGAAAAGTACCGTCAGCCGTAGCGCGCCGCCGTCGCGGACGCAACTGGCGTATTCGAGATTGCGTTCGTTGTTCGCGTACCAGGCGTCCGGCCCGAAAAATCCCGTTCGTTCGAAAGCGGCGACGTACTGGTTGAGGTCGTCTTCCGACAGCACGGCCGGATCGCGCGGCACGTCGGGCGCGCGTCCGGTGCCGCCGAACCAGCCGCCGTCACGCGTGATGCGCGCGGTGGGCGACGGCTTGCCGCGTTCCTTTTCGCTGCCGCTGCGAAACAGCGCTTTGAACGTGGCCGGGAGATCCGCTTCGAACGCCGCGCGCGCGCCGTCGAAATCTTGCTCGTAGAACAACTGG
>DASZBS010000130.1:0-74643 GCA_035943995.1 Candidatus Elarobacter sp. | reverse complement strand
GATCGGGCGCCGGGCGGTCACCGCGCCGATGCCGCTCCTAGAGAGCGGCATTCGCGGCAAACTCGCCGCCGCCGCGACCGACAGCTGAGAGGTAAGGAGAACAGCCCCGACTACAAACGCGGCGCAACGACGCAATAACCCGTTCATCAAACGCACCCTTACAACCCGTTACTCAACTCTTGGCTGGTTTCTTAAAAGGAATGAGCACTTGTTTCCCCGCCCCAGACAATACCCGAACCGCTGACCGCCCGGGTGTAAACGAGCACCGCTCGCGCGGGCTCGCAGGAGCGGAGCGGTCGACGTTCGCCGCCTACGCGGAGGCTCGTACCGAGGCGGACGCGCCGCCGATCACCCCCGGGGTGTAGACGACCCGCGGCTCCGGTGTGGAGAAGCGCGACTCGCAAGGATGATCGGCGGCCGGTCGCGCCGTTCGCCGTACTCACCCCGTCGAAGACGGCATTCGCACGGTAACGGACGGTCATGGAACGTCCCGGGCGTCCGATGCGTGCAGCCGTCCTCGTCGTGCAGCGACCGGCGATGACTGCACCCGTCGCATAGCGGCGGCCGTGGATCGTTTACCCTGCACGTCCAAGCGTATGGCTGCACCCGCGTCCTCCAAGACGTTGCCGTCGCTGCCAGACCGCGACGGTAGCAGCACCCTATCACGGCCGCCGCTCTAATCGCCATCGGGAGGTTCTTCCCGGGTCGGTCGCGTCGGGTTCGCGTACTCTCATTTTGATCGGGAGGTTTTTCCCGATTGCCCTCGGCCTCGCGCCGGAAAGGTACTCGCTCATGCTCGGTATTCTCACGCTTGTCGCGCTGTTGCTTGGCGGAACGGTTACGCCGCACGACGTGGTCAACGGCGGACCGTCCATTGTTGCTAGCGCCGACGTGGTAAACGGTGGTCCGTCTATCGCACCGAAAGACGTTGTAAACGGCGGGCCGTCGTAACGGAGAACGCAGCAACGTAAGCGAAACGCCCGCGTGGGTGTGCGGGGAGACACCCGGACAAGTGTCTCCCCGCTTCGTTTCGCCCAGGGGAGGGCACCGCGTCCGCTGCAAAACGTCGGTCTACCAGCCGACGCACTACGTTCCGCGAAGCGATGGACCAATGGTTCGCGGGGAACTTCGAAGTATGTTTGGTCCTCTGCGACGAGGTCACGGACGCCGATCGCGACACGCTCGCGCAGGTCGCGCTGCTGCGCGCACGCGCGCTCTTGCGCGTAGACCGCGCGGAGGATGCGTTGCGCGCTCTCGACGCGTTCCCATGGCTCACCACGGGCGATGAGGCGGTCACGGCGCGGATGCTCACGGGCGCAGCTCTCATACGCTCGAACGAGATTGCGCGTGGGCTCGCGCTTCTGGACGCGTTGCAGGAAGAAGCCCACGACGCGCACGCGACGGTTCGGTCCGAGATCGCGCTAAATCGCGCGCTCGGCCATTTCTGCCGTCGAGAGGTGGACGCCGCCGATCGCGCGCTCGACCTCGTTGAGACAAGCAGCGATATTGTGTACGCGCGGGCCTTGGAATATCGCGGCTGGATCGCGTCGGCCCGCGTGAACTACGCGCTGTGCGCGCGGTACTTTCACGCCGCACTCGAACACCTGGACACCTGTCAGCATTACGACCGCTTTACCGAAGCGAATTGCGCACAAGGGCTCGCAACGCTCGCCGTCGAGCGCCTTGACCCAGCTACCTGGGGAATCGTCGTAGAGCGCCGCGCGAAGATAAATTGGACCGCGCAGGACATACAGCGGCACCGCTTCTGGATCACGCTGAGCGCCGCGACGTATGCGTATGAGATAGACGGCGCGGACCTCGTCGCGGTCACGGAGGCGCGGCTGGCCGAAATGATCGCGCCGACACCGGCCGCCCGCGTCGAAGCCCTCTGCCGGCGTGCCGCGACGGTCGGGCGCGCCGACGAACGGCTCGGGCACCGCGACCATACCGACGCCGCTTTCGACTTGTTCTCGACTCTCGACGTAGAACGGTTCGAGGACTATGACAAGCTCGTCCCTTTGATTCTCGCCAAGGAGCTATCGCTCGCGGGCCGCGTCGAGCAGGCGCAGCGGGTCTTTGCCGTCTACCAGGAGCACTCCGACACCTCACCCCTTCTCGCTGTCACCGGCGACCCGCGACGATTCGCTTTCGAGCGACTTGTCGAAGGGTTCATCGCCGAAGCCGCAGGCGTTCGGACGCAGGCGCACCACGCGTATCTCGACTCGTTCGTCCGCTTCCGATCTATCGACTACAAGCGGCGAGCGGTTCACGCCGCGTTGCGTCTGGGGTGGCTATTGAACGAGCCGGAACTATTCGACTACGCGGACCGCACAACGCGCCACCTCCCGGCCCGGTCGTGGCTCCGGCAACAGGTCGAAAGCATCCCGACGGACGTGGTGGTCCGCGGCCTCTCGCCATCCCGGCGCGACGTGCTCCATCTGCTCTGCCTCGGCATGACCGTGGAGGAGATAGCGGCCAAGCGGGGCCGCTCGCCCAAGACGATCGCCAATACCGTGACGGTCATCTACCGGGCGTTCAACGTCCGCAACCGAGCCGAGCTACTAACCGAACTGCTCCGGCGCGGCGTCATTAAACCGGCGTAGCGAAAAGGCCGCGAGCGATTCACTGCTTGCAGCGCCAGCTGCCACGCCGCATCATCGGCTTTGAATTTAATTCGTTCGAATCGTTGATACGAACGCATGTTCGTGCTATAATTCCGTAGCGAGTATTTCGCGATTTATCACTAGGTGGCCCGGCCGGTGTAATCACCACCGACCGAGCCCGTCACCCGATGAGGTTAACATCGAATGACAATCTGCGAGTTCGACGTATTAACGTCGAGCCCTCGGCGCGGCTTTTCCGCTGCCCGAATCCGTCCGTTTCAGCGACCCGGTCCGGTGACCGCGTAATGGCGCCGCTCACCGAGTTTCACGCCTCGATGGCCGATGTGACGAACGAAGAGCACCAGAACATGGCCGGCCTGGTGCAGCCCGACGACTTCAATGCCGACGTGGTCGTCCGCTTCCTGCGCGACAACGGGATCGACGCGTACGTCGACGAGTCGACCGGCGGCTTTCGTTACATGGCGGCCAATGCCGAGCGTGCGTCGCACGTGCAATTCGCTTGTGTATGCTTGAGAGCGTCCATAAGCTATGCGATCGAGGCGGCCTACTACTGCTTCAAGGCGAAGCGATGATGTCGACACCTTCGCAATCGCCTCATCCGAAGCTGTGGAACGGGCACTACAGGGGCGGATCGATCGAACCACTGTCGGCGCGCATCGCGCGCCTTCGCATCGCACGCGGCTACAGCGTCTACGAGCTGGCGACGGCAGCCGACATTTTCGCGGGCACGATCCAACGCCTCGAATCCGGCAAGCCCGCCGACAAGCGGGTCTTGCCGGCCATCGCGACTGCGCTCGGCGTGCCGTTTTGCCTTCTCGTATGTGGAAATCACAGTTGCGTCGACCGAGCCTGCGTTCGAATGCGGTCGGGATCCTCGCACCGGCAGTGCAGCCACGATTAGGGTGAAGTGTCGCCCCGGGCACTCCCCCGTAAGCTGATGCCTACATGCAGCATACGCTGCAGGTGATGCTGTGATACTGAGGTCAAATGCGTGTGTTCAAACTCAGGCGGAACGTGCGCTTCGGCGTCGGGTGGACGTGGTAGGCGGTGACGCCGCTGCCGCCGAGCGCGGGGTTCACCGCTGGGTCTGAGGCTAGCGCGGGGTTCGCGGCGTCGTGCGGCGTCCATGACGAATAGTAGTGCGTCGTGTCGTCCGTCTGCGCGGCTGGCCGACACAGCGACAGCGTCTCGCGCTTCGTGGGGAGCGCTCAGAATTGCTTGGTCACCGTCAACCGTATCAGGCGGCGTTCGATCGGATGGAAGTGGACGTCCGGGACGCCGACGCCGCACTGATCGATCGGGCACGTTCCGGTGAACCCCGGTTTCGTATAAGCGGGGTCGCTGGGAAGCGATGAATTGTAGTAGTAGTCGATGTCGCTCGCTTTCGCGCCCAACAGGTTGAAGACGTCGAATCCGACCTTCAGCCCCCTCGACGGCTTGAGGCCGGCCTGCAGGCTGACGGTCGTCGTCGGATTCGAGTGTACGCTCGCGTCTTCGATGAGCGGACGCGGCCCGAAATAGCGCAGCCGAATACTTCCGAACGCATGAGGCTTGTCGACTGCGATGCCAAAGGTCAAGACGTCCTTGATCGAACCGGGGATCGTTTGACCGACGGGATCGAAGTTTGTGAACTTCGCGGCGGACGACGAGTAATCGAAATCCAGCGTGACGCCGGGGCTCGGCACGTAGAAATTTGCGAGCTCGAAGCCGTACCGATGGCTGGGGCGGCCGGGGCTCGTCGTTCCCGCGTCGCCTTGGAAGATCAATTCAGACGCGAGGTTCAGATTCCACAGCGACACCGTGGTTCTGAGCTTTTGGGCGACGGCGAAGCGAACGCCGAGCTCGGCGCCTTGGGCGCGAACCAGCGGCGTGGCGCCCTGGAGGATCTGGCCGGTACCGGGGTCGGTGGTCAGACCCGTGCCCGGATCTACCGTTTCCGTGATGCCGCGCGCGTCGTTGCTGTGGAAACCCTGTCCGTAATCGGCGTACAGCTCGACTTTCGGATTCACCGTGTATGAGAACGCGATCTTCGGGCTCACGATGCCGGCGCGCACGCTCCCGGAATTCTCCGGGCGCAGATCGCGCACCGAAAAATTGTAGACGTCGGCGCGCACGCCGGCCGTCATGCGGAGCTTTGGCGTGAGATGCTGACTGGTCTGGACGTAGACCGCGTTGCTGGTCTCGACGACGCGGTCGACGCGCGTGACCCCGATCTGCGCTCGTCCTCGCGTAAGGTAGAGCCCGACGGGCGTGATGTTGTCGTTGCGCATCTGATAGCCGATCGTATTGTCGGCGACCGGCGTCTTCCAGGTTTGGCTGGCGTTCACGCCGGTGACCAGACGCTGGTCCGTCTGCTCGAACTGGTCCATGTTCTCCGGATCGTTCAGAGAATACGTGAAATCCGAAAACAGGTGCAGGCTGTAGTCCATCGCGTACGCGTTGATCTGGGTCGACGATTTGGCGGTGTCGTGAGAGAAGTCGGTGGAGAGAACGTACCGATGAGTCCGGCCGGCGTCGGTGGGATCGATGGCGCCGAAGCGATCGATGATGCCCTGTTGAACGGCGCGCAACGGGATTTGGTCGGAGGACATCCATTTCGCTTCATAGCCCTGCGCCGTCACGCCCCAAAGTGTGGTACCCACTTGGCGGCTGTACCGCAGGAGCGCATCGTATTTTCGGTAGTTGTCCGGATGGTCCGCGGTGTTGTCCTCGTGAGCGTATTCGAGCGCATAGAGAAAATGGCCGTTCGGGCCGGCCGCTGGTGACGCGGCGAGCAGAACGCGCGCTTGACCGTAAGGCCCGCCGCTCACCGTTGCGATGCTCTTCGGAAGCACGTTGAAGTAGGTCATGTTGACGGCGCCGGCCGTCGAAAAGTCACCCTGGTCGGCGTTGTACGTGCCTTTGCGATAGTTCACGTAGTTGACGGTTTCCGGGATGAGCCAGTTGACGTCGGAATAGCCTTGGCCGTGCGCGTGCGTCCGCATGTTGGCCGGAATCCCACCGATCGTGATGGCGATGTCGGTGCCGTGGTCGAGGTTGAACCCACGTAAGTAATACTGGTTCGCTTTGCCCTCGCCCGAATGCTGAGAGATCACCACGCCCGGCACCGTTTCGAGCAATTCGCCCGGACGCAGGATCGGGCGTTCTTCGAGCTCGGTGTGACCGACGAAACCTTCCGCAGCCGACGATGCGGTGCCGATCAGGTTGTCGATTCTGCCGCGCGACTGAACCCTCCCGATCGTCTTGAGATCGGGTTCCGACGACGGTCGCGGTGCGGGTGCGACGTTGCCCGCGGATGCGGCGAACAAACGCACGACGAATGCGCCTTCGCTCGTCGCGACGGAGGCTTGTCGCGCGTCGGTATACCCGGCGTGCGTTATCAAGAGCCCGTGCGCAGACGAGTCGACGTCATCGAATCGGAACGCACCGTCGGGCCCCGTCGTAACGCTACGACTCGGCTGTCCGGTCAGCGTGACGACCGCTCCCGCCAGAGCATGCCCGAATCCGTCGTACACGGTGCCGGCGATCGCCGGAGACGGCGGCGATGCGGCCGGCTGCGGGATCGCAGGCGCCGGTGATGCCGATCCGTCGGCGTACGCGGCCGGAATCTCGCCCGCGGCGTTGACGTCGATTGCCGAAAGCAGAAGTCCCAAGACGATCAGTGCTATGCCGCTACGGCGGATCCGGTCGCGCTCGAGGATTGGCAAGACGACCTCCGGCACAAGATTGGGAACGGCCACGTGGCGCTTTCCGAATCTTACGGGCCGCGAGGTGGGCTGGATCGTCTACACCGTAGTCGTTTTGATCACGGCGCGGACCCCGCGTACCGCTGCGAGCACGGCAACGGCGCGGAGGCGGTGACCACGAATCATAGGATGGAGATCTCCGGCGCGATGTTCATCTGGGAATAGCACGCCGCGACGCCGCCATTTCCTTGCGACTCGCCATCACAGGGTCCCCGGAGCTTCGTACGGAACAATACGGATATGCGTCCGCGCTCGGCGGCGTTCGGCCTGTGGGCCGCGCTGACGTTCTCGTGCGCCGTGCTCGTTCACGGCGTGATCCATGCGGTCGGGGCCCGCGCGTTCGTCTGGGACTCCCCGGCGCACGCCGTCATGCTCGCCGTTGCGCTGGGCCTGCTCGCCGGAGTCGCCGCACGGCTCGGTCTGACCGGCCCGGCCCGCGAGCGGCGCCGCCGGCTGGCGCTGGTTCGCGCGGGCCTGGGTCCGGTTACGCCCGCGACCGCCGTGTTCGGCCTGCTGATCCAGGCCGGGATCGCCGTCGCGCTGCTGGCAGCGGAGGGTGCGTCGCTCGATCCGCAGCGGCTCGGCCTGACGCTGATCTGCGGCCTCGCCGCGCTGCTCTTCTCGGCGCTGCTCTTCCGCGCGACGCGCGACCGCGTCGTCGCCCTGCTCGTCGCCCTCGTCGCAGTGGTCGCTCCGGCGGCGGAGCGCGCAGCGGTGCGCCGCTGCGCGCCACGCCCAGCGGAGGCGAGCGTTCCCTACCGGCTCTTCGTCCCGAACCGCCCGCCCCCGGCCGTCGCTACCTGACCATCTCGCCGCGTTGCTCGCGGCTCGATCACTCACCGTAGCGAAGGAAATCCATGTTCGGCCAATTTCGTCCCGGCGAGGCGCTGCGTGCGCTCGCCTTCATCCTATTCGTCCTTTCCGCGAGCGCCGGCAGCGCGCTCGCCCAAACCAGCACGACGACGCTTTCGGGCACCGTCACCGCCGCGAACGCGCCCGTCGCAAAAGCAGCCGTCACCGTGCGCGGCTCGAACCTGACGGTTCACGCCCAAACCGACGCACGCGGCGTCTTCAGCGTCGCGCTGCCGATCGGCACCTACGACGTCGACGTCGTCGCGCCGCAAGGCAGCGGCGCGCTCCGCGTCGACCTCACGACGGCCGGAGCGAACGTCACGTTCGCACTGTCGCAGCTCCGGCAAATCGGGCGCACCGCGGTCACGTCGCGGCCGCCGGTGCGAGGGTCGGGGACCGACCTGAGCCTCAACGGGGAGGCGCTCACGCGTTCACCGGCCGGCGGCAGCCTGCCGAATCTCTTGATCCAGCTTCCGGGCGCGGCGCGCGGCGCGAACGGCGTGGTGCACATCAACGGCGACCACGGCGACATCAACTACATCGTCGACGGCGTCCAGATCCCGCAGGAGCTCAACCGCGTCGTCGGCAGCGAGTTCGACCCCAACGACATCGCCTTCGTCGAAGCGCTCCAGGGCGCGTACCCCGCGCAGTACGGCGAGCGCTTCGCATCCGTCATCAACATCAACACGCGCAACGGCGCGGGCCCGCGCGGGTTCATCGGCGACCTGAATCTCGGCTCGTATGCCGGCACGGACGCCACCATCGGGTACCAAACGAACGTCGGCAAGGGATCGCTGGTCGTGGCCGCGCGCAACCAGCGCGGCAACCGGGGCTTGGATCCGCCCAACTTCGACTCACCGCACAATGCGTTCAGCAACGCAAACCAATTTCTTCGCTTCACGCAGCCGAGCGGGCCGAACTTTCTCAACGTGACCGTCAGCCGCTCGTACCAGACGTACCAAATCCCCAACGACGTGGCGAGCGGACAGCCGGCGAACACGAACGACAACGAGACGCAAGAAGACCTGTTCGCGGCGATGCAGTTTCGCCACCCGATCGGCGACCACGGCTCGCTCTCGTTCGGACCGTCCTACAAGCGTTCGCGCATTCGCGACTTCGGGGACCCGTCCAACGACTTCGCCTTCGGCGAAGCGCTCAACCCCGGCGCGCCCGGCGACTGCGCGAACGCGCTCAGCTCGACCGGCCCCGTCGTCAACGGCGTCGTCACGACCCCGGTTGCGAACGGCAGCGTCGCGTACGGAAACGGGACCTGCGGCTTCTCGCTCAACGGCGACCGCACCGCCATCGACATCGGCGGGAACCTCGACTACGAGAACCGCAGCGCGAGACACGACGTCTCGTTCGGCAGCCTCTACAACGCGACGCACGTCGCCAAGACGTACGCCGTGACGCTGCAGCCGGGGAACTTCCTGGCGCCGATCTTCACGCCGGCGACGCCCGATGCGCCGTTCACCGTCGTCGACGCCGGCCCCAACATCGGCCACCTCGCCGCGTTCTACGTGCAGGACAGCTGGAAGATGGGCTCGGCGTGGCAGCTCGACTACGGCGTGCGCGCCGACTCGTTCACCGTCTCGTCGACCCAGTTCTCCACCGGATTCGGCCAGCTCAGCCCGCGCGTGAAGCTGACCCGGTTCTTCGGCGCGCGCGACAGCGTCTACGCGTATTTCGGCCGTTTCTTCACCCCGTTCTCGCTGGAGAACGTCTCGCCGCTGGCGGCGTACACGCTCAACCTCCCGCTGCTGACGAACGTCGCGCAATTCGACCTGAAGCCGCAGCGTGACTCGGTGTACGAGGTCGGCGCTCACGTCGGGCTCGGCCGCGGCGATCTCGGCGTGCGCATCATGCAGAAGAACGCGACCGACCTGATCGACGACACCCAGGTCGGCGTGACCAACCTGCACCAAGACATCAACTTCGCGCAGGGACGCATCGCGACGCAGACCGCGTATTACCAGATCGGGTTGCCGCGGGCGGGCCGGTTCTACGCCGCGCTGACGCACACGTACTCGGTCAACAAAGGCTGTGAGACCCAGCTCCTCGCGCCGTGCTTCGGCGTCTCGGACGACTGGACGCCGGCCGACCACGATCAGCGCATCGACGTCAGCGCCGGCCTGGTCGCGAACGACCGCCACGGCGGCTGGTTCGGAATCGACGGCGAGTACGGGAGCGGGCTATCGTCGGCGCTGAACCCCGGTGCGATCACGTGCGGCGGTGCCGACGGCAATCAGGGCGGGCCGTGCAAGCGCACGCCGCACCTCACGCTCGACGCGGAGAAAGGCGTCGCGCTGCGCAACGGCATGGCGGTGACGTTTCGCGTTCGGAACCTGTTCAACGACCGCTATTACGTGACGTTCGCAAACGCGCAAGGGAACCACTACGCCCCGCCGCGCACGTTCGACGTCGGGCTTCGGCTGAACACGAAGTAAGCCGCTTCGCGTCAGGTGCCGTGCGCCGCCTCTCGAGGGGCGTCGTGGCGCGTGCACGGCACCCAGAGATAGTCGCCCTCCGAACGGGCGAACGCCAAGCAATCGCACGGCCAGCGCCACCCGATGTGCCGGTGTCCGCTTGGGCGACCGCTTGCGTCGAACGCGTTGCGCGTGCGTTCGAACGCGGCACGACCGATGCCGGTCAAAAGCGCGTCGAGAGGCTGGATGTATTTCGACCTGCGGGGCACGGTATATGGAACGGACGCCGCTGCACCTTGGATTGTTCCGCAGCGCTCGGCGCATGCGACGCACCGCGTCGCCTAGCAGCTAAGCGGGCGTTCCCACCGTGGTGTACGCTCCTCGCCTCGGGTAGGGTGCTCCCAATCGTACCTTTCACGTCAGGAGAAACCACCGCCGTGCGCCGTCTCGCCGCACCTTTACTCTCAATGCTCGCCGTGCTGTCCATTGCAACGGCGAGCGTCCTCTATCTCGCGCCGCGAGCGGCCGCATCCGATCATCAGGACTCGCCGCTCACGGTCTCGCGTCCCGGAACCGACATCACGGACGTCTACGTCTTCCCCGCCAACGACCCGTCGAAAGTCGTGTTGGCGATGGACGTGTTTCCGCTGATCCCGCCGGGGCTCGGACCGCAGACGTTCTTCGACCCGGGCGTGCTGTACCAGTTCAAGATCGGTCTGCAATCGGACGCCACCGAAGATCTCGTGCTGCAGTTCAAGCCCGACACCGTCGGCTCGAATCAGAAAATTACCATGTACGGACCGGCGCGGCCCATCGCCGCCGGAACGCGCACGACGATCGTGACCGGATCGCGCACCGGAGCGATCCCGTACAATGCCGTGACCGATCTCGGACAGGGAATCATGGCGTTCGCGGGACCTCGCGAAGATCCGTTCTACTTCGATCTCGCACGCTTCGGCAAGATTCAGCCGGACCGCGATTTCTCCAAACAGCCGAACCCGCCGCCGAACAGCGAGCGCTGCTTCCGCAAGGACGGCAAAGACTTCCTCGCCGGCTATAACGTGCTCTCGATCGTCGTCGAAGTTCCGCGCAAGATGTTCGCCGACGGCGGGCAGCTCGGCCGTATCAACGTGTGGGCCACCGCGTCGCTGAAGGACAGCGATCCGGACGCGTCGCCCCAGTCGCCGCTCGCATCGCTCGCGAACGTCGTGCGCAACCACAACACGCGCGTCGGCGGACCGACGGACGAGAGCGGCACGTGGACGCAGGTCGAGCGGCTCGGCCGCCCCGCGGTGAAAGAAGCGACGGAAGCGTTCCGCAACCACGACGCGACGAACCGCGCGGCGCTCACCGACGACGGCGTGCTCGCACGCTCGATCCGCGAGTACATGATCCACACCGCAGGCCGTTCGAACGCGGTCGCGGACGCCGCGGTCAAAGCGCTGCAGCCCGACTTCATCGAAGCCGATCTGTCGCAGGAAGGCCCCGCGCGCTACCTCGCCGTCGAAACGAACGGCAAGAGCGGTCTGCCGATCCAGATCATCCGCACCGTTCCGCCCGACGGCATCGACGGAATCAAGAAGGCGCTCGGAGATCCGTACCGCCAGTTCGGCGGCCGCGACCCCAAGAGCCCCGTGATCGACCTCTCGCTGGGCGCGATCTACGGCAGTCTCATCCCCAAGCTCGGCCTCGCAGCCGACGACAACCGCGAAACCGATTGCCTCACCAGCGACAACACCACGCCCGCGGCGAAACACCCGCTGCGCGGCTTCCCCTACCTCGGAGATCCGCGATGATCGCGCGCTTCAGCTCACTGACCCTCGCGGCGTTCATCGCGCTCGGCACGGTCGCATCGGCACAGACGCAGACCAGCACGAAAACGCCGCAAACCGCTCCTAACCCCGGCGCCGCCGAGGCAAACCCTTCGACGGTGAAGGGGCCCGGCGGATACACCACCGAGCCGGCGCCCGCGTCGCAGAGCGCGCCCGCGACGTACGGCGGCGACCCGAACGCGTCCGGTAACGACTTCACGGCGTCGCCGCCGCTGGGACCGCAGCAGAACCTCGGCCAGCGCATCAACCGCACCGTGCACTACATCGCCGGCGACTACATCGCGCCGCCGATCGTGTACGACGCGTTCGCGCCGGGCAACAAGGGCCTCAATTATCGCTCGCGCAGCGCGCGCGCGGTGTTCGAGCTCCCGCTCGGCCAGTACAACGCGTACGTCGGCGCGGAAGCGCGCCAATACGCGTACCCCTCGGGCAACCGCGTCGTGACGACGCTCGGCGGCCGCGGCTTCGTGCCCGGTTTCACCGCGACGGAGTTCGACCAGGACGTGCGCGCCGGTATCAAGGTGACCGGCCCGCGCATCTACGGCGCGGTGTCGTACCTGCGGCGCGGCAGCAACTTCGAGCCCAACCAGCGCGGGCTCGGCTACGGTATCGAGAAGCTGGCCGACGTCGACCAGAACTTCTCGCTGCACGGCAGCGTGTTCTTCTATCCCAACGTGGGCGGAAACTACACCATCGGCGGCCTCGGCTCGCGCGATGAGTCGTTCCGCGTGGTGCGGTATCTGATCGGCGCGTCGATCGTGCCGAACCACTCGCCGCTGTTCCTCGATGCGGGGTACTTCGGCGACCGCAGCAACGTGCGCACCGATGCACCGGTCGGGTTCAACCACCAAGGACCGTACGTCGGGCTGGGGCTGCACTTCTGACCCGGCTCGCATGAGGCGCTTGGCGCCTCTGGCCGCTATCGCGAGCGCGCTCGTCGAGCTCGCGGTGTGGCCCGCATTCGCGTCCCGCGCCGCCGCCGGTGATCCGACGGCGGCGCTGACGCCTGCGCCGCTGCGCGACGACGCGACGATCCGCGCCAAGACGATCGCGTTCGAGGAGTCGCGCGCCCCGCAAGATCCCGAAGACCAGATCACGCCGCGCATGCTTTCCGAGCAGTACCTCCAGCGTTACCGCGAGCGCGGCGACGTCGGCGACGTGCTGCGCGCCGAAGCGGCGGCGCGCCGATCGCTGCGCAATCAGCCGCGCGGCAACGCCGCCGCGCTGGGAGCGCTCGCATCCGCGCAGCTCACGCTGCACCGCTTCCGCGACGCACTCGCGACGGTCCGAACCGCGCGCGCGAACGCACCGGACGATCCGAGCCTCGCGATGAGCGAAGCGTCGCTCGAGATGGAGCTCGGCGATTACACCGCCGCCGGAGCATTGATCGCGCGGTACGGCAACGGCGGCACGGACGCGACCGAAGCCGTAGCGTCTCGCTATGCGGAATTGACCGGCGATCTCCCGCGGGCGCGCACGCTGCTCGGACGCGCGGCGCGGCGTGTGGACGCGATCTACGGCATTCCGAACGAGCGCCGCGCGTGGTTCCACGTGCGCCTTGGCGAGCTCGCGTTCGCCGCGGGCGATGCGGACGGCGCGCTGCTGGAGGAGAAGACCGCGCTCGATCGCTTCCCCGACGACGTGCAGGCGCTCACCGACAGCGCGCGGTTCACCGCCGCACTCGGCCGCTGGGCCGATGCGCGCGGCTTCGCCGACCGTGCGGTGCAGCGTACGCCGTCGCCCGAGAACCTCGGGCTGCTCGCCGACGCGCAAGAACGCCTCGGCGACCGCACCGCGGCCGGCGCGACGCGCGACGAGATCGTCGCCGTCGAGCGCATCGGCAACGCGCAGCACCTCGTCGACCGTCTCCTCGCGCTCGAGTACGCCGACCACGGCACGCGGCTCGACGACGCGTATGCGATCGCGCGGGGCGAGCTGGGCCTGCGCGACGACGTGTTCGCCGAGGACACGCTGGCGTGGACCGCGGCACGTGCCGGACACTGGGGCGAAGCTCGCGCCGCAGCCCGGCGCGCGACCGCGTTGAACACGGCCGACGCACGGATCTGGTATCACGCCGGCGTCATCGCCGAGCACGACGGCGACGCGCACGCCGCGCTCGCGGACTACCGTCACGCGCTCGGTTTGAATCCGCGGTTCCAAGCGGGGCTCGCCGACGACGCCGCCGCGCGCGCCGCGCGCCTCGAATCAGCGCACGCGGGTTAGCGTTTCGTTCAGACGGTCGCCGGCCGGTGTACTCCGTCCGCTTCGAGCCAGCGGTCGAGATGGTCGAGGTATTCCGGCCCGAACGTGTCGAGCAGACACGCGCGGTACGCCTCGTACGATACGGGATCGCCGCTAGCGAGCCGCGCTTCGAGCACGCGGCGATGGATCGCCATGTAGCCTTCGCGCAGGCGCAGCCCACCATGGATCAATTGCAGCAGGATCTCGCTGACGGACTTGTCGCGGTGGAGCATGAGCCGCGACTCGAGCCATTCGTCGAGCGCCGCGGGCAAGCGAGTGGACCGGGTCGGGCCCATCGAGCCCGACCCCTTGACGCGACTCATCGGCGTCAGTGCTCGCGGTGGTGTTCGGCTTCGCGCTCGTGCTCGTGCTCGTGCGGATGCTCGTGCTCGGGCTCCTCGTGCTCGTGCTTGTGGTCGTGATCGCCGTGACCGTGCTCGTGCGTGTGCTCCACGCCGTCGGCGTGCCGGTGCGGGTGCTGGTGCTCGTCAGCCATGCTGCCGAATTTCGGGCTGCGCGCGCCGGCCGCCCGGCATGCGCACGCTTCTACAGCTAGGCAGGAAGACCGTTATCGCGGGGCGAAGAAGTCGTGAGCTGCTCTTCCCGGAGGCAGGTTTTCGTGAGGTTCCATTCTAGCCTCGTGGTCGTCGCGGCGGCCACCCTGACGTGGGCGCTTTCGCCCGGTGTGGCGCGGCCGGACAGCGGCGTAACGAGCGGAAACGCGCCGCCGGCGATTACCGCCACGTTCGTTCCGGACGCCACGGCGCACTTGGCGTACGGCGCGACGTCGGGCCCGGCGGCGCTGACGCTGATGGTCACCGGCGTCGACCAGCGTACGAAAGCGCCCGCGAAAATTCTCGGCCAGCCTCACGACGTACCGGGCGGCGAAACGACGGTCGGCAAGATCGACGTTCGCGAGCTCCCGCTGGGGCAGAGCTCGTCGCGTTTCTTCCAGCTCACGCTGCCGGTGAGCAAGCTCGCGCGGGCGACGACGCAACAACGCACGCTGGTGTTTTCGCTCGCCGGCGCCGACAAGTCGTTGACGTATTCGATCACGAACGTTTCGAGCAGCAGTTTCAGCCTCACGCCGAAAGCGCCGGCGACGATCGCCGTCGACTACGGCGGCTGGATACCCATCGGTCTGGCCGTCGGGCCGCTTCAGGCCACCGGCGTGCGTTTGCTGCAGCCCACGCTCGTCGAGAAAGACAGCAAGAGGCTGGCGAGAGAGCCGTACCTGCGGCTGTGCACGTTCAAGGACGGTACGCCCGACAAATGTGACGACCAAACCGGGTTGGGTACGTTCGCGCCGAACGCGGTGTACCAGGTATTCGTCGGGCCGCTGGAGCGTGTCGGAACGTTCGAGAACCAGACCCTGACGATCGCTTCCGACCAGAAGCCGGACGGTGACGGAGCGGCCATCTCCATCTATGTGAGCTCGTGGTGGCACAAGGCGCTCGGCGTCGTCGCGATCCTCGCGGGCGTTCTCATGAGCTGGTTTCTGACCGTCTACATTCGCGGACGAATCGCGTACGATCAGGCATATCTGCCGGTCATCGCGCTGCGGCGCGCGCTGGATGCGAGCAGCTCGAAGCTCGACCTGGCCCCGGCGGCGATCGAGACGCGCGTCATCCGCGGCGCCATCGACACCGCGAAGAAGAAATTAGCCGACACCGAGCTCGAAGCACACGGAATGCCGGTGCGCAAAGCGCTTCCGTGGACCGCGGCCGGCGGGCCCACACTCGATCAGTACAGGCAGTACATCCAAGGCATCGGTGACCGAGCCGCTACGCTCGACGCAATCGCGAGCGGGCTTGCCGACATCGCGGCGGCGTGGAACAAAGCATCGGCGCCTGCGAAAGCGACGCTCGAAAAAGGAGCCAAAACCGTCGACGCGCTCGCCGCGAAAGATCCGCCGCCGGCGATGCCCGATATTCAGGCCGCCATCGCGACCGCGTTGGAACCGCCGCCGCCTGATAATAAGAGGGTATCATTCGACTTGCTGCTGGCGGCGGCCGCCGGCTCGGCGCGACCGATCACCGAACAGGATCTTCGCGTCGAGATCAGCTCGCTCGGGACGATCTCGTGGCTCGCGGTCATGTTGGTGACGGTCGCGCTCGGCGCGTACGTTCTGATCTATTCGTCGGCCGGGAACGGGTTCGGCCGCGTCGAGGACTACCTGCTCGCGATCTTCTGGGGACTTGGCCTCCCGGCCGCTTCACAGCTGTCGAGCGCGACGTCGGGGACGGTGAAGACGACGTTCAACATCGCAACGCCGTAGGCGACGCTCACGCCGCGAGGGCGCCTGGTTTGAGCACCACCTTCTCGCAGCCGTCGGACTTCGCGGCGAACATCGCGTACGCGCTCGCCGCGGACTCCAGCGGCAGCGAGTGCGTGATCACCTTGGTCGGATCGATCTCGCCTTTGCGAATGCGTTCCATCAGCGGCTTCACGTACGTGTGCACGTGCGTCTGGCCGCTGACGATCGTGAGCCCTTTGTTGACCACCATCCCCATCGGGAACTTGTCGACGAAGCCGACGTACACGCCCGGCACGGACACCGTGCCGCCTTTGCCGACGGCGTAGATGGCCTGCCGCAGCACGTGCGCGCGGTCGAACGTCAACTTGAGCGTCTGCTTCGCCTTGTCGGCGAGCGCGTCGATCGCGTGCGAGTGCGCTTCCATGCCGACGCAGTCGATCGCGCGATCGGGCCCGCGCCCGCCGGTCTCGTTCTTGAGCGTTTCGACGACGTCCGTGTCTTCGAGGTTGATCGTGTCCGCGCCGAGCGCGCGCGCACGATCGAGCCGGTCTTGCACGCGATCGATCGCGATGACGCGCTCGGCGCCGAGCAAGTACGCGCTCTGGATCGCGAACCAGCCGACCGGGCCGCAGCCCCAGATCGCGACGGTGTCGCCCGGCTCGATGCCGGCCTGGTCCGCGGCTTGATACCCCGTCGGAAAGATGTCGGTGAGGAACAGCGCCTGCTCGTCGGTGAGCTCGTCCGGCACCACGAACGCGTTCGCGTCGGCCCACGCGATGCGCACGTACTCCGCCTGTCCGCCGGGATAGCCGCCGAATGCGTGCGAGTAGCCGTACAACCCGCTGCACGTGTAGCCGATCAGCAGGTCCGCCATCCACGCGTTGGGGTTGGAGTTGTCGCACAGCGACGTCTTGCCGTGCTTGCAGTTGCGGCAGCTCCCGCACGAGATCGTGAACGGCACCAGCACGCGGTCGCCGCGCTTCACCTTCGTGACCGCGCTGCCCACCTCGACGATCTCGCCCATGAACTCGTGCCCGAACACGTCGCCCTTCATCACGGTCGGAACGAAGCCGCCGTACATGTGCAGATCGGAACCGCAGATCGCGGTCGACGTCACGCGCACGATCGCATCGTACGGCGTGAGAATGGTGGGATCGGGATGGTTGTCCACGCTGACCTTACCGGTGCCATGGAAGGTAACTGCTCTCACTTGGTCACGTCCGTTCCGTTGAGCGCGACGAAGCCGGCTTCCATCGTCGCCTTGAAGCGGCGCAGATCCGTTTCGACGATCAAGCCGGGATCGTCGCCGAAGAGGTGCGCGAACGATGTGCCCAGCGCGCCGCCCGGCGGCGCCCATTCCATCTCGATGCGCAGCTCGGTTCCTCGGTCGCCGGGCGCTTGCGTGAACCTCACGGAGCCCGCGTTGGGGATGCTGCCGCCCACGGAGCGCCACGCGATGCGCCGGCCGGGCGTGTCGTCGATGATCTCGGCCTCCCACACCGCGCCGAAGCCGGCCGGACCCTTCGCGCTCCAGCGCGACCGCAGGTCGTCGATCACCTCGACGCGCTCGAGGTGCGACATGATCGACGGCAGGTTACCGAAATCGCGCCAGTAGTCGTACAGCTCGGCAGCGGGCCGCATGATGGTGAACACTTTTTCGATGCGCGAGCCGTGCCCGTAGGGCACGCTGGCGTGGCCGTTGCGCGGGCGCGGGGAGGAGTCGTCGTCCCCGTTTTTCGCGAGCGAGCGGGCGATCAACGAACCGCCGGCACCGAGCAGCGCGACGCCGGTGAGGAGCTTGAGGGCGTTCATGGCAGCGGGATCGTACCCACGCCGTGCCGTACGCGAAGCGCGGTGACTATGCCGATCGACCCACCGAGCGAAATCGAACCCAAGAGCGAATCTCGCGCGTACATCCTCGGCGGAAATGCCAGCACGCTCGCGTTCAGTTCGAGCCTCGTGCCGGACAACCGGCAGGTGAGCGCGTGGCTCGTGCCGCTCGCGTGGACGCCGATCGGCGTCGTGCTCGGCGAGAACTGGCAGCGCGTCGGCATCGCCGCCGACAACCTCGCCGGCTGGACGGATCAGACGTTCGATCCCAGCGACGAGCGCTCGTTCGTCTCATCGCTGCGCGAGCTCGAGCTGCTGGCGCGCATCGGCTGGTCCGCCGCGGTCCCCGCGGTGCTCACCGACGACGTCGTCGTCAATCCCGAAGATCTGCCCGAAGACATCCTCGACGCGCTCGCGCACGCGCCCGAGTCGCTCGTGCAGTGCGCGATCTGCCGCCGAACGTGCGTGCGCGATCACTTCGTGTGGAACGAACGCCGCTTGTGCGCGTGGGACTACCATCAGACGGTGTTCGGCAAGCGCGGGCCGTGGCGCGACGCCCCCTACGAAGAGCGCTTCTGGGAAACCATCCCGCACGCCGCATACGTGGCGGGCCCGCTGCTCGACGAGGTGTCGGTAGACGCCGTGCTCGCGATCGACGGCCTGGAGGACGAGCTCGCGCACCGTCTCATCAACGAAGCGATCGCCGCCGACGCCGACCACCCGCACCTCGCCGTGCGCACGAGCGGCGGCTACACGCTGCTGCGCGAGCGCGCGGAGCGCGCGGAGCGTTCGTCCTGACCGATCGCGCGATCGCGCGGCTCGGCGCGGTGTTCATCGTGCTCTTCGCGGTGCTGGCGCTGCGCCAGATCTGGCTGCAGGTCATCGTCGGCCCGAAGCTCTCGGCGAGCCAGTACAATCCGCGGCACACGGCGATCGCGGTCGGCCGCGGCTCGATCCTCGCATCCGACGGCACGCCGCTCGCGATCACGCGCGGCGCCAAGCGCGCGTACCCGCAAGGCGCGCTCGTCGCGCAGGCGGTCGGCTACGCGTCGGCGCGCTACGGCACCGCGGGCCTGGAAGACGCGTACGACCGCGTGCTCGCCGCGCACACGGATGCGGTCGACCCGCTCTCGCAGCTCGCGCAGATCCTGGCGGGCAAGCACGGTGCGCCGCGCGGCGCCGACGTCGTCACGACGCTCGACCTCACCGTGCAGAAAGCGCTCGTCGCCGGGTTGTCGCGCCACGCGCGCGCGGCCGGCATCGTGCTCGACCCGCGCACGGGCGCGGTGCTGGCGCTCGCGTCGGTGCCGTCGTACGATCCCAACGCGCTCGACCGGCTGTGGCCAACGCTGATCAAGGACCCGGCGTCGCCGCTGCTCGACCGCTCGACCGGCGGCCTCTACCCGCCGGGTTCTACGTTCAAGATCGTCACCGCCGCCGACGCGCTCGACGCGGGCGTCGTCACGCCGCAGTCGACGTTCAGCGACGCGGGCGGCTTCACCATCGGCAACTTCACCGTGCACAACGACGAAGAGGAAGTCACCGGGACGCAGGATCTCGCCGGCGCGTTCGCGCTGAGCTCGAACGTCGACTTCGCGCAGATCGCGCTCAAGATCGGCGTCGACACGTGGTTCGAGTACGCCGCGAAGTGGGGCTTCGGGCAGCCCGAGGACTTCGACATCCCGGTCACGCGCGACCGGCTGCCCGCCAAGAAAGACGTGTACGCGGGAATCCTCGCGCAGCTCGGCTTCGGGCAGGCGTCGCTGCTGGTGACGCCGATGCGCATGGCGCTCATCGATGCGACGATCGCGCACGACGGCGCGACCCCGCGGCCCTACCTCGTGCGCCGCGTCGCCGGCAGCGAGACGGGGATCGCCACGCGGCCGGAGACGCTCGCGCAGCCGATCTCCGCGGACACGGCGCACGCCGTCCGCGACCTCATGGTCGGCGTCGTCAAGCGCGGCACCGGCACGGCCGCCCGGCTTCCGGACGTGACGGTGGCGGGCAAGACGGGGACCGCCACGAACCCGCACGGCCGCTCGCACGCATGGTTCGTCGCGTTCGCGCCCGCCGAAGCACCGCGCGTGGCGGTCGCGGTGGTCGTCGAGAACGTCGGGTACGGGGGAACCTATGCCGCTCCCATCGCCCGCGAGGTCCTGCGGGTCGCGCTCGCCCGGTCGCGAAGTTAAGCGGCGACCGTGAACCCGCCCACCGAGAAAACTTTTAACAACCGGTACCGCGTTGACGGCACCCTCGGGAACGGGGGGATGGCGAACGTGTACGTCGGCACGGATACGCTGCTGCGGCGGCGCGTCGCGATCAAGGTGCTGCGCGAGCAGTACGCGAGCGACGACGATTTCGTCAAGCGCTTCTCGTACGAAGCGCAGTCGGCCGCGAAGCTGTCGCACCCGAACATCGTCAACGTGTACGACTTCGGGAGCGAGGACCACTCGTACTACATCGTCATGGAGCTCGTCGACGGCGCGACGCTGGGCGACTTGATGCGCCAGGAGCGCGTGCTGCCGGAGCCCGTCGCCCTCGACTACGCGATCCAGATCGCGAGCGGCCTAGCGTACGCGCACCGCCAGGGGCTGCTGCACCGCGACGTCAAGCCGGCGAACATTCTCGTCACCAAGGACGACGTCGTCAAGCTGAGCGACTTCGGCATCGCGCGCGCCGTCTCGGAGCACACGCTCGGCGTGACGCAGCCGGGGATGGTGATGGGCAGCGTCGCGTACATCTCGCCCGAGCAGGCGCAAGGGCACGACATCGACGAGCGCAGCGATCTCTATTCCGTCGGCGTCGTGCTCTACCAGATGCTCACCGGCGCGCTGCCGTTCACCGGCGACAACGCGGTCGCGGTCGCGCTCAAGCACGTCTCCGCCGACGCGCCGGCGATCGACCCCAAAGCGAACAACGTGAGCCCGGCGGTCGCTTCGATCGTCGCGCGCTTGCTGCGCAAAGACCCGCGCGAGCGCTTCGCGTCCGCGACCGAGCTGGCGAGCGCGCTGCGCGAAGCGCGCGAGCGCCCCAACGTCACGCAGCCGCTCGACGGTGCGCTCGGCGACGCGCCGACGACGCGCATCCCCACCGTCACGCCGCCGCCGCGCCGGTCGGTGGCGCCGGATCGCACCGAGCCGGCCGTCGTCGAGACGTTCGAGACGGACTACGTCGAGCCGCGCCGGGATCTGCGCTGGCTGCTGTTCCCGGCGCTGCTGGCTGCGGCGATCCTCATCGGCTACTTCGCCTTGCGCGGCGGGCCCGGTGCGGCGCAGCAGATCGCGTTGCCGAAGCTGCAAGGCATGATGGCGAGCACCGCGCAGAAGCGGCTGCTGGAGCTGGGTCTGGTATCGAAGATCGCCAACGAAGACAACTCGACGGTGCCCGTCGACCGCGTGATCCGCCAGGATCCGCCGGCCGGCACGCCGGTGAGCAAGAACGACGTCGTCACGCTCGTCATCTCGGGCGGGTTACCGCGTGTGGCGGTCCCCGACATCAAAGACTACAACGTCGATGACGCGGTGCGCTCGCTCACCAGCAACAAGCTGAAGTACAAAGTGGTCGAAGCGTTCTCGAGCAGCGTTCCCGCGAAGCAGTTGATCGACGTGAACCCGCCGCCGGGCACGTCCGTGCGCCAGAACTCGGTCGTGGCGCTCACCGTGTCCAAGGGCGTCAAGCCGATCTTCGTGCCCGACCTCGTCGGCATGACGTCCACGGCGGCGCGCAAGACGCTGGCGGCCCTCGGCTTGACGCTCAACGTCGCGCAGCAGACCGAGAGCGACACGATCCCCAAAGACGTGGTGGCGTCGCAAGATCCGCAGCCGTCGTCCAGCGCCGCGCCGAACTCCACGGTGAACGTCATCGTCAGCACCGGACCGTCCACGATCGCGGTGCCGAACGTCGTCGGCAACGATCCCGACGCGGCGCAAGCGGCATTGCGCGCGGCCGGCCTCACGCCGGCGATGTCGTACACGGTCGACGCGGCGAATCCGACGGGCAAGATCTCGCTGCAGAAACCCGACCCCGGCGCCAAGGTGAAGAAGGGCGCGACCGTGACGATCTACTGGAGCGTTTCGGGCAGCGTCCCCGACGTCACCGGCATGACGCTCGAGGAAGCGAAGAGCAAGCTCATCGCGAGCGGCTACCAGGTCGGCAACATCGCGTACACGCAGGAGAGCTCGCTGCAAGACGGTCAGGTCGTGAGCACGGAGCCGGAGGCGAACAGCACGCTCAAGCCGGGGGAGTCGGTGGTGCTGCACGTCATGCGCTCCGGCGGCTAGCGTGGGCGCGCGGCGAATCCTCGGCGTCGATCCCGGGTTGCGCACGACGGGCTACGGCGTCGTCGAGGTGCGCGACGGCGCGCTCCGCCTGATCGAAGGCGGCGTCCTGCAGCCCGACCCGCATGCTGCGCTCGAACAGCGGCTGGTGCAGCTCCACGACGGGATGGTCGAGGTGCTGCGCGCGACGCGGCCCGACTGCATGGTGGTCGAAGAGCTGTGGACGGCGTACGACCACCCGCGCACCGCCGTGCTGATGGGTCACGCGCGCGGCGTGCTCGCGCTCGCCGCCGGCGCGCACGGCGTCGGCGTGCACGACCTCGCGCACAGCGCGGTGAAGCGCGCGATCGCCGGCAGCGGCTCGGCGACGAAGGCCCAGGTGAAGGGCATGGTGGTCCAGCTGCTCGGCCTGGCCGCGCCGCCCCAGCCCGACGACGTGTCCGACGCGCTCGCGCTGGCGATCGCCTTCGCGAACGTGGAAGCACAACGGGACCGCTTCGCCGAACTCGGCGTGGTGATGCCCCAGCGCCGCTCCCGCGCCACCCGGCTCGCCTGACCGTGTTCTCACGCATCGAAGGCACCGTGCTCGAACGCACGGGCGAGGTCGTGCGCGTCGACGCCGGCGGGCTCGCGTACGACGTCGTGCTGCCGCCCAGCGTCGCGGCAAAGGTCGGCGACTCCGGCCCGGTCACGCTGGAGATCTACGCGCACTTCGCGCTCGACGGCAACGCCGGCCGCTTCACGTTCTTCGGCTTCACCAACGGGATCGAGCGCGAGTTCTTCGAGGCGTTGCTGTCGGTCGCGTCGATCGGGCCGAAGTCCGCGGCGCGCGCGTTCTCCGCGCCGATGGCGCGCATCGCGCGCGCGATCGACGAAGGCGACCACGCGTTCCTCAAAACGCTGCCGGGCATCGGTCAGCAGAAGGCGCGCGACATCGTAGCCAAGCTGCAAGGCAAGGTCGCGCGCTTCTTGCTCATCCAAGACGCGCCGCGGCGCGAGGTGCCCGACAAGCCGCCGATGCCGGAGTTCGCGAGCGAAGCGCTCACCGTGCTGCTGCAGCTCGCGTACAAGCGCACCGAAGCCGAAGCGATGATCGCCGAAACCTTAGAACGCGCGCCTCGGATCGACGACGCCGAAGCGCTGCTCGCGGAGATCTACCGCCAGCGCAACGCGACGGGGACGCCGGCGTGAGCGATTCGGTGCGCAAGAAGATCGTCGCAGGGGACGACGTCCCGGCGAACGCGGAAGCAGAGGCAGAAGCGCGCATCGTCGGGACCGATGCTTCGCTCGAAGACGAGGTGTACGGTGCGACGCTGCGGCCGCGGTCGTTCGAGGACTACGTCGGCCAGGAGCAGGTCGTCGACAACTTGCGCATCGCGATCGACGCCGCCGCGCGGCGCGGCGAGCCGCTCGAGCACGTGTTGTTCTCCGGGCCGCCGGGGCTGGGCAAGACCACGCTCGCGAACTTGATCGCGCGCGCGACCGGCGGCACGATGCACCCGACGTCGGGCCCGACGCTCGAGAAGCCGAAAGATCTCGTCGGCATCCTCACCCGGCTCGAACGCGGCGACGTGCTGTTCGTCGACGAGATCCACCGGCTCGGCACCGTGGTGGAAGAATACCTCTATCCCGCGATGGAGGACTTCCAGATCGACTTCGTCGTCGACCGCGGCGCGTACGCGAAGACGCTCAAGCTCCCGCTCAAGCGCTTCACGCTCGTCGGCGCGACGACGCGCGCGGGGATGCTGTCGGCGCCGCTGCGCGACCGGTTCGGCATCGTGCACCACCTCGCGTACTACGAGCCGGCCGAGCTGCAGCGCATCGCCGAGCGCAGCGCGCGCGTGCTCGACATCGCGATGGACGCCGCGGGCGCGCGCACCATCGCCGAGCGCAGCCGCGGCACGCCGCGCGTCGCGAACCGTCTGCTGCGGCGCGTGCGCGACTTCGCCGAGGTGCGCGCCGACGGCGTCATCACCGCCGAGGTCGCCGACGAAGCGCTGCGCCGCGAAGGCGTCGACGCGCGCGGCCTCGACCGGCTCGACCGTGCCTACCTCGACACGATCGCGAACCAGTACGGCGGCGGTCCGGTGGGGATCAACGCGATTGCGGCGACGTTGACCGAGGACGTGGAAACGCTCGAGGACGTCGTCGAACCGTACCTGCTCAAGATCGGCTTCGTGCAACGCACGGCGCAAGGCCGCAAGACGACGCCGGCCGCGCTCGCGCATCTGGGCCTGCGCGCGCGAGAGGGCGCGCAGCAGCGCCTGCTGTGATCGCGCGCGCTGCGTTCCTGAAGCTGTTCGGTGCCGCCACCGCGATCGGCACCGGCGGGCTCGACGTGTGGGATCCGCTGTCACCGCAGATTCGCGTGCTCGTCGCGAACGACACGCGCGGCGAGATACCGCACGTCGCGGCGGACGGGACGTTCGCGTTCGGCGGCAAGCGCTGGCGCGGCGCGCCGTCGACGGTCGGCACGGGCGACGGCAAGTTCATGCTCGTCACGACGATCGACGTCGACGCGTACCTGCAAGGCGTCGTGCCGCTGGAGTCGCCGCCGTCGTGGCCCGCCGCGGCGCTCGAAGCGCAAGCGATCGTCGCGCGCACGTTCGCGCTCGCGCGCCGCTCCCTGTCGCGGCCGTACGACGTGCAGGCGAACGAGTCCGACCAGCGCTGGGGCGGCGTCGAGGCGGAGCATCCCGCCGCGACGGCAGCGATCCAGGCGTCGCGCGGCAAGACGCTGCGTTTTGGCGGCGGCCCGGCGTCGGTGTTCTACTCGTCGTGTTGCGGCGGTCACACCGCCGACGTCGCGGCGGTGTGGAACGGCGCGCCGCTACCGTATCTGCGCGGCGTCGTCGACCCGTACTGCCTGCAAGCGCCGGAGTACCGCTGGGAACGCGCCGTGCCGCTCGACCGTGCGGTCGCGGCGTTCGGCGCGCGCACCGGCGGCACGCTCACCGGCACCGCGTTGAGCGATCCCGACGCCACCGGGCGCCCGCGCAGCGTCGCGCTGATGGGGACGACGACGGTCAGCGTGCCGGTCGCCGATTTCCGGCGCGCGCTCGGCTACGACGTCGTGCGCAGCTTGTGGCTGCGGTCCGTGCGTATCGATCCGGCGCAGGCCGCGCCGCGACTGCTCATCGAAGGCTCGGGGCGTGGCCACGGGGTGGGGCTCTGCCAATGGGGTGCGAAATTCTTCGCGGCGTCTGGTGCGCCGGCGGCCGACATCCTCGCGTTCTACTTCCCCGGAACCACGGTGAGCAGTGGCTGACGACGAACACGGCGCCGACGGCGCCGTCCGCCTGCGCAAGTTCATCGACGTCGTCGTCGAGGACAAGCTGTCGTTCATGCTGTTCCGCGCCGCGATCGCCGACATCAGCGCGACGGGCATGCGCGTGATCTCCGACCAATATCTGCCCAAAGGCACGCGCTATACGTTCACGTTCAAACGCGCGCCGTTCTTCGTGCTGCGCGGCGAGGTGCGCTGGGTGCGCTCGCAGGAGCGCGACACGTTTCAGTGCGGCGTCCACTTCGTGGACCTGTCCGATGAAGACAGCCGCACGCTGCAGTCGTTTCTGGAGATCGAACGCCAACGAATCCCGACGAGCTGAACGCGGACGACCCGCGCGCGACCGCGGCGTACGACTACGACATCCCCGACGCGCTGATCGCGCGCGAGCCGGCCGCGCGGCGCGACGCGGCGCGGCTGCTGGTCGTCGGCCCCGGCGATGCGCTCGAGCACCGCTCGTTCGCGGACTTCCCGTCGCTGCTGCGCGCAGGTGACGTGCTCGCGATCAACGAGACCCGCGTCGTGCGCGCGCGCCTGCGCGTGACGCGCGAGGGCGGCGGCGACGCGGAGCTGCTGCTGCTGCGGCCGCGCGCGCACGCGGCGTTCGACCCGTCGGCGCGCGAGTGGCTCGCGCTGGTGCGTCCCGGCCGCAAGCTGCGCACCGGCGCACGGCTGCACGCCGGCGGCGCCGGCGCGACCGTCGTCGAGGTGCTCCGGGACGGTCCGCGCGTCGTGCGCTTCGACGACGGCGTCGACGTCGCCGCGCTGCTCGAAGCGCACGGCGAGCTCCCGCTGCCGCCGTACGTAGGGCCCGGCGATGCCGCGCGCGCGGAGCGCTATCAGACGGTATTCGCGCGCGTCCCCGGCAGCGTCGCCGCGCCGACGGCGTCGCTGCACTTCACGCACGAGGTGCTCGCCGCGATTCGCGCGCGCGGCGTCGTCGTCGCGCCGCTCGTGCTCGACGTCGGTATCGGCACGTTTCGCCCGATGACCGGCGCGTCGGTCGACGAGCACGTGATGCACGCGGAGCGCTACGCGATCCCGGGCGACACCGCCGAGGCGATCGCGGCCGCGAAGCGCGAGGGCCGGCGCGTGATCGCGGCCGGCACCACGGTGCTGCGTGCGCTCGAGGGCGCCGCGCTGCAACGCGGCGGCTTGCCCGCCGGTGAAGGCGAGACCGATCTGTTCGTCACCCCGGGCTTCACGTTTCGCGTCGTCGACGCGCTCCTGACGAACTTTCACTTGCCGCGCTCGACGCTGCTGCTTCTGGTCAGCGCGTTTGCCGGATACGGCCGCGTGCGCCGCGCATACGCGGCCGCGATCGATCGGCAATACCGTTTCTTTTCATTCGGGGACGCGATGTTCGTCGAGCGCACGTAAAGTTACGCAATCTTAGCCCGCGGCGTGCTGCGCGCAACGGGCGCTCCGCGCTCGGGCGAGAAGCCTTTGGGAGCGTGAATTCTCCGGCTCTCGATCTCGCGACGCTGCCGGCTTCACCGCAACAGCGTCGCGCGGCCCTCGTCGCGATCGCATCGCTCGGTGCGATCGCACTGGCCGCAACCCCCTTCGCGCGGGTCGTCATCGGGACGTTCCCGGGCTTCGTCACGCTCTACGGCGGCGCGGTCCTGATGGGGCTGGCGATCACGGCGACGATCCTGTTCGGGCAGTACGCGCTCGCGCGCCGGCGCTCGCTGCTCGCGCTCGCTTGCGGAACGCTGTTCAGCGCGATCGTCTTCGTCCCGTACATCCTCACGTTTCCGGGCAGCGGGATCGCGCCGATGTTCGGCGCGCTCGCGAACACGTCGACGTATCTGTGGATCGTCTGGCACACCGCGCTGCCGGGCGCGTTCGCCGCGTACGCGCTGCTCAGCCCGCACGACGGCGCGCGGCGCGTCGGCTCGCGCCGCACCACCGTCGCGGTCGCCGCCACGGTCGTCGCAGCCTATGCGGCGATCCAGCTCGTGTTCGGCTTCGCGGGCATGCTTCCGCCGCTCTCCAAGGACGGCCAGTATCTCACCGGAATCTATCTCGCGCTCGGCGCCGTCGTCGTGCTCGCCGGCACGGCGCTCGTCATGCTGCAGCGCCGCTCCGGGCGCACGGTCGTCGACGTATGGCTCACCGTGCCGGCCGCGGCGTTGCTCATCGAGTCACTGCTCAACGCGCTGGGCGGCTCGCGCTACAGCGTCGGCTGGTATCTCTCGCGGATCGACGTCCTGGTTGCGACGACGTTCCTGGTCGTCGCGCTGCTGGCGGAGACCAACCGCCTGTCGCACGTGCTCGCGACGAACGAGCGCCGCTTGCGCGGCATCGTCAACGGCGTCACCGACGCGCTGATCGCGATCGACGCGCGCGGCAGCGTCGCGTCGGTCAACCCCGCGGCCGCGTCGCTGTTCGGCTTCGTCGCCGACGACCTCACCGGCACGCCGGTGTCGCGCATCCTGCCGGAGTACGCCGGCATCGCCGACGCGCCGCAGGCGACGGTGGTCGAGACGACCGGCCGCAACGCGCGCGGCGGTTTGTTCCCGGTGGAGTTCGCGCGCGGCCGAGACGTGACGCATGCGTCCGGCGAGACCATCATCATCTTGCGGGACATCACCCAGCGCAAGGTCGCCGAAGAAGCGATTCGCGCCGCGCACGATCGCGCGATCGAAGCAGCCGACGTGAAGTCGCAGTTCCTCGCGACGATGAGCCACGAGATCCGCACGCCGATCAACGCCGTCGTCGGGATGTCCGAGCTGTTGCTGCAGACCCCGCTGTCCGACGAAGCGCGCGAGTACGCGACGACGGTGCGCGACTCGGCCGAGTCGCTGCTCGCGATCGTGAACGACATCCTCGACTTCTCGAAGATCGAAGCGGGCCGGATGCAGCTCGAAAGCGCGCCGTTCTCGCCGGTGGTCGCGGTCGAGAACGCGACCGACATCCTCGCCGCGGCCGCGCGCAAGAAAGGCTTGTCGCTGTCGACCTACGTCGCGCCCGACGTGCCGCTGCGCGTGGTCGGCGATGCGGACCGGCTGCGTCAAGTGCTGTTGAACTTGCTCGGCAACGCGGTGAAGTTCACCGCGTCGGGCAGCGTCACCGTGCGCGCGATCGTCGACCGCGTCGACGGCGCGGACGCGCTCGACCTGCGCTTCTCTGTCACCGACACGGGCCCCGGGATCGCGCAGGACGCGGCAGAGCAGCTGTTCGAGCCGTTCCGGCAAGCCGATCAGTCGACGCGCCGCCGGTTCGGCGGAACGGGGCTCGGCCTGTCGATCTCGCGCCGGCTCGTGGAGCTCATGGGCGGCAAGATCGGCTTCGACAGCAGCCCCGGGCGTGGCTCGACGTTCTGGTTCACCGTGCCGTTCACGCGCGTGCTCGCCGCCGCCGAGGTGGACCGCGGCGAGACGCTGCGCGGCGCGCGCGTGCTCGTCGTCGACGGCGAAGTGGTGGCGCGCCAAGTCGTTGATCAGTATCTGCTGGCCTGGGGCGCGAGCGCGTCGAGCACCGGCAACGCCGCGCACGCGCTCGAGCTCGCGCGGGCCGCGGCCGAACGGCACGCGCCGTTCGAGGTCGTGGTCGCCGACCGGCGCGCGAGCGGCGACGCGTTCGGTTTCGCCGCGCGGCTGCACGCGCTCGCCGGCTGCGAGACCGTGCCGATCGTGCTTCTGACCGGCGGCGAGGAGGCGGTGAACGCGCAAGACGCGCGCGCCCACGGCTTCGTCTCCGTGGTGCGCAAGCCGATCCGCCAGAACACGCTGCACGACACGCTGGTCGCCGCGCTCTACGGCCCGGCGGTACCGTCTGTGCCGGCGGCGCCCGAGGCCGTGCTGAGCCGCAGCGCGGACCGCGTGCTGGTGCTCGTCGCCGAGGACAACGCGGTGAACCGCCGCCTCGCGCTGCAGCAGCTCAAGAAGCTCGGCTTTCGTGCCGACGCCGTGACGGATGGACGCGAAGCGATCGACGCCGTCGCGCACGGCACCTACGATCTCGTGCTGATGGATTGCCAAATGCCCGAGGTCGACGGCTTCGAGGCGACGCGCGAGATTCGCCGCGGCGAAGCGCTGCGCGGTGGGCACGTGCCGATCATCGCGATGACCGCGAACACGCTGGAAGGCGACCGCCAGGCGTGCCTGGCCGCGGGCATGGACGATTACCTCGCCAAGCCGGTGCAGCTCGCCGCGCTGCGCGAGGTGGTCGAACGCTTCGCGAACGGGGTCAGCGTTGCCGGATAAGGCGGTGCTCGACCTGTGGCGCCTGCAAGAGGCGTTCGAGGACGACGTCACCGGGATCGCCGACCTGCTGGAGATGGCGCTCGAAACGGGCAAGAAGCACCGCCGCGCGCTCGAGGACGGGCTGGCGTCGCACGACGCAAGCGTCGTCGCGCGCGCCGCGCACGGCATCAAGGGCAGCGCCGGCACGATCGGCGCGACCGCCGTGTACGCGCTCGCGACGGAGCTCGATGCGCGCGCGCGCACCGGCGACCTGGACGGCGCGCGCGAGCGTGTCGACGCCATCGGTGCGGCGTACGTGCGGGTCGAGGAGGAAGTGCGCGCGTACCGCGCGAGCCTGCCGTGAGCGAGGTGCTGGTCCTCGACGACCACGAGCCCAACCTGCGCCTGTACGCGAAGGTGCTGAGCAAGATCCCCGGCGTCGTCTCGCAGTGCTTTACCGAACCGAAGCCCGCGCTGGCGTGGGCCGAGACGAAGATCCCGATCCTCGCGGTGCTCGATCAGACGATGCCGGACATCAGCGGGCTAGAGTTTGCGGACAAGCTGCGCGCGATCCCCGGCCGCGAGAACGTCCCGTTCATGATGGTCACCGCGAACGACGAGCGCGAGCTGCGCCGCACGGCGCTGCGGTCCGGCGCGATCGGCTTCTTGACCAAGCCCGTCGATCCGGTCGAGTTCCTCGCGATCGCGACGAACGCGCTGGCGACGGACCGCCGCCGCCGCGATGCCGTCACGCGCGCCGACGAGCACGGCGCGCGCGCCCGCAAGGCGGAGAAGGAGCTGTCGGCGCGCGACGGCGTGCTGCTCGACGCGCTGTTCGAGACGCTGCGCGCGCGCGATCCGTTGCTCGCGCGGCACGCGGAGCGCGTCACGGCGCTGACGGTCCGCCTCGCGAAGCGGCTGGGGATGGCAACGTCGGAGCGCGAGCTGCTCGCGCGCGCGGTGCGCGTGCACGACATCGGCAAGATCGCGTTCCCCGATCGCATCTTGCACGAGACCGTGCGGCTCGAATCCGCCGACCTCGCGCTCGTGCGCGAGCACGTCACGCACGCCCGCGCGATCCTCGGCGACCCGACGAGCCCGCTGCTGCGCACCGCCCTGGTCGTCGCGACGACGCACCACGAGCGCTGGGACGGCGCGGGCTATCCCGGCGGCCTGCGAGGCGAAGCGGTCCCGCTTAGCGGCCGCATCGTGGCCGTGGCCGACGCCTATTGCGCGATGACGGACGCGCGGCCGTGGCGCGCGGCCCTGAGCCCGGGCCACGCGCTTGCGAACATCGAGTCGTCGCGCGCGACGGCGTACGACCCCCGCGTAGTCGAAGCGCTGCGCGCGGCGCTCGCGGAAGGTCCATAGCGAGTAGCATCGAGCTCAACCCGCACCCGACGTAGCCGGCGTTTTGGGATCCGGGTTTCCGACGCGCGTGCGCGCGTTCGTGTACCACACCATGCCCGGGCCCGCGTCGCGCTGCTTGCGCACGTACTTGCGCTCCGTGTAGTCGATCTCGACGCGCGGCGCGTTGCGCGCTTTGCTGTGCGCCGCGGCGAGATCGGCTGCCGCGGCGAGGTCGTCGTCGTGCGGCGCGCTCCCGGGCGCGGTTTGCAGCACGACGTGCGAGCCGGGGATGCCGCGCGCGTGGAACCACAGATCGTCCGGGCGCGCGATCTTGAACGTCACTTCCACGTTCTCGCGTGGCGAGCGGCCGACGTAGATGCGCGCGCCCGACGGCCGGTCGAGGCGCAGCGGCGCGCGGCGTTTGGCGGCCGACTGCGCGACGCGTTGCGGCGGGCGGCCTTCGAGCTCGTCGAGGTCCGCTTCGAGCTCCGGCAGCGTGGGTGCGTCGGCGCGCTCCGCCTCGAACGCGAGCGCGTCGAGCGCTTCGCGCCGCGCGGCGAGCGCGGCGCGCCGTTTCTCCAGATGCGGCAGCGCGTCGGCGGCCTTGCGATAGCGCGCGTAGTAGCGCTGCGCGTTCGCGTTGACGTCGAGCTCGGGGTCGAGCACGATCGTCAGCGTGGGGTTCGTCGGCGGGACAAAGGTCGTCGTGCCGGGCGGGATCTCGTGCAGGTGCGTGAACAGCGCGTCGCCGCTCTCGCGCAGGCGGTCGCGCGCGGCCGCGTCGGCGATGCGTATGGCGACCGCGGCCAGCTCCTCGTCCGTCGCGCGCGCGCGTTTGCCGACGCGCGCGTGCAACGATGCGCGGCGGCGTTCGGTCGCGTCGCCGCGTTTCGCACGCAGCGTCGCGGACCGCGTCTCGGCGAATACGTCCAGGAGCGACGGCACGGTTTCGTGCGCGAGCTCGGCGTACTGCGCGAGCGCGAACACATGCGCGGCGACGACAGCCCCGTCTGCATCGCGGTAGACGTGAACGTCGCCGAGCCCGTCCGGTTCGCCTTCGGTCGCGGACAGCAACGCGCGTGCGCGCTCTTCGAGCCACTCCGCGCGCCTAGTCGGCGAAGGCCACGGGATCGCGTCGCTCTGCGCGATCAGCGACGCGGCGATCAGCCGCGGAATCTCCGGCAAGTAGCCACCGAGCGCGCGCGTCCGCGCCTTCGCGTCGGCAGCCGCCGCGAGCGCTTGCACGAATGCCGCGAAATCCAGCGACGGTTGCTGGAGCGGAGGCGGCTCGTACGGCAGGCCGACCTGGACCGAGCGCGCCTCGTTCTCCGCGGGCGAGAACTGCTTCGCCGCCGCGACGACCATCCGGTCGTGCAGCAGCACGACGTTGCCGTACCGCGGCACGAGCTCCAGCACCAACCGCGACTCGCTCTCGACCCCGAACCGCGACGCGCTCCCGAACGAGAGCACCAGGACCCGGTCGCCATGGCGCGCGCGCACCGAGGTCAGCCGCATCCCGCGCAGGGTCGCTCCGGCCGCCCGAAGCCAGCCGGGGTCGACCGCCAGCGCGAGCTCGGCGTCGTCCAGGGTCACCAGCGGCGGGGACCCGAACGCGTCCACCGCCAGGGTCGCCGGGCCGCGTTTCTTGAGGCCCCCGAACTGCACCGCGACCCGCCCGTCGTCCACCAGCCCCACGTCGGTGACCCGGCCGCCCCGCAAAGCGCGCTCCAGCTCGGCCGCGGCGCGGCGCACGAGGATCCAGTCGGTGGTCATGGCGGGCAGGTGCTTTCCCGCCGTTTCCGTATTTCTCCGTGTTTGCCCCATTCGTGAGGAGGAGAGGCGTTCTGACCGGCCCGGGTCTGTTGTTCGTCGTGTCGGGCCCGTCGGGCGCGGGGAAGGACACGTTGGTGGAAGGCCTGATGGCTCGCCACGACCGTCTCCTCTACTCGATCTCCGCTACCACGCGCGCGCCGCGCGCGGGCGAGCGCGATCAGGTCGATTACTTCTTCCTCGAGCACGGCGAGTTTCGCCGGCGCATCGAGGCGGGCGCGTTCCTGGAGTGGCGCGAGTACAACGACAACCTCTACGGCATGCCGCGCTCGTTCATCGAAGACAAGCTGCGCGACGGTTACGACATCGTCTCGAAGCCCGAAGTGAACGGCGCGCTCGCCATCAAGGAACGATTCCCCGACGCGGTCCTCATCTTCATCGTCCCCGACAAGTTCTCGTACCTTCGCTCGCGCCTCGAGACGCGGCGCACCGAGACGAACGAGCAGATCGCCGCGCGGCTGGAAATCGCGCACGACGAGTTCACCTTCGCTCGGCGGTTCGATTATCTCGTGATCAACGAGGAAGCGCAGCCGCACCAAGCGGTCGACGACCTCGCGGCGATCGTGCGGGCCGAACGGTACCGCATCCATCGCGTCCCCGACACCCGCCTCAAAGAATTGGAAGACAGCTAGTGAGTGACTCAGTATTCGGCGACCTCGACGGCCTGCTCCGGCACGTAGACTCGAAGTTTTCTCTGGTCAACGTCGTGACCAAGCGCGCCAAGCAGCTCAACAACGGGGCCCCTCCGCTCACCGAGCGCGTCAACCCCAACAAGCCCGTCTCGACGGCGTTCAACGAAGTTCGCCTCGGCAAAATCCCCTACAAGCGCACCAAAGAGGGCATCAAGTAGCGAGCGGCGCCGGGTAGGGAAACCCGAGGGCGACCACGGAGGTCGTCACCACCATGTGCGGCATCGTCGGATACATCGGGAAGCGCGATAGCGTCCCCATCATCATGGACTCGCTGCGGCGGCTGGAGTACCGGGGGTACGACTCCGCCGGCATCGCCGTGATCGACGCCGACGGCAATCTCGTCGGCTCCAAGGCCGAAGGCAAGCTGTCCAACCTGGCTGCCCGGCTCGCCAACGGCGAGTCGCTGCACGGGACGACGGGCCTGGGGCACACGCGCTGGGCGACCCACGGCCGCCCGTCGGACGCGAACGCGCACCCGCACATGGACTGCACCGGGCGCTTCGCCGTCGTGCACAACGGCATCATCGAGAACTACGCGTCGCTGCGCGCGCAACTACTCGCGCAAGGCCACGTCTTCAAGTCCGAGACCGACACCGAGGTGCTCGCGCACCTCATCGAGACGCGTTACAAGGGTGACCTCGTGCAGGCGGTGCGCGAGACGCTCGCGCTCGTGCGCGGCGCGTTCGCGCTGGGCATCATCTCGTCGGACACGCCGGGCCGGCTGATCTTCGCCCGCAACGGCGCGACGCCGCTGATCGTCGGCCTGGGCGACCACGAGATGTTCGTCGCGTCGGATATCCCCGCGATGCTGCAGTACACCAAGCGCATCATCATCCTGCAAGAGGGCGAGGTCGTCGACGTCGGCCAGGACGGCTACACGCTCACCGCGTTCGACGGTAAGCCGGTGGAGCGCGAGGTGCAGCAAATATCGTGGGACGCGACGTCGGCGGAGAAGTCCGGCTTCAAGCACTTCATGCTCAAGGAGATCTTCGAGCAGCCCAACGTCGTCAAGGAGACGCTGGCCGGCCGCATCGACGAAAACCACGACGTGCAGCTCGGCGCGGAGCTCAAGATCGACGAGATCGTGCTGCGCGCGATGACGAAGATCTCGATCACCGGCTGCGGCACCGCGTACCATGCCGGCATGGTCGGCATGTACCTGATGCGCGCGCTGTGCAAGCTGCCCGTCGAGATGGAGCTCGCAAGCGAGTTCCGCTACGGCGACCGCTACATGGACGCGCGCACGCTGACGATCGCCATGTCGCAGTCGGGCGAGACCGCCGACACGATCGAAGCGGTAAAGATCGCCAAGGACGAAGGCGCGCCGATCATCGGCATCTCCAACGTCGTCGGCTCGCACCTCACCCGCATGGCCGACGCGACGCTGTACACGCGCGGCGGCCCCGAAATCTCCGTCGCGGCAACGAAGACGTACGTCTCGCAAGCGATCGCCGCCGTGCTCCTGGCGCTCTACCTCGCGCGCGTGCGCAAGTCGGCGCCGATCGAGCGCCTGCGCGAGATCGCCGAGGGCACGAAGCTGCTCCCGGCCGCCATCGACGTGGTGCTGAACACGTCGGACGACGTGAAGAAGGTCGCGAAGAAAGTCCGCAAGGCGCGCTCCGCGCTGTTCCTGGGCCGCTACGTGAACTTCCCGACCGCGCTCGAAGGTGCGCTCAAGCTCAAAGAGATCAGCTACATCCACGCCGAGGGCTATGCCGCAGGCGAGATGAAGCACGGCCCGATCGCACTGCTCGACAGCAAAACGCCGGTGGTCGGTATCGTGACCGAAGGCCGCGTGCGTGAGAAGATCCTGTCGAACATCGCCGAGTCCAAAGCACGCGAAGCCCCGATCATCCTAGTCGCAAACTACGGCGACGAAGAAGCCGCCGCACTCGCGGATCATGTACTGTGGGTACCGCGCGTCGACGAGCTGCTGTCGCCGATCGTCAACGTGATCCCGCTGCAACTCCTCGCCTACCACATCGCGGACATCGACGGCAAAGACGTCGACCAGCCGCGGAATCTGGCGAAGACGGTCACCGTCGAGTAAACGCAGAGGACCGAACTGTGTGACCGGCCGTCGCTCCGGCGCACGATTGGCTCTCGCGATGAACGGTAACATGGCCGAAATGGCGCGGTCCACCGTAGGCACCACGATTGTCCCGTGCGAACGAGGAAAGCACGGGACATTCAAAAGCGGCTCGAGTGGGAAGGGTGGGTATGGCAACGCCGTCGTGGTAGCGGCAGCCATCGCGTATTCGATCACCCCGTTCTCCCCGGAATGATTACGCTGCCGTGGCATCGGAATGGACAAGCGACGATCGTCCGCGGAGTGTTCGCCGTCATCGTCAAAACAGCAGGCTGGAAACCATGACCTATCAAGCGATCTACGAGCGCGCGGAAGACGGCTCGATTTGGGGCTATACGCCGGACGTTCCCGGCGCGTTCGGTGCCGGCGATACGCTAGACGAAGCCAAAGAAAGTTTGCGCGAGGGGATTCGCCTCTGGATTGAGTTTGCGCGCGAAAAGGGCGAGGAGATTCCCTCGTCGTCCGCCATCGCATCGTCGGCAATCGCGATCGAGCTGCTCGAGGTTTCCGCCGCCTAGCTCCTCGTCACGACCCTTCGAGCGATCGCGAAAAAAGCGGAACGGGACGGGTTCGGCCGAATCGTCGTCGGTCGTGCGTGCCGACGGTCGTGAACCTGATCAGCTTCGTCCCCTTTCCATCGAGCCGGGGTATCTCACGTTTGCCGACGGGAGCGTGCTCATCTCGCTCGGCAACACGCGCGTCATCTGCGCCGCCACGATCGAGGACCGGGTGCCGCCGTGGATGCGCGGGCGCGGGACCGGCTGGATCACCGCGGAGTACGCGATGCTGCCGCGCGCCACGCCCGAGCGCAACCAGCGCGAGGCCGCCAAGGGCCGCCTGGGCGGGCGCACGCACGAGATCCAGCGGCTGATCGGGCGCGCGCTGCGCGCCGTCGTCGACATGCAGAAACTCGGCGAGCGCACGGTGATCGTCGACTGCGACGTGATCGGCGCCGACGGCGGCACGCGCACCGCGTCGATCACCGGCGCGTGGGTCGCGCTCGCGCTGGCGCTGCGCAAGCATTTCGACCCCGAGAAGAAGCAGAAGTGGCCGCTCGCCGGGCAGATCGCGGCCGTGTCGGTCGGGATCGTGGGCGGTGAGTCTGTCCTCGACCTTCCATACGAAGAGGACAGCCGGGCCGAGGTCGACATGAACGTCGCGATGACCGACGCCGGCGGCTTCGTGGAGGTCCAGGGGACGGCCGAGCGGGAGCCCTTCAGCCGCGAGCAGCTCGACGGCCTCCTGGGCCTCGCCGAAGGCGGGATCCGAACGCTCTTCGCGGCGCAACTCGAGGTGCTCGCGCGTGGCTGACGGCCGGCTCGCGGCGCTCGTCGCGACTGTCGGCGCGTTTCACCTGACCGATCGCGCGATGCGCAGTGCGCAGGACCGGATCGAGCGGGCCTTGGCCGCGGGGCCTGTCGATGCGACGACGGCACGCGCTTACTTGGATGCCGTGCGGCGCTACTTCGAACCGTACGAGCGCGAGGCGCAAGGGCAGTTGCGGTACGTCGACCGCGAGCTCGAGCAGCTCTATTTGCAGCAGTTCAATCTCACCGCCGAACGCGGTGTCGTCGGCAAGCGCGTGGAGGCCGTGCGAGGCGTCCTCGACGCGCTCGCGGAACTGCGCGCGGAATGAAGGTGCTCGATGACGTCGGGCGAGGCACGACCAACGTCTTCGCCTACGCGGGTGGCGCGGCCCAACTCCTCGGTGACGCGCTGCGGTTCATCGTCGGCCTGCGCATTCGCGTGCGCGAGTCAGCGGATCAGGCCTATCTGCTGGGCGTTCAGTCGGTTTCGATCGTCGTCTTGACCTCGCTGTTCACGGGGATGGTGTTCTCGCTGGAGAGCGCCGTCCAGGCAGTTCAGTTCGGGGTCGGCAACCTCGTCGGCGGCGTCGTCGCCTTCACGAGCGCGCGCGAGCTCGGGCCGATGCTCTCGGCCGTCGTCGTCGCGGGGCGCACCGGCGCGGCGATCGCGGCCGAGCTGGGCTCGATGGTGGTCACCGAGCAGATCGAGGCGCTCCAGTCGCTAGGCCTCTCGCCGACGCGGATGCTGGTCGTCCCGCGGCTCGTCGCGCTGGTGATCATGCTGCCGCTGCTGACCATCTTAGCCGACATCATCTCGATCCTGGGCGGCATGTGGGTGGCCGGGATCTCCGCGCACATCTCGCAAGAGTCGTTCATCACCTCGGCGCGCCAAGCGCTTACGTTCAACGACGTGCTCAAGGGATTGTTCAAATCGGTCATTTTCGGTGTGATCATCGCGATCATCGGCGCGTATCAGGGCCTTCATACGCGCGGCGGCGCGGCCGGCGTCGGTAAGGCGACCACCGGTGCCGTGGTCACGTCGATCATCCTGATCTTCATCTTCAACTTCACGCTCTCGTACGTGCTCTACGGTCCGTCCTGATGGCAGTCTGGGCACAGCTGGACGACGTGTGCGTCCGCTACGGCAACAAGATCGTGATGCAGAATCTCTCGCTCGACATCGTCGAGGGCGCGATCACGTGCATCATCGGCCTGTCGGGCGCCGGCAAGTCGACGATCCTGCGGCTGCTCAACGGTCTCAAGCAGCCCGACAGCGGGCGCGTGTTCGTCAAGGGCCAGGACATCACCGAGATGCGCGAACGCGATCTGATCGATCTGCGCCGCACGATCGGCTTCGCGTTCCAGTTCTCCGCGCTCTTCGATTCGCTCTCGGTCGGCGAGAACGTCGCGCTCCCGCTGCGCGAGCACTCGAAGATGAAAGATGCGGAGATCCGCAAGGTCGTTGCGGAGACGCTCGATTCCGTCGGGCTGGCTCACGTCGAGGAGCGCTTTCCTGCCGAACTGTCGGGTGGGATGGTCAAGCGCGCCGGCTTTGCGCGCGCCGTCGTCACCAACCCGCAAGCGGTTCTGTACGACGAGCCGACCACGGGACTGGACCCGATCATCACCCACGTGCTCACCGACACGATCGTGAGGCTGCAGGAGCGGCTCAACGGGACGGCCGTCGTCGTCTCGCACGATCTGGAGAGCATCTACCTCATGGCTGACTACATCGCGATGCTGTTCGAGGGCGCGATCGTCGCGTACGGAACCGTCGACGAGATTCGGAAGTCACCGAATCCGATCGTGCAGCAATTCTTGCAAGGGAGCGAGGTCGGGCCGATCCCGATTTAACGTTATGAACAGACAAGCTGTCGTCGGCATCTTCACCATCGTCGCCCTCCTCGGGCTGTTCGGCTTCTTTCTGGTGCTCGCGAACGTCGGGACGTCGGGGCGCTACAAGATCGGCGTGCACTTCAAGTCCGCCGCCGGGCTGCACAAGGGCGCGCTGGTCTACGAGAGCGGCGTCATCGTCGGCGTCGTCGACCAGACGCGGCTCATCCCCGAGGACTTCACGGTCGAGGTGATCCTGGCGATCGACAACAACGTCGACGTCCCGCGTAACGCGCGGTTCCTGATCCAGGCGCCGCTGACCGGCGACTCGTCGCTCGAGATCGTGCCGGCCGTGCCCGCCCCGCACCCCTCGGGCTACGCCGCGCCGACCAACGCCCCCGCCGCGGTGGCGGTGCTGCCGCGCGAGGTGCTGCCGATCGAGCAGCAGCCGCAAGGCACCAACCCGGCGACGATCCAGGAGCTGCTCGACCAGGGCCAAGGCGAGATGAAGAAGGTCGACGCGATGCTCGCCGATCTGTCGCGCCGCGAGCCGCAGCTGCTCAACACGTTCCAGTCCGCGCTCAACAACGCGAACGAGGTCAGCGTCACGGCGAACCAGTCGTTCAGCCGGCTCTCGCGGCGCATCGACTCGCTCACCACGACGCTGCAGCTCGCGATCGAGCGCAGCAGCAGCAACCTCAACGACGTGACGGCGCAGCTCGACACGACGGTGCGGCGCAACACGGGTCACTTCGACGCGATCGTCGCGGCGCTCGACGCATCGTCGCGCGATCTCAACCGGACCGCCGACCACGTATCCGCGCTGGCGTCCGACCCGCAACTGCGCTCGAACATCCTGCAGACGACGCAAGGGATCGCACAGACGGCGACCACGTTCTCCTCGATCGCGAGCGACTTGCGCAACGTCACCGGCAACCCGCAGACGCAGGCGCAACTGCGCGACACCGTCGCCAACGTCGACGCCGCCGCGCAAAAGGCCAACTCGCTGCTCGCACAGTTCGGCGGCCGCTCCAACGTCTATGGCGTGGACCGCGGCGCGACGCCGTCCCCCGGCGGCACCCCGCTGCCCAACGGCACGTACCCGCGGCGGCCGGGCGAAGCCGCGCCCGGCAACACGCCTCCGCCCGGGTCGGAGCAGGGCAACATCAAGAACAAGGTCGGCAGCCTCGTGCGCGATCTCGTTGCGCTGCAGGTCCGCGTCTCGGAGCTCGACCGGCAGCACGCCGGAGTGAACAGCTCGCCGCTGCTGACGAAGGACCGCGGACCGCAGACGGACATCAACGTGATCGCGCTGCCCAAGGGCGACACGTACGTGTTCGCAGGCGCGAACGACATCGGCGCCAAGTCGTCGTGGAACTTCGCCGCGATGACGAAACTGCGGCCCGGTCTGTCCGTCGGCTGCGGCGTGCTCTACTCGCGGCTCGGCGCGCGCGCGGTCTACTCCCCGGCGCTCAGCCGCGGCCTCGGCCTCGAAGCGCGCGTGTACGACCTGCGCCGGCCGACCACCGACGCGTATGCGAACTTCAAGCTCGGCAACGGCCTGACGATCTTCGGCGGCGAGCGCGACCTGCTGCGCGACGGCCGCCGCACGACCTTCGGGCTGCAGTACCAGTTCTGATGTGATTCCGATCGGCGGCGACGAGCGGCAACCGGCCGGGTTTCCGTTCGTCGTGTACGCGCTCATCCTCGCGAACCTGTTGGTGTTCTACCAAGAGCTGAGCGCGGTAGACACCGACGGTTTCATCAATGCGTTCGCGCTGATCCCGTACGACGTGACGCACCTCGTCGTGCTGGCGCCGCCGTCGCCGCCGTTTCCGCCGCTGACGATCCTGACGTCGATGTTTCTGCACGGCGGCTGGCTGCACATCGGGTTCAACATGCTGTTCCTGTTCGTGTTCGGGCCCGCGATCGAGTACGTCTGCGGCCAGGTCCGCTTCTTGGCGTACTACCTGCTGTGCGGGATCGCGGGCGGGATCGCGCAGATCGTCATCGGACCGGGCAGCCACGTGCCGGCGCTGGGCGCGTCGGGCGCGATCGCCGGCGTGCTGGGCGGCTACCTGGTGACGTTCCCGTTCGCGTCGATCCGGACGATCGTTCCGATCGTGATCATCCCGCTCTTCGTGCGGCTGCCGGCCATCCTCGTCATCGGGGTCTGGGCCGCGACCCAGTTCCTCAACGGATTCGCCACGATCAGCGACCGCGCGGCGGAGTCCACCGGCGGGACCGCGTACTTCGCCCACATCGGCGGATTCTGCGCGGGGGTTCTCTTGATCGGGCTCATGTCAAAACGACGAACGAAAACGCCAGCATGGTGATGGACCGAGCGCAGCAGCATCGCGCGCTGCCCGGATTGTCGTTGCGAGGTCGGACCCGGGGGCCCCACGCGAAGCGTGGGGGGCGCGCAGCCTGGGGCGGAGCGCCTTCAAAATGAAGATCGGGATCGTGGGAGCGGGTGCTCTGGGGACGTTGTTCGGGCAGCGCCTTGCTGCTTCGAACGAGGTCGTTTTGCTGGAGCAGCGGCGTGAAGTGGTCGATGCGATTCGGCGGGACGGGCTGCGTGTCGACGGCGAGGCGCGCGCGGCGTACGCGACGAGCGAGCCGCGCGAGCTGTTCGCCGTGCAGGCGCTGTTCGTGTTCGTGCGCGCGACCGACACGCTGCGCGCGCTGCGGCCGTTCGCGGCGGAGCTGAGCCCCGCGACGGCGATCGTATCGCTGCAGAACGGCCTCGGCAACGAGGAGGCGATCAAGACGTCGCTGGGGAGCACGATCTCGCTGGTGATCGGCGCGACCACCGAGTCGGCGCTCACCGTCGGCCCGGGCGAGGCGCGGCGGATCGGCGACGGCACGACGGTGCTCGGCAGCGCGGGCGCGTCGCCCGAGGTGATCAACCGCGTCGCGCGGCTGCTCGTCGACGCGGGCTTCCGCGCGAGCGCCGCGTACGACATCCGCCCGCACCTGTGGGGCAAGCTGATCGCGAACGCGGCGATAAACCCGGTCGCGGCGCTGCTCGACCGCCCCAACGGCGTGGTGCTGACGGACGAGCACGCCGGCGACGTCGCGCGCTCGCTCGCGCAAGAAGCGGCGACCGTCGCGAACGCGATGCGCATCCCGCTGCCGTTCACCGATCCGTGGACGTACGTGCGCGGCATCGTCGAGCAGACCGCGGAGCTCGAGAACTCGATGCTGTTCGACCTGCGCTCGGGCGCGGCGACCGAGGTGGATTTCATCAACGGCGCGGTCGTGTCCGCGGGCCGCCGCGCCGCCGTGCCGACGCCGTACAACGAAACGCTGACGGCGCTGGTCAAGGCGCGCGAGGCTACCCGCGTGCGTTGACCGGTGCCCTCGCGACGGCGGCTACGCTTTGGCGCCGGCCCGTTCTTTGGCGGCTTCGATCTGCGCGCCGATCTCGTCGAGCTCCTCGCTGCTGAAGAGTTTCTTGGCCTGTTTGAACATCTCGTGTTCTTCTTCGTGGACGTGGTGGTCGACCAGCTCGCCGAGCACTTGCACCTTCGCCTTGTACGTCTCGTCCGAAGGATCGGTCGCTTCGAGCTTCTTGATCAAGTCTTTCACCGACGCGTGCTCTTCGTACGCTTCGAGGATCTCGTCGCGCTCGTCGCTCGCAGCCTTCGTCTTCGCCTTGAACGCGGGGTAGAAGATGGTCTCTTCGAGCTTCGCGTGCAGCGTGAGCTCTTCGTCGATCTGCGCGAACAGCTTGTGCCGCGTCGCGTGTGCGCCGTCGCTGAGGTCGTTGACTTGCTTGAAGAGCTTTTTGACTTTCGCGTGGTCTTCTTTGAGCAGCGTGAGTACGTCGGCCATCGTGTTTCCTCGTGGTGCGGTTGCGTTCACCACAGTTTGCCCTGCGCGCCGGTTGCGAAACCGTGACGACCGCACGGTCGCTGCGCATTCGCGCAAGAAGAAGAAGAACGCCGAGGCGAATGTCGCCCCGGCGTTCGTGCAGCTCGCGTCGTTGCGCGGTTAGAGGTCGCGCACGTCGCGCTTCGCGTGATCGACGCCGGCCAGCAACTCTTCCTTGCCCTGGTTCAGCACCGAACCGGCTTTTTCGCCCGGCGTCAGCGTGTCGCCGGCGACGTCGCGTTTCGCTTGCTCGCCCTCGGCGGCGCCGCGGTGGCCGGCCTCGCCCACCCAGTCCTTGACGTCTTCGGCCCCGTGCTTCACGGCATCGGCGGCCTTGTCGAACGCATCTTTGAGACCCATGTCTTGCTCGCTTTCCGACCCGTTGGGGCCGCGCACGGCTTACCCCGGAACGCCCCGGCCGTACCGCCCCGCGCTGGCGCTCGCGTGATTAGGAAGCGACCAGGACGGGCAAGCGACGCTCGAAAGGGAGGGAAGCACTTTGGCTGGACTCATTTGGGCTATCGTCGTCGTCCTGTTCGTCATCTGGTTGCTGAGCTTTTTCGCATTCCACGTCACGGGCGGGTTCATCCACATCTTGATCGTGATCGCCATCATCCTGCTGGTGTACAACCTGGTCACGGGGCGCGGCGCGCGACTGTAGCGCCGGTGCGGTAACGAGCGGTCAGAGGTCTTCGCGCGGATGAAACTCGTCGAACTCCGCGCGAAGACGACCGCGCGCGAGCTTGGTGTAGATCTCGGTCGTGGCGGTCGACTCGTGCCCGAGGAACTCTTTGAGGAACAACAGGTCGGCGCCGCGCTCGCGCATCAGCGTCGCGACGGTGTGTCGCCACGTGTGCGGTGAGGCGTACTCGGTGACGCCGGCGAGCTCCATGTACGCCCGCACGATCTTGTAGACGGCGGCGGCGCTCAAACGCCGGTCGCCGCGCCCGACGAAGAACGCGGGGACGCTCACGCGCGGTCGCAGCTTTAGGTACTCGCCCATCACGACGGCGGCCTCGGGCGTCATCGGGACGTAGCGGTCCTTGTTGCCCTTGCCCTTGACGACGCGCAGCGAACGCCCTTCGAGGTCGACGTCGTTGAGGTCGAGCCCTACGAGCTCGGCGCGCCGCACGCCGCACGACCACAGGCACTGCAGGATCGCTTGATCGCGCGCGCGCTGCAGCCGGTTGAGCCCCGCCGGCGGCGCGACGGCGAACACCTTGGCGACCTCGTCCCCGCGCATCGCCTTGGGCAGCGGCCGGCCGATCTTGGGCAGGATCGCGTCGGCGGCCGGGTTGTCGTCGCGCCGGCCGCTGTGGCGCAGGTGCTTGTAGAATGTCCGCAGCGTCGCGATCTTGCGGCGCACCGAGCGGGGCGCGTAGCGGCGCGAGCGCGCGAGATACGTTTGATACGCCAGGATGTCCGCGTACTTCGCGCCCGCAAGCGCGTCGTACGGCGGCGGCGCTTTCTCGTCGGGGTTCGTGCCGAGTGCTTGCGATTTCAAGAACGCACCGAAGTGCTCGAGGTCGCGCTGGTACGCCTCACGGGTGCGCGGCGTGGTGCCGCGAATCAGCAGGTAGCGCTCGGCGAACCCCGCGATCTCCGGATCGGCCGAGAGGAACTCGGGTTTTTCGTAGACCGGCCGCTTCTTCGCCATTACTCCTCCGAGTTGCGATAATCAGTATTTCCGTTACTCGGAAGAAGGCAAGAACCCCTTTCGGCCGGGCTAGCGACCCGGAGCCGGTGACGACGGGCACAGTCGCCCGCCGGGTAGACCAACCTCTCAGAAGTCATGCGGCTTCTGCCGAAACCTCTTGTACGATGCACCTCTTCGACCAGCTCCTCGGAAAGACGGAGCCTCTCTGGTTCGAGAACTCCACGAACGGTCGCGACGGCACGTTCGACGCCGTTGCCCTGTGCGAAGGCAAGCGCATCGCGGTGCTCGGGACCACCGTCGCGCGCGAAGGCATCGCGTTCGTCTCGACGGTCGAGGTCCACGGGCGCGAGATCCCGCTGACGTTCACGATTCGCCGCCGCTCGATCCCCAGCCGGGTCAAGATCGTCAAGGCCGAGCGGATGCAGGCGCCCAAGCGCGTCGTCCACCGTTATTTCTGCTCGTTCACGGCGATCGCCGCCGACGACTGGGACGCCGTCGTGCGCTACGTCGAGAACATGCCCGAGCCGCGGGCGGTCCCGCTGCCCGTGCTCGTGGACGACGAGTGCCGCTCGCTCACCTCGAAAGTCCAGGAGCGCATCGTCGATCACCTCGTGCGCCTCAAACGGCTCGCGAAGCCGGCGTCGGGCGTCGCGCCGCTGATCCGCCTGCAGGCCGGGCCCGTGCAAGAGCTCGAGGACGGGCGCAGCGCTCGTGACGTGCGCATCCACAGCCGTGTGCTGGCCGATGACCGCTTCCGGTCCTACGACACGCGCTTTCGCGTGTTCTCCGACGAAGAGGTCGAGCTCGTCCTGAGCTGATGCGGCCCGTAGGCCGCTCATCTGCGGCTGACGTGCGCCGTAGGCCGCTCAGCCGGCGTACGCTGCCCGCAGCAGGTCGCGGACGGTGGCTTCGTCCGGCGGGGCCGGGTTGTTCGCGAGCAGCGGCTGTACCAGCACGCGCGGGAGCGCGCGCTCTGGCAAGTCGGCCGGCGCCCCGAGCTCGGCGAACGTACGCGGTAGCGCGTAGGCCGCCGCGATCACCTCGGCTTCCGTCGCGAGGTCGGCGAACCCGAACGCGTCCGCGACCGCGGCGACCGCCTCGGGAGCCAGGCGCGCATTCGCCCGGACCGCGTGCGGCAGCACGATCGCGTTCACGATCCCGTGCGGGATTCGGGTGAGCCCGCCGACGACGTGGCAGACCGCGTGGTGCAAGCCCATCGAGCGGGTATCCAGCGCGAAGCCCGCCAGGTGCGCGGCCTCGAACAGCTCGCGGTGCAGCGCGTCGTCGCGGTGTACGGCAGCGCGCCGCAGCAGCGGCGGCAAACGGCGTCCGGCCTCGAGCGCCGCGGCGCCGCCGAGCGCGTGCGGCACGCGCGCGTAGCGCGCTTCGATCGCGTGCGCCCAAGCATTGATTCCGATCGAGCCCAGGTCGCGCGGCGGCAGCGACGCCAGCAATGCCGCGTCGTAGACGACGATCGGCGCCGGCGATGCGAGCCGGCCGCCCACTTTTTGGTCGCCGTCGAGCACGCCGTAGCTGCGCGACATCTCCGCGCCCCCCAGTGCGGTCGGCACCAGTGCCAACACGACGCTGCGGCCGTCGGACACGGCTTTGCCCAGATCGATCGCGCTGGAGCTGCCGATCGCGACGACGGTCGCGCACCCGTGCGCGTCGACGAACGCGCCCGCTTCGTCCACGACGGCGCGCGGGTTGTGCGGGCGCACGCCGGCGTAACGGTGGACCGCTGCGCCGCCGAACGCGTCGTCGGCGACCGCGGCGAGCGAGCGCGCCGTGCCGAGCAGCGCGACGGGTCCGGCGAGGCGCGGCTCGGCGAGCGCGTCGCGCAGCGGGCCGAACACGATGCGGCGCTCGGCGATCCGCTGCGCCGGCGGCGTGCTTCGCGGCAACGCGCTCAGACGTCGTCGACCGTGGGGTTCTCACTCGGCGCTGCGCCGACGTCCTCGACCGACGAGAACTCCTCGTCGTCGACCCCGAGGTTTTCCACCCGGCTGCGGTCCTGGTCGTGTCGGCCGTGCTCTTCGCTGCGTTCGCGTTCCATGATCGCCACGTACCCGCGGCGAACGCTCGCGCATGACCTGCCCGACCTGCCAAAACCCGATTGCCGACGGCGCCCGCTTCTGCCAGACGTGCGGCGCGCCCGCGCCGCAAGCCGTCGCGGTCGGCGCGTACAGCGAGCCCGTGCCGGAAAGCGCCAACCCCGAGGAGCCGATCAGCGTCGGCGACATGACGGTGCGCATCGAAGGCCAGCTCGTCCCCGTCGTCGACATCGAGCTCGGCGCGCGCATGACGGTCTACTTCGAGCACCACATCCTGCTGTGGAAGCAGCCGCAGGTGCGGCTGGGCTTCATGGGATTGCAGAACGCCGGGAAGCGCTTCTTCGCGGGCTTGCAGATCTTCATCTCGACCGCGCAAGGTCCGGGCAACGTCGCGATGTCGCGCGAAGCGCCGGGTCAAATCGTCGCGCTGAAATTACGGCCGGGACAGATCGTCGACGTGCGCGAGCACCAGTTCCTGATGGCGACGAACACGATCGCGTACGACTTCTACTGGCAGCAAGGACTCGCGAACGTCTTCTTCTCCCGCAGCGGGTTGTTCATCGACCGCTTCACCGCGAGCAACGATGAAGGTCTGCTGCTGCTGCACGGTTACGGCAACGTATTCGAGAAACAGCTCGCGCCGGGCGAGCAGCTCGACGTCGAGCCCGGCGCGTGGTTGTGGAAAGACGCGTCGGTGCGCATGGACACCGTGTCTGTGCTGCAGTCGGGCGGCGGCGGCGGTTTGATGGGCGCGCTCGGCGCGTTCGTCGGCGGCGCGTCACTGAGCATGAACCGCTTCACCGGCCCCGGCCGGTTGGGGCTGCAGTCGATGACGTATCACGAGCCCGCCGGCGAAGGCGCGCAGCAGCAGGGCGGTTCAAGCAACATCGGCGGCGTGCTGGGCAGTCTGTTCAACCCTCGTCAGTGAAGAGCCGGGCGGCTTCGTAACCGCGCGGACCACCCGGCTCAGTTCACGTAGGAGAGTTCGTCGGCCGTCGGGTCGCTATCGAACGGGTGTCCGAGAACTCGAATCGGATTTCGGTCTCGCCATCCGCCATGCGCTTACGCGCTGCCGCGAGAAAGCGCTCTAGCCGGTACGCGGTAGGCGTGTCGAACGCGTGGACTTTTTCCTTGTCGCCGCGGAGAGATGCGGGGACGCCGTCGATGCGCACGGAGACACCGGGCGCGATGTTCTTCTGAAACGTTATCAGCTCACGCACTCTTTGCATCGCGTTATCCTACCATATCGATCGTGTGTACGGTGACGACGAGATAACCGTCGTCCCAGGAGACTTTCGCACGAATACGCCTGCGGTCCGGCAGCGTCCCTTCGAAGTTGATACCGATGGATCGTTCTCTGGCCGGATCGACGTCTTTCGTCCTCACGCGAGCGGTTCCGATGACTCGCCTCACCGCGGAGAGCGGGATCATTTCGTCGTCTGCTGCGATCGCAGCATGTTCCGTGAAATCAAGGAGCCCCGCATGACCCGCAATGCGAATCAGCGCGACTTCCCGCTTTGTCACCGCAGCGGTCCGAAGTTCGAAAGCTTCTTCGATGGTCCGGATCGCCAGAACGTCCTCGCGCGTCGGCACGAGCACGATGGTGAACGACGGGCGCTACGTCTGCTTTGCCGCGATGTTGCGGCATGAATTTCCGGAGTCGGGCGGCGGGGTTCAGCTCACGTAGGAGACGTTGACGCTGAAGCCGCCCGCTTCGGCTTGGTGCAGAACGCCCAGGACCGAGTCGATTTGGTTGTCCACCGCGATCATGTCGCCCGCGCTGATGCCTACCGGGCCCGCGTTGGTCCAGAGGAGGCGGCGGGCGGTTTGGAACGCCGCGCGCAGGCGCTGCGGCGTTGCTTCGAGGACCGGCCAGTCTTCGTAGGACACGGCCGGGACGATGCGCCAGCCGTCGCCGGAGCACTCTTCTTCGTCGGCGTAGGCGTGCGGGACGTTCGCCAGCACGTCGAGCTGCGCGCGGTCCGACGCGCTCGCGTGAAGCGGCGCTTCGGCTAGACGGAGGACGTAGCGGTAGAACGCAGGGCTCGCGACGGTGCACATCCCCGCGGGCGACCCGACGCTGACGCTGATCATTGGCGACCACGTTCTCGTGTCCCGATGGTCCCCCTCTCGCCTGGTCGCTAGGTCCCCGTGTCGCTCGCCCGCTACGCGCGCTCCCCCGACGTGACCGTGAGCCCGGTCGAAGCGAGCGGCGGCGTGAGGATCGCGCTGCGCACGCCGTGCCGGTCGAAGACGGCCGCGATCAGCCGGCCGATGCGCTGCGGTTCGTCGTACACCAGCGCCAGCACCGACGGACCCGCGCCGGAGAGCGCCACCGCGACGAGCGCGGGATCGTCGAGCTCCAGGATCTCCACGAGGCCCGGGATGGCGCTTGCGCGGTACGGCTGGTGCAGCTTGTCGCGGACGGCCGCGCGCAAGAGGTCCAGGCGTCGCGCCGCGAGCGCGGCGCCGAGGAGCGCGGCGCGCTGCACGTTGTGCACGGCATCGGCGCGCGCGTAGGTTTTCGGCACGAGCTCGCGCGCCTGCGCCGTCGGCAGCGCGATCTCCGGGACCACGATCACCGCGCCGGCCGCGGGCGGCGCGAAGCGCGCGACGGTGAGCCCGTCGTCGCCGAACGCGGCGATCACCGCGCCGCCGTACCATGCGGCGAGCGCGTTGTCGGGGTGGCCTTCCAGCTCGGCGACGGCACGGGCGAGTAGGTCGTCGTCGGGCGGGTGGTCGACGAGCCGCGCGCCGATCGCGACGCCCAGCGCGTGCGCCGCCGCGCTGCTGCCGAGCCCGCCGCCCAGCGGGATCGCGTTGTCGAGCGCGACCGCAAGCGACGGCGCCGCGGGCGCGATGCGCACGATGCCGCGTTCGACGCACCCGCGCAGGCCGTCGTGCGTGGGCGCATGCGCGCCCGAGTACGTCCACTCCGACGACGCGCCGGGCGCGCGCTCGCGCACGTGGGCGGTCATGCGCAGCTCGAGCGCGAGCGCGACCGCGTCGAAGCCCGCGCCGAGGTTCGCGCTCGACGCGGGCGCGGAGACCGTGAAGTCGATCATCGCGGCGGCGACGTTCTCACGCGTGCGCGACGAGCAACCGGTCGAGATACGACGCGACGTCGGTACCGCGCACGATCGCGTTCGCGTGCGGCGCGGCCGAGGCGTGATAGCGTTCGGCATACGCTGTGTCTTTGAGCAGGTGGCCCGTCAGCACGCACACGATGTCCGCATCGCGCGCGACGGCACCGTCCGCGACGAGACGGCGCAGCCCGGCGAGCGATGCGGCGGAGGCCGGCTCGCAACCGACGCCGTCGCGGCCGATCACCGCGCGCGCTTCGGCGATCTCCGCGTCGTCGACCGCGAGCACCGTCCCGCCCGACACGCGAACCTCGGCGCGCGCTTTCTTCCACGATGCCGGCGCGCCGATGCGGATCGCGGTCGCGTCGGTCTCGGCGCGAACGGGGACGAGCTCGGCGTCGTCGCGCCAGGCGCGCGCGAACGGCGCCGCGCCGGCTGCTTGCACGACCGCGAGCCGCGGGATGCGCACCGAGACCCCGATCGCGCGCGCTTCGCGAAAACCCTTGCCGAGCGCGCTCGCGTTCCCGAGGTTGCCGCCAGGTAGCACGACCCAGTCCGGCGCGAGCCAGCGGCGCTGCTCGAGCAGCACGAGCGCCGCGGTCTTCTGCCCTTCGATGCGGTACGGGTTGATGCTGTTGACGACCGCGACGGTCGCCGGATCGAGCGCGCGCACCGCGCGCAGCGCGTCGTCGAAGTCGCCCTCGACCGCGACGACGTGCGCGCCGTAGTCGAGCGTCTGCGCGACCTTGGCCGCGCTGATCCCGTCGACGGGCGCGATCACCACCGCGATCATCCCCGCGCGCGCGGCGTACGCCGCCATCGACGCGGCGGTGTTGCCGGTGCTTGCGCAGACCGCGATGCGCGCGCCGCGCTCGCGCGCGTGCGAGATCGCGACCGTCATGCCCGCGTCCTTGAACGACGCGGTAGGGTTGACCCCGAGATGCAGGTACGCCAGCGCGTCGACGCCCGCGTACGCGGCGCCGCGCGGCGCGTCGATCAGCGGGACGTCGCCTTCGCGCAGCGTCGTGATCGCGTCGTCCGCGACCGGCGGCAGCAGCTCGCGGAAGCGCCACACGCCGCTGCGGTCGCGCGGGTCCAGCGAGGCGCGGCGCAGCCGCGCGTTCGTCTCCACCGCGTACGCGTCGACGCGGTCGGTGTCGAGCGCGAAGGCGAGCAGGTCGCCGCAGCTCGCGCACGCGAGCGCGTCGTCACCGGCGACGGCCGCGTCGCACGCGCTGCAGCGCAGCGCGATCACGCGCTCCGCGCCTCGGACGGCGGGCGCGTCACCGCACCTTCGGCCGCCGACGACACGAGCGCCGCGTACTTCGCGAACACGCCGGTCGCGTAGCGCGGCGCAGGCGCTCGCCACGCGCGCGTGCGTGCGGCGATCTCGTCGTCGGACAGCGCGACGTCGAGGCGACCGCGCTCGACGTCGATCGTGACCGTGTCGCCGTCGCGCACGATCGCGAGCGGTCCGCCGGCGAACGCTTCCGGCGCGACGTGCCCCACCATCAGCCCGCGCGTCGCGCCGCTGAAACGTCCGTCCGTCACGAGCGAGACCGAATCGCCCAATCCCTGGCCGACGATCGCCGCCGTCACGCCGAGCATCTCGCGCATCCCCGGACCGCCTTTGGGTCCTTCGTAGCGGATGACGACGATGTCGCCCGCGACGATCTCGCGCGCATCGATCGCGTGCATCGCGTCTTCTTCGCGCTCGAACACGCGCGCGCGACCGGTGAGCAGCGCCGGCTCGTGGCCCGCGATCTTCACCACCGCGCCGTCGGGTGCGAGGTTGCCGCGCAGGATGCGCAGCCCGCCTTTCTTCTTGAATGGGCGCTCGGCGGTCGTGACGACTTGCTGGCCCGGCGTCTCGACGGCGTTGGCCGTCTCTTCGCGCAGCGTGTGGCCGCTGGGCGTGAGCGTGTCGCCGTCGACCAGCCCGCCTTCGACCATGCGCTTGGCGATGAGCTGGACGCCGCCGGCCTTGTCGACATCGAGCGCGACGTACTTGCCGCCGGGGCGCAAGTCCGCGACGATCGGCGTGCGCTCGGAGATGCGCTCGAAGTCTTCGAGCGTCAGCGGCACGTTCGCTTCGCGCGCCATCGCGATGAGGTGCAGCACGCTGTTCGTCGAGCCGCCCGTTCCGGTCGCGGCCGCGATCGCGTTTTCGAACGCGGCGCGCGTCGCGATCTTGCGCGGCGTCAAGCCGCTGCGCAACATCTCCATCACGGTCACGCCCGCGCGATAGCCTTCCTTCTCTTTGCGCGGGTCGGTCGCGCCGGGGCTCGCGCTGCCGACCATCGACAGGCCGAGAAACTCCAGCGCCGTCGCCATCGTGTTGGCGGTGAACTGGCCGCCGCACGCGCCCGCGCCCGGACATGCCGCGTACTCGATCGCGCGCAGCTCGGCATCGTCGATCTTGCCGGCGGCGTGCTCGCCGATCGCTTCGAACACGTCGCCGATGGTGAGGTCGCGGTCCTTGTAACGGCCCGGCGCGATCGAGCCGCCGTACAACGCGAGGCCGGGGATGTCTAGCCGCAGCAGCGCCATGCCGGCGGCGGGGATCGTCTTGTCGCACGCGACCAGCGCGACGATCGCGTCGAAGCCGTAGCCGCGCGCGACGAGCTCGATCGAGTCGGCGATCACCTCGCGCGAGACGAGCGACGCCTTCATCCCTTCCGTGCCCATCGTGATCCCGTCGGAGATCGCGATCGTGTTGAACTCCATCGGCGTGCCACCCGACGCGCGCACGCCCGCTTTGACGTGGTCGGCGAGCGCGCGCAGCCCGAAATTGCACGGCATCGCGTCGGTCCAGGTGTTCGCGATGAGGACCAGCGGCTTGGCGAGGTCCTCGTCGTTGAAGCCGACGGCGTGGTAGAACGAGCGGGCGGCGGCGCGGTCGCGGCCGTCGACGACGACGGAGCTTCGCGCTCGGGTTGGGTCGACGGGTGCGGGCATGGGGGGCGCTTCGCGTTCGCGAACGCGGTGTCATCGTGAGTATTCCCGTGAGCCTGTCGAACGGTCAGGATGACAGCGCTCAGGCCGACGACGGACACGCGCCGATCGACATCCGCAGTTTTGTCGCCCCCGACGTTCCGCCGTCCGACGTGTTCGACCGCTGCGTCCGGTGCGGCTTGTGTCTGCCGACGTGTCCGACCTATGTCGAGACGCTGGTGGAGACGTCCGGACCGCGCGGCCGCATCGCGCTGATCAAAGCGGTCGCGGAGGAACGGCTCGACCTGCTCAGCCCGGGCTTCGTGCACCAGATGTCGGAGTGTCTGGACTGCCGCGCGTGCGAGGCGGTGTGCCCGTCGGGCGTCGACTACGGCAAGATCCTCGAGCCCGCCCGCACGCAGATCGTGCGCGCGCAAGGGCCCGTTCGCTCGTGGTACGCCCGGCTCGGCCGCGCGCTCCTGATCGGCCAGCTCTTCTCGAAGATGTGGCTGATGCGCGCGGCGGCGCGCATGCTGAAGCTCTACCAGCGCAGCGGCTTGGGCGATCTCGTGCGCCGCACCGGCATCCTGCGCCGGCTCGGGCTGCACGACATGGAAGCGATGGCGCCGCGCGTCTCGGACCGCTTCTTCACGCCGCGCGACCAGCGTTTCGCACCGACCTTTCGCCAGGCGCACGGTGACCCGCCGCGGGCGATCGCGTTCTTGCACGCCGGCTGCATCATGCACGTCGCCTTCGCGCCTTGGCACGAGGCGACGGTGCGCGTGCTCAACGCGGCCGGCGTCGAGGTCGTCGTGCCGCGCGATCAAGGCTGCTGCGGCGCGATCACGATCCACGCCGGCGAGATGCCGCGCGGGCGCGAGCTCGCCAAGCGCAACATCGCGGCGTTCGAGCGCAGCGGCGCCGACGTGTACGTGGTCAACGCGGCCGGCTGCGGCTCGGCGCTCAAAGAGTACGGGCACCTGTTCAAAGACGATGCCGAGTGGGAGAACCGCGCGCTCGCGTTCTCCGCGAAGGTGCGCGACGTGCTGGAGTACGTCGACGAGCTCGGCTTACCGGACGGCGCGTTCGGCGCGCTGCGCGGCATCGTGACGTATCAGGACGCGTGCCATCTCGCGCACGCGCAGCGCATCACCGCACCGCCGCGCCGGTTGCTGGCGAAGATCCCCGGGCTGGAGCTGCGCGAGATGGACGAGTCGTCGCTGTGCTGCGGTTCCGCGGGGATCTACAACGTGACGCAACCGGAGATGTCACAGCGGCTGCAGCGCCGCAAGACCGACCGCATCCTGGAAGTCGCACCGGAGATCGTCGCCACCGCGAACCCCGGCTGCGCGCTGCAGATGCGCAACGGCCTAGAGCGCGCTGTAAGCGCCAAGCGCGCCGGCGCCGAGCGCATCGCGATCAAGCACGTCATCGAGCTGGTGGACGAGTCGCTGACGGCGGGCGCGGCGAGCGCCGGCGGGCGCTAGCGGTCAGAGGTCGCCGACGCGGGCTCCATCCGCGAGCGCGTCTTCCAGCGTCGCGTACACCGCGAACACTTTGAGCAGGCCGGTGATGCGCAGCAGGCGCAGGATCTGGCCTTCCTTCGCGACGAGCCGGACTTCGCCGTTGAACTCCTTCGCACGGCGCTGCCCGCCGATGAGCGCGCCCAACCCGGTGGAGTCGAGGAAGTCGACGCGCGTGAGGTCGACGACGAGACGGTGGTTGCCGCGCTCGGACGCACTGGTCAGCGCGGCGCGAACCGTGGGCGACGTCGCGATGTCGAGCGAACCGACGAGCTCGAACACCTGCATCTGGTCGGCGACGTGCACGTGGATCGAGAGATCTTCGTGATGCTGTGGGGTGCCGTTGACGCTCATCCTTCGTACTCCCGCCATTCCGTAATTCGTCCGCGCCCGTCCAACCGAACGAGCGCACACCCGGCGCGTTCGAGCCGCGCTTGGCCGTCGCCTTCGGGCACCGCGAAGCGATAAGCCACGCACGCGCGGTTCGCATCCGCGATCACCTCGTCGACGTGAAAGCTCCACGCCGCGCCGGAGTCGCCGAAACGCGCGAAGTGGGCCGCGACGGCGGCCTGCCCGTGGACGGCGGGCTTGCGCGCCTCGCGGTACGTGGCATGCTCGGCAAACCCGGCAGCCGCGGCGGCGAGGTCCCCGCGCGCAAACGCATCCAGCACGTCCGCGAGGACGCCGGTCGCGCTCGTCACGGCAGCGGCGGCTTCCCGGCGCCGATCGCCGCGACCATCGCACGGATGCGCTCGGCCGCCGCGCTGTCGCCGTCCTTGCGATACCCTTGCAGCGCCGTCGCGAGATCGGCGAGCGCGCCGTCCTTGTTGCCCGTCCCGTAGCTCGCCACGGCCCGCTCGCGGTAGCCGTCGGGATCCTGCGGCCGGCGCTGGACGTAGATCTGCAGGTCCTCGAGCGCGAGCTTGTAGCTTTGGATCCGGTTGAATGCGAGCCCGCGGAAATAGTAGGCGACGTCCGATGATTTCGGGTTCTGCAGGATGTACGCGTTGAAATCCGCGATCCCGTCGCGGTACCGCGTCTGGAGGATCGCGAGACGGGCCCGCGCCCACAATCCGCGCCGGCTCTTCGGGTCGAGCGCGAGCGCCTTTGCGCAATCGGCTTGCGCGCGCTCGAGCTTCGCGGTGAGCCGCTCCGTATCGCACCGCGCCGCGAACACGTACGCCGACGAACGGCCGAGCGCGATCGCCTTGTCGTAGTCGCTCAGCGCGAGGTCGTACGCCTCGCGCTGGAATTGCACGTCCGCGCGGTCCTCGAACGCGAGCCCGTCCGTCGGGTTGAGCCGAACCGCCGTATCGCAGTCGCCCAGCGCGCCGCTCTTGTCGTCGAGCTCGAGACGGGTCTCGCAGCGTGTGACGTAGGCGTACTCGTACTCCGGCTCGATCACGATCGCCGCGTTGTAGTCCTTGAGCGCGGCCTCGTTGTTGCCGAGATCGGCCTTGCAGTCGCCGCGCAGCACCAGCGCGCGCGCGTCGCGCGGGTGCGCGGCGAGGTACGGGTCGAGCAGCGCGATCGCTTCTTTGAACTTGCGGTCGTGAAAGAGCGTTTGCGCCCGCGCGTAGCCGTCGCTCTCGGCGGACGGGGTCGCCGCCGGCGCGTCGGGCGCGGCCACGGAGACGACGGGCGGCGTCGCGAGTACGAGCGATCCCGTGCAGAGAACGGCGAGCGCCGCGAAGCGCCGCAGGGAGACGAACCGTGCGGTCGGCATGAAAACGACTTGCGCGGTCGCTTGCGCGTTCCTGCGGTAGAGCTTGCTGGGGCGGATGGATTCGAACCATCGCATGGCGGATTCAAAGCCCGCTGCCTTACCGCTTGGCGACGCCCCACCGAGTCAGATGCGCCTGATCGCAGCGCCATCCGCTTCGCGCCGCCCGCGATCTTCCCTAGCCGGGCTAGCGCTCCAGGCGGAACACGCGGTCGGCGATCGGCGTGACGAAGCGGATCGCGAACAGCTCGCCGCGCAATGTGCGCTCGCGGAACGACAGCGACAGCCCCATCAGCACGAACGCGCCGACGATGTCGGCGAACAGGCCCAGCGCGTAGAGCCAGACCACCGCGGTCGTCGATCCGGCCAGCGGCGGGATCGCGACGACGATCAGGAACGGCAGCGCGAGCAGCAGGAGGTATGCGAGCGTAGCGACGATGCCGTACACGAAGGCCTGGCGCGTGTGCAGCCGCGACCACGCCGTCGCCTCGGGCGGTTCGCGGAACAGGTCCAAAACGGCGAGCGGCCACACCGCGTAGGCGTTGGCCGCTCGTTGGCGGAGCTCGGCGTCCGTGTCGTCGGTCACGACACGGAGGGTTCGGCGCTAGTTGACGACGCGCTTGGCGCCCAGGTAGCGGGCGCCCCAGTACGAGTCGTGCAGGCTCGAGACCATCACGCCGTGGCTGGACGAGGCGTGTACGAAGCGGTCGTTCCCCAGGGCGATCCCGACGTGCGACACGCCGCGTTCGTAGGTGTGGAAGAACACGAGGTCGCCGGCCTGCGGCGCGCCCGCGAAGCTCTTGCCGGCGTAGTACTGCGCGTCGGCGGTGCGCGGCAGGGCCCGGCCCATCAGCGCGAACACGTGCTGGACGTAGCCCGAGCAGTCGAACCCGTAGGCCGACGTCCCGCCGAACGAGTACGGGACGCCCAGGAAACGCATCGCGTGGCGCGTCAGGCTCGAGGCCATCGCGGCGCCGCGGGAGGCGATCCCGCTGGCGAACTTCTGAACGTGGAGGAAGCGCGTCGTCCGAGCCGGCGCGGCCGTGACGGCTGCTTCATCGGCTTTCGAGGGCGAGGCATTCCACATCTCGAGGTCGGCGCCGTCGGTGGGCGCGGCGGCCTCGGCGGCGTTCATCACGGCCGCGGTGGTGACGGTCGCAACGACCGGAGCACTATGTTCAGTCGACTCAGTCGCACTCGCAACGGCGGGCAGACCGGCCGAGAGAAAGCAAACGACAAACCCGGTGAGGACGGAACGATGCAAGACTGCTCCTTCTTCCACACGTACGGGGTTAGTTGACGGGTTCGGGCGGAAGAAATCGCCCTAGCGCCGACCGGCGCATTCACCCCATTCCTTGGTGGTCCCCCGCTCCGCCTAGCCTCGAGGCGGACTCCGTGATCATTAGCAGGCTATGTACGAACCCGGCGAAGCGTTAGACGCCCACCGGACCGGCGACCCCAATCACTTGAGGCCACGGGTGGGGGATAAGCGTTCTCTCCGGGCATCTCCTCCCGGCACCGCCCCCACATCGTAAAGATCGGCGGGTAGAGTCTACGACGTTAGTCGGCTGCTCTCCGGATGGAGTCGGCGACCGATTCCGCGACGGTCTGCGTGCGTGTGCGGTCGCTGCTTTCTACCATGACGCGGACCAGCGGCTCGGTGCCGGACGGGCGCACCAAGATGCGTCCGTCGCCGGCCAACTCGCGTTCGGCGGCGGCGATCGCGTCGCGCACGTTCGGATGTTCGGCGATCGTTTTGTCGGTGACGCGCACGTTCAGCAGCACTTGCGGATACACCGCCAGATCGGACGCGAGCTCGTGCAGCGTGCGCTTCGTGCGCGCTGCGATCGAGAACAGCGCGACCGCCGTCATCGGGCCGTCGCCCGTGGTGCCGCTCGACAGATCGATCACGTGACCGGACTGCTCGCCGCCGAACCGGTAGCCGCCGTTGCGCATCAGCTCGAGCACGTAGCGGTCGCCGACGGCCGCGCGCACCAAACGAATCCCGCTGCGCTCCAGCGCTTTTTCGAAGCCCATGTTCGACATCACCGTGCCGACGACGGTGTCGCCGGGCAGGTCGCCGCGCGCGTCGAGGTCGCGCGCGACGATCAGCATCACGTGGTCGCCGGTGAGCACGTCGCCCGCTTCGTCGACGAACAGCGCCCGGTCGGCGTCGCCGTCGAACGCGACGCCGACGACCGGGCCGGTCGAGCGCGCGATCTCCTCGCGCACGCGCGCGCGCAGCATGGCGAGGTTCGTCGCGCCGCAGTCGACGTTGATGCGGCTGCCGTCGTCCTCGCAGTTGAGCGCGATCACGCGCGCGCCGAGCCGCTCGAAGATCTTCGGGCCGACCATATACGCCGCACCGAAGGCGGCGTCGACGACGACCGTCAGCCCGCGCAAGTCCGCGCCGGCGGCGACCAGCTTGGCGAAATAGTTGTCGATCAAGCCGCGCGTGTGCGTGATGATCCCGATGTCGAGCCCCGTGGGGCGCGGCAAGTGCGCGTGCGCGTCGATGAGCGTTTCGATCTCGGCTTCCACGGCGTCGGACAGCTTGAAGCCGTCCGCGCCGAAGAACTTGATGCCGTTGTCTTCGATGGGGTTGTGCGACGCCGAGATCATCACGCCGGCGGCGGCTTCGATGCTCGCGGTGATCGCCGCGACGGCCGGTGTCGGGACGATGCCCAGCAGCACGACGTTGCGGCCCGTCGACGCGATCCCGGCGACGATCGCGCCTTCGAGCATCGGGCCCGACAAGCGCGTGTCGCGGCCGACCACGATGGGTTTGTCCATCGGCTGGGCGTGCGCGATCACCGCCGCGCCCGCGCGCCCGACCGCGAACGCGAGCTCGGGCGTGAGGCCGGCGTTCGCGACGCCGCGCACGCCGTCCGTGCCGAAGTATTTACCCATTCGTTCTATTTCGTTTTCGACGTGCTGGGGATGAAGCGCGCGCGCACGCGCACGAGGTTCGGCGAGATCTGCACGTCGCCGATCTCGCCGCCGTCGGCGCCGGTCGGCGTCGGGCGGATCATCGAGTCGAACTGCTTGGGCTTGCTGGGGATCGGGATCTCGACGCGCACGCTGGTCACTTTCGAAAGATCGGTCGCGACGCCGCGGATGGTGGTCGCCGGCGGGTTCACTTCGGCCGACTCGACGACGATGCCGCGCCGGTCGCCGACGTAGTCGAAGCTGACCGGCACCGTGCGTTCCGTCAGCCGGCCCAACGAGATCTTCACCGAGCCCGGCGAGAGCGACTTGATGGCGAGGTCGGGCGATACGACGTTCACGCGCACGTAGTGATCGCCGGGATCGACGAGCTCGTGCACGTCGAGCACGGCTTCGAGCTGATCGGCTTTGACCGGCGGGCCGTTGCGCGGCGCTTCGACGACGACGGTTGCAAGCTTCTCCGCGTAGCGCGCCTGATAGCCGGGTTTCAAACCCGTCACCACGATCGGCACCTCGAGCGTCTGGTCGAACTTCGCTGTGGTGCCGGGCGCGGCGGCGAGATGGAAATAGCCCCACGCCGTCAGCGCGAGGCAAACGGCGAACAGCTTAAGTCCGAAGTTGTTCTTGAGGAGGTTGAGCAGCACGCGGAACTCGGGTCAGCAGGTTGGCGAAGAGGCCGCCTTCCGCCTGGGTGCGCCGGCGCGTCGGGCGCAAGCACGCCGACAGCACGCGCCGCAGGCGCTCTTCGTCGTCGATCGGCACCGACAGCCGGCCGGCGCGCGCGACCGAGATGAGGCCGCTCTCTTCGCTGACGACGATCACGACGGCATCGGTCTGCTCGGTGAGCCCGACCGCTGCGCGGTGGCGCGTGCCGACGTGCCGGTCCACCGAGATCGTGTTGTCGCTGAGCGGCAAGAAACAGGACGCGCCTTCGATGAGCAGGTCGCGCACGATCACCGCGCCGTCGTGCAACGGCGACGTCTTGTTGAAGATCGCCAGCAGCAAGTCGGCGGAGAGGCGCGCGTCGAGCGCGGTACCGCTCTCGACGTACTCGCGCAACCCCGTCTGCTGTTCGACGACGATCAGCGCGCCGGCCCGGCGGCTCGCGAGCACGAACGACGCCTGCGCGACGATGCGGATCTGCTCGGCGGTGATCTCGTCCTCGGCGCGGCGGTCGCGCACGAACAGCCGGCCGCGCCCGATCTGCTCGAGCCCGCGCCGCAGCTCCGGCTGGAACACGATCGGCAGTCCGACGGCCGTCCCGAGGAGAAGGTACTGCATCACGGTAGCCAGGACGAGCAGGTGCAGCAAGTTGGAGACGGCGAGGATCACCACGAGCACGAACAGCCCGAACATGATCTGCACGGCGCGCGTGCCGCGGATCAGGAGCAGCAGATAGTACGCGAGAATCGACGTCGCGAGGATGTCGATCGCATCGGTTATCGTGAAGTTGATGTGGACCGGGAGGCTGGGCCAGCTCATCGGCGTTCCGGCGCGTTGGGAAGATACGTCTCGATGATGCGCGTGGCGTCCAGCTCGGGATCGCTCAGGCCGGCCGCGGCGATCGCGGCGGCTTCGTCGAACGCGAGGTCGCGGTCGGTGCGCGCGGGGACGAACACCGACTCGATGGCGACGAGGTCGTCGATGAGATCCGAAGCCGTGACGGCGTCGTCGAACCGCACCGTCACCGTGGGGCCGTCCTCGGCGACGTCGATGACGCCGACCGGTCCGCCGGGACCGCGCAGCGCGTCGGCGACGTTCGCGCGGGCGAGCGGGTCGGCGAGGCTCACGGTGCGGGTAACGATCACGGCCGCTCAGACGTTCGCGTGAGCGATCAAGGACTCCGCCGGGCGCGCGTGATCGCCGTCGGCCGCAACTCCGCCTGGATCGTCGCCGAGGACGAGACCGAACCGCGCCTGGCGTCGCTGCGCCGGGCCGCGAAGAACGATACCGGCGGCCGCGAGATGGTGGTGCCGGGCGACCTGGTCGAGGCGAAGGTCATCGCGGAGGACCGCGTCGTGATCGACACCGTGCACCCGCGCGGCTTCGCGCTGGTGCGCCGGACCGGCGGCGGGCGGACGAAGACGATGGCCGCCAACGTCGACACCGTCGCGATCGTCGCCGCGCTGGTGGACCCGCCGCTGCACCTCGTGATGATCGATCAGCTCGTGGCCTTCGCGCTGCAGCACGAGGTCGAGCCGTTGCTGCTGCTCACCAAGGCCGATCTCGCCGGCGAGCAAGCCGCGGAGCGGATCGCCGGGCTCTACCGCGGGCTCGGCGTGCCGACGATCGTGCTCAACCCGAAGACCGGGCGCGGGGTCGACGACCTGCGCGCGCAAATCGCTGCGCGGCATGCGCTGTTGGTTGGGAACTCCGGGGTCGGGAAGTCGACGATCTTCAAGGCGCTGGGCGGGATCGGGATCGTCGGCGACCTGTCGCGGTTCGGCCGCGGCCGACAGACCACCACGTCCGCGCGGCTGGTCCGGCTCGGCGACGGGTTTCTGATCGACAGCCCGGGGATCGGCGAGTTCACCCTGGATCCGATGCCGGCCGACGAGGTGGGCTGGCTGTTCGTCGAGATGCGCGAGCCGGCTACGCGCTGCCGCTTCTCCAACTGCCGCCACTTGAGCGAGCCCGGCTGCGAGGTGCGGGTAGCCGTCGATGCGGGCCGGATCGCGGCGAGCCGGTATGCGTCCTATGCCGAGATCGTGCGGACGTCGCCGGCGCCCTGATGCTGGCCGCGCTGGGTCCCTTCGACAAGCTCAGGGTGACACGGGGGCTCGGGACACTGGCGCTGAGGGTGACATGGAGGGCGGAATATGGTAGGCTACTCTTCGTGCCCAACATCAAAGCCGCCGTCAAATGGGTGCGCCAGAGCGAAAAGCGCACGCTGCGGAACCTCGACGCGAAGACCCGTCTGAAGACGCTGTTCAAGAAGGCCAAGTCCGCCAAGGACCCGGCCGTGACGTCCTCGGTCGAGGCGCAGTTCGACAAGGCCGCGCACAAGGGGATCATCCATCCCAACAAGGCCGCCCGCAAGAAGTCGCGCCTGGCGAGAGCCGTGGCGAAGGCCGCGCCCGCCAAGGCGTAAGCCGCCGGCCGGAAAACCGACGAAGGGGCCGTCCATCAGGATGGTCCCTTCGCTTTTCCCCGGGGCTTGGTAGCGGAGGTGCGGCGCCGTAGCAGCCGCAGCCGTCCTGGCTCACCCGTCGATCCTCCGGACCGGGTGTCCGCCGAGGCCTAGCTTACCCGAAAGTCCTAGGACTAGGCGAGCGATCACACCATCTCTTAGCAGAGCGCCTTCCCCGTTCAGGCGGCGTCAGGCGTCGATCGTGATCGCCAGGCGGACGCCTTCGGTCTCGGCCGCGAGCGGCAGCACCTCGGCCCGGATCGCGGCGCGCAGGGCGTCCATCGCCTTCGTGCGCACGGCGATGCGGTAGCGCCACTCGTCGTTCACGCGGGCGACCGGGTACGTTGCCGGGCCGAGCACGTCGAAGCGCGCGTCGCCGCGCAGCGCGTCCGCCCAGCGGGTGATCGCGGCTTCGACGGCGCGGCGGGAGCGGCCGATCGCGCCGAGCAGCGCGACGCGCGTGTACGGCGGCCAGCGCAGCGCGCGGCGCTCGAGCAGCTCTTCGTGCGCGAAGCCGTCGTAGTCGTGCTTGGACGCGAAGCCGATCGCCGGATGATCGGGCGAGTACGTCTGCACGATCGCCTCGCCGGCGCGCGCGCGGCCGCTGCGGCCGCAGACTTGCGTCAGGAGCGAGAACGTTCGTTCCGCGGCACGGTAGTCAGCGACGTGCAGGTCGAGGTCGGCGGCCACCGCGCCGACCAGCGTGACCGTCGGAAAGTCCAGGCCTTTCGCGACCATCTGCGTGCCGACGAGGATGTCGCCTTCGTCGCCGAAGCGTTCGAGTAATCGCGCGTGGTCGCCGACGCGCGTCGTGGTGTCGGAGTCCATCCGGACCACGAGCGCATCCGGAAACAGCCGCTGCACCTCGTCCGCGACGCGCTGCGTGCCCGCGCCGAACTCGCGCACCGGGCCCGCGCCGCAGGCCGTGCAGATCTCCGGCAATACGGTTTGGTAGTCGCACCAGTGGCAGCGCAGCAGCGCTTCGCTGCGGTGCACGGTGAGCGAGGTCGAGCAGCGCGGGCACTCCGGGACGTGGCCGCACGCGCGGCACAGCACGAAGCGCGCGCTGCCGCGGCGGTTGATGAACAGCACCGTCTTCTCGCTGCGCGCGATGCGCTCGGCGATCGCTTCAGCCAGCGCGGTGGAGAACACGCGCCGGTTGCCCGAGGCGAACTCGGCGCCCATGTCGACGATGCGCACCGCGGGGAGCGGCTGCGCGGTCGCGCGGTGCACCATGCGGACCAGCGGGAAACGGCCAGCCTTTGCGCGCGCGTAGTCTTCGAGCGACGGCGTCGCGCTGCCGAGCACGACGACGCCGTTCGCGCGCTTCATGCGCTCGCGCGCGACGGCGACCGCGTCGTAGCGGGGGACGGTGTCCTGGCGGTACGACGTCTCGTGCGCTTCGTCGACGACGATCAGGCGCACGTCGTCGAGCGGTGCGAACACGGCGCTGCGCGCGCCGACGACCACGTCGATCTCGCCGCGCGCCGCCGCCTGCCAAGCATCGAAGCGCTCGCGCTCGGAGAGCGCGGAGTGCAGCACCGCGACCCGGTCGCCGAACGCGGCTTCGAAACGCGCCGCCGTCTGCGGCGTCAGCGCGATCTCCGGCACGAGCACGATCGCGCGGCCGCCGCGCCCGAGCACGCGCGCGATCGCGTGCAGGTACACGAACGTCTTGCCGCTGCCGGTGATGCCGTGCAGCAGCAGCTGGCCGAACGCGCGCGCGTCGAGCAGCTCGGCGAGGCGCGCGATCGCGTCGCGCTGCTCGTCAGTGGGCTGGTAGGGCGGCAGCGCGACGCGCGCGGTGCGCTCGCGGCGGATCTCGCGCGTCTGTTCGATCAGCGCGCCGGCTTGCACCGCGCGGCGGATCACCGCGTCGGAGAAGCCCGCGAGCAGCGCGTCGCTGCGGCGCACTTCGCCCAGCGATGTTACGTGGGCGACGAGCGCCTCGGCCTTCTTCCCGCGGATCGCCGCCTCGCCGCGGCGCAGCACGCGCAGCGTTGCGGCGCCGATCGACGCTTTGGCCAGCACGCGGCGGCGTTCGAGCGCGCCCGCGCGCACCAGCGCGTCGAGCGCGCGCAGCAGCGTCTTGCGGTCGCCGGCGCGGCGCGCTTCGGGATGGCGCAGCAGGACGTCAGGCGAGGCGCCGTCCGCGAAGTCGGTCCAGAGCAGGCGGATCAGCCGTTCGGGGACGACCTTGAAGCGCGCCGCGTCCGGCGGCGGGCCTTTGGGGACGAAGCGTTCGACCGCGCGCGGGATCGCCGCGGCGAGGACGACGGCGCCGAGCGCTTCGCGCAGCGAGCACACGTACTGGTCGGCGATCCAGCGCGCGAGCTCGAGGCCGGTCGCGTCGAACGCGCGCGGTCCGTCGACGCGCGCGACGACGTCGCGCAGGTTCGCGTCGTCGTCGCCGCGATACGGCGCGCCGAGCACGTACGCGAACACGTCGCGCGAGCCGAGCGGAACGCGCACCACCTCGCCGGCCGCGAGCACCATGCCCTCCGGCACGCGATACGACAACGCGCGGTCGAAGCGCGCGGTCTTGAGGTGCGGCAGGACGTCGATGCGCAGGACGCTCAGAGCACCCTGCGACCGGACGCAAACGGGAACATCAGCGCGTACTTCGCGCCGCGGCGGAGCGAACCCGGCTCGCAGCGGCGGTCCGTCCTATTCGGGCGCCGATGTGCGGGTGTTACCGACGATCGGCGCGGTACTCAGCTCGCGGCGTGCGATCCACGTGATGCCGGTTGCATCGAGCAGCGCGATCTCGACGGGGCCGCCGACCGTTTGCGCCGGTGAGCTCGGCGACGCGGTCGTCGCAAAGCGTTGGCATGCGGCTTCGACGTCGACGCAAAAGCGCACGAAGTCGACGGCGTCTTGGGCCTGGAAGCTCATGACGTTCGGCCGTGTCATGCCGAGCAGTGCGAGCACGCGCTCGCGTTCGCCCAGCAAGTGGTACGATGCCGCGGGCAGCTTCTGCACCACGCCGAACGCGAGCGCGTCCATGAAGGCGATCGGGATCCCCGCGGTATCCGGTTGCAGCGGAGCTCCCGCATCGTGGCGGATCAGTTGCGCGAGCGCGAGCGAGACGATGCCCTCCTCGCAGCGGCCGATGAGCGATTGATGGATCGGCGTTTCGCGCGGGACGTTGAGACCTTGCAGGGCAGCCTCCGTGTGGTGTGCGGAGATGTACCGCAGCAACGCGACGCCGGTGCCGAACGCGGTCGTTTCGGCGGCGAGCGGCGCGCGAAGAATGAGGTCGCGAATCGGGCGCTCCCCGATGCGTGGGAACGCGGCGGTGCCGAACAGGCACCCGTGCGCTTCGATCAGCTTCGGCGCGCTGTTCGAGACGAACGTCTCACCGGGGTGGTAGTTGGCCGGCGACGTCCGGCTGTCGGCCGCCATCGCGAGCCCGAACGACGGGCCGGCGGCGGCCGCGATGAGGGTCACCCGGATTGAATAGACGGCGCCGCGTCCGGCCCCTCCTTACGGACCAGCGTGCGGTCCGCATCGGCGTACGACACGCCGTTGCGGCCGGTCTTCTTCGTGTGATACATCGCCGCGTCGGCGCGTTCGAGGAGGTCGTTCGCGGTGGCCGCGTCGGACGGGAACGCCGCGACGCCGATCGAGGCGGTGATGCGGAGGTCGTCTTCCGCCGGCGACGGCTGCGTGCGTAAGCGCGTGAGGTCCAATGTTGCGATTCGGCTGCGCAGTTCGTCGGCGCGTTCGATCGCGGTGGCTTTGTCGGTTTCGGTGAAGACGATGCAGAATTCGTCGCCGCCGTTGCGCGCGACGAGGTCGTGCTCGGATGTTGCCGTGGCGCGTAGCACGCTCGCGAGCTCGCGCAGCAGCGTGTCCCCCGCGCCGTGGCCGTGGCGGTCGTTGTAGTGTTTGAAGCGGTCGGTGTCGACGAACAGCAGCGCGAGGCGGGCGCAGGGTACGAACCGTGCGCGGTCGACGAGCGCGTTCAGCCGACGGCGGAACGCGCGCGGGGTGAGCAGGCCGGTGAGCCCGTCGTACTCGGCGCTGCGGCGGTCGTGCTCGCGGTCGAGCGCGATGAGATAGGCCGGCGAGGCCTGGTCGGCGAGCGCGACGAGTCGTTCGATCGCGCCGGCGTCCAGCGGCTGCTGCGCCGCGGTTACGAGGACGCAGGCGCGGCCGGCGTCGATCACGAGCGGGACCGCGAGCGCGGCGACGTCGCTCGGGTGCAGTGGGCGAACGTCCGCATCGTCTAAGGTGACGCGATGGCCCGCTGCGATGGCGCGCGCGGGGAGCGCCGACGCGTCGTCGAGCGCGACCGGCGATCCGGCGAAGTACGCGAAACGATCGCCGAATGCTGCGATGCAGCGCAGCGCGGCATCGTGCTGTTCGTACATGAGGACGCCGTCGATCGCGGGCGCAGCGACGCGCGCTGCGCGCGCGATCTCGTCGCGGACCGCATCGACGGAGTCGCGCGCCGCGCCCGCGAGCCGGCGTGCGGCGTCCACGAACGCCGCTTCACGCGCACGCGCCAGCCGCAGCGCGAGCCGGTCGGCGCGCGCAGCGGCTCGGGCGCGCGACGCGACGACCGCAGCACCGCTTGCAGTCGACAGCGAGCCCGCGACGATTCCTAGCTCGAGTAGCGCGGCAATCGTCACGGGCAGGCCGGTGCCCGCTACGGGCGGTGATTAGTCGTCGTGACCTTCTCGGTGGTTGTCGTCGCCACCGCTGCCGACTCGGACTTCGAACTGCGGGTGAAATCCGGTCCAGCAACCGGGAGCGGTGTCGAGCCGGAAGCCGGTCCCGAGCAGCGGATCGCAGTACTCGGCGGCTAGCACGAAGCTGTCGAAGATCCCGTTCGGGTCGATCGGGCTGCCGATCGGGCCGCCGTTGCCGTCGGTGCTCACGTTGAGCGAATCGTAACCGCAGCCGCCCGGCGACGTGTAGCACGGCGCCGATTGACCGATCGGGCTCGGACCGTAGTGCGACGTGTTGTACACCAAGCTGAAGATACTCTGCAGCGGCAGGCTCACGCGCGGGGCCGAGAAGTCGAACACGATCACGTTGGCCAGCCCGTGGACGCAGCTCGCGTCGACGGCGCTGTAGAACTCACCCGTGCCCGTGCATCGAACGCTGTCGTATGACGGGCGATACGGAATGTTGAACGTTCGCGTCTGCGTCTTGAGCAGTGCGCCGACCCGGCTCGGGCTGGAATTGCTGACCGCGTACACGTTGATCGTGATCGGAACCGGAAACGTCGCTCCCGGCGACGTAACACAGTTGTTCGTATTCCAGTGGCCGCTCTGGCAGCCCCACGAGCTCAAGACGTAACGCACGCGCTGCAGCTTGCCGGTGTGCGTCAAGTTGACGCCGTCGCCGAGCTGGAGGCCGGTAGTGGCCTCGAAGCCGACGCTCGCTACCGCTTTGAGCGGTTTGGGGATGCTGCTGTACACGACGGTACCGTTGCCGTCGTCACCGCCCTCGACGTCGCGGTGTTCGTCCGAGGCGTTGCGGTCCGCGCTCAACGTCGTCGTGAGCCGCGCGCCTGTCTGTGGCGTGAGCGCCGCGTTATTCGCGGTCGGAAGAGTCTGCTGCGTCCCGGCCGCGCATGCGCTGACGGCGACGGCTGCGGAAACCACGAGCGTGAGACGGATTGTCTGAAGCGTGGCCATTGGGCGCATCCTAGTACCTCTTGAAAGCGATCGTGCGGTGTGCGATTTCTTCCGATGCCCGAACGCAAAGAACGCGCGCCGCCATGCTACGCCGGGAGGGTAGGGCGGTCAAGGAGACGGCCCTCGCTTCCTCACGGAAACGGGCTCGTCGACATGGTAAACCCTGGGTCGAACGCCTCAATACCGAACCGAAACGATACAGTGAAAGGTGACCGGACCGGGCGGTCCGACGACGGTTGCTGAGTTACGGGATCAGCGCGCGAAGTTTGTCCGGTTCGGTGACCACGACGTGCGCGGTGCGCATGTCGACGAGGCGGTCGTCCCAGAAGCGGTTCAGCGTGCGGTTCACCGTCTCGCGCGTCGTGCCGATCATGTTCGCCATCTCTTGATTGGTGAGGCGCAGCGTGATGCGGGTGCCGTTGTCGACGGCTTCACCGAACTGCTCGGCGAGGTTCAGCAGCAGCGCGGCGAGGCGCGCGCGAATGTCTTGCGACGTCGTTGCCGCGATCAGCGCGTTGGCCGCGCGCAGGCGTTCGGACAGCTCGATCACGAGCAGTCTGCCGATCTGCGGGTTGCGGTCGATCAGGCCCAGGAAATCGACTTGGCGCACCGCGCCGACCTCGACGTCGGTGAGCGTCTTGATCGACGCCGAGCGCAGCGACGAGTCGAACATCGACATCTCGCCGAAAAAGTCGCCTTCTTTGAGGATGGAGAGGATCGTCTCGCGGCCGTCGGGTGAGATCCGGCAGACGGCGACCGAACCGGACGCGATCACGAAGAACGTGTCGCCCGGCTCGCCTTCGCGCACGACGAACTGATGCTTCGGAAAACGGCGCTCGGAGACGGTGGCGAGCACTTGCGACAGCTGCTCGTCGTTGAAATCCCGGAACAGCGGGATGCGGCGGAGCGTCGAGAGGTCGATCATCTGGGGCCCCTCTTCGGAGCGGACGGGCAACCGGCCCTTTGTGGGACTCATCTCTTCACCTGGCTCTCCGAATCGGACTCGCAGACCCGGGCATGCGCCGCCAGGTGGTTGGGCACCCGCCCCGGCATGACCAGCGTCCACGAACCGGTCTTGCATGCGTTATCGGTCGAACCGCGTGCCGCGCGTCCGGGCGAGACCGTGTGTGTGACCTTCCGCACTCGCAACCTCGGTACGTCGGCGAGCCCGCCGGGGACGGTCGCATTCCTGCTCGGCGACGGATTCGCGGCGCTCGACGAAACGCAGGTCGCCGTTGGCTCGGTGGCGCCTGGTGACGATGTCGTGGCCGTGGTGCGCGCGCGCATTGCCGCGCCGCTCGACGACGGCACCGAACTCGAAGTGCAGGCGGTGCTGCGCGTGCCGGATGCGGTGCTCGGAACCAACGTATGCGCAGTGCGGGTGCGCAGCCGGCCGGTGCTCGACGGGCCGGCGAGCGGCACGTTCGTCGAGCCCGTCGATACGGACCGCGTTCGCGTGCGTGCGGTCGTGACGAATGAAGGCGACGGCGCGGCGCGCGACGTGCGCGTCGACGTGCCGGCGCCGGCGGGCTGCGTGCGCGAGGACGGCGAGGAGCCCGCGGTGTTGGCGTTCGAGCGGCTCGAGGCCGGGGCGTCGGTCGCGACGGCGTTCGAGGCGCGGATCGTCGAACCGGTGGCGGTGCTGCAGGCGGACGACGGCGAGGTGCGCTTCGGCGACGGGCAGCGGTGCGCGCTGCCGGTGCGCGAGGTCGTCGTGATGGAGCCGGTGATCGCCGCGCCGTGCGTCGCGGTGCGGCCGTCGCGGCGTTCGGTCGACGTGGCGGTCGACGTGCGCAACGACGGCTGGGTGGATGCGCGCGACGTGCGCGTGCGGATCGCGTTGCCCGCCCCGGTGCGTGTCGTGGACGGCAGCATGTTCGTGGACGGCGTGCCGGTCGCCGCGCGCGGCGGGCGGCGCGGGTGCGGCGATGCCGCGTTCGCGCGCGTGGAACGATCCGGCGGCGCGCACGTCGTCGTCGTGCCGGTCGCGGCGCGGAGTACCGTGCGCATTGCGTTCGCGGCGGGGTTTCCCGGCGGCTGCGTTGGTGGCACGGTCGTTGTCGGTGCCGGAGCGCACGAGGTTGCCGTGCCGTTCGCGCCGGAGCTCGTGCGCGACGTGCGCATGCGGTTGATCGAAGCGCCGCGCGTGGTTGCACCTGATGACGACGTGCGCGTTCTGGCGGAGGTGGTGAACGCGGGCGATCTCGCGGAGGAGCTCTTCTTCTGCATGACCGGTGCGGGTATCGTCGTGGCGCCGGAGGCGGTGGCGCGCGCGGTCGCGCCGGGTTCGGTCGCCGTCATAGAGCTCGCCGTGCGCGCGCACGATTCGTTATCGGATGATGGCGCGCTCGACGTTTCCGTCGTGGTCTGCGATGCGGAGTGCGAACGCGCGCGCGCCGAGTTTGCGGTCGTCGTCCGCCGTCGCATCGCCTCGAGCGAGGACGAGCCGCCGGCGTTTGACGCGGAGCGGAGCCCAGCGACCGTCCATGCCGCACTGCACGGGCCGGACGACGTTGCGTCCGGAGCGCCGTTCGCGATACGCGTCGACCTCGACGTTGAAGATGCCGTCGAGATGCTCGCCGTGCGCGTGTGCGAAGTCGCGGGCGCGAGGTACGTTCCCGGCTCGACGTCGCTCGACGGACGTTTCCTACTCGATCGCGTCGGCGTCTCGCCGTTGATGGGCGACGGGCTGTCGTTGCGCGGCATCCCGGGCGGGATGCGCGTGACGGCGGCGTGCACGCTGCTGGCGGATTCGGCGGTGTGCGACGAAGCGCTTATCGTCGAGGCGGTGCTCGACGTCGACGGGGAGCAGCGGCCGTGCCAGCCGGTCGCGGTGCATGTGCGGGGCCGCGACGCCTTTGCAGCGCAGCCTGCCGGGTTGACGTATCACGTCGACGCGTGCGTCATCGAATCGTCGCCGCCACCATCTGGGGCCGCTCCGGCGGAGCGTGCCGCGGCCGTCGTCGTCGAGACACCGCAGGCGCTCGTCGTGCCGGAAGTCGTCGAACCGCTGCGTGTCGACGCTGCCGATGACGCGTTCACGTTCTGGCTGCGGCTCGATGACGAACGGCTCGACGAGGTCGCGCGGCTGCTGCACGGGGCGACCGGGCGCGGGCTCGTGCCGCACGTTCTCGCGCTGCGCGTCTTCTTCCCCGACGGCGAGGCGTCGGGCGATCCCGGCGTCGCGCCGTCGCTCGACGGCGTGCGGTGCGCGTTGCGCGACGTGTTCGACCGGCTCTTCGTGACGTTGCGCATCCCCGGTTTCGACGTCGCGTCCGACGATCTGGACGACGTCGCGCTGCGGCGTGCGATGCGCGACTTCTTCGAACGCCTGCTCGACGCGCCGGCCGCGGGCGGTCGCTGCGACGGCGCGACCGTGGGGATCACGCGCGAACGCGCTCGCGAGCTGCTCGCCGGATTCGCGGACGCGGCGTACGGGGCGCCCGCGGTCTTGCGTGCGCTCGCCGCGCTGCTGCCCACGCGTTGCGAGTCCGAGCCGTTGCTGGGCGCTGCGCTGGCGCGGTACGCGCGCGCGCTCGACGACGTGTTGGCGAGGTACGAAGGCGCTCCGCTGGAGCTTTTCGACGATGCGCTCGCGCGCGCATCCGACCGCGGGCTCGACGATGCGCGGACCGCGCTCATGGTTGCGCTGCGATCGCGTACCGCATTCGCGGAGCTGCCGTGCTGACGCTGCAGATTCCGATGCTGCTGGCGCTGCTCGGGACGGCGTTGATGGCCGTCGTGATCTTCGCGCCGTGTCGCGTTCCTGCGCCGGTGACGACGTCGTTCGCGCCGACGGCCTCGCCGCCGCCGTTCGAACGGTGGGAACCGCTGCCGATCGCGCACTGGGAGCCGCCGGCGATCGACCTTTGCGATCCGCTCGGCGACGATCCTGTCGCGGCGGGGCCGGCGTGGGTGGCGCTCGTCGATCCACGCGCGTCGGCGTGCGATGCGGCGGCGCGGCTGAGCCTCGTCGAGGCGCTCGCCTCCGTTCGCACGCCGTGGGCGGACGCGATCCTTCGGCGGGCGCTCGACGACGAGCCGGATCCGGGCGTGCGCGCCGCAGTCGTCGCGGCGCTCGGCGCGTAGCAGGGTAACGGAAGCGGCTCGGGCGTACGTTCTCGGTGTGATGCTTCGAAACGCCGCCGCGCTCGCCGCGCTCCTCGCTTGCCTCCCGCTCGCCGCCGCGGCGCAGACCGCGCCGGTGACCGTCACCGTCAACGGGGCCGCTGTGGCTTTCGACCAGCCGCCGGTGGAACGCGTCGGCCGCGTGTACGTCCCGCTGCGCGGCGTGTTCGAACAGCTGGGCGCGTCGGTCGTGTACGACGGCGGCAAGATCGCCGCGACGCGCGGCACGACGACCGTCGCGCTGCAAATCGGGTCCAACAGCGCGATCGTCAACGGCGCCCCGGTCGCGCTCGACGCGCCGCCGTTTCTGATCGGTGCGCGTACGCTGGTGCCGTTGCGGTTCGTCGCGCAAGCGCTCGGGGCGAGCGTGAACTACGACGGCTCGACGCGCACCGTGGCGATCACGCGCGCCGTCGCCGCGGCGCCGGTCGTCATCACGCCGGTGCCGCAGCCCGCGTCGCTGGTGCGGATCGAGCCTGCGCCGAACACGACCGTGCGTGGCGTGCGGCCGCAGATCTCGGCGACGTTTCCGCGCGCGGTCGATCCGAACACCGTGCGGGTGCGGCTCGATGCGCGCGACGTCACGGCCGCCGCGTACGTGAATCCGCGCGCGTTCTCGTACGAGCCCGCGTACGATCTGCCGTACGGCGCGCACCAGGTGAGCGTCACCGCGACCGGCGTTGCGCAGTCGTGGTCGTTCGTCAACGCGCCGCAGCCCGGCCCGAACGCGTTCCACGACGTTTCGCCGCCCAACGGCGCCGTCGTTCCCAACACGTTCAGCGTGCAGGGCTACACGCGCGCCGGCTCGCGCGTGCACATCGTCGCGACCGCGAGCGCGCTCGTCGGCTTCGCGACCGTCAACGAGAACACGGTGACGGCCGATGCGGTCGCGGACGCGAACGGGCACTTCGCCCGCACTATCAGCGTGTTCGACGCCGGTGCGGGCGTGATCGACGTGCGGCTCGAGTCGCGCGCGCCCGACGGCGCCGTCGCGGTGCGAACGCTGCGCCTGCGGCCGCGGTAGCTAGCCCGCAGGGCGGGCGTACAGGCCGACGAGCTCCCCCGACGCGAGCACGTGCTCGCGGATGATGAAGCGGAACTTCGCGTAGGTGGTGGTGTCGTCGACGCCGAGCTTGTCGAGGTCGAGTGCCCAGACGGTGAGGTGGTAGTGGTGCGCGGGGCCGGGCGGCGGGCAGGGGCCGCCGTAGCGCGTCATGCCGAAGTCGGTGAAGCCCTGCGTCGCGCGGACTCCGGCGTGCTTCTCGGAGCCCGCGCCAGCTTCGAGCGACGTGACGTCGGCCGGGATGTCGAAGAGCACCCAGTGCACGAAGCCGACCGTCGTCGGCGCGTCGGGGTCGTACATCGTGATCGCGAACGATTTCGTCCCCGCCGGGGCGCCGGACCAGGACAGGTCGGGGCTTTGGTTGTTGCCGGTGCAGCCCATGTCGTCGAACACGGCGCTCTGCGGGATCGTTTGGCCGTCGCGAAAGACGGAGCTGGTGACGGTCAGTGTAGCCTGCGTTGCCATGAGCGGCTTCTACCCCGAAACCGGCCGTCCCCGAGGAGGTAGCACGGCCCATGGCTACCGTTCGCGTTCAAGACGACATGCTGCACGTGGAGCTCAAGGGCGCCGAGGTGATCTGGGCGGTCCACGGCTCGTTCCACATCCCGCTGGCGAACGTCACCCACGCGGGGACCGACAAGCCGCCCAGCTTTTGGGAGAGCCTGAAGTTGATCGGCACGGGCGCCGGCAAGCTCAAGATGGCGGGCACGTTCCTGTATCACGGCGAGGTGTGTTTCTTCGACTACGCCGGCGACGAACGCGTGCTGGTGATCGACGTAACGGAGAGCAATTTCAAGCACTTGTTCGTGGCGGTCGACGCGCCGGATACGCCGGAAGCTGCGGCGCAGCGGATCAACCGTCGTCCGGCCGGCGCAACGTAACGCCGGCCGGACCGTGGGTTGCTACGCGTCGACGATCGCAATCGGCAGTGTGGTCGTGACGTAGTTCGGGGCGCTGTTGTAACGCCAATCGACGAGGTGACCGCCGTCGCCGCCGGCGGGGTTGAATGCGCGCGACCAGACGGACAGCGAGAAGCTGTACGCGCCTTGGTTGCTGATCTGCACGGTGTGATCGTTCGGATCGGGCACCGTTCCCGGCAGCAAGAACGTGGCGACGTTATTGTGCGTGTTGTCGCCAGGACCAGTGTACCAATGCGCCGCGGTGTCCGCCGCCGACGTCAGCGCCGGACCACCCTCGCCGCATCCGCCGCCGCCCAAGGCGATATCACGCAGCGCCGTGGTGCCCGCGAGGTACGTGACTTCGAGATCGATGTCGCGGTTGCCGCCGCTCAGCGGGCGCCGGATGACCGGGCAGATGAGCTCCATAGGCGGGCTCCACGGGATGTCGCCGTGATGGCGCCAGCGCAGTTGCGTGATCGACGCAACGATGGCGGAATTGTCGATGGCGAGCTTCACCGGGTCCGAATACCCGATGTGCCCCTTCGCGTTGTCGCCGTACTCCAGCCGAATGTCGTACACGCCGGTCTGACCCGTCGCGAACTCGAACAGCAAGTGCTCCGGGAACCACGCGGCGTCGTCGAGCACCGGGAACCAGCCGCTGCCGTCGTCGTGCTGGTACTGCGTCGGCGTGCCGCTGGGCCACGGGTAGATCGGCCACGACCGGTTCGTGCACGGCGCTTCGGCTGAACCGTTGTAGCTGTACAGGACGCGGTAGTACACCGCCCCTGGAGCGTGGTTGCAGCCGTACAGTTGCAGCGTGCCGGTATAGGGCGCGTACGACGGATCGGTCTGCGTGCCGCCGGGCTGGCCGTCGGCGATCGGCCGGTTCGGGCGAATCGCGAGCCCGGTGGCCGGATCGTGATACGCCGGGACGAGCGGCATGAGCCCAACGAAGCGGATGCCTTGCGTGCTGCAGTCGACGGTCGGCGTTTCGCACGACGTCGTCGAGACAGCGAGCTCCGACGCGTGGATGACGACGTTGGACAGGTCGTCGTAGTCGACGTCGAAGAAGCCGTCGTCGTAGATCGTCTGCTCGATGCCGTTGATGTCTTGCGTGACGCTGAACGCAATGTCCGGGACTTCGAAGATCGGCAGCCACTCAGGCACCAGGACGTCGTGGCAGCGCTGGAACGGGCCGACGAATCGGCTGGGATCGAGGCGACCGGCGTCGATGCTGCCGAGCGCGGCGGCGTCGTAACCGGCGTGGCGTGCGAGCCCGGCAGCGCCATCCCGTTGGACGATCGCGTGAACGTG
>DASZBS010000129.1:0-19037 GCA_035943995.1 Candidatus Elarobacter sp. | reverse complement strand
CCGCCCGGGCCCCGGTGCGACGGGCGCGCCGGCCACGCGCCCCGCCACCAGCGCACCGGAGGCGCCGGGCGGCGCCGCGCCCGTGCCCGCGCCGAGCGCGTCGCCGTCCAACGGGCTGGGGTCGCTGAACGACCGGCTCCGCGCGATGCTGCCGAAGGGGCCGGTCGCGCCGGGCCACTATACGCCGCCGGACCTCGACCCCAGCGCCGCCACGGCGGCCTACGAGAAAGCCGTGGCGCCGCCCGCCGAGGTGCTCGCCGCGACGTTCGGCTTGATCCGCGTGACCCGCACGGCGTACCGGGCCGATTCCGTCACCTACGTCTTCGAGCGCCGCAAAGACATCTTCGGGCGCGAGGTTTGCCGCGCGTTCCGCGTGACCGACCACCCGCTGCCACCGCCGCCCACGCCGGTCCCGAACCTGGTCGGCGGGTTCGCCCGCCCGTATATCCCGGACCGCTCGCCGGACCTCAAGCCGGTCGTCGAGTACGTGAACGTCTCGTGCGACGCCCGGATGGAGCGGTTCCCGCCGGGCACGCTCACGACGCCCGTCCCGCGCCACCCCTAGGCCGCGTGGTTGCGGGAAACGGGCCGCTGTCGTATGATGGCGGACGGACGTAGACGCTGGGAGCGTGGGCAAAGCCCGCGCTTCTTTGTTGAAAGAGGGGAAGGAGGTCGCGGTTGGAGCCGTACGGCGAGAAGACGCTGTTCACCGACGCATTCGAGCGAGTCGTGCATGCTCTGCCGCACCAGCCCGAGTTCCGTGAGGTCGAGATCATCGGCACGAGCGTGCACCGGCACCGGCAGACGAGCGCGCTGCACGTGACGGTCGACCGCGAAGGCGGCGTCGACATCGCGACGTGCGAGCGCATCGCCGCGCGCATCAACGCGGCGCTCGAAGCGTTCCCCGATCCCTACACGCTCGAGATCGAGTCGGCGGGCCTGAACCGCCCGCTCACCAAGCCGTCCGATTACGACCGCTTCACCGGCCGCGACGTCAAGATCGTCACCACGCTCGTGATCGAGAACGCGAAGACGCACCGCGGCAAGCTCGGCGGCGTGCGCGGCACCAACGTGATCCTCGCTCGCGACAATGGCGAGCTCCCGATACCACTCGCCGTCGTCAAGTCGGCCAACCTGGAGTATGACGTACGCGCGGATCTCCAGCGCGCGAAACAACGAGAGAAGAACCGATGAACGCAGAGATGATCGCGGCCCTTCGCGAGATCGAGAACGAACGTAACATCAGCTTCGAGTCGCTGCTCGAAGCGCTGGAAGCCGCACTGATCTCCGCCTATAAGCGCAATTTCGGCGGCGAGGCAAACGCGATCGTGACGATCGACCGTCAGACCGGCGACTATCAGGTGTACCACCGCCGCACCGTCGTCGAGGACGCCACGGAGATCGCCGATCCCAAGCTGGAGATCCCGAAGGCGCAAGCGGGCTCGCGCTACGAGCCGGGCGACTTCTACGATGAGGTAGTAACGCCGCGCGACTTCGGCCGCATCGCCGCGCAGACCGCGAAGCAGGTCATCGTGCAGCGCATCCGCGAGGCCGAGCGCGACACCGTCTACAACACGTACTCCGCCAAGCTGCACGACATCGTGCTCGGCTCGGTACAGCGCTACGAGCAGCGCAACATGTTCGTGCTGCTCGACGACCGCAAGACCGAAGCGCTGCTGCCGTTCTCCGAACAGGTGCCGCGCGAGAACTACCGCATCAACGACCGCATCCGCGCCTACGTGCTCGACGTGCGCAAGACCAACAAAGGCCCGCTCGTCGTGCTGTCGCGCGCGGCCGAAGGGCTCGTGCAGCGCCTAATCGAGTTCCAGGTCCCCGAGATCCAGGATGACATCGTCGAGATCATGGCGATCGCGCGCGAACCGGGCGCGCGCACCAAGGTCGCGGTCACGTCCAAGCGCCCCGAGATCGACGCGGTCGGCGCGTGCTTGGGGCCGAAGTCGTCGCGCATCGCCAACGTCTCCGACGAGCTGCGCGGGGAGAAGATCGACGTCATCCGCTGGGCGGCGGACCTCTCCGCGTTCATCGCCAACGCGCTGGCGCCGGCCAAGGTGCTGGGCGTCGAGCTGTACGAGGACGAGGGGATCGCGCTGGTCATCGTTCCCGATCACCAGTTGTCGCTGGCGATCGGGCGCGAAGGCCAGAACGTCCGTCTCGCGGCCCGGCTGACCGGCTGGCGCATGGACATCACCAGCGACTCCGAGGCCGCCGAGGCTCGCGAGCGCTATCAGGCCGAGCGCGAGGCGCGGGCCACCCAGCCTGCCGTCGACGAGGGCGAGGCCGGCGAGGACGAGGCGGTTGCGGCCGAGGGCGAGGACGGCGAAGAGGCCGCGGCGATCGACCAGGACGAGTTGCTGCGCCGGCTCGAGGAGTTCAAGCGGGAGATGTTCACGAACGAATGATCCCGCAACGCACCTGCGTCGGCTGCCGGAGCGTGTTCCCGCAGCCGGCGCTGCGGCGCTTCATCCGGCGGGACGGCCGCTGGATCGGCGACGTAAGCAAGCGGCAGGACGGCCGCGGCGCCTACCTCTGCTCACGCGACTGCGCGCAACGTGTCGCAAAGAACAAGCGTTATGCGGGGTTTAGTGGCGAAGCTCTGCTACAATGGTGACTCCCCCGGCGACGGCGCCGGAACACTCCGGATCTCGGAGCTCAATCAGAATGACTTAAACGGCGGTGGCGCCTTCGGGCGCCATATCTTTGAAGGACTGCATGGCAACCGGTAAACCCAGAATTTTCGAGCTCGCCAAAGAGCTCGGCATGTCGTCGAAGGACTTGCTCGGCCTTTTCGGCCGGCTCGGACTCGAGGCGAAGAACCAGCTCAGCGTCGTCGAACCGAAGGTCGCCGACCTTCTCCGCGCACAGCTCAAGGGCGCCAAAGCCGCCCCGACGGCCGCTCGGGCGACCGCATCCGCGGCTCCCGTCGCGACCGCTGAGCCGCCCGCCGCCGTCGCGCAACCCGCGCCGGTGTCTGCCCCGGTGGCCGCACAGCCTCCCGCCCCGCCCGTGGCCGCACCGGCGCCGGCCGTCGCCGCACCCGCGCTCGCCGCATCGACCAACGGCGTCACCGCCGCGCCGCCCACGGCGCCCGCGGCGGAACCGCCGGTCGAGCGCGCCGCTCCGGCAGCAGCCGCGGCCGCCCCCGCCGCTCCGGAAGCCGCGACCGCTCCGTCGCCGCCCGCCGCTGAGCCGAAGGCCGCGCCCGCGCCGATCCCGCAACTGCGCCCGGTCACCGGCGCGCAGCCCACGCGGTCGCGCCCGGCCGCTGCTGCGGCCGCTCCCGCCGCACCCGCTCCCAAGGCTGCGCCCGAGCAGCCGGAGGCGCATGCGCCGCAGGCCCCGGCCGCCGCCGCCGCCGCGACTCGGCCCGGCGTCGCGCCGCGTCCCGGTCAGCCCGGCCCCATGCCTCCCCGCCGCCCGGTCGCGCCCACCGAAGCGGTGCCGCAGCTCCAGCCCGTGCCGTCCGGCCAAGCCTCGATCCGCCCGCCGCGCCCGCCGCAGCGTCCGATGACCCCACCCGCCCCGGGCCAAGTGCCCGGCCGTCCCGGCGTCGCGCCGCGCCCCGGCCAAGGCGGCCCGGGCCAGTACCAGCAGCCGCGTCCAGGCGTCACGGGACCCCCGGGGCCCACCGGTGCCGTCGGCGCCGTTCCGCCCGCGCCGGGCGCACCCGCCGGTCGCCGTCCCGCCGGCAACGGCGCATTCCGCGCGATCCCCGGCGCCACCGCGGGCCCGCGCCCGTTCGGCGGGCCACGCCCCGGCGCACCCGCCGGCAACGGCCCCGTCACGCCCGGCGGCGGCCCGATGCCGTCCTCCGGCGGCGGCGGCGGTCGCCCCGGCGGCGGTCGCGGCCGTTCCACGCGCGAGCAGCTCGAAGCCAAGAAAGCCCGCGATGCGGAGATGCGGCTCGAGAAGCAGCGCCGCCGTACGGGCGGTGCCTACGTCGACCGCGTCGAGGATCCTAACGCGAAGCTCGAGTCCATCGAGATTCCGGACGTGCTCACCGTGCAAGAGCTCGCGACCTCGATGATCGTCGGTGCCGCCGACGTCATCAAAGAGCTCTTCCGCATGGGCACGATGGCGACGATCAACCAGAACATCTCGTCGGATCAGGCGATCGCGGTCGCGCGCAAGTTCGGCTTCAACGCGATCGTCAAGGAAGCCGGCGAGGAAGTCGTCGTCGAGCAGGAAGAGGACAAGCCGGAGATGCTGCAGACGCGGCCGCCGGTCGTCACCGTGCTCGGCCACGTCGACCACGGCAAGACGTCGCTGCTCGACCGGATCCGTTCCGCGACCGTCGCCGCCGGTGAAGCCGGCGGGATCACGCAGAAGATCGGCGCGTACACCGTGGTCGGGCCGGACGGCCGCGCGATCACGTTCATCGACACGCCCGGTCACGAAGCGTTCACGGCGATGCGCGCGCGCGGTGCCAAAGTCACCGACGTCGCGATCCTCGTGGTCGCCGCGGACGACGGCGTAATGCCGCAGACGAAAGAAGCGATCTCGCACATCAAAGCCGCGGGGGTGCCCATCGTCGTCGCCATCAACAAGATGGACAAAGAAGACGCGCAGCCCGACCGCGTCAAGCAGCAGCTCACCGACGAAGGCCTCCAGCCCGTCGAGTGGGGCGGTACGATCGAAATGGTGCCGGTCTCCGCACGCCGCGGCGACAACATCGACAAGCTGCTCGAAACCGTGCTGCTCGAAGCCGACCTCAAGGAGCTCAAAGCCAACCCGCACCGGCGCGCGAGCGGTGTCGTCATCGAGTCGGCGCTCGACCGCGGGCGCGGTCCGGTGGCAACCGTGCTCGTGCAAACCGGGACGCTGCGTGTCGGCGACGTCGTCGTCGTCGGGCCGACGTTCGGCAAAGTCCGTGCGCTGCTCGACGACAAGGGCAAACAAACGAAGAAGGCCGGGCCGTCGATCCCCGTCGAGATCATGGGGCTCAACGACGTCCCGTCGGCCGGCGACACGATGATGGTCGTCTCCGACGAGAAGTCCGCGCGCGAAGCCGCTGCAAAACGTTCGACCAAGCGTCGCGACGTTCGCATGGCCTCGACGACGGGCGGTGCGAAGGTGTCGCTCGAGACGTTCATGATGATGCCGGCCAACGGCGGTCAGAAGACGCTCAACCTCATCCTCAAAGCCGACGGCCAGGGTTCGGTCGAAGCGCTGCGCGGGCGCGTCGAATCGCTGTCCAACGGCGAGGTCGACGTGCGCGTCATCCTCGCCGGCGTCGGCGGGATCACCGAGAACGACGTCAACCTCGCGTCCGCTTCGGGCGCGGTGCTGATCGGGTTCAACATCCGGCCGGACGAGTCGGTCAAACGGCTCGCGGAATCGGAGCAGGTCGATCTGCGGTTCTATCAGGTCATCTACGACGTGGAGAACGACCTCAAGAAGGCCATGGTCGGCATGCTCGCGCCGAAGTTCCGCGAGATCGTCCTTGGACGCGCCGAGGTTCGCGAGATCTTCAAGGTGTCCAAGGTGGGATCGATCGCCGGGTGCTACGTGCAGTCCGGGAAGATCACGCGCAACTCGAAGGTTCGCGTGCTGCGTGATTCGGCCGTTGTCTTCGACGGCGAGATCGAGTCGCTGCGGCGGTTCAAGGACGACGTCAAGGAAGTTGCCGAGAACTTCGAGTGCGGCATTCAGGTGGCGCGCTTTGCGGATCTCAAGCAGGGCGATGTCATCGAGGCTTGGACGTCGGAGCTCGTCGCTCCGGAGTTGCAGCCTGCGTAGTGACTAGGATTGTGGCGGGCGTCCGGTGCGGCTACATTGCCTCGCCGGGGACGCCCGCGATTTTCCATCCTTGGAAAATCGCTACTCGCACAAAATCGGCTCTCGGCATCCTGCCTCCGCCGATTTCTGTGACGCCCCGTCGAGACAACGTAGCCGCACCGAACGCTACGGAAGATTTCGGCAGGCAATTCCACCATGGTGCCCTCTGCGATGAATGCGTACATCCTGCCAGGCGTGGTGGGGCGTACGTTTTCGTGGCGGGGGCTCGCAGAAATCGGCGGAGGCAGGATGCCGAGAGCCGATTTTGCGGCAGTAGCATTTTTCCATGGATGGAAAAATGCGGGCGTCCCCGCCACGGAAATGTACGCACCGCCGCGCCCACCACGATGTCCCAATGAAGCAGCAGAGACAAGCCCGAATCGATCACGAGATCCAACGGGCCCTGGCAAAGATCATCAGTGAAGACCTCAAGGACCCTAGACTGGGGTTCGTGACCGTCGTGCGCTGTGAGATCACGCAGGATATGAAATTTTGCAAGGTGTTCGTGTCGATCATCGGGGATCGGCACGTGGCGCGGCAGTCGATGGACGCGCTGGAGTCCGCTTCGCGGTATTTGCGCGGCGAGCTCGGGCATGCGATCGACTTGCGGTACACGCCCGAGCTCACGTTCGTCGAGGACCGGACCACCGAAAGGGCGATCGCGCTGCACAAGACGTTGGAGAAGGCGAAGGTCGTCGATGAGTAGTTCGGGTTCGGCCGGCGCTGGGGCGGCGGTGTTGCCGCAGTCGAATTCGACTGAGGAGATCGTTTCCGAGCTGCGGCGGCGCTCTTCGTTCGTGTTCGTTTCGCATGTAAAGCCAGACGGTGATACGCTTGGGGCTGGGCTTGCGCTTGGGCTTGCGCTCAAGGCGCTCGGGAAGCGCGTCGGGTATTTTCAGCAGGATCCCGTGCCGCGGAATTTACGGTTTTTGCCGGATTCGCAGTTCGTCTCGCGCGATGTGGCGGCGGATCTGCCGGCCGATACGCTCTGGGTGTTTTGCGACATGAGCGATTTTTCGCGCGCCGGGGAGTTCTTGCCGAGCATCGCGCGCGAGAACATGCTCGACGTGGATCATCATCTCGGGAACTCGCATTTCGGGGCGTTCAATTACGTCATCCCCACCGAAGCTTCGACCGGGACGTGCGTGCTGCGGCTCTTGCGTGCGCTCGATGCTACGATCACGCCCGAGATCGCGACGTGTATCCTCACGACGATCATGACGGATACCGGGGCGTTCATGCACACGAATACGACCGCTGCCGTGCTGCGCATGTCGGCGGAGATGGTGGAGCTTGGGGCGGACAAGCCGCTGATTACCGAAGAGATTTTTGCCAATAAGCGGTTTGCTGCGACGAAGCTGCTCGGGATGGCGCTCGAGCGGGCGGTGCTTCAGGACGACGGGCGGTATTGCTGGACGTACGTCGACGAGGAGATGCTGCGGGTGTGCGGTGCCGACGGTGAGGATACCGAGGAGATCGTGCAGCATCTGCGGGCGGTCGAAGGGGTCGAGGCGGCGGCGCTGTTCAAGGCGTATGAAGGGGCCGTTCGCGTCAGCCTTCGGTCCAGTGGGAAGATCAACGTACAGGCCGCTGCTGCCGCGCTCAACGGCGGCGGGCACTTCATGGCGTCCGGTTTGACGTTCGAGGGCGATCTGCAGGCGGCCGTCGAGGGCGTGCACGCGGCGCTTCGCGCTCAGGGTTTATAGAAGCCGGGCGGTATGCTCGGTTTCGTCAATTTGTTCAAGCCGGCGGGACCTTCGTCGACGCAGTTCGGTGCGCGGTTGCGCGGTGTTTATCGCGATCCCGGCGTGAAGCTTGCGATCGGGCATCTCGGTACGCTCGATCCGCAGGCTGCCGGCGTGCTGCCGGTTGCGCTGGGGAAGGCGACGCGGTTGTTGCCGCTGATTCTCGACCGGCGCAAGGCGTATGTGTGTACGCTCGTGCTCGGGCGCGCGACCGCGACCGGGGATGCGACCGGGGAGATCGTTGCTCAGCGTGAGGTTCCGGGCGACATCGATGCGCGGCTTGGCGGTGCCGTTCCCGCGTTCATCGGGGCCGTGTCTCAGGTGCCGCCGATGTATTCTGCGCTCATGAGCGGTGGCCAGCGGTTGTACGATCTTGCGCGCGCGGGGAAGACCGTCGAGCGCGCCGCGCGCACGATCACCGTGTATGCGCTGCGCGTGCTCGGGCGTGAGGGTGACGTCGTGCGGTTGCGGATCGCGTGCAGCGAGGGGACCTACGTTCGTACGCTGTGCGAGGATCTGGCGGTTGCGTGCGGGACCGTTGGGCACATGGGCGCGCTTTTGCGTGAGGCTTCCGGGCCGTTCGTGCTTTCCGAGAGCCGTACGCTCGATGACGTCATACGCGATCCTGATGGGGCGCTCGTGCCGCCCGAGCGCGTGATTCCCATTCCGACCGTCGTGTTGGACGGGCGCGGGGCGACCGATTTTCGGGCCGGACGCATGGTGCCGCTCGCGCAGCCGCCGGCGGATAAGCACGTGTTCGTCCGTGATTCCGCGCGTGCGCTCGTCGGGGTCGGGGAGACCGTTGGGGCATTGCTCGCGCCGCGTAAAGTGTTCTTGTGAAGGTCCATCACGTGCTGCCCGAAAGCGCGCCGGAGCGGGCGTTTGTCGTCGCGGTCGGGTTCTTCGACGGGTTTCATCGCGGGCACCGGGCGATCGTGCGCGAGGCGCTGCGCGAGCGGCGGCCGGGGGAGCGGACTGCCGTGCTCACGTTCCGCGAGCATCCGGCGGCGTTCTTGCGGCCGGGTCAGGAGCCGCCCACGATCGCCACGCTCGAGGAGCGCGTCAACGCGTTCGCTCGCGCGGGCATCGACGAGGCGTTCGTGCTGCCGTTCGACGCGTCGTTCGCGTCGCAAGGGCCCGCGCAGTTCCTCGACGAGACGATGATCGCGCGGCTCGGTGCGCGCGCGATGGTCGTCGGCGCGAACTTTCGCTTCGGGCACAAGCGGGCCGGCGACGTCGCGTTCGCGACGGCGCATCTGCACGAGCGCGGGCGCACGATCGTTGCGGTGGCGAATACGGTGGACGACGGCGAGCGCGTGTCGTCGACGCGCATCCGCGCGGCGGTGCAGGCCGGCGAGCTCGAGCTCGCGGACCGGCTCCTCGGCGCGCCGTACACCATGCGCGGGATGGTGGCGTTCGGGGCTGGGCGCGGGCACGATCTCGGCTATCCCACCGCGAACGTGGTGGTGCCGGCGCGCAAGCTGCTGCCGCCCGACGGCGTGTACCGCGTCACCGGCCGGCACGACGGCCGCGACTACATCGGGCTCGTGTCGATCGGCACGAACCCTACCTTCGACGGCACGGCGCGTACCGTCGAGGCGTGGTTGCTGGACTTCAACGGGGCGCTCTACGGCGAAGAGCTGGCGCTGCGCGACTTTCGCTTCCTGCGCGCGCAGCGCCGCTTCGACTCCGTCGACGAGCTCGTCGCGCAGATGCGCGACGATGCGTCAGAGGTTCGTTTCCCGACCGTTGCTTGACGAGCGGCGCGACGCGTCGGCGTGGAACTGCACGCCGAACGCGTGCTGCGTCGAGACCGCACGGCAGTCCGTCACCGCGGCCGTGAACGTCGAGTCACGAGCCGCCATGATCGCCGATTGCGTGAGCGACGGCGACGACGACGCCAAGACGTCCTCGCCGACGACCCGGCCGCGGTCATCGAGCGTGAGGCGCAACTGCACGGCGCCTTCTTGCGCGACCATCGGCTGCACCGCGTGCAGCGCTGCGGGCGCGACGTTCGCGGCCGTGCACACGGCGGACGACGTCGCGACGTCGCGCGTGCAGCGGTCGTCGGACAGCGTCCGGCTGCCGATCCGGGCGATACGCCGCAGCCCGCTGGGCTCGACGCTGTAGCTCAGGCTGACCGGCTGCGCGGCGGGGGCGCTGTTGGAGCGCATCGCGGACGAGGCGGACAATCCGCCGGTACCGCCGCGAGCGGCTTCCTCGGAGATGGTCGTGGCCGGCGTAGCCGTGAGCGCCGCGAAGCGGATCGAAGAGACGTCGCTGACCCCGGCGGCTCCGGCGCCCTCGGACGATTGCATGGTCAGCGTCTTGTCCGTGCGCTCGACGATGCGCTCGAAGAACGGGCCCGCGTCGGGGCCGTCCTGGCGCCCGTAGACGGTGCGCGCGATGCCGACCGCCGACGTCCCGGCGGCGCCGGGCGTGTTGACGCTGGACCTGATGCCGCCCGCCACGCGGGTGGTCGCGGAGCCGGTGACGCCGCCGGCGCTGGTACCGCCGCCGTCGGTGACCACGAACGAGCGGTGCGAAACCGATCCCGTCGACGAGGTGCAGCGCCAGTGGCCTGCCATCGACGAGACGACGTCGGACGGGGTCCCGCCGATGGTCACTGCGCCCGACGTTGCCGGGCCGACCGCGGACAGCACCAATGGGACAAGGGCAAGTATACGAAGCAGCGTACGCATAGCTGGCACGTTACGCTGAGCGGGCGGCGGCTCCCGCTAGATTCTCGTACTTTTGTACCAGAGCTTCGCCCGAACAGGTGGTCGCTTGCTTGAGTGCCGGCCCCCGGCGGCTCTCGCAACGGCCGCGGTGCGCGTCGCGTTACAACCTCCGTGCGTATTCGTTCCGCTTTCGCCGCCGTCGCCGCGTTCGTGTTGTTTCCCGCGCTCGCACTCGCCGTGCCGCAAGTCGGCAAGGCCGCTCCGCCGTTCTCGCTGCCGTCGCCGGGCGGGAAATTGTTTGCGCTCGACGCGCTGCGCGGCAAGCCCGTGTACGTGAACTTCTTCGCGTCGTGGTGCAGTCCGTGCAACGCCGAGGCGCCGGCGATCGGCAAGCTGCGCGCGCAGTACGCCAAGCGCGGCTTGCAAGTCGTGGGGATCGACGAGCTCGACGGGCCCGGGCAAGCCGAAGCGTTTCAGAAGAAGTACGCCAACCCGTACGGACTGGTCGCGGTCGACAGCGACGGCACGATCGGCAAGAAGTACGGTGCGATCGCGATGCCGGTCCACGTGTTCATCGACCGCCGCGGCGTCGTCAAGACGTTTCGCGTCGGCGAGATGAACCCGGTCGAGATCGAGACCGCGATCAAGGACGCGCTGCGGTAGCGGCTACGGCTTGCCGTTGAGCTGCTGCTGCGCGGCGGCGCACAAGTCGACGGCGGCGCGCGCTTCGGCGCGCACGTCCTGGTAGCGGCCCGCCGCCGCGTCGCGCTCAGCGGCAGCGAGCCGCTGTGACGCTGCGGCGGTGTTCGGCGAGCTGCGCGACTGGCATGCCGTCAGCGCGCCTCGCGCCTGCGCGACGAACGCGTTCGCGTCGAGCGCCGCGACGCTGCCGCCCGCGATGGGGAACGGATTCGTTTGCAGGTAGCTGGTCTGCGGTATCGTCGACTGCAGCACGGGGATGTTCGTCTGCGGCGTGCGGTTCGCTTCGATCAGCGCTTGGATCGCGGCCGAACGCGCGCCGTTGATGTCGCCCATGTTGTAGCGCTGGATCGCGGCACTCGTGTTGAGCGACGCGGACTGCGCGGCGGCCGGGTTGACCGACGCCGCGCGCGCCGTCGCCATCATCGCGTCGAGGATCAGGTTCGCAGTCGGCCGGCCGGGCGGCGGGGGGATGCCGGCCGGGACGGTTTGCGCGAACGCGCCTGCGGTCGTCGCGCCGGCGAGCGCGAGCGTCAGGAGAAGTCGTTTCATGCGGCAGCCTCGACGGTGATTGCGCTGCCGTCGAAGTCGACGCGCGCGGTGTGTCCGCTCGCGAGGCGGCCACGCAGGATCGCTTCGGAGAGCGGGGTGGTGACGTGGCGCGCGATCGCGCGCGCGACGTAGCGCGCGCCGCTGCCTTGCGACGACGACTCGCGCGCGAGGAACCGGCGGGCGGGCTCGGACAGGTCGAGCTGCATCGCGTGCGCGCCGAGCCGGTCGGCGAGCAGCGCGACCTGCAGCACGACGATCTTCTCGATCTCCGGCGCGCCGAGGTCGGCGAAGAGCACGATCTCGTCGATGCGGTCGAGCAGCTCGGGCCGCAGCGACGACTCGAGCTCGTCGCGGTCGACGTTGGACGTGAGCACGACGATCGCGTGGCGGAAGTCGATCGCGCGCCCTTTCGCGTCGGTGACGCGGCCGTCGTCGAGGATCTGCAGCAGGATCGCGGCGACGTCCGCGTGCGCTTTCTCGATCTCGTCGAACAGCACGACGGAGTACGGGCGCCGGCGCACCGGCTCGGTGAGCTGGCCGGCTTCCTCGTGACCTTGGTATCCCGGCGGTGCGCCGAGCAGGCGCGAGATGGTGTGCGACTCGGTGTACTCCGAGAGGTCGAGCCGCACCAGCGCGTCGTCGGTGCCGAACAGCGCGTGCGCGAGCGCGCGCGCGAGTTCGGTCTTGCCCACGCCGCTGGGGCCGACGAACAGGAAGCCGCCGACGGGTTTGCGCGGGTCTTTCAAGCCGGCGCGCGCGCGGCGGATCGCTTCGGAGACGACGCGAACCGCTTCGTCCTGGCCGACGACGCGGGTGGTGAGCTGCGCTTCGAGCGCGAGCAGGCCCGCGCGCTGGGCATCGGTGATCGTGCCCTGCGGGATGCCGGTCCAACGCGACACGACCGCGGCGACCAGCTCGACGTCGACGCGCTTCGCGCCGCGCATCGACGCGCCGGCGGCCGCTTCGTCCATGACGTCGATCGCCTTGTCGGGCAGGTAGCGGTCGGCGATGTAGCGCGCGGCGAGCGATGCGGCGGCTTCGAGCGCGTCGTCGTCGATCTGCACGCCGTGATGCGCCGCATACTTCGCGCGCAAGCCTTTGAGGATCGCGACGGTCTGCTCGATCGTCGGCTCGTCGACGTGCACGGGCTGGAAGCGGCGCTCGAGCGCGGCGTCCGACTCGACGTGCTTGCGGTACTCGTCGAACGTCGTCGCGCCGATGCACTGCAGCTCGCCGCGCGCGAGCTCGGGTTTGATCATCGAGCTCAAGTCGAGCGAACCTTCCGCGGCGCCCGCGCCGACGAGCGTGTGCAGCTCGTCGATGAACAGGATGATGTCGCGGCCCGCGCGCTTGACCTCGTCGAGGATTTTCTTGACGCGGCCTTCGAACTCGCCGCGGTACTTCGTCCCCGCGACGAGCGGGCCGAGCGACAGCGCCAGCACGCGTTTGTCGCGCAGCGCCTGCGGGACCTCGCCGCGCGCGATGCGCTGCGCGAGCCCTTCGACGATCGCGGTCTTGCCGACGCCGGGCTCGCCGATGAGCACGGGGTTGTTCTTGCTGCGGCGCGCCAGGATGGAGACGACGCGCTCGACCTCCTCGTCGCGCCCGATCACCGGGTCGAGCTCGTTCTTGCGGGCGGCCTCGGTGAGGTCGCGCGAGTACTGCGAGAGCGTCGAGCCCCCGCGGAACACGCGGCCCAGGTCGCCCATCGGCTGCGGGCCCGGCGCCGGGTGGCCGCCGGGGTTGTTGCGGCGGTTCGCCGCATCCAGGGCGACGGCGGCGCCGCCGAAGATCGCGGCCGCGGCCGCGGCGATGCCGAGCACGGCGAACGGCGCCCGCCGGCGCTTGCGCGCGCACTCCGCGCAGATCTCGGCCTCGACCCAGCGGCCGGAACGGAGCGCGTAGTCGCGGACGCTTGCGGGCTTCGCCCGGCAGACCTCGCAGGTAGCGGTCATCGTCACCCACCTACCCGCGCGAGGGAGGGCCGGTTTCGGAAGCTGGCGACCACTCGGTCGGCGCGGCCGGGCGTTCGCGAGTGCGCCGTTTCGTTCAAAAAATTCTCGGGAAGGTTTTTTCCTGCAACGCGGCACCGGCCGCCTACTTAACCGGCAGCGGGAAAGGGTACATAGCACACATGGGAATTATCAGCTGGCTCATCGTGGGACTCATCGCGGGGTTCCTCGCCAAATATGTCGTGCCGGGTGAGGGCCCAGGCGGGATCCTCGGCGACATCATCATCGGTATCATCGGCGCCTTCATCGGCGGCTGGGTGTTCAATCTGTTCGGTCACCAAGGCGTCGACGGCCTCAACATCTGGTCCATCATCGTCGCGTTCATCGGCGCGGTCATCCTTCTGTTCATCATTCGCGCGATCACGGGTCGTCGCAGCACCGTCTAGCTGCTCGCTCCGCGCACGGAGCTCGGGACGCTCGTCCGTTTACGGACGGGCGTTTCCGCGCTTTCCCGGTAGGAGCGAACCGGGTCGCCGCGCAACCCTTTCCCGGCGATGACCTACATCATAACCGAGCCGTGCATCGGGACCAAGGACAAGTCGTGTGTGGACGTGTGTCCGGTGGACTGCATCCACGGCGACGAGGCGGATACGATGCTCTTCATCGATCCGGAAGTGTGCATCGACTGCGGCGCGTGCGTGTCCGCGTGTCCGGTCGAAGCGATCTACGCCGACTCCGACGTCCCCGAGAAGTGGAAGAACTACATCGAGATCAACGCGGAGTGGTACAAGAAGTAGCCTGATGGCGACGCTCGCGTGCGGCGCACGATAGCCCGCGAGCTGATGGACGAGCCCGTCGCCGACTCCGACGAGCTCGAAGCGAACTTGCGCGACATCGCGTTCGCGAACGCGCGGCTGGGCGGCACGGCGCCGGTCGTGCGCGCGCTGCGCCGCTTAGGCGCGCGCCGCGTCCTCGACGTCGGCAGCGGTTTGGGCGACGTACCGCTGGCGCTCGTGCGCGACGGCGCGCGTCGCGGCGTCCAACTGCAGGTGACGTGTCTGGACCACAGCGAGCAGATGCTCGCGCTCGCGCGCCGCGCGACCGGAGCCGATCCGGCGCTGCGCTTCGTGCGCGCCGACGGCGGCGCGCTGCCGTTCGCCGACGGTGCGTTCGACGTGGTCACATGCACGCTCGCGCTGCACCACTTCGATCCCGACGGCGCCCGCGCGCTGCTGCGCGAGTTGCGGCGCGTCGCGCGGCTCAGCCCGGTCGTGTGCGATCTGCGGCGCTCGCCGGTGGCATTCGCCGCGACGTGGCTGTGGTCGCGCACGTCGCGCAACCGTTTGACGCGCCACGACGCGCCGCTCTCGGTGCGCCGCGCGTACACCCCGAACGAAGCGCTCGCGCTCGCGCGCGAAGCCGGCTGGCGCGCGCCGCGCGTACGCCGCGAGCCGTTCTTCCGCATGACCCTCACCGACGAGGCGTCGTCATGATGATGGACCGAGCGCAGCAGCTCTGCGCCCGAGCCTGGGGCGGAGCGCCGTGAGACAAGACGTGCTCGTGGTCGGAGGCGGTCCCGCGGGTAGCATGACCGCGCTGTTGCTCGCGCGTGCCGGTGTTGGCGTACGGATCGTCGAGCGCGCGCGCTTTCCGCGCACCAAGGTGTGCGGCGAGTACCTCAACGGCGGCGCCGTCGACGCGCTCGCGCGGCTCGGCGTGCTTGGCGCGGTGCGCGTCGTGTCGTCGCCGCTGCGCGGCGTGCGGCTCGTGCCGCCGGGTGCGCCGCCCGTCGCGCTCGCGTTCGCGCGGCCCGCGCTCGCGTGCGCGCGCGAGCTGCTCGACGCGGTGCTCCTCGACGCGGCGGTCGCCGCGGGGGCCGTCGTCGAGCGCGCGCGCGTCGACGAGCTGATCGTCGAAGACGGGCGTTGCGCCGGCGTGCGCGTGCGCACCGAGGACGGCGGGCTCGAAGATCGTCGCGCGCGCATCGTGGTCGGCGCCGACGGGGCCGGCTCGGTCGTCGCGCGCAAGCTCGGGCTGACCAAGCCGCTGCGGCGCGGCGCCCGCTACGCGGTCGGCGGGCACTACGAAGGGTTCGGCGCGTTCGACGAGCACGTCGAGATGTACGTCGGCGGCGGCGCGTACTTCGCGCTCAACCCGCTTTCACAACTGCGTGCCAACGTGATGGTCGTGGTACCCAAACACCGGCTCGCGGCGTGGTCGCGCGACGTCGACGCCGGTGTCGGCGGCGCGGCGGACGCGCTCGGCCGCGGCGTGCGGTCGTTCGCGGGCGCGGTGCGGCTCGGCCCGCGCGTGTCGATGGGCCCGCTCGCGCACGACGTGCGCCGCGCGAGCGCGCCGGGTGCGCTGCTGGTCGGCGACGCGGCGGGCTTTCTCGACCCGTTCACCGGACAGGGCGTGTTCCTCGCGCTGACGGGCGCGGAGCGCGCCGCGGAAGCGATCGGCGCGGCGCTGCGCGATCCCGCGCGCGAGGCCGCGGCGTTCGCCGCGTACGTGCGCTGGCGCAGTGCCGACGTCGCGTGGCGGCGGCGGCTGTGCGCGACGGTCGCGCTGCTGGTCGACGTGCCGCCGCTCGCGCGGCGCGCGGCCGTGCGCCTCGCGCGCTTCCCCGAGGTCGCGGCGACGCTCGTCGAAGCGCTCGCCGGTGCGATCCCCCCGCGGCGCGTCTTCCGGCCGTCGGTGCTGGGCAGGCTGTTGGCGTGACGGTCACCCGCAACACCGTCGAGATCGCCGCGCCGGTGCACGCCGTGTACGCGCTCGGCGCCGCGACGGAACGCTGGCCGCAGATCCTGCCGCACTACCGCTACGTGCGCGTGCTCGAAGAGCGCGGGCCCACGCGCGTCGTCGCGATGGGCGCGTGGCAAGACGTGTTCCCGATCCAATGGGTCGCCGAGCAGACGAACGATCCCGTGACGCCGCATATCACGTTTCGCCACCTGCGCGGCTGGACGCGCGGGATGGACGTCGAGTGGATCTTCGAGCCCGCCGGCGCCGGCACGCGCGTCACGATCGAGCACCGGTTGAACTTCCTGTTTCCGGTGGCGGCGGAGTTTCTCGGCAAGCACCTCGTGTCCGACTACTTCGTGCACGGCGTCGCCGCGAAGACGCTCGCGCGGATGAAAGCGCTCGCGGAGGCGCAGGCATGAACGGCACGCGGCCCCGCGACGCGCATCGGGTCGTCATCACCGGGATCGGCGTCGTCACGCCGCTCGGGATCGGGATGCCGGCGTTCTGGGACGGTATTTTGTCCGAGCGTGTCGCAGTTGCGCCGATCACGCGCTTCGACGCGGGCGGTTATCGTTCGCGCATCGCGGCGCAGATCGACGACTTCCATCCGCGTGACTTTCTCACGGACAAGCGCTTGCGGTGGACCGATCGCTTCTCGCAGTTCTCGGTCGCCGCGGCGCGGATGGCGCTGGACGATGCGGGCTATCATCCGAACGGCGCGTCGAACGACGTCGGCGTGTACCTCGGGTCGGCGCTCGGCGGGCTCGCGTTCGCCGACGAGCAGCACGACGTGTTCCGCGAGCGCGGGCTCGACGCGGTGCGCCCACTGCTCGCGATCTCCGTGTTCGGCGGCGCGGCGACGTGCAACGTCGCGATCGAGTTCGACCTGCGCGGGCCCACCGTCGCCAACGGCAACTCGTGCGCGTCGGGCGCGGTCGCGATCGGCGACGCCTATCGCGCGATCGCGCGCGGCGACGTGCGCGCCGCGCTCGCGGGCGGTGTCGAGGCGCCGCTCTCACCGCTCGTGTACGGCGCGTTCACGATCATCCGGGCGATGTCGACGCGCAACGACGCGCCGCAGGCGTCGAGCCGGCCGTTCGACCGCGCGCGCGACGGCTTCGTGATGGCCGAAGGCGCGGGCGTGCTTCTGCTCGAGCGGCTCACGGACGCGCGGGCGCGCGGCGCGCGCGTCTACGGCGAGATCGCCGGCTACGGCCTCACCAACGATGCGCACCACATGTCGGCGCCGCGCCCCGACGGCACGATGAACGCCGCGGCGATGCGGCGCGCGCTCGACGAAGCCGAGCTCGCGTCCGACGACGTCGACGTGGTCAACGCGCACGGCAGCGGGACGCCGCTAGGCGACCGCTGCGAAGCGCTCGCGATGGAGCTCGTGTTCGGAGAGCGCGCGGCGTCGATCCCGGTGACGGCGACGAAAGGCCAGCACGGACACGCGCTCGGCGCGACCGGCGCGTGGGAGGCCGCGCTCTCCCTCGCGGCGATCGCGAACGGAATCGTGCCGCGCAGCGTCAATGCAGACGATGCCGATTGCAACCTCAACGTCACCCGCGAACGCCTCGCCCGGCCCGTGCGCACCGTCCTGTCGAACTCGGCGGGCTTCGGCGGCATCAACGCGGCGCTGGTCTTTCGCGCGGTCGACGACGAGGACTGCTGATGCGCGCGCCGTCGGCTGAGGCCGTCGCCGGCGTCGCGGAGCCGTCCGCCGTCCATCCCGTGATGGTTCGTGCCGTGAGCAAAGTGTACGGCACGGGTGAGGAAGCCGTGCACGCGCTCGACGGCGTGACGCTGGACGTGCGGCGCGGCGAGATGGTCGCGCTGGTCGGTCCCAGCGGGTGCGGTAAGTCGACCCTGCTCAACCTCGTCGGCTGCGTGGACCTGCCGAGCAGCGGCAGCGTGTTCGTCGACGGCAACGCCACGCACGAGCTCGACGACGATCGGCTCACGCGGCTGCGGCGCGACCGCGTCGGCACGGTGTTCCAGTTCTTCAACTTGCTGCCCGCGCTGCGCGCCGCCGACAACGTCGCGCTGCCGCTCGTGCTGCAGCGCGTCGCGCGGCGCGAGATCGACGCGCGCGTGACGGCGGCGATGGCGAGCGTCGGGCTCGCGGACAAGGCGCGCGCCTATCCGGCGCAGCTCTCGGGCGGCCAGCTGCAGCGCGTCGCGATCGCGCGCGCGGTCGTGCACCGCCCCGCGATCCTGCTCGCCGACGAGCCGACCGGCAACCTCGACTCGGCGACCGGCGCGACGGTGTTGAACCTGCTGCGCGACCTCGCGGGTACCGGACAAGCGATCCTGATGGCCACGCACAGCGACGACGCCGCGGCGATCTGTGATCGCGTGGTTCACATGCGCGACGGCCGCATCGTGTGACCCGAGGCGCGCTCTTTTTCGCCCTCGTCCTCGGCCCGCTGCGTTCCAACGCGCTGCGCGCGCTCGTCACGCTGGTCGCCGTCGCGCTTGGCGTCGCGATCGGGCTGGCGATCGACCTGGCCAACGCGACGGCCGTCGCGTCGTTCCAGTCCAGCGTGAACGTCGTCTCCAACCACGTCAACCTGCAAGTGCTCGGGGTCGGGCGCGGCTTCGACGAGCGCGCGATCCTGCGCGTGCAGGACATCCCGGGCGTCACCTATGCGAGCCCCACGATCGAGGACGCGCTCACTGTCGGCGCGCAACCCGGCGATCCGTTCTCGGGCGAGATCCTGCGCGTGCTCGGCGTCGATCTGCTGCGCCCGCTGCCGGGCGCCGCCGCCGCGTCGCCGGGGAGCGTGTCGCCGCAGACGGCCGACCCGTGGATTCTGGTGAACGCGCACGGCGCGTTCGTCAGCGCGCCGGTCGCGCAACGGTTG
>DASZBS010000128.1:0-5587 GCA_035943995.1 Candidatus Elarobacter sp. | reverse complement strand
GGCGAGCGCGCGGGAGAGCACGCCGGGGATCGCGTCGGTGAGCGCTTGCGCGTACGACAGCAGGTCGTGCATCGGCTGCGCCATGCGCTCGAGCACGCGGTTGCGCGCCGCGCGCAGCAAGGTGAGATGAAACGCCGAGTCGCCGGTGACGTAGCGCGGCGGGTCGTCGAGCGACCCGCGCATGATCGCGAGCGCGTCTTCGAGCGCCGCGTGCTGGGCAGCGTCCGCGCGTTCGGCCGCGAGCGCGGCGACCTCGCACTCGACGATGGTGCGCGCTTCGAGCAGATCGCGCAGCACGACCGCGCTCGGCCCGCTGGCGCGCAGCGCCGCGAGCACGGCCGGATCGAGCGGGTCCCAGTGGTCCGACGTCGTGACCCGGGTGCCGGAGCCGTGCCGGACGTCGACGAGACCCTTTTCGCCGAGCACCCGCAGCGCTTCGCGCACGACCGAGCGCGACACGCCGAAGCGCACGCTCATCTCGGGCTCGGCGGGCAGCAAGCTGCCCGGAGCGAGCTCGCCCCCCACGATCATCGGGACCAGCGCATCGACGAGGTGCGCGTGGAGTCGCCGCGGGGCGGCGATGACGTCCATACCGCGGCAGGAGTTGTCCGATCACCTGACGATTCCTAGCGCGCACATGCCGCTTTCGGACGAGGGCGCCGCGCTGCGCTTGAAAGACGAGGACGACGTCGCCGTCGCGTTGCGAGCGCTTGCCGTCGGCGACGCCGTTCGCTTTGGTTCGGAATCGATCGCGCTGCGCTCCGAGATCCCGAGCGGTCACAAGTTCGCGACGCACCCGATCGCGCTCGGCACGCTGATTCGCAAGTACGGCCAGGTGATCGGGAAAGCGTCGTCCGCCATCGCGACGGGCGAGCACGTCCACGTGCACAACGTCGAAGGCACCCGCGGCCGCGGCGACCTGGACGATCACGTGATGGCGACGCAAGCGTGAGCACCGCGACGTTCATGGGCTACAAGCGCGCCGATGGGCGCGTTGGTGTGCGCAATCACGTGCTCGTGCTGCCTTCGGTCATGTGTGCGAACCACGTCGTCGACTTGATCGGGCGCAAAGTGCCTGACGTCGTGACCGTCGGGCACCCCACCGGCTGCGCGCAGGTCGGCGCGGATTTCGAGCAGACGAAGCGCACGATGGCCGGCTTCGCGTCCAACCCCAACGTCGGCGCCGTGCTCGTCGTCGGGCTTGGCTGCGAGACCAACGAGTCGAAGGCGCTCGCGCAAGAGATCGCGGCGCGCGGGCAGCGCGTCGAGGTGATAGGGATCCAGGAGTGCGGCAACACCACCGAGACCATCGCGAAAGGCGTCGAAATCGCGAAGCAGTTGCTGAGCGAAGCCGCGGCGGCCGAACGCACGCAATGCCCGGTGAGCGCGCTCATCGTCGGCACGGAGTGCGGCGGCAGCGACGGCTTCTCCGGGATCACCGCCAATCCGGCGCTCGGCTATGCGAGCGATCGCGTCGTTGCCGAAGGCGGCACGGTGATCCTCGCCGAGCTGCCGGAGCTCGTCGGCGCGGAGCACCTGCTCGCCGCGCGCGCGACCGAACCGGTGGCGAAGAAACTGTACGAGCTCATCGATCGCGTCGAGGCGCGGGCGCGCGCGATGCACGTCGACATTCGCTACGGCAACCCCACGCAGGGCAACATGGCCGGCGGCCTGACGACCATCGAAGAGAAATCGCTCGGCGCCGCGTACAAAGGCGGCTCGACGGAGCTGCGCGAGGTGCTCGAGTACGCCGATCATCCGACGTCGACCGGCTTGGTGGTGATGGACACGCCGGGCCAGGACATCGAACAGCTCACCGGCATGGTGGCTGGTGGGGCCCAGGTAGTCGTTTTCACGACTGGTCGCGGCACGCCCACCGGCTGCCCGATCGCGCCGGTCATCAAGGTGGCAACCAACACGACGATGTTCGAGCGCATGCGCGAGAACATGGACGTGAACGCGGGCGCGATCGTCGACGGAACGCGCACGCTGGAACAAGTCGGCGACGAGATCTTCGGGTGGATCGTCGACGCCGCGAACGGGCGCGAGCCCGCCGCGGAGGTGCTCGGCTTCCGGGACTTCGCGATCAACCGCATCGGCCCGTCGTTCTAGCGGCCGGCCGCACTCAAAGGAGCGTGACGTGAAACTCGACCGGAAGAACTTTCTTGCAGCGACCGGTGCGGCGGCCGCGGGCGCCGCGATCGGCTTCCCCGCGATCGTCGGCGCAGCTCCGGAACCGATCAGGCTCGGGACGATCCCGTGCCTGACCGGCTCGAACGCGCTGCTCGGCCAACAGGAACACGAGGGTATCGCGCTGGCCGTCGAAGAGATCAACGCGCGCAAGGACAAAGTCTACGACGGCCGGCCTTTCGAGATCGTCGAGGAGGACGCGACCAACGACAATCAGTCGGCGGTGTCCGCGCTCAACAAGCTGCTCGGTGAAAACGTCGTCGCGATCGTCTGTCCGGTGCTCTCGACGCAAGTGCAGGCGATGGCGCCCGTCATGAAGTCGCGCGAGATTCCGTGGATGACCGGCGGCACCGCCGTGAAGAACACCACGCTCGGCGTTCCGGGCATGTTCCGGCTGCGCGGTTCCGACGGCATCACCGCGGCCGGCATGACGAACTTCGCGGTCAAGGACAAGAAGGGGAAGAAGGTCGCGATCCTGCACGCGAGCGACGCGTTCGGCACCGGCGGCGCCGACCAGATCGTGATGAACCTCGAGAAGATGGGGATGAAGCCCGTCGCCAACGAGCAGTATCCGAAGGACGCCAAAGACTTCACCGCCGAGATCCTCAAGATCAAGCAGTCGGGCGCGGACGTGGTGCTGATGTACATTCAGAACCCCAGCGACACCGCGGTGATCCTCAAGCAGATCCATTCGCTCGGGCTGAACATACCGATCGTCGGCTCGCCCTCGCTCGGCAACCAGACCGCGATGGAGGTTGCCGGCAAGGACGCTTACGGCACATACTGCGCGGTCGACTTCATCGTCGGTTTCAACTCGAACGTCGCGACGCATTTCCTCACCGCGTTCTTCAAGAAGTACCACCACTTGCCGGATGTCGGTACCGGTTCGGGCTGGGTCTACGACGCGGTGTACATGCTGGCCGACACGTACAAGAAGCAGAAGGGGACCGATCCGAAACAGACGATCGCATCGCTGAAGGGGATCAAGAAGTGGGACGGCGTGCTCGGCACCTTCAGCGCCGACGCGGAGGGGAACATGATCCACTCGGTCTCCATCGGGCAGAATCAGGACGGCAAGCTGCACCTCGTGAAGAAAGTCTCCGGCTGACGTGCACTTCGACCCGGTCGCCAACATGCAGCTGCTCATCAGCGGGCTGGCGGTCGGGTCGATCTACGCGCTCGTCGCGCTGGGCTTCGTCCTCATCTACAACGCCGTGGGCGTGGTGAACTTCGCGCAAGGCGAGTTCGTCATGCTGCCGTCCTACGTCGCGGTGACGTTCATGCTGCCCGCGATCGCGGTGTTCGGCACGATCGTGCACTGGCAGGTCCCGGTCATCGGCGTGTACCTGCTCGTCCTGATTTTCATGGCGGGCTTCGCGCTGTTGTTCAACCGCATCGCGTACCACCCGCTGCGCGATCGCGGCTGGATGCCGGTCGTGATCTCGACGATCGGCGTGTCCATCTTCCTGCGCAACGCGGTGCAGCAGGTGTGGGGCAGCCAGCCGATCGTGATGCCGAGCCTGTTCTCGGTCGACACGATCTTCCTGGGCCCGCTGCGCATCCGCCCGCAAGACATCCTGATCCTCGGCGTCACCGCGGTGCTGATCGCGTTCCAGTTCTTCTTGTTCGAGCGCACGACGCTGGGCAAGCAGATGCGCGCGACCGCGCAGGACCGCGCCACGGCGCGGCTGGTCGGCATCCGGGTCGGTCGCATCGTGGCGATTACGTTCGTGTATAGTGCGGTGCTCGGCGCCGTTTCCGGGCTTCTCGTGGCCCCGTTGTTCACGGTCACCAAGGAAATGGGCGCGCTCATCGCGCTCAAAGCGTTCGCGGCGAGCATCGTCGGCGGTTTCGGCAGCATCCCCGGTGCGATCATCGGCGGCCTCACGATCGGCGTGATCGAGACGTTCGGCGGCTTCTACGTCTCGTCGTCGTATGTCGACGCGATCGCGTTCATCATCCTGATCAGCGTCCTGCTCATCCGCCCCCAAGGTCTTTTCGGCGAACGCGTGGCGGAGAAAGCGTGATGTCGAAAGGTGCGCCACTCTTCGGGCTCATTGTCGTGCTTGCGCTGATCCCGGCGTTCGTGCACTCAGACTATCTGCTCACGTTGTTCGACACGGCCGGCATCTACGCGATCGTCGTAATGGGGCTGGGCATCCTGCTCGGTTTCGCCGGTCAGCTGTCGCTCGCGCAAGCCGCGTTCCTGGGTATCGGCGCGTACACGTCGGGGTTTCTCACGGTCAACCTCGGCTGGCCGGTGTGGGGCGCCATGCCCGCCGCGATGCTGCTGAGCGCGCTCGTCGCCTTGATCGTCGGCTACCCGTGCCTGCGGCTCTCCGGCCACTACCTCGCGCTGGCGACGATCGGCTTCGGCATCATCACGCAGCTCGTGCTCATCAACTGGAAGGCGGTCACTAACGGCAGCGACGGCATGACGGGTATCCCGCCGCCGCACATCGGCTCGTTCGTGTTCGACACCTACGGCCGCTACTATTACATCGTTCTCGTGGCGGTGCTGGTGTGCGCGTACGTCGCGTGGCGGATCAAGACGACGCGGGTCGGCCGGGCGCTCGAAGCGATCCGCGAGAACGAGATCGCGGCGCGCGCGACCGGGATCGACGCCACGCGCTACAAGATCATCGCGTTCGTGCTCGCCGGCACCTACGCCGGGCTGGCCGGCAGCCTGCTCGCGCACATGACGAAGTTCATCAGCCCGGATTCCTACTCGTTCGACCAGTCCGTCGTGTTCTTGGTGATGCTCATCGTCGGCGGTTCCGCGTCGATCAGCGGCGCGATCCTCGGCGCCGCGCTGCTGTGGTTTCTGCCCGAAGTGCTGCGCCCGCTCAAAACGTCGTACATCATGGTGTACGGCGCGGCCGTGATCGCGATGATCGTGTTCATGCCGCGCGGTCTGATCGGCTTGCTCGAAGCGCTCCGCGCGCGCTTCGTGCGGCGCCCGCCGGAGGCCGCGTGAGCGCCCCCGACGCCGCTGCCCCCGACGTCATCGCGGCGGCCGAAACCGGCCTGCTCGAAGTCCGCGGTCTGGTGAAACGCTTCGGCGGCGTAACCGCGGTGAACGCGCTCAACATGACGGTGCGCGCCGGCGACATCCATGCGCTGATCGGCCCGAACGGTTCCGGCAAGACGACGACGCTCAACGTGATCTCGGCGCTCTACCGCGCCGACGGCGGCTCGATCCAGTTCGACGGCACCGAGCTGATCGGGCGCCCGGCGCACGCGATCGCGCGGCTCGGCGTCGCGCGCACGTTCCAGAACATCCGCTTATTCGGCGAGCTGAGCGTGGTGGAGAACGTCATGATCGGCCGCCACGTCCGCACGCGCGTCGGCTTCATCGGCGCGCTGCTCCCCGGCGGCGCGACCGCGCGCGAGGAGC
>DASZBS010000127.1:0-12345 GCA_035943995.1 Candidatus Elarobacter sp. | reverse complement strand
GCTCTCGAGGCGCGCGAGCGCCTTGCGCGTCGAGCGCACGTCGGTCTGCGCCGCGGCGAGGATCATCACGGTGCCGTCGGTCTTCGCCGCGACGATCGCCGCGTCGAACACCGGCACGAGCGCCGGCGCGTCGACGATCACCGTCACGTAGCGCTCGCGCGCTTCGCGCAGCAGCGCGTCGAATCGATTCGATTGCAGCAACTTGATCGGGTTGGGCGACGGCGTGCCGCTGGTGAGGACGTCGACGCCCGGCCGGTCGGTGCGCTGCACCGCCTGCGCGAGCGACGCCCGCCCGATGAGGATGTCACTGAGCCCGAGCTCGTTGGGCACCTCGAACTTCTTGTGCAGCGACGGGCGGCGCATGTCGGCGTCGATGACGAGCACGCGCGCCTCGCGCTCGATGCTCGACACCGCGATCTCGCCGAACGCGCTGGCGACGTTCACCGCCACCGTCGACTTGCCGTCGCCCTTGAGCGGGCTGGTGATCGTGACGCTGCGCAGCGGGCGGTCCGAGCTGTAGCGCATCGCGAGCACGAGCTGGAAGTACGACTCCATCGTCGCGTTGCGCACGCTCGCCGGGATCGCCGCCGCGCCGTCGCCCGACGGCAGTTGCGGGATGGACGCGAGCACCGGCAGCTGCAGCTCGCCCTCGACGTCGCGCTCGTCGCGGATGCGCCCGTCGAAGAACTCGACCAGGAACACGATGCCGAGCGCGAGCAGCAGGCCGACGATCGTCGCGACGATCAGGTTGAGCACGACGTGCGGCGACTTCGTCGCAAGCGCCGGGATCGCGGGCGCCGTGATGGTCACGGGGCTGATCTGGGTCGTGCTCGAGACCATCGCGTCGTTGTACTTGGCCTGAAGGGCGTTGTACGTGCTCTCAGCGCTCGTCAGCGTGCGCTTGAGCTCGGCGAGCCTTTGCGCCTGACCCGGCAGCGCCGCGAGCTGCGGGTTGAGCGCGGCACGTTGTTGTTGCAGCCGCGCGAGCTGCGCGGCGGCGCTTTGGCTCGCCGCGCGGTTGGCCGACAGCGCCTGCAGCGTCGATTGGTAGACCGGATTGGTCACCGTGCTCGACGACTGCTTGATCGTGGCCGGCGCGTTCGCGATCTGCCGTTTGACGTCGGCGATCTGCTGCTTGAGGCCGAGCACGACGGGGTGCGAGTCGGTGTAGTTCTTCTGCGCGCTGCCGAGCTTCACGTTGAGATCGACCAGCGTCTGGTTGAGGCTCGGCAGCACCGGGTTTTGCACGACCGTTCCGCCGCCGCCGGTCGTCGGCGACATGCCGGCCAGCGACGTGGTCAGCGACGCGATCTGCGCGTCGGCGTTCTTCTTGTCGAGCTCCGCCTGATTGATCTTGCCTTCGATGACCGCTGCGGCGTTGAGGGTCGACGTCGTCTGCGTCCCGAGGTCGGCGATGTTGTGCGCGATCTCGAACCGGCTGACGCTCTGCTCGGCTTGGCTGAGCCGCTGGCGCGCCTGCGGCAGCTGCCGCGAAAGCACGTTCAGCGCGCCGTTGGCCTGCGTCGAGATGAGTTCGGACTCACGCTGCAGGAACACGTCGGCGAACTCGTTGGCGATCTTCGCCGACGTGACGGGATCGCTCCAGCCGACCTCGAGCGCGATGATGTTGGTGTTGGTGACGGGCTTGACCTTGACCGCGCCTTGCAGCGTGCGCACGTCGGTGCTCAGGTGCAGGTCGTCGATGACGCGCTGCACGACGGGCGTCTCGCCGATCAGCTCCGCGTACGTCTCCGCCGACTGCGCGGCGTTGGGGAGCATCAGCGCGCTGAGCGCGGGCAGCATCTGCGCCTGCGGATTCTGCGCGACGGCGTTCGGGTTGCCGGCGATCATCTTGACCACCGTCGTGTACGTCTTGGGCGTCAGCAGCGTGACGACGGCGACCGCCGCGATCACGCCGAGGACGATGAACGCGAACAGCCGTGAGCGCCGGCGCAACGTGCCCGCGAACGAGTTCCACATCGCGACCGGATCCTGTTCGACGATGCGATGCGCCACGATCGGCGTGGCGAGCGGGACGCTCGTCCCCGTGAGCCGCTGAGGTTCGTACATTGGAATCCTTTCCTACAGGCGCAGCAGGCGGCCGAGTATGCCGAGTATGCCCGCCGTGCCGGCGCTGACGCCACGGCTCTCCTCGACGAGAACCTTATCGCCTTTTTGGAGGACCGGGTCGTAGCGCGGGTCCGCCTTCGTGTATGCCTGGCGGACGTCGATCAGATACGACTGCGTCGCCTTCCCGGTCACCGGGTCGACGCGGGACAGATATACCCGGCTGAGGTCGGAGTGCGCGGACGCTTCGGCGCCGGCGCGCGCCAGCGCCATCGTGAGGCGCTCGCCGATCGTCACGTCGACGTTCCCCGGCCGCGACACCGCGCCGAGCACCTGCACGCGAATCGTCTCACCGCCGGTGACGTACACGATCGTGTTGTCCTCGAGCGGCAAGTTCTGGGTCGCATCGCCGCCGCGGATGAGCTTGTCGAGGCTCACGGTGGTCAGCGTTCCGTCGAGCTCGGAGATGCGCGCGTCCGGGTACTCGCCGTTCTGGTACGCGACCCCACCCGCGACTGCGACGGCGTCGAAGATTCGCGCGCCGGTCCGCACCTGATAGCGGCCGGTGGTCTTCACGTTGCCGTAGACCAGCACGTTGATCAGGCCCTGTTGCAGCACGGCCAGCGTCACCGACGGGTGCTTGAAGTATTTGTGGAGCGCGCGCACGAGCGCGTCCCGCGCTTCGGCGGGGGTCAGCCCGCCGACGAGGACGCGGCCGGCCAGCGAGTACTGGATCGTGCCGTCGGCTTGCACGATCGCGGTCGCCGGCAGCGTCGGCTCGTCGAACACGCTGATCCCGAGCTGGTCGCCCGGATGGATCACGGGGCTGACCGTCGCGGGCCCGTCGGGCGCCGGTGCGGTAGGTCCGGGTGCAACGGGACTCGGCGACGCGGGGGCGGGGGACAACGGCGTCGGCAGCCCTTGCGCGCCGGCCGCGAGCGGGGCGAGCAGGATCATGGCGGCGACGGCGGCGAGTGCACGGAGCGGATGCGTCGAGCGAGTCATCATGACGACCCCCGGGGATCGGGCGGAGCGAGGTGGGCCTGGAGCGCGGTCGCCGTGGCGGTCGCGGCGGCGCTGTTCTGGGCCGCGACGAGCAACGAGGTGTACGACCTCACGTCGCCGCCTGCGCTCACGTTCCACGTCCTGCTTCGCAAAGCATACAGCATCGCCGCTTTTGCGCTCGTCGGGTTCACCGCCGACAAAGCGCTGGGGCCGAGCGCGAATGCCGCCGTGCGCGGCGCGCTGGCCGTCGCGGCGTACTCGGCCGCCATCGAGGTGGTGCAGGCCGCGCGCGGCTCGCACGAAGGCGTCGCATGGAACGTCGTGGACGTCCTCTGCGGCGCCGCCGGCGGATGGCTCGGCGTCGTCGCGCGCGGCATCAGGCGGTCGCGCCCGACTCGATGACGTGCTCTCGCGGTGGCGCGGAAGCGGCCGCCGCGATCGTCGCGGCGGCCGTTCTCGAGAAACTCCTTGGGGTCATGCTCACTTCACGAATCCTTTCGTGGTGTCGTTTCAGTGCCGGTCCGTCGGCATCAGGGGCAGGGCGGCGGTCCTACTACCGTACCCGTGGAGGGGGTCGTGCAGTCGTTTCCGCTGCAGCCGCCGCCACCGTGGAAGAGGAACGGCAGGGCCGCGGCGAGTGGGAGCAGGCTGAAGTGGTGCGCGACGGCCGGGACGATCGCGATGGGCGAGACGGCGGGCGTGGTACCCGACACGCCGGTCGCGGCGACTAGCGGCGTCTGCGGGGCAGGGAAGTTCTGCGCGGCGGCGACCAGCGGGTGCGGCTGCGGGAACGAGGGCACCGACGCAACGCGCTTCTCCGGCTGGAACACGTACGACAGGTTGCCGCACGTTGCCGGCAGGTAGACCACCAGCGTGCCGGAGCCGTACTGCCGCGGCACCTCGACGCGGTAGCCGTAAAAAGTGCTCGTGAGACGGACGCCTTGCAGCACGTGCACCGTGCCGCCCGCCGCCCAGGTCATCTTGTCGAGGTGCTTGGGCATCTGGACCCAGCTCGCGCGATTGAGGGCGACCGACTCGCTGAAGTTCTCGTACTCGACGCGCGTGATACCGAGCTTGCGAGCGGCTTGTGCGAGAATCGCCTTGTTGGCTGGGTTCTCGAAGTTGCGCTTGAGCTCAGCGGCAGTTCGGGCGGGGGGCATGACGGGCGCGCGCCCGAGGGTCGCGATCTCGATGTCTTGGGCCATAGCCGGCAGTCCGGTCATCATGACCAGGAGTGCGGCGGCAGCCGTGCGGGTGATCCACATGCTTCTACTCATCTCCTTACGAGGTTATGCTAATAATGCCCGAAGCGGCCGAACCGGTGACGTGCCCGCGGTCCCGAATGCTTCGGGACGAAGGTCCCTGCCGAATCGCATAGCAACGGCCCTTTTCAGTACATCGAAAGCGTGCCGTCGACGCGCGCTTTGCCGACCGCTTTCGCGAACACCCAGAGCGAAAACGGCATCAAGATCAAGGACGCGGCGAGCAGCCAGATCGCGTCCGGCGCCGCGGCGCTGAGCGGGACGCCGGCGGCGGCGGCGCGGAAACCGTTGAGCGCGTGGGTGATCGGCAGGCACCAGCCGATGACCTGCAGCGCGTACGGCAGCGACCGCAGCGGCAGGTAGACGCCGCCGAACACCGCCGCGGTCGACGTCGAGAGCCACTCGATCGGGCCCGTCTTCTTGATCACCATCGACAGCGCCGCGGCGAGCACGCCCAGCGGCGACACCGCGGCGACCGTCAGGACCAGGAAGACGATCGTCGTGAGGAAGTTGACGTGCGAGAGGTCCAGCCCGAACATCACGGCGACGATGAGGTACAGGCCCGTCTGCATCGCCGTGAGGGTGAACGACCAGACTGCCGACGACAGCACGAGCGTGGTCAGGCGGGTCGGCGTCGCGAGCACGATCTCGAGCGTGCCCGTCAGCTGCGCGTCGCGGATCGACTCGGCGAAGCTGTTCAGCGCCGCGGACTGGAAGTGCACGAACGCCGAGTTGACCGCGAGAAACTGGAAGTAGCCGACGGCCACCAGGCCGGTGGGGCTGAACTTCGGGCTCGCCGGGACCAGCCGCGAGATGTACCACGCGATCACGACCTCGATGACGATCCCCAGCCACGAGAGCGCGAAGTTGCCCGGATAGGACAGCGCGACGACGGCGTCGCGGCGGAAGATCGCGCCCACCTTGGCCAGCCCCGAGGCCGGCGCGCGGTTAACGATCGCCGCCATCGTCCAGCGTGACCCGTTTGAAGATGTCGACCGGCTCGGTCTCGACCGGCCGGAAGTCGCGCAGCGTCGAACCGTCCCACGAGACGGCTCGCATCAGGGCGCCGAGCGCGCCGGCCCGCGGCTCCATCTCGACGTGGAGGTCGACGCCCGTCTCCGTCCGCACGATGCGCAGGTCGCGGAAGCCCGGCACGGTGCGCGTCCGCGCGAGCAGGTCCTCGTCCACTTCGTCCATCGTCACCCGGTAGCGCGCGACGGCGCCGAGCTCGACGTCGAGCTCGCGCGGCGGCCCGAGCGCCACGATGCGCCCGCGGTTGACGACGGCGACCCGGTCGCACAGCTGCCAGGCCTCGTCGAGCAAGTTCGTCGCCAGGATGACCGTCTTGCCGGCGCCGTCGACCAGGTTGGACCGGATCATGGCGCGCAGCTCTTCCGCGTGGACGGGGTCCACGGCGCGGGTGGGTTCGTCCAGGAACAGGATCCCGGGATCGGCCATCAGCGCGCGCGCCAGGGTGAGCCGCATGCGCATCCCCGACGAGAAGCCGCCGAAGCGGCTGTCGAGGAACTCGCGCATGTCGACCAGCTCGATGCACTCGTCGATCCGCCGCTTGAGGTGCTTGCCCGACAGCCCCATCAGCGCGCCGAAGAACTCCATGTTCTGGCGCGCGCTGAGCCGGAAATAAAAGCTGCGCTCGTCGCTGGTGCACAGGCCGATGCGGCGCTTCGCTCCGAGCGGGTCGCGCTCGACGTCGATCCCGTCGATCGTCATGCGGCCGCGGTCGGGGACGGTCAGCGTCGCGAGCAGCTTGAGCAGCGTCGACTTGCCGGCACCGTTGGGCCCGAGCAGCCCGAACAGCTCGCCGCGCCCGACCCGGAGGTTCACGTCGAACAGGATTTGGCGGCGCGGAACGCTCCGGCCGATCATGGAACGCAGCATCGCTCCCGGCCCATGGGCAACCGGAAACGACTTGTCGACGTGCTCCACCGTGAGCATCGCATCCCTCATGGTCCCAGTTGATGTCCCCCGATCCGGCGTCAAGCTAACGTCCGCTCCGTAGCGCGGGGCGCGTCGCACCAGGCAAGCAAGGGTACAGCAAAACTCGGATGCGGGTACTGCACGTCATCGCGGATCTGGGGTCGTACGGCGCGGAACGATTCTTGGCGCTCCTCATGAAGCATCTGCGGGATCCCGATGTCGAGTCGGCGGTGATGACGATCTATTCGACGCCGGGCGGTGCCCCGCAGATCGGCGTCCCCGTCTTCGACGTGGCCAGGCGCGGCCGCTTCGACGGAACGTTCTTGCCCCGCATGATCGGGCTCATGCGGGCCTGGCGGCCGGATATCGTCCACACCCACATGCACAACGGAAAATACTGGGGCCGCATCGCGGCGTTGGCCGCCCGGGTGCCGACGCTCGTCCACACCGAGCACAACAGCGAGTTCGGAGCGCCCGGCGTGTTCCGCCTAATGAACCGCGCGCTCGTCGCGCGCACGGACGCCGTCGTCGCCTTCTCGCACACCCACGGCAGCGCGCTCGCGGCCGACGAGCGGATCCCGCCGGAGCGCATCGTCGTGATCCCCAACGGCATCGACGTCGCCGCGCTGGGCGGCGGCGACCGGGAAGGCGCGCGCGCGGCGCTGGGCGCGCGCGAGGGCGAGCAGATCCTGCTCCACGTCGGGCGGCTCTCGCCGGTCAAGAACCAACGGCTCGCGATCGAGACCATGCCGCTGTTGCCGCCGGCGATCCGGCTGGTGCTCGCGGGCGACGGCGTCGACCGCGCCGCGCTCGAGGCGCTCGCGCGCGAGCGCGGTGTGGCCGAGCGGGTGACGCTGCTGGGCTATCGCGCGGACGCCGCTGCGCTCACCGCGGGCGCCGACGTCGCGCTCACGACATCGCTCAACGAGGCGATGCCGCTGGTGGTGATCGAGGCGATGGTGGCCGGCGTTCCGGTCGTGTCGGCGCCGTGGCGCGGCGCGCGCGAGATGCTCGGCGAGGGCGCCTTCGGCACCGTCGCCGACGACTACACCCCGCCGGCGCTCGCGCGCGCGGTGCTGTCCGTCCTCGCCGATCCGGCGCGTGCGGCCGAGCGCGCCGCGCGCGCGCAGGCGTTCGCGCGCGAAGAGTTCGACATCGCGACGACGGCGCGCCGCTACGCCGCGCTCTACCGCGAGCTGAGCGCGCGCACGCGCTCCGCGAGCCGGCTCATCACCACGGCGCGGTCGTAGTTCGCGCGCACGAACGCCGGGCCGTTGGCGCGAAACCGGGCGCGCAGGCTCGCGTCGCCCAGCACGCGGCGCAGCCCCGCGGCCAGCGCGTCGGGATCGCCGGGCGTCACCGCGATCCCGGCATCGGCGCGCTCGACGAGCCGGCGGGCCTCGCCCGCGGCGCTCACCACGATCGGCGTCCCCACCAGCATCGCGTCGAACAGCTTCGTCGGCAGGCTGTCGACGATGGTCGCGACGAGCGGGACGACGGTCGCGGCCGCGTCGGCGAGGGCGCGCAGCGAGTCGGGCCGCGGCAGCGTGCCGGTGAAGACGACGTTGCTCAGGCCTTCGACCGCGGCCCGTTTGCGCAGCCGGCCGGCGTCCGCGCCGCCGCCGATCAGCACGAACCGGATGGTCGGATCGTCGCGCAGGCGCGCGGCGGCGCCGAGCACGACGTCGAGCCCCGTCGCGAGCCCCATGTTCCCGACGTACACCACGTCGCGCACGCCGGGCGGCGGTTGCGCCGGCGCGACGGCCGCCGGTACGACGGGGTCGAAACCGTTCGGCGCGACGACGACTTTGGCGGGCGCGACGCCGCGCGCGAGGATCTGGTCGCGCGCGGTGTCGGTGACGCACGTGACGAGCACGGCGCGCGCGTAGAGCCGGTCGGCGGCCCATCCGACGAGCCGCGCGATGCGCGAGCGCGGTTGCCACGAGCCCATCGTCACCGCGATCTCGGGCCAGACGTCGCGCACGTCCACCACCAGCGGCGCGCGGTGCGCGAACGCGCCGAGCAGCGCGGGCAGGGCGAGGGTGATCGGCGGCGACGACACGACGATCGTGTCGAACCGCGCGCGCGCGGCGACGAGGCGCATTGCGATGCCGAGCGCAACGGAGAGCCAGTTCATGAGACGATTGCCCGGCAACGACGTCGCCGACGCGTACGTCCACACCCGTTCGACCGCCACCGCACCGTCGTGCTCGACGACGTGCCGCACGCCGCGGTACGGCTCGGCGATCACGCCGTCGGGAAAGGACGGCATCCCGGTGTACACGCGGACGTCGTGACCCGCCTCGGCGAAGGCGCGCGCCATCGCGGCCACACGGTTCGCCGCCGCGCACGGCTCCGGCGCGTAGAACTGGCTGACGATCGCAATCCGGCTCACCGAGCGTGCTTTTTCCACAGGGACGTTCGACTCATACGACGGATCGGGTAAGGAGCCATCGTGTGAAGTACCTCGCGATCACCTCGCTCGAGGAGTTCGAGCGGCACCGGGACCAGTGGGACGCGTTGTATCACGCGGATCCCGTCGCGCACCTCTTTCTCTCCTCGGAGTGGCTGAAGGCGCACTTGGCGATCCTGCCGCACGAGTGGACGATCCACGTCCTCGCGGACGGCGACACGTTCGTCGGAGCGCTCGCGACCGCGACGCGCGCGGTACCGCACCGGCTGCTGCCGATCGCCCGCGAAGTGCGCTTCGCCACCGACCCGTTCGCCGAGTACCAAGGGATGCTCGCGCGCCCGGCGCGCGAAAGCGAGGTGGTCGCGGAGCTCGCCGCCGTGCTGAAGTCGGCCGCATGGCAATGGATGAAGCTGCGCGACGTGCGCGATGCGCGCGTTGCCGACATGGTCGAGCGCCTCGCGGCGGCGGAGCACGTGCGGCTGCGGCGCGGGCCGGCCACCACTTCGTACCAGATCGATTTGCCGAACACGTACGACGCGCTGTTGGAACGGCACTCCAAGCCGACGCGCCGCGCGCTGCGGCGCGGCCTCAAGATGATGCACGCGGAACTGCCGAACTTTCGCATCACCCGGGCGCCCGACGGCGACGCGGACCGGCACATCGAGACCGTGGTCGGGCTCAACTCGGCGCGCTGGCATACCAGCACGCTGCGCCGCGCACGGCTCATCGCGCTGTACCGCAACGCGTACCGCGAAGGCATCGCGCGCTTCATCGTGCTCTGGGACGGGACGCGCCCCATCAGCGGCGGCGCCGCGCTGATCGATCCGGTGACGTCGACGTTCGGGTTCGCGCTCGTCGCGCACGACGACGAGTACGCACGGATGAGCCCGGGCAAAGCCGTGTTCGCGCTGTTCTTGCAAGACGCGATCGAGCTGGGCTACCGCACCTTCGACTTCTTGCGCGGCGAGGGCGGGTACAAGCCGCCGTTCGCGACGCGCACCTCGGCGAGCTTCGCGTTCGAGCTCGTTCGCAGCGGCGTGCGCGGCGCCGCGCTTCAAGCGCTCTCGCCCGCGTACGACGTCGCGAAGAAAGCGATCGTGCGGGTCGCGATGCGCGCGCGCTGACTCAGCGCACGACGATCGCCGCGGTCGCCGCCGCGAGCTCCGCCGGAACACCGCTCACGACGCGCGCTCGCCCGCCGTGGTACAGGCTCTGCGCGTCGAGCGCGATCTGGCCGCGGTAGGCCGACGCGAAGCGCGGCATCGCGACCGCGTGCGCCGTCGGGTTGACGACGGTCGCGCACGCGCCGATCGGCGTGCCGGCGATCGCGCACGCGCCGAACTGCCGCACGTACATGCCGTCGCGTTGAAGCTCGGCGACGCGCGTCGCGGTGGCGAGCGGACGGCGCGGCACGAGCTCGGTCTCGGGGTAGAGCGCGAGCCCGTCCGGCTGGCGGACCTCCATGTCGAACACGGAATAGCGCTCGTCGTAGGCGAGCAGCCACGACGCGTACGCGTACAGCCGGTGCGCCGGCGACGTGTCGCCGGTCGGATAGCACACCGCGAGCTTGCGATGCCGCACGACGGCGAGCATGCCGTCGATGACGCGCGCGAACTTGTTCTCCTGCTCGGTGTATAGGTAGTGGCCGGCGTTGTTGAAGCAGCCTTCGAACTGCTGCCCCATCACCCACGGCAGGTCGAGGAACCGTCCGTCGTAGGCCGGGCCCCACGTGTCCGGGTCGCCGCCGTTGACGAGCACCGGCTTGCCGGCGGCGGCGAGCATCGCGCTCTCGGCCGCGATGAACTGCGCGTCGTCGCGCAGCTCGCTCGCGGTGCCGCTGAAGCCGTACCACTGCGACGCGAGCGGGCTGCCGGAGTCGTCGGCCTCGAACCCGTCGAGCAGCGGCGCGTGCGCGAGGATCTCCGCCGTCGTGCGCCCGTACGCGCGGCGGGCGGCGAGCGCGGCGGGGTTGAGCATCTCTTGAAAGCCGAAGTACGCGCCGTTGTCGCGGCGGATCCGTTCGCCGCGCGCGTCGTGCAGCCAGGCCGACTCGTCGGAGTTCAGCAGGTTGCCGATCGGACCGTCGCAGCGCCCGGCCGGCGGCCGGAACGGCGGCGCGCAGTGCGGCACGTAGGTGGGATCGGTGTAGGCGAGCGCGGTGCGGCCGCCGGCGCGTTTGAACGCGGTCGCGTGCGGCGCGGTGAAGCCGTCGTCTTCGACGATGTCGAAGTGCGCCGCCATCCAGGCCGGCGGGACCGCCGCGTTGACGCCGTTTAGCCCGTAGTACGCCATGTCGTAGACGTGGCGCGGGAAGACGGCGTCCGCCGCCGCTGCGGGCGCGACGGTGAGCGCCGACAAGCCGGCGACGAGGGTCGCGATGAGCGTTCGCATCCCCGCCGGTTCGCCGCGCGGCCCGCGTCTTCCGAGCGAGCTCAGCGCACGAGGATCGCCGCGCTCGCGGGCGCGAGGGTCGACGGCGCGCCCGCGACCACGTTCGCCTTGCCGCCGGTGTACATGCTCGCGGCGTCCAGCGCGACCGCGTGCGCGTACGCGACGGAGAGCGCGGGGATCGCGGACGTTGCCGACGGCGACGAGTTCACCACGGCCGCGCACGGACCGATCGCCGTCCCCGCGATCGCGCAGGCCGCGAACTCACGCACGTAGACGGCGCCGTTCCGCAGGTCCGCGATGGTCGCCGCGGTCTTGCGCGGCTGCAGCGGCACGAGCTGCGTCTCCGGATAGAGCGCATAGCCGTCGGACTGCGTGACCGTCATCTGATACCCCGAGTAGTTCGGGTCGTACGCGAGCAGCCACGCGGCGTACGCGTACATGCGATGCGCCGGCGACGTGTCGCCCGTCGGATAGCACATCGCGAGCTTCTGGTGCTGCTGCACGGCCAGCAGCCCGTTCTCTTCCCGCTGGAACTGCTGCGCGCTGTCGGTGTACAGATAGTTGCCGCCGTTGTTGAAGCAGCCTTCGAACTGCTGGCCCATCACCGAGGGCAGGTCGACGAACGTTCCGCCGTACGACACCCCCCACGTGCTTGGGTCGCCGCCGTTGACGATCACCGGCCGGCCGGCCCGCGCGAGCATCGCCGACTCGCCCGCGATCCACGCGGCATCGTTCGCGTACTCCACGCCCGCGGCGTTGAAACCGGTCCACTGCGAGCTCAGCGGGCTGCCCGAATCGTCCGCTTCGAACGCGTCGATGCGCGGTGACGCCGCGAGGATCGCGGCGGTCGTGCGCGCGTAGGCGCCCTGCGCGGCGGCGCTCGCGGCGTTCAATGCTTCTTGGTACTGGTTGCCGCTGCCGTCGACGCGGTGCACGCGCGCGCCCGACGCGTCGTGCATCCAGGCCGTCTCGTCGCCGGCGACCAAATTGCCGATCGGTCCGTCGCAACGCCCCGCGGGCGCCGCGAACGGCGGCGCGCAGTACGGCACGTACGTCGGATCGGTGTACGCGAGCGCGAACTTTCCGCCCGCGCGTTTGAACGCATCCGCATGCGGCGCGGTGAAGCCGTCGTCTTCGACCATGTCGACGTGCGCCGCCATCCAGGCCGCCGGCACGGCGGCGTTGACGCCGTTGAGCCCGTAGTACGCGTAGTTGCGCACGTGATCGGGATACGTGCCCGGCGGTGCGGCGCTGGGCGCCGGAGCGGGC
>DASZBS010000126.1:0-58799 GCA_035943995.1 Candidatus Elarobacter sp. | reverse complement strand
GAACCGCCCACGATCCTCGACATCGGTAAACCGCCGAACATTTTCGAAGGCGACGCGCCCGCCCCACCGGCGGAGTCGGTCGAAGACGAGACGGAAGACGAAGCGCTCGAGGAAGAGGAAGGGATCTAGACGCCGGACGCTGCGCGGGCACGCAGCTCGCGCAGCGTCTCGTTCTCGCGCCGCGTCTCCTCGAGCGCGTGCTGGAGCTCCGCGGCGAGATCCCGCTGCTCGACCGCTTCGAGGTGGTCGTACGTCGCCGCCGCCGACTCGACAAGCGTTTGCAGCGAACTGCGCTCGAGCGCATCGAAGCGCTCGCCGTCGCGCTTGGCGCCTAGCAGCAGCATGCCGACCGGCTCTTGGCGCACGAGGATCGGATACGCGAGCGCGGGGCGCAATGCGCCCGGAAGGCCGGCGTGCGCCCAGCCGATCTTGTGGACGTCGACCGGCGCGCGGGTCGCGACGATCTCGAGCACGAGATCGTCGTTGTGATCGACGGCGTGCAGCACGTCGTCCGGCCAGCCGCGTTGCGCGACGCGCGCGTACACCCCGTCGATCAGGCGAAAGAGCGCGCTCGACGTGAGGCCGAGCGCTTCGAACGGTTCACGCACCAGCGTGTCGTCGAGCGGCGCCCGCTCCGTCACGTGCGCGATGCGCCGCGCGACGCCGCGCAAGCGCTCTTCGGCGACGCGCCGCGCGTGGAAGAACAGCGTCTCGATGAGGTTGTCGATGCGGCGCTGCGAGGAGTTCACCCAGAACCCGAACGCGATCGACACGCAGATCTCGACGAACACTGCGAACCGCGTTTGCGCCAGTTGATTGCTGAGCACCCAGTCGATGAGGCTGAAGGCGGCGACCGGCACGGCCGAGAGCACGGCGTACGCAATCGCCCGGCCACCTGCGAGGCGCACGTCGATCACGCGATGGCGCACGACCGCATACAGCACGGTCAGCGGCAGCACGTTGACGAACTGCGCCCATGTGTCGAGCTCGGTGGGCGCGCTCGGCACGTTCTGCGCGATCCAGAACAACGCGTAGCTCACGAGAAAGCTGCCCAGGCCGATCGCAACCCAGCGCAACCGGTCGCGGTCTTCGCCCGACGCAGCTCGATAGCGCGCGAGGAACGACACCGTCGCGACCAGATAGCTCAGCCACGACGCGACGGTGAACACGCGGTAGAGCGTGATCCCCAGCGGCGTATACGTCGCCCCGGCGACCAGCGCGAAGAAGTAGTCGGCGATCGTGAAGACGCCGACCGCGATCATCAGCTTCTCGGCCGGCCGCCACGCCGGGAGCGGCACGCCGGACGGGAAGCGCATGCAGAAGATCGCGGCGACCGCGGGACCGGCGCCGGTCACGATGCACGCCGGCACGAGGAACAGCGGCTTCCAGAAGAACGGCACGGCCGCGACGAGCTCCAAGTTCGCGACCGGGTGCGCCAGCTCGCCGAACTGCAAGCACAGCACGAAGAACGCCGCCGTCATGATGCTTGGGCGCAGCAGCACCAGCAGCGCGCCGATGAGCACGATGACGAAGCCGCGGAGGAGCTGCGCGATGATCAGCGCCTTCTCGCGCGCCGAATCACGAATCGCGACGGCGCTGATCGACACGACCCGCCGCCGGCCGTCGTGGATCACCGCGTACGGGACGGGCTGCCCGGCGGCGACGCGGTCGAACAGTTGCTGCACCGCGAGCGCGTGCTCGGCCTCGACCGGCACGACGACGTCGCCCGGCACGATCCCCGCGCGCGCGGCCGGCGAGTCCGGGACGACCGCAGCCACGGTGTTCACGTCCGCGGCCATGACTCCGACGGCGCCCGCTTTGGTCACGCCGATCCGGCCGTAGTGCCCTTCGAGCGCGAGGACCGTCGGTATGCCGTACGCGAGGGCGTACAGGACGGTCAGCACGACCGCGAAGACTCGCATGGCTCCTCCGTCGCCGGCCAGGTGGTACGGCGAGTCTATGCGCGCCGCGCACCGCCGCTCCTGCGCGGCGCGGCGAGTCAGCGCAGCAGCGGCACCGCGCTGGGATAGATCGGCCGGTCGATCAGCGCTTCGAGCACCTCCGCTCGCGCGGTCAGCGCGACGTCGCAGAAGCGCGCGAACGCGTCGCGCTCGGCCTCGCCTTCCGCGAACCGCTCCGAGTCGGCGAGATCGACCTTCGCGCTCACCGGCAGGAAGCGCACGAACCGGCCGTCGTCGTCCTCGCCCAGCTCGACGAGCCCCGCGTCGGCGAAGATGCGCACCGCGACGGCGACGGTCGTGCCGTCGACGCGGTCGAAGTCCAGCGCGGACGCGACGTCGGCGTACGTCATGTGCAGCTTGCCGTCCGACCCCATGCGCTTCGTGGCGGCGTAGAGCCGGCGCAAGGTCTCCAGCGTCGGCGCGCCGCGCTCGATGATGAAGTCGTTGATGCGCCGGTCGAGCTCGCCGAACAGCAGGTGGATGGACGCGTCCGCACCGTCGCGGCCCGCGCGACCGGCCTGCTGGTTGAACTCCGTGAAGTCAAAGTTGAGATGGTAGAGGAAGATGTGGCGCAGGTCGGGCAGGTCGATGCCCTCGCCGAACGCCGACGTCGCGACCACCACCCGGATCGCACCTTCGCGAAAATATCGCTCCACCTGCGCGCGCTCCGCGGAGCCGACGCCGGCGTGGTAGAACGCGATCCCTTCGCCGACGCGCGCGCGCAGCTTCTCCGCGACGCGCGTCGCCTCGGTGCGCGAGTTGCAGTACACGATCGCTTTCTCGCCGTCGCGCACGAAGCGCTCGATGTACGCGAGCTTGTTCGTGGTGCCGCGCGCGTCGACCACGTGCAGGTTGTCGCGCACCGTCGGATCGATCACCCACGCGTCGATCCGCAGCGCGGCGCGGATCTTCGCGAACGCGTCGTCACCGGCGGTGGCCGTGAGCGCGAGCACTTGCGGGCTGCCCAGCGCCGCGATCGCGCCGCCGATGCGCTGGTAGGCGGGCCGGTGCGTCGACTCCGAGAGATGGTGGGCTTCGTCCACGACGATCAGCGCCGGGTGCGACGCCTCGCCGCGAAAGCGGTCGAGGTGGAACTGCACGAACTCCGGCGTCGCGCAGATCACGTCCCACTCGCCGGTCTCGAGCGCGTCGTTGAGCGCGGCGCGCTCGCCCGCGTCGATCGCGCCGTTCGCGCGGTGCACGCGGATGCCCAGCGGCACCAAGCGCCGCACGAGCGCTTCGTACTGGTCGTTCGCCAGCGCGCGCAGCGGGTACAGCACGACGGTCTTCTCGCCGCGCTCCAGCGCGCGCACCGCCGCCGGATACTGAAAGCACAGCGACTTGCCGCGCCCCGTGCCGAGCACCGCCAGCGTGTTGCGCCCGGCGTCGAGGCGTTCGAGCACGTCACGCTGCGCGCGCCGCAGCGGCTGCTCGCCGATCAGCGCGCGCAGCACGTCCTCGCGCGTGACGTCCGTCCGGCCTGCTCGCGCACGCGGCGCGGTCTCGCGCTCGCGCGTGACGTAGACGTTGATCCCCCACGAACGCGCGCCGCCACCGGTGACGGCGGTGACGTGCGCCGTGTAGTGCTCGCCGGCGTCAACGTTCGGCGCGACGCGCGCCGCGATCGCACGCTTGAGAAAGCCGAGCTGCAGCGCGCCGTACCACACGCCGATCGCGTTGGGATCGTGTACGTTCTCGGGCTCGCGCCGCAGCTCGAGCACCGCACCGGGCTCGAGCCCGGCGACGACGTCCTGCCGCCCTTCGAAGCTGACGCCGACGACCTTCGTATTGAAACCGGACGCCTCACCGATCGTCGCATAGGGATCGCGCTCGAGAAACTCACGCGCATGCGCATAGAGCTCATCGAGAAAAACGTGCGCTTCCGATGCAACCGGGACGGCTGGTGTGCCCGTACCGAACTCCGCCAGAAGCCGCTCGAACGCGGCCTCCGACGGTGTGGGCGGCGGAAGCTTCTTCTCCCGCGCCATGCGGTTTAGGGGATCGTCTTGGGTTCGGGTTCCGGCGCGGGGGCCGGCTTGTCGAGGTCGAGCTTGATCTCGCCGTCCGCGCGCGGTTCGTCGTCGCCGAGGTTCAGCTTGATCTCTTCGTGGCCCAGATCCGCCGCTTCGTCGTGCAAGCCTAATGCCTGCGCGTCGAGCGGATCGATCTGCTCGAGGTGGTCCATCGGATCGACCTCGCCGTCTTCGAGCTGCGGCGGCTTCTGCGGGAGCTGCGCGCCGAAGTTGCGGTTCTCGAGCTTCTCGAAGTCGGTCTGTTCCTGGCGCGTGCGCTTGTAGCGCGGCGGCGCCGCGGTGCGGCGCGACGCGCCTTGGCGCTCCAGGTCGCGGCGCGCGCGGCGCGCGGCGGCGACCGCCTCGCGGTCGCGCTGAATCGAAGCCGCGCTCGCGCCGCCCCGCGCGGCGGCGACGGTCTTGGGCTGGCCCGCGAGCGACGAGCGGCGGAACACGCCGCCGCCGGTGCGCTTGGACACGCGCTTCTGCATCACCGCCACGAGCGGCGCCGAGAAGAAGATCGAGTGGTAGCCGCCCGAGCAGATGCCGACGAGCAGCGCGAACGCGAAGTTCTGCAGCGACGCGCCGCCGAACGCCAGCAATGCGACCAGCGTGATGACGACGGTGGCGAGCGTGTTCACCGAACGCGTCATCGTCTGTAGGATCGACGTGTTGACGATCTCGTCGAACGGCTTGCCGTCCATCAGCTTGACGTTCTCGCGGATCCGGTCGAGGATGACGATCGTATCCATGATCGAGTAGCCGATCACGGTCAGCACCGCAGCCAGGAACGCGTCGTCGACGCGCCGGCCGGCGATGCCGTAGATGCCGATCATCATCAGCGAGTCGCGCACCAGCGCGACGACGCAGACCCAGCCGAAGATCAGGTTCCAGCCGAAGCGGAACGCGACGTACAGAAACTGGATCGAGATCGCGATGACGAGCGCTTTGATCGCGTTGAACAGGTACTCGTGGGACAGCGACGGCCCGACCGTCGAGGTCGACGACGCAGCGCGGTCTTTGTCGGTGCGCGGCCCGACCGAGTCGAGCGCTTTGCGCAGCGGCGCCGAGTCGTTGCCGAAGTCGGTCTGCGTCTCGATCGTCCAGCGTTCGCCGACCGGCTCGCCGGCCTTCGACAGCGTGTTGACGCGCGCGTCGGTCACGTTGATCGAAGCGAGCGCCGCGACGATCTTCGCCTTGTCGACAGGCTGCGCGTATTTGACCGTGAGGTCGGTACCGCCGGTGAACGACAGGCCCAGCCGCAACGGCGAGCCGTCCTTGATCCAGTGGTAGGCCATGAACGCGACGCCGAGGAGGATGACGGCGTACGAGATCGCCGAGACGATCCGGAACCAGCCGACGACGTTCCAGTTGAGACGACGGAAGAACATTTAGCTGCGAGCCTCCGCCGGAGCGACCGGACCGGGCGGCAGCACGGTGCCGCCGGCACCGTACGCGGCCTTCGAGGTCACGAGGTTGTTCTCCACGACGATGTTCATGAAGAAGCGGGTGATGACGACGGCCGTCAGCAGCGAGAACGCGGTTCCCCAGAACAGCGTGTACGCGAAGCCTTTCACCGTACCGGTACCGAGCAAGTACAGGACGCCGGCGCCGACGATGGTGGTGAAGTGCGAGTCGAACACGGAGCTGAACGCGCGCTGGAACCCGATGCGCACCGCGGCGCGCAGCGTCTTGCCGGCCCACAGCTCTTCTTTGATACGCTCGAAGATCAGGACGTTCGCGTCGACCGCCATACCGATGGAGAGCACGAAGCCCGCGATGCCGGGCAGCGTAAGGACGGCGTGCGCGACCGAAAGCAGCGCGAGCAGCATCAGGACATAGACGACCAGCGCGAGGTCGGCGAGCGCGCCCGGCAACCGGTACATGACGATCATGAACAGCAGCACGAGCCCCAGGCCGACCATCGACGCGATGAGCGACTTCTGCAAGTCTTCCTGGCCGAGGATCGGGCCGACGTCATCCTTCGAGATGATCGTCAGCGGCACGGGCAGCGCGCCGGCGTTGAGCTCGTTGGCGAGCAGCGCGACTTGGTCTTCCGTGAACGAGCCGTGGATCATACCGTCGGTCGAGATGATGCCTTCGATGGTGGCCGCACTGACGTACTTCTGGTCGAGGAAGATCGTCAGGAGCTGATTCATGTGGTCGCGCGTGAGCTGCGCGAACTTCGTCGAGTTCTTCGTCGTGAAGTCCACCTGCGGCTGGCCGCCCGGCCCGAAGCCCGGATGCGCGCTCTTGAGCTCGGCGCCCGAGTACACGATCGGGCCGCAGTCCTTGTACGCTCCCCCGGGATCGCCCGCGTACTTCTTGTCGGCCTCGGCGCGGTCGCGCACCTTGGGCGGGCAAATCTTGAAGTCGAGGACGGCCGCCTCTTTGAGCAGCCGCTCCAGCTCGTCGGCGTTTTTCACCGCGGGGACCTCGACGAGCAGCCGGTTGCCGCCGACCTTCGAGATGACGGGCTCGGACACGCCGAGCGCGTTGACGCGCCGCTCGATGACCAGCTCGACCTGGTTCTGAACGTCCGCCGTAATCTGCGGCACGTCTTTGGTCGTGCCGAGTTCGAGCAGGACGCGCGCGCCGCCCTGAAGGTCGAGACCGAGGTGGATCTTCTTCTGGATCGGGACGATGGCCCAGATACAGAGGCCGACCAAGGTCAACAGCAAGACCGCCTGAAGCGGTCTCTTGAGCTTATTCCACATACCGGATTCCGGGGAAGGGGAGAACTTCCGGATCGTAGCATGGGGGGCGGACAGCGTCAAACGCTGTTGCGGGCGTTCGGGCCGGAGGGGGACGTAGGGCCGGGCGCGTGGAGGGCGGTTCGTGACCGACGGCAAGGGTGTCGACGCAGGGCTCCTGCAGACGCGCTATCGTCTCACCAAGCAGCGTGCCGCCATCTTGCGCGCGCTCGAGGACGGCGCGCACCTCACCGCCGAGGCGATCCACGAGCGCGTCCGCGCCGAGCTGCCGGCCGTCAGCCTCGGTACCATCTACCGCACGCTGGACATCCTGCGCGCAATCGGGCTGGTCCAGACGTTCGCGCACGGCGGCGCCGCCCGCTACGAAGCGGCGCTGGACAAGCACCACCACCTCGTCTGCAGCGCGTGCGGCGAGATCGTGAACGTCCCCGCGCCGCAAGTGGCTGCCGTCGCGATGGCGATCGCGCAGGACAACCGCTACAGCGGGATCGATGCGACCCTCGTGATCATCGGCCGCTGCGCCCGCTGCGCCGGCCTGGCGCGCAACGGCATCGGCCTGAGCTAAGCAAGAAGCTCATCGCGACGCTCATACCGGGGCGCCGGTTCGGTGTTGCAGCCGGCGCGATCCCTGCGCCACGCCGCGGCAGTCGAGGCGGCGGAGCGTGCGATCGCGACGCTGCGCGAGCACCTGCGCCCCGCGCTCGCCGCGCACGGACGCCGGCGCTATCGAGCCTTGCGCCCTCTTGCCTTGACTGCTACCATAGCCGCCTACCAACTTCTCCCTTTGCGCTTCGTCGTCGAAGCGCATCGTCTTGTGCGGAGTTCACCATGAGCAACGAGGAACAACAGGGTTCGGTCCCGCCCTACGGCGACGCGATCGCGAAGGCCGCTCAGCGCGGCGATCTCGAGGACATGGAAGCGCACGCGGACGCCGCCCGGCACGCGATCGCGGGCGAGCCGCCGCCGGAAGGCGCGGCGGTGAAGTTCCACAAGGTGCTCGACCACGAGGTCGCCGCGGTCCGCGGCGCGCTGCACGAGCTCGAAAATAAGATCGCGGAACTGCGGAAGCGCAAGGAATGACCGCGGCGCGAGAGACGCCGCCGGAGCGCTTTCTCTCGCAGTTGGACCGCACGACGAACCGTCCGGTGCTGGTGGTGTGGGAGATCACGCTCGCCTGCGATCTCAAGTGTTCGCACTGCGGCTCGCGGGCGGGCGCCGCGCGCAGTGACGAGCTCACCACCGCGGAGTGTCTGGACATCGTCGACGAGCTCGCGGCGCTGGGCACGCGCCACGTCGTGCTCATCGGCGGTGAAGCCTACCTCCGCAAAGACTTCGCGCAGATCATCGCGGCGATCACCCGCGCCGGGATGGTCTGCACGATGCAGACCGGCGGGCGCAACCTTTCGCCGGAACGCATTCGCGCGGCGGTCGACGCCGGGCTGTCGAACTGCGGCGTGTCGATCGACGGCCTGCGCGACCTGCACGACGAGCTGCGCGGCGTGCGCGGCTCGTTCGATGCAGCCGTCGCGGCGCTGCACCGGCTACGGGAGTACGGCATCAGCACGAGCGTGAACACGCAGATCGCGCGCGCCGTGCTCGATCAGCTCGACGGCATCCTCGACGTCGTCGTGGAGTCCGGCGCGACGAACTGGCAGCTTCAGCTCACCGTTCCGATGGGGCGCGCGAGCGATCGCCCGGAACGGCTGCTGCAGCCGCACGATCTGCTCGCGGTGATGCCGCAGCTCGCCGATCTGTACCGGCGCGCGGCACGGCGCGGCGTGCTGCTGCAGACCGGCAACAACGTCGGTTATTTCGGCCCGTTCGAAGGCGAGCTGCGCGGCAATGGGCTGGAGACGATCCACTACCAAGGCTGCGGCGCCGGCAAGGACGTGATCGGCATCGAAGCCGACGGCAAGGTCAAGGGCTGCCCGTCGCTGCCGACCGACGGTTACACCGGCGGCAACGTGCACGACATCGACCTCACCTCGATCTACTACGACACTCCGGAGCTGTCGTTCGCGCGCGAGAAGCGCACCGTGCCGCACAGCTTCTGCGGCTCCTGCTACTACGCGTCGGTGTGCCGCGGCGGCTGTACGTGGATGTCGCACAGCTTGTTCGACCGCCCGGGCGACAACCCGTACTGCCACCACCGCGCGCTCGAGCTGCAACGTCAAGGCCTGCGCGAGAGCGTGCGCCAGGTGCAAGCGGCACCGGGCTTGTCGTTCGACCACGGCGTGTTCGAGATCGCTGTCGAAACCGTCGCCGGCGATGACAGTGGTATTCGCGTTGCGGCCGACTTGACGCCGCGCGCGGACGGCGTGAACGCGACGGAGCTCGTGGTGTGCTATAGCTGTTTCCGGCATGTCTTCGAGGGCACCGTCACGTGCCCGTTCTGCGCTGAAGACGTTGCATCGGCGCGTGCGTCGTACGCGGTTGTCGTGCGCGAGGCGCGCGAAGCGGCCGCGAGGCTCGACGCGCTGCTCACAGCGCGCTGACACTTTGTTGCGACGCCGCCCGCCGTGCCTCGCGACACGACGGAGCTGCATCGTTTGTGGTGGCGGCCGGCACTACTCAGCGTAGTAGAATCCATTGGCGTAGACGAGCCCTGTCGTATTCGGGGGAACATCCCCGACGTAGCAGCTTACTTTATCGTACGCACCATCGATGCATGACGGTTTCGGCGTGGTGTAGAAGTTGCCGGCGTAGATGAACGCTGTCGTTCCCCACGGAGCGCTTCCGAAATAACAGTTGGCGCCGTCCCATGCCGATCCTACGGGGCACGACTTTCCGGGTCCGGCTGGTGCGTAAAAGTTATTCTGGTAGACGAAGCCGCCCGGCGGCATTTGTCGCACGTAGCAGTTGGCGCCATCATAGGCTCCAAGAGGGCAATCGTGCGACGGTTTGGCGACGACATAATACTTATTGGCGTATACGAACAACGACGCCGCCGCGGGTTCGAACTTGAGCAGGCAATGAGCCCCGTCGAATTGAGCAGCCTGGGTCCCGTTCCACCAAACCGCTTGTTTGGCGCACGACATCACCTTGTTGTGGACTTTCGCGAGGTAAAAATGTGTGTTCGTCACATTGTCGATGCCAGCCGCAAAGTCAAAGAGGTCGTCGGTCGAAGCACCTCCAGGTGGGTTCAGATTATTCTGATTGTTGTGGTCCTCGTCGTCCGATATCACGGTTCCGCGCTCGAGCCAGTAATTCGTGTGCCCAGGTAACGACGGGGGCAGAGTCCGCCCTGCGAAAACTCCGTATGCGACCCCGCCGAAGTCAGGAAAGCTGGACATCGATGGGCCGGACGACGGCGTGAACATGCACAGGTAAAGGAACGTCTTGCCTTTCTGATTCCGCGTCGAGACATTTGGCGAGATGTCGCCGGTATGCGCGTTCTGATTGTTGGTGTCTTCGTTGTCGATGGTGAGCATGAACTCTTTCGAGGAGTTGGGGCACTCGGTTCCCAGCTTCAAGACGGAGTAGCTATAGGCACCGACTAGTGCGTTGTTTGGATTGTTTCCGGTACCCCAGTTTATCAGGTTTTTGTGGCCGAGATTGTAGAGCTTCGTACCGTCCACGCGGCAAAATCCCAACTCGGTACCAGCTACGTAGCTTCCCCTGTGCTGATTGAACGCTCCGACCCAGCCGGACAATGAGCTCTGGTTGTTGCTGTCTTCATCATCCATGTAGATCGTGAGGTAGTCACTGCCCGACGGACAGCGATTCGGCGCTTCGGGAATGATGCCGACGTCATAGACACCCGCGGATGCTCGGGTCGCTGCCAGCATGACCATGGCGCCCCAGAAGATCAGTGCGACGAGATACTGGCTCTTCTTGGCAAACGCCCAAAGTCTGGGGCTCGCGAGGACGGTCGCGGCGTGAAGTCGCGTGAAGCACATGCCGAGATCCGCCCTCGGCGGGCACGAAATAGATGTCATAACGGTGGGTTGCCTCCAGCGGTCAGTTCAAAGGTCGCGTGCGAGGTAGATCGCAGCGTCCCGATTGTAGCGATCCGGCTTTCAACCCACTGTCGCCATCATGCGGTCAGGCGCATCGCGCGCCGACGCATCGCGTTTCACACTCGCGCCGCTCGCCAATTCATCTGCCCCTGGCTATTCCGCGACCACGCCGGCCGGTTCGAGCTGAAGTTCAGGCGGCAGCTCTGCGAACGCGTACACGGCCACGCCCGGGGCGGTGCGTTCCAGGAACTCCGCCAGCAGCGGGCGCAGCGGCGCGGTGACGACGACCGCGTGCGGCGCGTATGCGTCGGCGGCGGCGTAGCGCGCGACCGTCTCGCGCACGTGGACGGCGGTGGCGGGGTCGGGCGTGAGTCCGCCGTCGGCCGACCACATGCGCGCGAGCTCTGACTCGAATGCCGGTTCGAAGATCAGCGGGCGCAAGCGGCGCGTGCCGTCGCGGCGCAGTTGCTGCGGCACGATCGCACGGCGCGCGGCTTCGGCGAGGTCGCGCGGATCGCGCGTCGTCGCGGCGGCGTCGACGAGCGCTTCGAATACTGCGACCGGATCGCGCGGCCAAGCGCGCTCGCGCAACAGGTGGACGAACGCGCGGTGCGCGACCGCGAGCGGCAGCACGTCGCCGCCGACGTCTTTCACCACCGACGGGACGAGCCCGCGCAGGTGCTCGACCAGCGTCTGGAACTCCTGGCGGCCGAACAGCTCGGCCGCGTGCGCGCGCGCGATCTCCGCGAGGTGCGAGCCCACGATCGAGATCGCGTCGAACGTCAGCGCGCCCGCCTGCTGCGCGCGTTCGCGTTCGTCGTACGCGATCCAGCGGGCCGCGAGGCCGTACACCGGCTCGGTGGTCGGCTCGCCGCCGAGGTGGTGCAGCACGTCCGGCGACGCGACGGCGACCAGTCGGTCGAGGCGCACGACGCCCTCGGCGACGACGCGGTCGCGCACGCGCAGCGCGTACGTGCGCGCGTCGCGCAGCGGGTCGTCGCGCAATCGCACGCCGGGGATCACGATGCCGGTCTCCGCGGCGAGCGCGCGCCGCACGTCCGCGACGCGGTCGAGCAGCGTCTCGCAGTTCGGCGGCGCGAGCAGTGCGTACAGGTCGGCGCCGACGTCGATCGCGAGCGCGTCCACGCCGACCAGTCCGAACGCCGTCTCCGGGCGGCGGACGGCTTCCCGGCGGCGCTGCTCGTACGCTGCGCGCGCGTGCGCTTCGACGCCCCGCTTCTGCCGTTCGGCGAGCAGCGCCCCGCCGAACGCGACGATGCCGAGCGAGGCGAAGAGCGGGCCCGGGAACGCCGGCACGAACGCGAGCGCGAAAACCAGCACGGCCGCGACGCGCAAGACGTCCGGACGCGCGAGCAGCTGCGCGGCGAGGTCCACGCCTAGTGCGCCGTCGCCCGCGACGCGCGTGACCATCAGGCCCATCGCGGTGGAGATCAAAAAGGCCGGCAGCGTCGTGAGCAGCGCGTTGCCGATCGAGAGGATCGCGAAGGTCTCGATCGCCTCGAGCGGCCCCATGCCGTGGTACAGCGTGCCGACGACCACGCCGCCCAGCAGGTTGAGCGCGACGATCACCAGCGCCGCAATCGCGTCGCCCTTGACGAACTTGCCGGCGCCGTCCATCGCCGCGTAGAAGTCGGCTTCGCGCTGCACCCGTGCGCGCTTGCGGCGCGCCACGTCCGCGTCGAGCAAGCCGGCGTGCAGATCGGCGTCGATCGCCATCTGCTTGCCCGGCATCGCGTCGAGCGTGAAGCGCGCGCACACCTCGGCGACGCGCTGCGCGCCGCTCGCGATCACCACGAATTGAATGGTAATGAGGATGGCGAACACGATGACCCCGACCACGACGTTGCCGCGCACGACGAACTGCCCGAACGCCGGGATGAGCGCGCCGACGCCGCCGGGGTCATGGCCTTCGGTGAGGATCAGCCGCGTCGCGCTGACGTCGAGCGAGAGCCGAAAGAGCGTCGCGAGCAGCAGCGACGGCGCGAACGCCGAGAACTCGAGCGGCTCCTCGACGCGCAGGCTGATGAGCAGCACCAGCGCGGAGCCGAAGACGTTGAGCGCGAGCAGCGCGTCGAGCAGCGGCGGCGGCAGCGGCACGATGAGGATCGCGACGACGCCCAGCACCGCGACCGCGAAGGCGCTGGTGAGCCGGTTCTTCACGTGAGCACGCCCTCGCGCGCGAGCGCCGCGATGACGTGCGCGACCGCGACGTAGGTGTCGGGCGGGATTGCGCGGCCACTCTCGCCGTGCGCGAAGAGCAAGCGCGCCAGCGCGACGTCTTCGACGACCGGGATGCGGTGCTCGCGCGCAATCGCTTTGACGCGCAGCGCTGCGTCGTCGAGCGCACGCACGATGACCTCCGGCACCGGGACGGCCGGAGGCGCATAGCGCAGCGCGACGGCGACGTGCTCCGGGTTGACGACCACGAACGATGCCTCGCGCGTGCGCCCGATCGCGCCGCGCACGACCGCGCGGTGCGCGCTCTTGCGCCGCCCGCGAATCTGCGGATCGCCGTCGTTCTCCCTCGCGTCGCGCTTGAACTCGTCGAACGACATCTTCAGACCGCGCAGCCAACGCCGCCGCGCGAGCGCGTAGTCGGCGACCGCGAACACCGCACCGACGGCGAGCGCCGCACAGCATGCGCGCCACGCCGCCGACGCGACGAGCGACGCAGCACCGCCGGGCGCGCGAACCGCCGTGCCGGCGCCGACGATGTCGCCCGCGAGCGGCAGCATCGCGAGCATCGCAGCGCCGAACGCGAGTGCCGCGCGCACGATCCCGACGACCGCTTCGCCGCCCATCATCCGTTTCAACCCGGCGAACGGGTTCAGCCGCTTGACGTCGGCGTGCACGCCCGCAACGTGGAGCCCGCCGCCTTGCGCGAGCGCGACGGCACTCGCCGCGCACGCGGCGGCGATCGCTGGAACGAGCGCCGCGAGCGCGATCGTCACGAGCGCGGGCGCAGCACCGCGCCCGAGAGGGTGCGCGCTCACGTCACGCACGGCGCCGAACGCAGCTCCCGCGGCGACGGGAACCGCCGCAGTTGTAGCGAGCGTCGCGGCGCCGAATGCGGCGAGGCTGGTGAGCTCGCCGGAGCGCGCGACGTTGCCCTCGCGCCGCGCGCGGTCGCGCCGGCTCGGCGTCGCATCGTACCGCTTCTCGGCGGAATCCGTCACGGCGGCATTACGATCGCGGTGCTCACCACGGAAGGATCAGCCACGGCTGCGCGCCGAGCGGGGCCACGAGCCGCAGCGTCGCCAGCGTGACGAGCACCGCGGCCGCGAACGTGGCCGGAAAGGCGAGGGTGAAGCTCGAGAAACGCGGCACGACGCGCGCGACGGCGGCGAGCACGAGTTGCAGCGCCGCGGCGACGGCGACCGCGGGCGCCGCGACGACGAACGCCGCGCGCAAGATCGTCGCGGGCAGCGCGAGCGCAAAGCGCGTCCACACGGCATCGCTCACGAACGCGCCCGCGGCGACGTGGTCGAACGAGCCGGCGAACGCGCGCACGACCGGCACCCAGCCGTCGAGCAGCACGAACGCGGCGAGAAACGCCGACGACCAGAGCCGCCCGAACGCTTGCGCGCTGGTGACGTTGGCGCCGGGGACGCTCCCGCGCACGCCGAGGTAGTCGTCGATCGTACGACCGGCGTAGTAGGCACCGTCGTACAGCAACGACGCGCCGAACCCGATCGCCGCACCGACCGCGAAGTCGCCGGCCAGCGCGAACGTGAACGCGGCGAGATCCATCCCGCGCACGGGCGCCACGTGCGGCGCGACGGCGAGCGCGAGCGCGAGCGCGAACCCCGCCCGCACGATCGGCGGCACCGAGGGATGCGAAAACGCGGGCGCGCGAGACACGAGCCCCGCCGCCCGCGCGAACGCGAGCAGCATCGTCTGCGTCATCCGCGCACGAGCAGCGGTATGCGCGCGACGACATCGGCGAACAACTGCGCGCACAACGCCATCCCGAAGCGCCCGCCCACCGCAAGCACCGCGCCGACGGCAAGCAGCTTCGGCAGCATCGTCAGCGTCTGTTCCTGCACCTGCGTCGCAGCCTGCACGATCGCGACCGTCGCCCCGACCACCGTCGCGACGATCAGCACCGGCAGCGTCAGCAGCGCGGTGACGAGCAGCGCGTCCCGCAAGAGTCCGTCGAATCCGTCCACCCGCTCATCATGGCGGACGGATGTTGCCGCTATGTTACGGTGATGTCAGCGCTTGTCGTCGCGCGGTTTCGGCGGCGGCAGCGGCTTCCAGCGTGTGGACCAGCGTACGCTGTAATAACCGGGCGGCCGTCGTTCGCCAGGCGCGAGCGGCGTGATGCCGTATGCCTCGGCGATACGGTCGGCGAGCTCTTTGAGCTCCTCCGAGACGTGGCCCGTGAGCCTGCCTTTCCAAGTTGGACGAAACGGTCGCATGGTGCGTATGATATCACATTCCGCCGAACCGGGCGAACGCCACGACGACGACGCCGCCCAGCAACAAAACGATCGCGGCCACGACGAGAGCGCGCTTCCACAAGCGTACCAGGACGTTCTTCAGTCCGGCCTGGGTCACGGTTTCGATCGCGCTCGAGATGGCCGCATCTCGTCGCGCAACGAAATCCAGGACGAAGCGCGTCGGCACGGTACCGTCGCGATCGTTCGCTCCGAACGGGAAGCCGATGACATACGCGCTCACGCACGCGATCAGCGAACCGGCGAGCAATCCGATCGCCCAGCATTCCTCCGCATGGTGGAGCTCTCGAATCTTGTCGATGGCGAAAACGACGATCGCGACGTTGCCGGCCAGCACCGCCATCACCGCGGTGTCGATCGCGTCGATGTTCGCAATCAAGCTTTCGTTGAACCGGGTAACGACATCGTACACGAACGTATCGTCGGGTTCGCCCTCCGGCTGGTCTTCGCTTGCCGCGGCGAGCCCCCGCCGATCGAGCGTCGTAGGCGACTGCCTATTGGCCGAAAAGAACGTCAACCCAACGATCGTAGCGATAGCGAGCGTCCGCGAAATTCGCACGTCGTCATCATGTCGCCGTCAGCGTTGCCGGGACGTTACCCCAGTGTTTTCACCATGCGCGGCGGGCGGCCATCAGGGCCGACACGACCGCGCGGGTCGCGGGCGAGCGGTTCAGCGTGTAGAAGTGTACGCCCGGGGCGCCACGTGCGAGCAGGTCGGCGACTTGCAGCGTCATGTACGCGACGCCCAGGTCGACGATGGCATTGGGATCGTCGCGGCGCGCTTCGAGCTCCGCGCGCAAGCTCGGCGGGATCGTCGCGCCGCACATGCGCGTGAAGCGGTCGATCTGCTCGTAGTTCGTGATCGGCATGATCCCCGGTAGGATCGGCACGGTGATGCCCCAGCGGCGCGCCTGGTCCACGAACTCGAAGTACCGCGCGTTGTCGAAGAACAGCTGCGACACCAGGAACTCCGCGCCCGCGCGCACCTTCGTCGACAGCGCGGCGAGGTCGGCGTCGAGGCTGGGCGCCTCGGGGTGCTTCTCCGGATAGCACGCCGCGCCGACGCAGAACGGAAACTCCGCCTTGAGCAGTGCGATGAGATCGCTCGCGTGCTGCAGGCCGCCGTCGGCTGCCACGAACGCCGCCGTCCCGCGCGGCGGGTCGCCGCGCAGCGCCATGATGTTCTCGATCCCGTTGCGGCGCAGATCGGTGAGCAGCTCGCGCAGCTCGGCGACCGTCGCGCCGCCGCACGTCACGTGCGCCATGACGTCGAACCCGTCGTCCGCGCGCAGCCGCTTCGCCACCTCCACCGTGCGCGTGCGCGTAGACCCGCCGGCGCCGTACGTGATCGACACGAAGCCGGGATCGAGTGGCTTGAGCGCCCGAATCGTCTCGAGCAGGTTCTGCTCGGCCGCGTCGTCGCGCGGCGGGAAGAATTCGAACGAATAGAACGGCCGCCGGGTCCCGATCTTCTCAGCGATGCGCACGGAGGCTTGGTTCTATCAGGGCGCGCGAAAGACCATCTTTTCACTGTCCACCCGCCACGCTATCGAAATGATTGGACAACGCCGCCGCAGACCAGCGCCCAGCCGTCGACCATCACGAACAGCAGCAGCTTGCACGGCAGCGAGATCACCGGCGGGCTCAACATCACCATACCCAGGCCCATCAGGATCGCGGCGACCGCGAGGTCGATGGCGACAAATGGCAGATACAGCGCCACCCCGATCGCGAACGCCGAGCGCAGCTCGCCGACCACGAACGCCGGGATCAGCACCGTAAGCGGGACGTCCTGCGCGGCCTCGCCGTCGGGCCGGTGCGCGACGCGCGCGAACACCGCGACGTCGCGCGCCTTCGTCTGGCGCACCATGAACGCGCGCAGCGGCCGGCTCGCGCGGTCGAGGAACGCCGACTGCGTCAGCCGCCCTGCGGCATACGGCCGGATCGCGTCGTGCTGCAGCGCGGCGAACGTCGGCCCCATCACGACGAACGTGAGGATCAGCGCCAGCCCGGTGATGACCGTATTCGGCGGCAGCGTCGCGGCGCCGATCGCCGAGCGCACCAGCGACAGCACGACGACGATGCGCACGAATGACGTCGAGAGCACGAGCACGAACGGCGCGAGCGAGAGCAGCGTGAGCGCCGCGAGCACGTCGAGCGGCAGCGAGGCGTGGCCGTGGTTCGCGATGCGCAGCAGATCGTCCATGCGACCATCGTGCGCGCCGCGCGCGACCGCCGCGTGGCCGCGGTGTTACGGTTTCTCGATCAGCTCCGTGATGCGCACGCCGAAGTTCTCGTCGATCGCGACGACCTCACCGCGCGCGACGAGCCGGTCGTTCACGAGCAGGTCGACGGGACCGCCGGCGAGCCTATCGAGCTCGACCACGGAGCCCGTGCCGAGCTTGAGGATGTCGCGGACCAGCATCTTGCACGTGCCGAGCTCGGCCGTCACCTTGAGCGGCACGTTCATCAACAGGTCGAGATTCTTACCTTGCTCGCTCATCACCGAGAATGGGCTCCCATCGCGACGTCGTGGACGAGGAATGCCGTGCGCGAAGCCACGACGCCAGGGACGCCCGTAGCGAGGCGTCTTCCCCCGAGGTTCAAGGATGCCGGAGCGCCGACCTTGGTGCCCAGCTTGACGACGTCGCCCGGCCGCAGCCGCACGAACGCGGCGGCGTCGATCGTCCCCTCGGCGAAGACCGCGCGCGCTTCCACGGCAACCGAGTCGAGCGCGAACGCGGGGAGGGCGCCGGACGGGCCGGGATCGGGCAGGTCGCGGACGATCCCGATGCCCAGCGTCAGCGCGACCGGCGCGTGGACGCGCAGGTCGAAGTACGCCGTGCACGCCGGGACGTCGTGCGCGCCGACCGCCCGCGACCGCGCGCGGCGCTCGGCGCACAGCGGGTCGAACGCCGCCGCGCAGCGCTCCGCGATCCGCTCGAGCGCGTGCAGCTCGAGCGCCGAGCACGCGCCCTCCGGCAGGGGCGGCGCGCCGGCCGCGTCCCCTTCGCCGAACGCGCGCAGCACCAGCCGCCGCGCGTCGCGCTGCGGCAGCACCAGCACGATGTCCGTCTGCCGGCCGCGGGTGAGGAACAGCAGCGCGTTGCGCGCGAGCAGCGACCACGCGCTCGCGTCGAGCGCCGCCGGCTCGCCGATCACCAGCTCGCACGTCTCGCCGAACAGCTCGCGCAGCGTCTCGCGGATGCCGTTCGCGACCACGCACGCGGCCTCCACCGGGATCGATGCGCGCGGGACGAAGCGGACGCGCCGCACGCGGTTCGACGGCGCGCCGAACGTCAGGTCGGCGATCGCGCGACCGCGCGACCCTCCGTTCATGCGCAGCATGACACCCACGTCATTTCACGAGGTCCACGGTGGTCTTCTGCACGCTCGCGCGCGACTTCAACACCGCGCCCATCGCTTCGAACGCGCGGTACGCTTCGTCGAGCCGCGCGACGCCGGCCGCGATGTCGATCGTGCCGGCATCGCGGCTGAACGGCGCGAGCGCGGGGAACGTGCCGTCGGCGGGCGTCCCGAGGTGCGGCACGACGTCGGGCGGCGCGGCGACGCGCGCGCCGTCGAGGCGCGCGGGCTGCGTGCCGGCCGGGAAGCGCGCGAGCGCGACGCGTCCGAGCACGACGCGCTCCACGCCGCGCACGCCCGTGCGCGGGTCGATCGCCGCGCGCGTGTACGCGACGGTGCCGTCGCCCTCGACGCGCGCGTCCCCGCCGCGTCCCAGCGCGCGGTCGGTGTCCGGTATTCGCAGCGGAACCGGGATCGCGCCGCGCGCGTCGCCGCCGGGATACCCCAGCGCCTCCGCGCCGTCGCGCGTGCGCAGCACGCCGCTCTCCAGCGAGAGCGCGCCGTCGCGCTCGTAGGCGCGCGCGCCGTCGGCGCCGCGCGTAACGAACCACGCGCCCGGCGGCGGCACCACGCTGAGCGGGTCGCTCGACGCCGTGATCTGCGGCGCGGTGCGCACGTCGTCGTTGAGCGGGACCGTGCCCGCGCGGAACGCGTCGCGCAAATCCTGCGCGCGCGAGAGGACGCGATCGTACGCGTCGAGCGGCGATGCGCCCAGCATCTACGCCGCCTCCGCGCGGACGCCGCGGCCGGCGAGCGCGAAGCGCGCGTGCGCGAGCGCGCGCTCGACCCGTTCGCGCAGCGGCGCCGCACACACCGCGACGACGCGCGTACGGCCGCCGTCGCTGCGCACGACCACGTGCACGCGCCCACCGGCGCCGTGCACGGCGAACGACGCCGTTGCACCGCGCGGCGGCCGCAGCGCCAACCGGCGCTCGATGCGCCGCGCGAGCTCGGTCTTCACCGCACGCCGCTCGGGACCGGCGATCTCGCCGGCAGGGCGCGCGGCCGCATTGCGCGCGGCGTCACCCGCGCCGCGTGCGCTTTCGATGGATCGGCGCGGCGGTGCGTCGTGCGGATTGCGCGCACGGCGCGCTCCATCGGCGTTCGCGGGCGGCGGTGCGGACGCGAGCGGCGCGTGCCGCGCGCCCGGCGGGCGTTCGGCGAGGTGAAGCGCGCTGTACCAGGCTTGCGAGAGCGCGCGGCGGTCGGTGTCGGCGAGCTGCGTCGCGACGACCGCGACGCCGTTTGGGTGTTGCATGTTCGGTCGGTGCCTCCGCCCCGACCATACGCTCGCGCGGGGGCGCACGCATGGCGAAGTTGTTGCCGGCAGATTCAGACCGTCTCGAAATAGCGCTCGACGAACAGCCGCGCCACGCGCTCGGCCACCCAAGGCTGCACGTGCCGAGCATCGCTTTCGAACATGCTTTCCGTGCCGAGGTTCAGCGTGACCGCGTCGTACGACGCGAAGTAATCGACGTTGCGATGACGGCGAGCCGCCTCCTCGGCCACGACCTTGAGGACCGACTTGCTATACAGCGACGCGCGCGCGACGTGGGTGGGCTCCATGGTCAAGGCGATGCGCACTGGGGAAACGGTCAGCACGACGCTGGCCGTCGGGTTGACGTCGTGGAGCCGGGCGAGGAAGGCGTCAAGCTCCGCCGCATTCGCTTGAACGTCGAGGTTTCTGAAGATATGGCGCTGCGGATCGAAGATGCCGCGTTCGCGCCCCGGCGGGATCGGGAACGCGGCGCCGTCGCGAGCGTCGCACCAAACTTCGGTGAGGCCCATCGTGAACACGAAGACGTCGGTCCGCTCGAACATCCGCCGCACCGCGGCGAGGTGCTCGTCCCGAGCGCGTTCGAGCGCCGGGATGGTGGTGAAACCCTCACGGTCCACCAGCGGCCGAAAGGGGTCGAGCCAGCGGCCTCGCGGCGTCGGCCAAGCCCGTTCCACGGGCGCGAACAGGCCGAGCGCCCGATCGAGGAGCTGCCGCAGCTGAAGCGTCGTATAGATGTTGCCGTGACGCGCCGCCAGCGGTTCGGCGCCGGGCTCGTACACCGGGTACCGCAATCCCGAGCCCGCGAAGTGCGTCGAGAGATGGTTTGCGAAACAGCTGCCGGCGGACGCCAGCGCGGCCGTGCGCGGAAATCGAAACTTCACGGGTCCTTGCACGTCGATGGCGGCGCGATCGGCCACGTCGTTCACGGCAAAGTTCCAGTTCTGCCGTGCCGGGACGCCGTCGTACGGAGAGAGCGTGTCGAGCATCACTCGACGACCCCTTCCAGAACCTGCACGACGGATCGCGCGACCATGCGAGCTCCCTCGGCGTTGTAATGCACGTCGTCCCATGTGACGTCCCGCGAAAGCTCGCGGTTGGCATCGACCGGTCCGCAGACGTAGCGCGCGGACGTGCGCCGCGCGATCGATTGCACCGCCTCGTCGAACAGCATGTGCACTTTGGGCATGGCGTTCGGATGGGACTGTCGCAACCACTTGGACGTGCCGTACAGGCGATCGAACCGCTCGCCTCGTTGCGAGCGGGGTACGCCGTGGACGAAGATGCGATCGAAACCCACCGTTCGCAGGGCTTCGATCCCCAGCGCGAACGGCTCCATGATCTCGAGCACACGCTGCAACGCGTCTTGCGCGCTCACCAACCGCGACGCGGGTTTCGTGCTGACGTCATGACGGCTCGACCGCTCGTCCCACGCGATGATGTCGGCATCCGGGCCGAGCTCATCCAGAACCCGGTGCGCATCGTACGGGCCGCAGAACAAAACGAGCGGAGCGGTGCCCGCGTCCTGTTCGGCGCGCGTGGCGGTCCACTGCGTGCCTTCGTCGTTCGACGTCACGGCTTGGTCGGTCGCCAGCGTGCCCAGCAGGGCACGATTGATCCCACGCTCGCGTGAGTAGAAATCCGCCGCATGCAGGCAACGCAAATGCACGGAGCGCAGCTGGTAGGCACGTGACGTGAACTCGGACGCGTAGATCGCGTTGCGGAACGGGATCGCCCGGCTGTCACCGATGAAATAGATCGGTGGTACGCGGTAGAACGCGCCCGCCTCGAGCGCGTGGGCCGGTCGCGGCGTGTCGCGGGACACGACCTCGAGGATCTCATCCTCGTCACAGAGCGCTGCGACGGCACCATGCGCCGCGGTTCTCTGCTGCATCAGTTCGGCGCGATGTGAAACACGCGGAAATTCAAGATGCGCGGTTGGCCCGGCAACGGCGTGCCGCCGTTTTCGGCGCGAAGCGTCAGCGGGTACGGGACCTCGTGCGAACCCGATACGTCGAGCGTGATTCGCCGCCGCGACTCGATGACGAACCGAGCGAGTTCCTCACCGCGGGCAAGCACGCCGAGTTTGAGAGCATCCGCGCCTAAAGCCGGTCCGGGCTCGGCATCGAGCTCGAGGACGTTCGCGCCGGCATCCGTCACGACGATCTCCGCGTCGTTGTTCACCCAGCGGAACACGTCGCCGCCCTGCTGTTCGAGGCCGTACCAGCCGCCGCGCCCGATCCGAAATCCGGCGAGCAGCGGGACCACCTCGGGACGCAGCGGTTCCGCACGTATGCTGAAAACACGGAATGCCGGCGGCCCCGGGTTGCCGGCGCGAAATCGCACGGCGTGCAGTTTCGGACGGCCGGCGGGAAGGTGGAACTGGATCGTTTGCCGCCCGCGCACGACGGCTTGCGCGACCGGTCGGTCCTCGTCATCGAAGATGGAGATATCCAGCCCGAACGGTTGCGCCTGATCGGGTGCATGACGCGCTTCGATGTCGACGCTGACGCGGTGTTCGATCCGTTCGATCGCCGGCACGTACGCCGTCGCGTCGTCGGCCAGCCAGCGATAATCAGCTCCGTCCGCCGTTTCAACCGGGTGCCAGTCGGGTCCGAGAAGCACGTCACCCGTTCCAGAGACGATGTCCACACGCGATCCTTGTCTGCCGGCGCGGAAGTGCCTTTCATCGCTACGCGGCCGGTTTCACAGATGCGCGGTGCGGTGCCGCCCGTCGTCGAACGCGCTGCCGGGCGTCAAATACATTGCGGAGTTGCCGAGATCGAACGTCGCGACGAAGTTGCGCAGCACGCCCAAGCCCACGTTGCCCGCGTCGACGCGGTCGGCGAACGCGCCGTTCTTCGCGAGCACGACGTCGACGCTGCGGCGGTACAGGTCGAACCCGCCGAAGCGAATGCCGTCGAGCACGGTGCGGTACGTCGCGTTGGCGCCGCCGATCCCGTAGTTTACCGACGACGTCGCCGAGAACGGCACGATCCCGGGATGCGCGTCGAGGAACGGGCGGTACAGCAGCATCTCGCCGCTGTTGCCGGTGTCCACGATGAACTGCGCGTCGAGGCTGCTGTTCACGCGCAGCGTCGTCTCGGCGAGCTCGCGATCGACGTCGAGGTCGACGTGCGTCCCCTTCGGCACGAACGACCCCGGCGGGCCGAAGCGCAGCGTGTGGTTTCCGAAGTCCATCTCGACGAGCGCCGAAGCGAAGAACGGATAGCCGAGGATCCCGTCGATCCGCAAGCCGCCGCCAAGGTTGCGCGCGATGTCGAGCGACGAGACGACGGCGTCGTCCATGTCGGCGCCGTCGACCTCAAGCCGCGGCAGCGTCGCGACCGTGAGGCCGCCGCTGCGCGACGCGCCGCGCACCTCGAGCGCGCCGCTGCCGTCGACGCCGGCGGCTTTGAGCACCGCGGTGTCGACGAGGATCGACTGCGCGCCGGTGTCGAGGATGAAGAACCAGTCCTTGTTCGCGATGCGCACGGTGACGCCGACGTGCCCGCCGCGTTCGACGAGCGGGACCGTGTGCACGCGGTCGGTCGCGAGCAGCCGCGGCGCGAGCGGCGCGAACGCGGCGGGATCGACGGGCTCATCCAACCGCACCGACGTCGTCTGCTGCACGGTGTCGAAGCGGTGGTCGCCGTCGGTCAGCGTGTTGCGAAACGCGATCTTGCGGCCCTTGACGTCGCGCCAATCGGCATAGTCGACGTACGACGGGCCATCGCCGTCGAGATATTCGAGCCGCAGCGGCAATCCGCTGTTCGCATCGATCCACAGCGTCTCCGGCTCGCCGCCTTTCGCGTTGACTTCCAGCCGCCACGCCTTGGTACCGTTCACGTCGCCCCAGCCCGCGAAGCGCGTCAGCTCGGGATGCTTCACGAAATCGCCCGAGTCGAGCAGATCCTCCGTCAGCGCACGGCGCCGCAGGTAGCCGCGCAGCTCGCGCACGTTGCCGTTCGCGTTGCGCACGAACAGCTTGTCGCCCAATCGCAGCGTCGTCTCGTGGCGCGGGCCCAGTTGGTCGTCCTCGCGCTGGTTGACGCCGTCGCGCACGATGCGGTACGTCCCGGTCAGCCCTTCGCCGCTCAGCGTCCCTTCGGCGGCGAACGTCTTGACGTCGTCGGCATGCGTCGCCTTGTCGTACGCGGCCAGGATCGTCGTGACGGGCACGTCGGAATCGCCCGAACGCTTCGCAGCGGCGGGTGACGCGAACAGCGCGAGCGCGACGCTAAGGGCGGCTGCTGCTGTACTTGTCGAACGAAGCCAAGACGTTTTGCACGTAGCTTTGCGTCTCGGCGTAGGGCGGGACGTCACGGTATTTCTCCACCGCGCCCGGGCCCGCGTTGTACGCGGCGATCGCGAGGCGTTTGTCGCCGCCGAACCGGTCGAGCAGGCCGCGCAGATAGCGCGCGCCTCCCGCGACGTTCTGCGCCGGGTCGTACGCGTCGCGGACGCCGAGTGACGCCGCGGTCTCGGGCATGAGCTGCATGAGCCCCTGCGCCCCGACCTTCGAGGTCGCGTTCGCATTGAAACCCGACTCGTTCGCGATGACCGCCTTGATGAGCGCGGGATCGATCTGCCACGTCGAGGCGTTCTGCTCGACGAGAGCATCGATCTCGGCCGGCGCGACGGGTGCCGGAGCGCCGCGACCCGGTGCATCCGCGCCCCCGGCTGCAAGGCCGAGCGCGGGATTGGCGGGTCTGAGCGCGGCGGCGAGCGCGTTCCCGAAGCGCGGTGCACCGACGGACGCCGAAACGGCGACCGGCGTGGGCAGCGTGCTTCCGGGTGCCGGAGCACCCGTGATCTCGGCGATCCGGTTCTGGACCGCGGAGATGTCGGCGAAGACGTCCATCATTGGAGGGTATCGGCGAGTCGGAGGAGCTCCGTGAGCGTCTGGTGCGGTGGACACGGCGAGGCTCCCTGGCGGAGAAAGCGCTGCACCGCGCTTTCCTGGGCTACGCAGCGCGCCAGGAACGGATCGGACGAGGTCAGGCCGAGCGACCGCGCGTCGCGCGAATCGTCCAGCGCCGCGACCGCGGCCCGCAACACGCGCGCCGCCGCGAGGTGCGCCGGCGACGCGACCTCGGCCAGCGTACGGCTTGCGCTGCGGGCAACGTCGACCGCGGGGAAGTGCCCGGCCCGGGCCATCCGGTCGCTCAGGACGATGTGCCCGTCGAGCGCGGCCCGGGCCGCCTCGGAGACGGGATCGTGCTCGTCCGGGCCGTCCGACAGGACGGTGGCGACCAGCGTGACGCTGCCGGCTTCGGTGGCGCCGGCGCGTTCGAGCAAGCGCGCGAGCAGCGCGAACACACCGGGCGGGTAGCCGCCGCGGCCGGCCGGCTCACCCAGCCCGAGCAGCACTTCGCGCGCCGCCGCGCACACGCGCGCCAGCGAGTCGACGACGAGCAGCACGTCGAGCCCACGCGCGCGCAGCGCGGCCGCCTGCGCGAACGCGACCTCGGCAGCCCGCACGCGCTCCGCGGGCGCGCGGTCGCTGGTCGCGCAGACGATCGTCGTGCGCGCGTCCAGCGCGGCGAGCCGGCGCTCGGCCTCGCGCCCGCGCTCGCCGACGAGCGCGACGACGACCGCGTCGGCATCGGTCCCGCGGACGATCGCCTCGAGTAGCATCGACTTCCCGGCACCCGGCGCGGCGAACACGCCGATGCGCGCGCCGCGCCCGAGCGCAAGCGGACCGTCGATCGCGCGCACGCCGGTCCAGCAGCCGCCGCGGCACGGCCGCCGTTCGCCGACGGCGTGCGCCGGCGCGTCGATAGCAACCGCGCGCCCGCGCGGCACCGGCCGCCCGTCGAGCGGCGTGCCGCCGGCGTCGATTGCACGGCCGAGCAGCGGCGTGCCGAGCGGCAAACGGAGCACGCCCGCATCACACGCGACGCGATCGCCGGCCGCGACGCCCGCGACGGACCCGAGCGGTGCAAGAAATGCACGCGTCCCGTGCAGCGCGGCGACGCGCGCGTTCACCGCGACGTCGCGCGCGCAGATGCGGATTCCGTCGCCGACGCGCGCGAACGGCAGCACCGCTTCGACGACGTGCCCGCGCGTCGCGACGACCGAGCCGACCGGCAGCGCGATCACGCGAACGCCTCCAGCACCAGCGCGAGCCGCACGCCCAAACGCGCGTCGAGCGCGCCGCCGGCCAGCTCGACGATCGCGTCGCCACGCGCGAGCGCCGGATCCTCGACGATCGCAGCGTCACACCCGCGCGGAAGCCGCACACCGCGCGCGACGTCGCACGCGGCGACGCGCACGCGCACGACGGGCGCGCGCTCGGCGATCCGCTGCACGATCGCGGTGAGGTCGCACGGTGCGAGCCGCAGCTCGCGCGCGAGCACGTCGGCCGCGAGGTCCCGCATCAGCCGCGCGGCCGCATCGTCGAACGCATCGGCAAGCCGCGCACGAAAGAGCCGCGCCTCGCGCACGGCTGCGGCGACATCGCCGTCCGCAACGGCATCCGGCGGGACGTGCGCAAGGGAGGCCGGCAGCTCGTGCGCGACGCGCTCATCGCGTGCGGCGGCACTTGCAGCGGGAGCGCGTAACAGGTCGGCGAGCGCGACGAACTCACCGCCCACGGATCAGCTCCTCCGCAGGCGGGACGAGCGACGCGTTGGCGCGCGCCAGGCGGCGCACGATCGCACCGCGCTCTTCGGGCGGATACAGTTCCAGCACGGCGGCTGCGGTCGCGGTCGGCAGCGCGGAGATGATCGCGGCCGCAACGTGCGCGGGTTCGCCTTCGAGCGCACCGCGCACGCGCGCGGGCGGGATCCCGGCGACGTCGCGCGCCGCGCGCCGGGCCGACGCCGACTCGAGCATGCGCACCGCGGCCGACGCGAGCGGCCGTGCACCGAACGCGACGGCGAGCACGACCGCAATCGCCGTCAGCGCCTGCGGCAGCACGCTCGCGAACGCGAGCAGCCAGCCCGGCATCCGCGCGGCACGCACCGTTCTCGCCACACCGTCGTGGAACGCAACGGCTTCGACGCTGACCGCATCACCGCGATCGGTGCGCGTTCCCACCGTCGCCGCCGCGAGCGCGCGAATCTTCCCGAGATCGAGCCGCCGCGCCGCATCGACGAAGACCGCCACCGTCAACCTCGCCGTCGCGTCGGCGGCAACGACGCGGTGCTCCTCGCGCGTAGTGCTGCCGCGGTCGTCGGTCGCGCTCGTCTTCGAATACTTCTTGGCGTTCGACGTATAGTGTTCGTCGGTCGTGCTGCGCGCGATGCTGCCGTCGACCGCCGCACGGCGCACGTCGTGCACGTCGCGCCGCTCGCCGACGCGCTCGCGATGGACGCGCACGATCGTCGCACCCGCGCCGAAGGCCCCGTCGAGCGCGCTTTGCAGCGCGGTCTGCACGTCCGCTGCGTCGTCGCCGCCGTCCGCGTCGAGCGCGAGCCCGCGATCGTCGAGCACGGTCACGCGCTCGGCGTCGAGCGCGGGCACGCCGCCGGCGACGAACGCCTTGATCCCGGCGACCGTGCGCGCCGGGAGCCGCGCGCCCGGCGCAAGCGTGACGCGAACGCTCGCGCTCGCATCGCGCCGCGGCTCGTCGGCATAGACGCCGCCGCTCGACGGCGCGATCACGACCCGCGCGTCGGCGACGCCCTCGAGCCCACGCAATCCGAGCGCGAGATCGGCGGCGAGCGCGTCGCGCGTCTGCGCTTCGAGCACGCTTTGCGGCGTCAGCGCGCCGACGTGCGCGAGCGCCTCGTCGCTGCCGGCAAGGTGCGCGTGCGGCACACCGGCGAGCGAAAGCCGCAGCAGCAGCTCCCCACGCCGCGCGCGCTCGACGCGCACGTTGTCGCTCGCGCTCGCATGCGGCACGTTCCACGCCGCAAGCCGCTGTTCGACCTCCGCCAGCTGGTCGCCGCGCAGCGGCGTCGCAAAGAGCGCCACGCGCGTATCGCGCGACGCGAAGAAACCCACGGCACCGACGCCGAGCAGCGCCACGAACGCGCACGCAACGAACAGCCGCGCGCGCGGCGAGAGCGCACGAACGCGCGCGAGCGCAGCCCGTGTCTCCACTAGACCTGCATCCCGAGCAACGCCGAGATCGACTGCGCCGCGCGCTGCGCTGCGGTCGCGGCGACCTGGAGCGCGATGTCCGCCCGCGCCCGCTCGACAACCATCTCCTGCAGCCCGCCACGGTGCGCCGCGAACGCAGCCTCGGCGCGATCGGCGCCGGCGAGGATCGAGCCGGCCGCATCGACGAGCCGAGCGAACGCATCATCGCCCGCGCGCGCGGGCGACGGCCCGCTCGGCGTAGCCGGTCCGTCGGGAACCAACACGTCGACGCGCATCTACGGCCGCCCGACGTCGAGCGTACGCTCGGCAAGCTTCTTGCCGACGTCGAACACGGACGCGTTCGCTTCATACGCGCGCTGCGCGTCGAGCACCGCGATCATCTCGGTCAGCGAGTCCGCCGTATCCCCGCCGCGCGTCGTGCCGGTGAACCGCGTCCAATTGACGTCGTCGTCGGCATCCTCACCGTCGCCGATGACGGGATCGAAGCCGTCGTCCGGCTCGGCCGCCGCGAAGCGCGCGACGAGGCGCGGATACGGATGCTGCGGCGTCGCCGCCTGCGCAGCCGCAACGTTGCGCGCGGCAACGTCGAGCAGCGTGCGCTGCACGCTCATCCCGTCCGCAGCAACCGACAACACGTCGAAATCGCTCATCGCGCCACCGTGCGCAGCTCTGCGAGCCGCGCCTTGAGCGCGCCGAGCAGCGCCTCTTCGAAGAGCGCGGACTTCGCGACCTTGGCGGCTCTGCGCTCGTCGCGCGCGGGCTCTTTCGCGAGGATGCCGAGCCGGTCGCGCGCGGCCAGCGCCGCCGCTTCGGTGGGTGCGGTGAAATCGATCGCCATGCCGCCATCATCGCGGATCGATGTGAACGCGGCATTGCCGCGGTTTGTCCGGTTGCTTGCACTGGCCGCGGAACGCGGGCGGAACGCCGCCGCGCCGTGCGGAACCACGCGGGGTGCTGTACCGTCGAAAGGTGCGAAGGCAGCGGACCCCCTCCACCACCGCTGCCTTCACCCTGTGTCCGACGCGCTGAACGCTTCGCAGCCCGGCGCCGATGCGCTCGCCGTGCTGCGCGCGCGCGCCAACGCCGTGAGCGACGCCGCGCTGATCGCGGCGGTCGCCGGCGCGGAGCGCGCGTACGAGAAGCTCGCGCTGGAGCGCGCCTCGCTGCAGAGCCGCCTCGCCGCATCGGCCACCAACGCCGAGCGCGAGCTCAGCAAGCTGCGCACGCTGGGCCGGGTCGCGGAAACGGTCAACTCGTCGCTCGAGCTCGACGTCGTGCTGCGCCGCGTGCTCGACACCGCCGTCGAGGTGATGAAAGCGGAGCGCGGCTTCCTCATGATCGCCGACGCGAGCGGAAAGCTGGAGCTCACGACGACGTACGGCATCGACCGCGCGACGATCGAGGGCGACGACATGCGCCCGTCGCAGACGACGGTGCGCCGCGTCTTCGAGACGGGCGAGCCGATCGTCACCACCGACGCGCAGCAAGACCCGCGATTCAACATCAACCTCTCCGTGCGCGCGCTGCGCCTGCGCTCGATCATCTGCGTCCCGCTCGCGATCAAGGCGCGCACCATCGGCGTAGTCTACCTCGACTCGCGCGTGGCACCGGGCCTCTTCTCGCCACACGACCCCGACCTGCTGACGGCGTTCGCGAACCAAGCCGCACTCGCGATCGAGAACGCACGACTGTTCGACGCGCTCCGCGCGCAAGTCGTCGAGATCAGCCGCCTCGAGCAACTGCAAGCACGCGTGCTCGCATCGATCACCAACGGCGTCATCACCGTCGACGGCCGCGGCGCGATCGCGAGCTTCAACGACGCGGCCGCGCAAACGTTCGGCGTCGAAGGCGCCACAATGCTCGGCAAACCTGCCCGCACGCTCGAAGCGCTGATCCCGGGCATCACCACCTTGCTCGCGGACAAGCTGCTGGTGTCCCAACCCGCCGAGGTCGAAGCGCACCATCCCACCCGCGGCATGCTGGCCCTCGAAGTGCGCGTCGCACCGGTCGACCTCCCGGACAACAGCGAGATGCACGGCTGGGCGATCGCCGTCACCGACCTCACCGAACGCCGCAAGCTCGAGCGCCTGCACGCCGCCGACGTCGAGCAGCGCCGCGCGATCGGCGACGCGTTCGCCCGCTATCTCGCCCCGCACGTCGTCGAACAACTGATGCGCGCCCCCGGCGGCGTCGCACTGGGCGGCGAACGCGCAACCGCCACCATCCTCTTCGCCGACATCGTGGGCTTCACGGAGCTCGCGGACCGCCTCGACGCCGAACGCGTGGTCGAGATTCTGAACAACTTCTTCAGCGCTGCCGTCCAAATCGTGTTCGAGCACGACGGCCTGCTCGACAAATTCTACGGCGACGGCCTGATGGTGGTGTTCGGTCCGCCCCGCGTCCGCGACGACGACGCAAAACGCGCCCTCGCCGTCGCCGAAGCCCTCCACCGCGCCGCATCGACGATCCAAGCCGACGGCAAACAACTCCAACTCTCCATCGGCCTCGCGACGGGCGAAGTCGTGGCCGGCCACATCGGCAGCCCCAAACGCATGGACTACACGGTGATCGGCGACGCCGCCAACCTCGCAAGCCGCCTTCAAGGCGCGGCCCCACCGGGCCGCACCTACGTCGACGACCGCACCTACGCCCGCGTACGCGAAGCCCCACCGGCGGAGAAACTGATCGCAAAAATCCGCGGCAAAGCAGAACCCGTCACGATCTTCGCGATAACGTAACCGCCGTCACCGGCCACCCCGAAGTTCCGTAGAACTACGGACGGACGGCCGGGTGCTCCGGCGCTACGCTACGCCCATGATGACGCACGCGAACGCCACCCACGATCCGGTCGCTGCCGCGCTGGCGATCGCGGAGAACGCCCGCCGCAAGACCGATCGCACGGAAGACGCCCACGGCATGGCCGGCGTCACCGCGCTGGCCGCCGGCGTGCTCCTGAGCCTCGCCGCAATCGCCGGAATGGCGATGAGCCCAGCCGCGATCCCCGCCTGGTGCGCAACCCACGGCTGCCCAACCGCCCCGGTCCTACCCCACCTGACGTGACAAAAATGCTGCCTGTGTTGCGGCGACGCGACGTCGCAGTGGCGGACACTGCGAACGAGCGAAGGCCCGGAGGGCCGAGAGCGACGTGAGCACGTAGCAACGCCCGGGCAGGATGCCCGGGCGTTGCGTGTCCGCTACTGCGATGTCGCGCGCCGCGACACCACCACGATCGAACTCTAGCGCTTCGAGAACTGGAACCGCTTACGAGCCTTCTTGCGCCCGTACTTCTTCGACTCTTTCTCACGAGGATCACGCGTGAGAAGCCCGTTGCGCCGCAACGGCTCGCGCAGCGATTCGTCCATCTCGAGCAACGCCCGAGCGATCCCGTGCCGAACCGCGCCGGCCTGCCCGGACACCCCGCCACCCTCGCACTTGACGTCGACGTTGAAGCGCGACAGCGACTGCGTGACCTCGAGCGGCTGGCGCACGATCATCTGCAGCGTCGGCCGCGGGAAGTACTCGTCGACGGGCCGCTTGTTGACGGTGATGACGCCCTGGCCGAGCGAGAGGCGGACGCGGGCGATGCCGCGCTTGCGGCGGCCCGTGCCCTGAAAGCTTTCCTGAGGCTGCATTTAGGCGAGAGGCTCCGGCTTCTGGGCGGCGTGCGGATGTTCGGGACCGGCGTAGACGTTGAGCCGGCCGAGCTGGACGTCGCGCATGCGGTTCGTGGCCAGCATCCCCCGGACGGCGCGCTCGATGAGGCGCTCGGGGTACTTGTCACGCACCTGGGCCGCCGTCTCGGTGCGAAGACCGCCCGGGTAGCCGGAGTGGCGGTGATAGACCTTCTGGGTCCACTTGCGCGGCGCGAGCTCGACCTTATCGGCGTTGACCACGACGACGTGGTCGCCGTCGTCGATGTGCGGGGTCCAGGTCGGCTTGGTGCGGCCGGACAGGGCGCGCGCGATCTTCACCGCAAGCGTGCCGAGCCGGTGCCCGGTCGCGTCGACGATGTACCAGTCGTGCTGGGTCTCGGCCGTCTTCTGCTGAAATGTGCGCATGGGGTCCGTGTACGGAGGGCAGGAAGAAACGCCGCGGCGACGCCGCGGCAACCTACGCAGTATACGTTGGGGCGGCGACCGGCGTCAACCGCAGATCACGCCTCCCGCACGTCCATGGCGGCCACCGCCGCCAAGCCGGCCGGGTCGGTCAGGACGAGGCCCCGCAGGCGGCGCCCGCGCACCAGCCCCTGCCGGGCCAGCACGGCGACCGCCGCCGAGCACGACTCGCGGGTGGTGCCGGCCAGCGCGGCAAGGTCCTCCTGCGACAGGGGCAGCTCGAGCCGGATCCCGCCGCCGGCGACCGCGCTGCCGGCGCTCTCGGCCAGCTCGAGGAGCGCCCCGGCGACCCGCGCCTCGACCGTGGCCCGGCTGAAGGCCTCCAGCTTGCGCTGCACCGCGAGCGCCCGCCGCGCGAGGCTGCGCGCGATCGCGGTGTAGAGCCCGGGCGTGGCAGCCGCGTACCGCGCGAGCGTGTCGGCGGCCACAACCAGCAGGCTGCCGGCGGTGATGGCCTCGGCGCCGCTCTCGGCGGAGCGGTCGCCGAAGACGGCCCCGGGCGCGAGAACTTCGCCCGGCCCCGCCAGCCCCAGCGTCACGTCGCGGACGAACGCGGCATTGCGGAACAGCCGGAACCAGCCGTCCGCGACGATCGTGACCGTCGGCGCGTCGAGCGGCACGACCGCCCGCCGCGCGACGCGCTCCAGGCGGCCTTCGGGCGCCAGGCGCGCGATGTCGTCGGGGCTGAGGGCCGGCACGGGAACCGTGTGCGCCGCCGGGGCGTCGCGGCCCCGTCGCGAAAGGAGCGGCCATGGAGGTGCCGGGTGCGCAGGAGATCCTCGATCTCCCCGAGGGCGAGATCGACGCGCTGCCCTTCGGGCTGATCTCCGTCGATGCCGACGGCACGATCGAGCAGTACAACGCGTACGAGTCGAAGCTGTCGCGGCTGTCCAAGGAGCGCGTGATCGGGCGCAACTTCTTCCGCGACGTCGCGCCGTGTACCGCGGTCAAGGAATTTCAGGGCCGCTTCGAGCGCTTCGCGGCGCAGAGCGGCACCGGCGCCGAGTCGTTCGATTTCGTCTTCCCGTTTCCGTTCGGGCGCCAGTTCGTCAACGTCACGTTCTTGCGCGGCGCGAAGAACGGCCGCATCAAGATCCTCGTCAACCGCTACGACGAGCAGTAGGAACGAACGACCGGTTCACGGCGCGATCTCCACCGGGAAGTACGAGTCGAAGTCGTCGTACCGCACGCCCGCGAGATAGAGGCCGTGCGCAGGCGCCGTGGGCCCCGCCGCCGTGCGGTCGCGCGCGGCGAGCGCGCGAGCCGCGAACGCGACGTCGCGGTCGCCGGTTGCGCACGCGACGAGTGTGCCGACGACGACGCGCACCATCCGGTGCAAAAAGGCGTTGCCGCGCACGGTGACGCGCACCAGATCGTCGCGGCGCGTCAGCGCGATCGCGCGCAGGTCGCGGACCGTGCCGCCACGCTCGGGCAGCTCGCCGCAGAACGTGGCGAAGTCGTGTTCGCCCAGCAGCGGCTGCGCGGCAACGAGAAAGCGCGCGTCGTCGATCGGGCGCGGCACCTGCCACGCGCGGTCGCGCCACAGCGCCGACGGAAAACGGCGGTTGAGGATGAGATAATCGTAGACCCGCTCGCGCGCGTCGAACCGCGCGGAGAACCCGTCGCGCACGATCGCGGCGTCGCGCACGACGAGGTCGGGCGGCGTGTTCGCATTGAGCACGAGCGCGAGGCGCTCGATCGGAAAGTCGCGCGCGGCCGAGAACGAGACGACTTGTCCCGTCGCGTGCACGCCGGCGTCGGTGCGGCCGGCGGCGGTGATCTTCGCAGGCTCGTGAAACAGCCGTGCGAGCGCGTCTTCGAGCGCGCCGGCGACCGTGCGCAACGCCGGCTGGAACTGCAGTCCGTGGAACGCGCTCCCGTCGTATTCGACGACGAGCCGGTACGTCGGCACGCCGCGACGGGTTCACGAAATCGGCGCGACCGCCTTTAGCCGGGGCCGGCGGTCGGAGCCGAGCGTCGCGAGCAGAACCTCGACCGCGTCGCGGTCGAACAGCGTGCGCGCGGCGAAAAGCCGGTCGAGGGCCTCGTCGTGCGAGACCGCGACGGCGTAGGGCCGCCCGGAGCGCATGGCGTCATACGCGTCGACGACGGCGAGCAGCCGCGTCTCCCACGGGATCGACAAGCCGCGCAAGCCGTCCGGGTAGCCCGAGCCGTCCAGCCGCTCGTGATGACCGCGCACGATCTCCGCGATGTGGTGCGCGTCTTGGGCGCGCAGCATCTGCTCGCCCCGGGCCGCGTGCGCGCGCAAGATGCGCCACTCGGCTTCGCTCAGCGTGTAGCGCGCGTTGAGCAGCGTGCCGCGGATGTGCAGCTTGCCGACGTCGTGGAAAAGCCCCGCTTGACCGAGCACGACGGCTTCGTCACGCGACAGTCCCGCGGTGATCGCAACGCGTGCGCACAGCATTCCGACGTTGAGCATGTGGCGGTGCGTTTCATAATCGTGTTCTAATACAGCGCCGAGAAACGCGGAGGTAAAGGGCTGTGCAAAGAGACGGCTCAGCACGGCCCCGTGGTCTTCGAGCATGCGATGCTCCGGTGTGGTGTCGACGCTCGGTTCCGTGCCCACACGGTATTGTCGTCGCGATGATGACAACGCGGGTCCTGGGGCATGCGTCTCGTTCCATCCGCTCGCTCGTTCTCAGCCTGCTCCAAGGAACGAAAAAAGGCCGCCTTGCGGCGACCTTTGCGCAATTTCCAGCGCGGTTCGTACGTTAGTTCGTGTCGCTCGTCACGCCGGGACGCGGCGGGGAACGTCGCGCTTCTCGTCGAGATCGAGCAAGTCGGGCCAAGTCGTGACGTCGGTGCGGTCCGGCGCGACCTCGCCGCGCAGGCCGAGGAAGTACTTCTCGCCGTCGCTGCCCGCCTGCGGGCCGTGCGACAAGAACTCGGCGTTGAAGTGCTCGAGCTCTTGCGGCGACTTCTTCTCGACGAACGGCTTCACGTACGCGTCGATCTCGGACTCGCTCTGCGCGTTCTTGATGACGTCGAGCAGCGCGTTACCGTCGATGCCGAGGAAATCGAAGATCCCCTTGTCCATCGGACAGTCGTAGTTGTACTCGCCGTTGAGCCCGTTCGCGTATGCGATGCCCTTGTCGATGGCGCGTCCGAGCTGGACGACCCCGAACAATTTGTCGCGCACCGAGCGAGGATAGGACGTGGTCAAATCGCGTTTCAACATGGTGAACGGTTGGACTACCTCACGGCTGGGGAGGTTGCGCCGCGGGGTTGGGGACGACGTAGCAGGTCACCGAGCGGTCCCGGTACGCTGCCTTGCCCGCATACTGTCCGCCGATGCGCCGGGCGACGGCGACCGACCGCAGGTTCTCGGCTTGCAGCACGATGCTGAGGTGGTCCAGCCGCAGCTCGCCAAAGGCGAAGTCGCGCAGCGCGCACGCGGCCTCCGTCGCGTAGCCGTGGCCCCAGGCGAACGGCGCGAGCCACCAGCCGATCTCGATCTCCGGCTCGCCGTCGATCGCGCAACGCAGCATCCCCGCTTGGCCTACGCGCACGCCGTCCGACTTGCGCGCCAGAATCTTGAACGCGTCCCAGCGCTCGTGCCCCGGCTCGCTCTGGATCTCCAACACGCGAAAGAACCGCGCTTCCACTTCGTCGCGTCCCAGCGTGCGCCCGTCGCCGATCCAGCGCATGACGTTCTCGTCGGCATACAGCGACGCGACGAACTCGAAGTCGTCCGGCGTCTTGTCGCGCAGAACGAGCCGCGGCGTCTCGAGAAAGATCTCGTCGGTCACGTGGTCGCGGCGCGCACCGCATCGTACGCGTGGTCGACGTCGCGAATCGCCTCGAACGCGTTCTGCGATGCCAGCGGCGTTCGCGAGCCGTACCATTGGCCGCGCGCCGGCGCGTTCGGGCCGAAGCGAAGCGTCCCGGAACCGTCGTCCCGGCGTTCGATTTGAACCTCAGCCAGCGCAGAGCCGGCGAAGCGGCGCACGGATCCGCGAAATCCGTCCACCACGACGTACGCGGCGCGGTCGGTCACGGCATAGCGCGTCCGCGCGCGCACGTTGGCATCCCACCAGAACCGGCCGGCGATCATATACACCCCGACGCAGACGAAGGGCACGCCCCACAGCTGCATCACCAACGGCGCGCCGGCGCTGATCACCATGCTTTCCCAGAAGAGCACGAAGCCGCCCCACATCAGCGAAAACGGGACCAGCACCCAATCCGTCGTGCGCCACAGCAAACCGGTCGGCGGCTGACCGGTCCAGCGCACCGTCTCATCCGATGGAACCGGCAGCGGCTCGCGCACGAACGACGTCATCTCGTCAACCTCCTTGGGATCATACCGCGCCTGTCGAGCACGGTACCACCGGGACGACGACCGCGTCGAGGTGCGACGCCGGGACGAAGCCGAGCCGGCGGTACAGCGCGACCGTATTGAGCAGGCGCCCGCGCTCGCGGATGCCGACGGCACGGGCGCAGCCGCGCGCGACGTCGCGGCGGATGCATTCAAAGCGCCAGCTCTCGTAGCTCCCGTGCTCCGGATACTGTTCGGCCGCGAGCGCGGCAGCTTCGTCCCAGCGCGCGTCGTCGTGGTCGGCCACGCGCGCATCCGCGCCGGGCACGGGTCCGTCGTACACCATCACGACCGTGCGGTCGCGAACGGTTCCGGCGGCGCGTCGAGCACGACGCCGTGCCCGAACCAGAAGTCGCGCCGAGACGGCGTGTCGAGCACGACGCGGTCGCCCTCGCGCGTACGGCGCACGATCCCGTCGTTCACCAGCGCGTCGGTGGCGCTCCCCAGCCCCGTCACGCCGTCGGAACCGGCTCCTCGTCGTCGTCGTCCTCGTCCACCGGCAGCGGCCGTTGCAGCGGGAACAGCAAGACGTCGCGGATCGACGCGTTGTTCGTGAGCATCATGACGAGCCGGTCCACGCCGATCCCGATCCCGGCAGTCGGCGGCATGCCGTACTCCAGCGCGGTGACGAAATCCCAGTCGGGCGGCGGGATCTCGTCGTCGCCCGCGGCGCGCTCGAGCATCTGCAGCTCGAAGCGGCGGCGCTGGTCGTCCGGATCGTTGAGCTCGGTGAACGCGTTGGACAGTTCCATGTGCGCGGCGAACAGCTCATATCGCTGCGTCAGCTCGGGGTCGTCCTTCATCCGCTTGGCGAGCGGCGACAGCACGACCGGATAGCCGTACACGAACGTCGGCTGCAAGAGATGCGGCTCGACCACGCGCTCGAACAGCTTGTCGAGCGCGTGCGCGTGCGTCGGCGACTCGGGGATGCCGTGGTCGCGCAGCAGCGCCATGCACGCCTCCGGATCGAGCAGCTGCTCGCGCACGAGCCCGCCGTACTCCTCGAACGCCTCGAGGTAGCCGATGCGCCGGAACGGCGTCGCGAACGAGATCGCGTCCTCGCCGCGCAGCACCGTCTCGCCGCCGTGCACGGTGCGCGCGAGGTGGTTCATGAGCTCTTCGTTGAAGCGCATCATGTCCTGGACGTCCCAGTACGCCGCGTACAGCTCGAGCATCGTGAACTCGGGGTTGTGCGTCGCGTCGATGCCCTCGTTGCGGAACGTGCGCCCGATCTCGTAGACGCGTTCCATCCCGCCGACGATCAAGCGCTTGAGGTACAGCTCCGTCGCGATGCGCAGCTTGAGCGGGATGTCGAGCGCGTTGGAATGCGTCAGGAACGGCCGCGCCGACGCACCGCCGGCGATGGTGAGCAGCACCGGCGTCTCGACCTCGAAGAAGCCGCGGGCGTCGATGAAGCGCCGCATCTCCGCGATGATCTTCGAGCGCTGGATCATCACGTCGCGCACGTGCGGGTTGACGATCAAGTCGACGTAGCGGCGGCGGTAGCGCTTCTCGGGGTCTTGCAAACCGTGCCACTTGTCGGGGAACGGCTGCAGCGCTTTGCCGATCACCTCGAGCGCTCGCACGTGCAGCGCGAGGTCGCCCATCTTGGTGCGGAACACGAAGCCGCGCGCGCCGGCGATGTCGCCGCGCTCGACCTCCTTGGCGATCGCGAACGCCTCCTCGCCGACGTCGTCCTTGCGCACGAACAGCTGGAAGCGCCCCGTGCGGTCGTGCACGTCGAAGAAGATCACCTTGCCCTGGCCGCGGACCGCCATGATGCGCCCCGCGATCGACCAGTCTTCGCTCTCCGCGCGGCCTTGCTCGCCGAGCTCCGCGTACTTCGTCGCGAGCTCCGCGGCGTGCGCGGTGACGTCGTACCGCGTCGCGGTGAACGGGTCGACGCCGCGCTCGCGCAGCGCGGCGAGTCTGGCACGCCGGGCCGCAACGAGATCCGCCATGGCGCGCCTAGGAGGCTTTCTTCGTTTTCTTCGGGTCCTTGTTGATCGACTCGATCTTGTACTTCATCTGGCCGCGCGGCGTGGTGACGTCGACCGTCTCGCCCTTCTTGCGGCCCATCAGCGCACGGCCGACCGGCGACTCGTTGGAGAGGCGCGCGTTCTTCGGATCGGCTTCGGCGGAGCCGACGATGGTGAACTCGTGCGAAGTCCCCGAGCCGGTCTCCTTGACCTTGATCGTCGCGCCGAGGTGCACTTCGTCGGCCACGTAGTCGGACGCGTCGATGACGCGCGCGTTGCGGATCATCGCTTCGAGCTTGAGCACGCGGCCTTCGACGAACGCCTGCTCTTGCTTGGCGTCCTCGTACTCGGCGTTTTCGGAGATGTCGCCGAACTCTTTGGCCTGGCGGATCCGTTCGTTGACCTCGCGGCGATGGACGCTCTTGAGCTCGTCGAGCTCGTCCTCGAGCTTCTTGAGCCCATCGCGGGTCAAAACGATTTCTTTGTCGTTCAAAAGCGACTCCCGGTACGTGGTTCTGCCCCTGCTACGAACGCCCGGCCGACCACGCGACCGCGCCAGAGCGCCAGGGGAAGCCCGATGATTGCAGAGGCGGCGATGAAACCCCTGGTAGCAGGATCGTCACGAATGAGCGCCAGCAACAGAACGACGCCCAAGGCCAGGCCCGCCACGCCCGGCAGGACGACACCCGACCAGCGGGCGGTTCGCTCCGGCGCGAACACGCGCACCGCCGCGGCGGCGGTCAAGGCGAATAGGAGGCCGATGAACCACGACGTGCCCTTGAGCACGAACTGGAACGCGTCGTTCGCGGTGGGCGACACGCCTGCGGCCAGCGTGAAGATTACCGACAGAACGGTAATCAGTGCGATCGACGCCGCGGGCTCGGCACGGCGGTCCAGCTCGCCCAAGGCGCGCGGGAGCAGTCCGTCACGGCCCATCGCGTAGACGCTGCGCGAGACGTACACGAGCGTCGTTTGCAGCGTCGCCGCGATTGACACGAGCACCGTGACGCTGAGCAGCTTCGTCCAGCCGCCGCCTAGCAGCCCGCCGACGTACGCCAGCGCGTCGCCCTCGTGCGCCGCGAAGCCGGCGCCGCTGCCGATGCGGGTGAACGCCCACGTCGCCGCCAGGAGCAGTACGGTCGTCAGGCCCAGCGCGACCAGCGCCCCGGCCCCTGGCGCCGACGGCTCGCCCTGCGCCTCCTCGGCGGTCGACGCGCTGGACTCCCAGCCGTCGACGAGCCAGATGCCGAGCACGACCGCCGACACGATCCCGCCCCATGCGAGCGGGCCGCCGCTGAACGCGACCGCGTCGGGCCGCGCGTGCCCGGCGGACGCCAGCGCCGCCGCGGCGAGCACGACGACCTCGGCGATCAGCAGGACGAGCGCCAGCATCGCGGTCGGCCGCAGCCCGTACCACAGCAGCAGCGCCGAGCCGGCGATCCACCCGCAGGCCGCGAGCGCCACGGCGAGCGCGTTCGTCGCGAGCCTGGGCCACAGCAAATCCAGCGTGTACGTCCCCGCGGGCAGCGCCGTCGCGAGCACGGCGAACATGCTCGCGGCGAGCAAGATCCACGCGCCGTACGCGCCGCCGGCCGGCCCGAACGCCGCGCGGATCCAGGCGTACGACGAGCCCGCGTCGCGCATGCGCTCGCCAAGGCGCTTGTAGCCCGCGGCGATCATCGCCATCAGCACCGCCACGATGACCAGCGCGAGCCACGTCCACCGCCCGGCGGCGGCGACCATCGCGGCCAGCGTCGTCGCGAGCGAGAACGCCGGGCCCATCGACGCCGCGGCGACGACGACGAGGTCGCGCAGCCGCAGCACGCGTCTCAGCCGCGGCGCGGCGGTCATCGCGGCGTGCGCAGCAGCGAGTTGCGGTAGCCGTACAGCGCGTACACGACGAGCCCGATCGCGAACCAGATGACGAACCGCAGCCACGTGATCGCGTCCAGCCCTTCGAGCGTCAGCCACGCGCACAGCGCGATCCCCATCGCGGGGACGAAGACGGGTCCGAGCGGCACGCGGAACGGGCGCGCCGCGCCGGGATGCGTGAAGCGCAGCACCATCACGCCGGCGCACACGATGACGAACGCGGAGAACGTGCCGATGTTCACCAGCTTGAGCAGTTGCGTCAGCGGCACGAGCGCGGCGACGATCGCGACGATCGTTCCCGTGACCATCGTCGTGACGACCGGCGTCTGCGTGCGCGCGTTGACAGCGCCGAACGCGCGCGGCAGCAGCCGGTCGCGCGACATCACGTAGAAGATCCGGATCTGCCCGAGCAGCGACGTGAGCATCGACGCGAACGTCCCCGTCACGGTACCCGCGAGCACCAGCGCGAACAGCACCGGATTCGATCCGGCGTGCTTCACCGCGTCGAGCATGCCGGCGTCGGGATCGATCTTGTCCCAGGCGACGACGCCGACGGCGACCGCGGTGACCGCGGTGAACAGCACCGCACCGACGACGAGCGAGCCGACGATTGCGCGCGGCACGTCGCGCACGGGGTTTTTCGCTTCCTCGCTCGCGACCGTGACCGTGTCGAACCCGATGTAGGCAAAGAACACGAGCGCCGCGCTGGTGACGATCCCGCCGAGGCCGAGCGGCGCGAACGGGTGGTACGCGCCGGGACGGATCGCGCCGGCCAGGCCGAGCACGAACGCGACGAGCGCGACGAGCTGGATGACGACGAGCGCGCCGTTGGTGCCCGCGGACTCGCGGATCCCGATCGCGAGCAGGATCGCGAGCAGCACGATGGCGACCGCCGCGACCACGTCGATCTGCGTGTGCGCGAAGTCGATCCCGCCGTGGACGAACGCGACGTGCGCCGTCTGCGCCCACGCCGGCAGCGGCAGCCCGAGCTTCGCGAGCAACTGCTGCAGCGAGGCGGACAGCGTTGCCGCGAGCGGCGCGACGGAAAACCCGTACTCGAGGATGAGGTCCCAGCCGATCACCCACGCGACGAACTCGCCGAGCGCGGCGTACGCGTACGTGTACGCGCTGCCGGCGACCGGCACCATCGACGCGAGCTCCGCGTAGCAGAGCGCGACGAACACGCACGTCACACCGGACAGCCCGAACGCGACGATCACCGCGGGGCCCGCGGCGTTCGCGCCGGAGCCGACCGTCGAGAAGATGCCGCCGAGCATCGTGCCCAGGCCGACGGCGACGAGCGCGCGCACGCCGAGCACGCGGCGCAGCGGGACGCCGTCCGACGGCAGGCGCTCGCGGTCGTGCGCCTGGCGCGCGAAGAGGTTGCGCAGCAGCGACAAGCGGTTTATGCGGCCTGGAACTCGATCACGCGCGGCTCGAGTTCGAGCTCGCGCAGCAACCGCGCGTAGTCCTCGTCCGTCACGTCGGCCCACTTCTTGCCGAGCAGCGCGATCATCGCCGCCTCGACGACGTTCGTGCCGAACGAACGCCCGCCGAAATCCGGCGTGGTGGTGACGAGCCGCGCGATGCCGCGCGCGCGCAGGAAGTCCACGTCGTTGGCGGTGACGGTGTTGGTGAGGATCGTCTTGCCGTCGAGCCGGTCCGGCATGAACTGGCGCATGAAGTGGTAGTCGCCCGCGATGATCTCCGCATCGTCGTAGTACTCGGGATACTTCGGCTGCGGCGCGCGGTCTTGTTTCTTCCCGGTGGGATAGAAGAACTGAAACGGCAGCTTGCACGCGTCGGGCAGATACTTGCGCGCCATCTCCTCGAACTCGTCGAGCCCGCGCACCGGCCGGTCGAGGTCCAGCGCGAAGATGAAGTCGCCGAACACCACGTCGGCGCCGGCCTGCACGAGCGCCTGCGCCATCCCGAACCGGTCGAGCGCGCTAACCATCAGCACACGCTTCCCACGCAGCTCGATCCCGAGCTGCTTCTGGATGAAATCGATGGCGTTGCGCTCGAGTGTGTTTTTCAAACCGCTGCCGTCCACGACAGGCGTGATCTTGACCGCGTCGAGCAGACGTAAGCCGTCGCGCAGCGCATAGCGATCCTTGCCCGCGTACAAGTACACGTCGATGCCGCCGAGCCCAATCGCATCAACGGTGCCGTCGAGCTCCTTGAGCTTCGCGATGGCCTTGTCGATGGAACCGTCCGTCCCAACGCGCGAGATCTCGAATCGTTCACCGAGCAGGTCTACGTCGGCGCAATGATCGCGCGACGAAGACCCGAGCGAAACGGAGACGACTTTCTTCACATCAGGACCTTTCCAAACGCGATCGTCGGGAGGACTCGACACCCTTCCCGTGCGGGTTCGATTCCCGCTCGCTCCAGCCCGGCGTTGCGACGCCGGCCGCCGTATGATAGGATCACCGCGTCGAGTCCTCCCGTCATACCGCCCAGGGCACCGCGTTCAACGAACACGGTGCCCGTCGCTTTTTCAAACGAACCCTTGCCGGACGGACCACTGCGCGTGATCAGCACAGCGCTGGGGCGGTTCGGTGGATCCGAGTGAGACCTTGACAGGGATCTCATCCGCGGGTTCAATTCCCGCCCGCTCCAGCTCGGTTTCCATGCGAAGCCGAATCTGGTATGATCGGACCGCCCTGTCAAGGTCGCGCTCATACCACTGCGGGCACCGCGTTCATCGGACGCGGTGCCCGTCGCCTTTTCCTTTCGGCCAAAGTCGAGATTGAGGTATTGCGGCGCGACACTGCAGCGTGATACCGCTCGTGAAGAGAGGTTGTCAACACTCTTCGGGGACGTCTCGAATCCGAAGAGGAGTGTGGGACTCTCACGCCATCGTGGGCGTCGGGTCGCTAGGCTCGATGCCCACAGCGTCGCTTCTGCAGCGCTCACGCTGGTTGGGCGCTCGTCACGGCGGCTTCGTGGCGGACCGGGAAGTTCACGCTGTTCGCGATGAAGCACTCCGCGTGCGCGCGCTCGTGCAGCGCCGTCGCTTCGGCGATGCGCGCGGGATCCGCGATCGCGACGCGTGGCCGCAGCATCACCTCGCGGAACCGGATCTTGCCGTCGATCAGCGTCATCTCGCCGCTCGCGTCGTCCTCGTATGCGACGACAACGATTCCCGCGCGCGTGCACTCCGCCAGGTACGACAACAGATGGCACGCCGACAGCGCCGCCACCAGCAAGTCCTCGGGATTGTGCAGCGAGCGATCACCGCGAAAGTGGGCATCGGCCGACCCGCGCAACGCGGGCTTGCCGTCGATGTCGACGACGTACTCGCGCGAGTACGTCGCGTAGTCCATCGCCGGCCCCGATGCGCCGCCGGTCCAGCGCACGCGCGCGGCGTAGCGGTGCGGGCGAACGTTCATGCCGACGCCGCGCGGCGTTCTTCGGCCGCCGCCCGGGTGCGCGCGATCTGCTCGCGCGAGATCGGCAGGTCGAACGCGCGCATGTCGGCGAGCTGGAAGCCGGCGCGTGCCGCGAGGTCGTCGATCTCGCGCACCTTCGCAACGTCGATCCCGCGACCGAGCGTGTACGGCTCGCAGCGGTTTTCGAGCGCGAGCACCATCGTCTCCGACATGCACGCGAGCGCCGTCCCCTGCGGGAGGCCCATGTCGAACGTTTCGCCCGGCTCGCGCACGCGCCACCAGTGCATGTCGCCCGGGACGCGCAGGTTGCCGCCTTCGACCACGAGGACGTCGGGGCGCTCGACGGCGACCCGGCGGCTCACGTCGTGCGGCAGCGAGATCTCGCACACGACCGCTCCGGTGCGCAGGTCCTCGGGCTCGATCACGTCTTGCGTCGAAGACGTCGCCGTCAAGACCAGGTCGGCGCGCCGGACCGCAGCGCTGATGTCCGTGGTGTACGACGACTCGCACGGCAACCGCGCGGCGAGGTTTTCATGGAACTTGCGCAGGCGCGTCTCGTTGCGCGCGACCATGATCACGTGCGCGACGTGCGGCGCGATCAGCTCCACGCACGCGCCGCCGATCGACCCGGTCGCGCCGACGACCACGGCGGTGGAGCGCGCAGCCTCGATCCCCATCTCGTCCGCGCCGCGGAACAGGCTGCGCACGCCCGCGGCGATCGTCAGCGAGTTGCCCGTCGTCACCGGGATCGGCGAACGCTCGTTGATCGTGATGCCGCCGTCGCCGACGACACCGGTGAACGCGCCGAGCCCCGCAACGTCCGCGCCGAGGTCCACACCGATTTGAATCGCTTTGAGAATGCGGTCGTAGACCTGCTCGCGCGGCAGCTCGAGCATCTGCGCCGGGAGCAGCCCCGCGCCGATGAACCAGCCCTCGGTTTCACGCCCGTCCGGCGTCCGCACGCCGGTCACGTGCGCCGCCGCCCACGGCGGCATCCACTCGAGGATCTTCGCGATGATGGCCTGGCCCTTGCCCCTGGCGCCGGGCTCGTAGCGCACGACGTCCTCGAACGAGAGCGGGTGGATCACGAAGCAGAACTTGGCCATCGCGAAGGCCCGTTTCGCCCCTCCGCCGCCGGGAGCCCGCGGGCCGTTGGGGGAAGGGGAGCGGCGCATGAATCAGACGCTCTCGACCATCGAAGAGCTCCTCCGAATCCCCGCCCCCTGCCCCGGACCGATGGGGCTCGCGTGTGACGGGCCGGACCTGTGGATCGGTTCCTACGACACCTGCCGGATCTACGGCATGGTAGCAATGCAGGGCCGCGTTTTCGAAGAGGCGACCGCACCGGGCAGGCCATTCGGGCTGACGGTCACCGGCGACGCGCTGCGCGTCGTGGTCGGCGACCGCGACGACGGCGGGACCGACGACCGTTTCATACGCCGCTACATCATGGGCAAGGACTTCAAGTCCGACGCGATCCGCTGCCCCGGCGGTACCGGCTCGTTCCTGGCGTACGACGGCGACCGGCTCTACTTGAGCCAGCGCGACGCGCAGGTCATCCTCGAGCTCGACGACGCCGGTGCGGTGCTGCGCACGATCCCGGTACCGCGGCAGATCACGGGGATGGTCATCGTCGCGGGACGGTTCTACCTCGTCACGACCGAGAGCCGCGAGAGCGACGACTACCGGCTGCTCTGCCTGGACGCGCGCAAGGAAGAGCCCGAGGTCCACGAGCTGGCGTCGATCCCGTTCGCCGCCCGCAGCCTCGGCTTCGACGGCACGAAGTTCTGGACGAACTGCCGCGGCGAGAACACGATCGTCGCGTTCGCGAAGCCCGACTAGAGGATCGACGGACGCGGGCGAACGGGGACCGCCCGCGTCCAACGAGAACCAAGCGAGCGTGACGACGAAGCGGTACCGCCGCTCCAGCGTCCGGGCGGTCCTCGAGACGATGACCCGCGATCACGCGGCAGCGGCCGAGGCGCACGACGCGCTGTGGGCCGTGCTGTGGAGCCGCCGCTACGACGACGTCGACGAGCCGGTGTGGGGCGACACCTCGTACGGCGGGATCCTCGCGTTCTCGCGCGTGTTCGACGAGCACACGACGCTGCTCGGCATGGACACGGGCGACGCGTTCGTCGTCTTCCGCAGCGCGGGGCCGCCGCCGCCGACCGGCTGCCGGCTGCGCGTGCTGCCGAGCTCCGAAGGCCAATGGCGCTTCGTCGAAATTCAACCGCTCGGCCTAGGGATCGAGGTCCGCTTCGACGATCCCGGCGCGCCGGCCGACACGGCGTGGATCGGCACGCTGCGTAGCGGCACGGCACGCTTGCGTGCGCTGCTCGACGCGCGGCGCGATCAGCTCTCGTCGCGCCGCAATCAGCTCGGCGCGCTCAACGAGCCGCCGACCGTCGAAGACATCTGGCGCGAGGAGCTCGCCGCGATCAGCGACCGCGTCGCGGTCGAGACGGACTACACGGCGCACGAGCACGCCGACCTGCTGCGCGCGAAGACGAAGGGCGCGCGCTTCGCCGACCAGGAGGAGCACCGGCTTATCGCCGCGCGCAAACGGCGCTTCACCGAGCACGGCAACGCGGAGGTCGCGCGCTTCCGCGAGGAGCGCTGGCCGGCGATTCGCGACCGCGCGGCGGCCGAGTGGGAGAAGTACGCCGCGTACCGCGCCGACGTGCTCAAGCTCGAGGACGCGCTGCAGCGCATCCGCGGCCTCACGGAACGCACCGTGAAAGCGCCCGCACTGCTCGACGCCCTCGAACGCGCCGCGTTCCCCGTGCGCGGGCTGTCGTTCGACGCCGCGCGGCTGGAGGAGGCCGGCTACGCCGAGGAGCTGCTGCGCACGATCGAGTTGCTACACGCCGCCATCCCGCTGCGCGCGACGTCGACGGCGACGAGCTTCAGCGCGTACCGCGCACCGACTGCGGGGCCGTCCGTGACTCCGCCTCGGCTTTGAGCGCGGCGAGCATCATGTCGGAGTTCTCGCGGACTTTTTTCTCCAGCGTCGGGCCGATCAGCTCCGCCAGCGTCGGCACGCCGAAGTCGTACTCCACGCTCAGCACCACGCGCGTGACGTCGCCGTGCTGCTCGAACGTCCAGGCGCCCTCGAACGTGTCGAGGTCGCCCTCGATCAGCGCGTAGTCGATCCGCAGGCGCTCGTCGTCGAAGACGTCATTCTCCGTCCACTCGATCGGGGCGTCCTCGACCAGCGTTTTCCAGCGCGTCACGACGCGGTCGGGATGGCGCTCGAGCACGACGACGGTTTCGACGTCGGGCATGAAGTCGGGGAAGCGCTCCTGCTCCTTGGCAAGCTCGTACACCGTCGCGGCGGGCGCGGCGACGTCGACCGTGCACTCGACGTACGGCACTACGCCTTCGTTTCCGGCTTCTCGGACATCGGGACCAACGTTCCCAGTTTGTCAAACGCGGTCGCGATTGCGGCGTCGAACGCGCGCAGCGCGACGTCGACTTCTTCTTGCGTCACGATCAGCGGCGGCTCCAGGCGGATCACGCGCTGCTGGTTGAGCGTCCAGGCGGCGGTCACGCCGCGCTTGAGCAGCTCCGGGATGATCGTGCCGCCGTAGCCTTCGCTGCGCAGCTCGACGCCGACCAGCAGGCCGGCGCCGCGCACGTCCGCGATTACCGCGGGGTGGCGCGCCATCGTCGCCCGCGCGCCGGCGAGCAGCTGCGCGCCGCGCGCGCGCGCGTTCGCGACGAGATCCTCGTCGTGCAGCACGTCGAGCGCCGCGAGCGCCGCGGCGCACGCCAGCTCGTTGCCGCCGAACGTCGACGTGTGCAGCAGCGGCTGCTTCGCGTACGCGGCGTTCCAGACGGCCGGCCGCGCGACGTACGCGCCGATCGGGACCACGCCGCCGGACAGGCCTTTCGCGAGCGTCATCACGTCAGGGACGACGTGCTCGCGGTCGCAGGCGAACAGCGCGCCGCAGCGGCCCAGGCCGGTCTGCACCTCGTCGGCGATCATCACGGCGCCGCTCGCGTCGCAGATCGCGCGCACGTCGCGCAGGTAACCGTCGGGCGGGACGTTCACGCCGCCCTCGCCTTGGATCGGTTCGACGATCACCGCGGCGACGGTGTCGTCGACCACCCCGCGCAGCGCGCTCGCGTCGCCGAACGGGACGCGCCGCACGTCCGCGAGCAGCGGCGCGAACGGGTCGCGAAACGCGTCGCGCCCGCTCGCCGACAGCGCGCCGAGCGTCTTGCCGTGGAACGCCCCGTCGGTCGCGACGAGCGCCGGGCGCTTCGTCGCCGCCCGCGCGAGCTTGAGCGCGCCCTCGACCGCCTCGGTGCCGCTGTTTGCGAAGAACGCGATCGACAGATCGCCCGGCGCGAGCTCCGCGAGCCGCTTCGCGAGCCGGCCCATCAGCGGGTTGAACATCGTGCGGCCCGACAGCGCCATCCGGTCGAGCTGATCTTTCACCGCCGCGACGACGCGCGGGTGGCGGTGCCCCAGCGTGAACACGCCGTACCCGCCGGCGAAGTCGAGGTACGTCTTACCGGTGTGGTCGACGATCGTGCAGCCTTGCGCGCGCACCTCGACGGGCGAGCCCGACAGCTTCATCACGCGCGCGAGCGGCGGGTTTACGTGCGCGCGGTAGTTCTCATAAACCTCGTCGTACAGCGCCGCGGGCGAGGCCGCGCCGTAGAGATCGTCGTGCGTCGTCGGGATCACGCGACGGCGAGCTCGCGCGATTCGAGCTGCGCGATGGTGTCGGCGAGCACCGCCAGCGTCTCCGCGGCGGTCTCCGTGCGCATCAAGCGTTCGCGGAGCGCGCTCGCACCGGGGAAGCCTTTGAGGTAGTAGCCGAGGTGCTTGCGCATCTGCGGCACCGCGCGCGACTCGCCCCACTCGGCGACCATCGTCTCGTAGTGGTGTACGGCGAAGCGCAGGCGGTCCGGCGCGTCCGGCGTCGCTTGCGGCTCGCGGCCTTCCATCAGCGCGCGCAGACGCGACACGAGCCACGGGTTGCCCAGCGTCGCGCGCCCGAGCATCACCGCGTCGACGCCGCTCTCGCGCATGCGGTGCATCGCGTCGTGCGGGTCGGCGAGATCGCCGTTGCCGATCACGGGGATGTCGACCGCACGCTTGAGCTCCGCGATCTTCGACCAGTCCGCGCTGCCTTTGTAGAACTGCTTCGCGGTGCGCGCGTGAAGCGTCAGCGCCTGCACGCCGGCGGCTTGCGCGCGCTTCGCGGCCTCGACGAACACGAGATCGGTCTCCGTCCAGCCAAGCCGCATCTTCATCGTCACCGGGCAGTCGACCGCCGCGACGACCGCGCGCATGATCGCCTCGCAGCGGTCGAGGTCGCGCAGGCACGCGCTACCGCCTTCGGTTTTGGTGACCTTGGGCGCGGGGCAGCCGAAGTTGATGTCGACGATGTCGGCGCCGCACTCGCGCACCACCTTGGCGGCAAGCGCCATCAGCGCGGGATCGTTGCCCCACAATTGCGTCGACACGGGCTTCTCCACCCCGTGCTGGTCGATCATCTCCATCGTGCGCTTGTTGCCGTACTGCAGCGCGTTCGACGACACGAACTCCGTCACGGTCAGCCCGAACCCGAACGGCTTGTAGAGCGCGCGCAGGGTGCGGTTCGTCACCCCCGACATCGGCGCGAGCACGACGGGGGGCCAGACCTCGATGGGGCCGATCTTCAGCGGCGAAACGGTACGGGCCACGACGAAAGAGTGTACCACGCCGGGGCGCCCCGGACCCGGGAGCCCGCCTCGTGCGGGCGCCGCTCGCTAGGCCGGATTGCTAGCGAGCAGCCGCCCGGGCCAATTCACCAGATCTGGCAGACCGTGGCGACCGGCTTCACCATCTTGTCGCGTGCCGTGCAGTGGAACGCTTTGGCGAACTCCGGCAAGTTGACGAGCGTGCCGATGACGCGGTTGCGGTTGACCGGGTGCTCGTTGCTCTGGCCCAAGAAGCGCGCGAACTCCGGCGTCTCGTTCTCCGCCCACACGGTCGCGAACGCCAGGAAGAAGCGCTGCTCCGGCGTGTAGCCGTTGATGGTGCGGCGCGGCTTGCCCGCCAGCGACTTCTCGTACGCGTTGTACGCGATGCGCAGGCCGCCGAGATCGGCGATCGACTCGCCCGTGACCAGCGGCCCGTTCTGTAGCACGCCCGGCGCCGCTTCCATCGCACCGTACTGCTTGGTGACGCACGACGCGCGCGTGGTGAACTGCTTGGCGTCCGCGGGCGTCCACCATTCGCGCAGGTTGCCGACCTGGTCGTACTGGCGACCCTGGTCGTCGAAGCCGTGCGTCATCTCGTGCCCGATCACCGCGCCGATCGCGCCGTAGTTGAGCGCGTCGTCGTTGCTGTCGGCGAAGAACGGCGGCAGCAGGATCGCGGCCGGGAACGTGATGTCGTTGTTGGTCGGGTTGTACTGCGCGTTGATCAGCTGCGGCGGCATCCCCCAGTCGGTGCGGTCCGTCGACTTGCCGATCTTGGCGATGTCGCGCCCGACGGCGAACGTGCTCGCGTTGCGCAAGTCGCCGAAGTAGTCGGCGCGCGCGATCTTCAGCTTGGAGTAATCGCGCCACTTGTCGGGGTAGCCGATCTTCTGCACGATGGCTGTGAGCTTCGTCTCCGCGCGCTGCTTCGTGGCCGGCGTCATCCAGTCGAGCCCCGCGATGTCGGTGCGATAGGCCGCGCGCAGGTTGCGCACCATACCTTGCGCGTGCGCTTTGGCGGACGCGGGGAACCGCATCGCCACGAACATCTGCCCCAACAGCTCGTCCATCGAGTTGTCGACGGTGCGGATGCAGCGCTTCCAGCGCGGCTCGAGCGTCTTGAGCCCGAACAATTTCTTGCGCCAGGCGAAGTTCTCGTCGACGAACGGTTTGGAGAGCGCGCCCGCGTTCGCGCCGACGTACTGCCACTTGACGTAGGTCTTGAGATCGGGCAGCGGCGTCGCGGTGAGGATACCGTCGAGCTTGCGGAAGAACGACGGTTCGTCCACGTTGAGCGCGCCCTCCGACGAGCCGACGGCCGTCAAGTACGCCGGCCACGCGACCGCCGAGCCGAGCGTCGCGAGCTTGGCGACGGTGTACGGGTTGGTCGTCACCTTCGGGTCGCGCAGCTGCGCCTTGGGCAGCGATGCGTTCGCCAGCGCCGTCTCCACGCGCATCACGGTCTGCGCGTCGGCGCCGGCGGCCGTCGCGTCCTCGCCGACGAGCTGCAGCTCGCGCGCGACGTGCGCGCTGAAGTCGTCGCGCAGCTGCTTGGACTTCGCGTCGCTGCGGGTGTAGTAGTCGCGCTCCGGCAGCGACAAGCCGCCCTGGCCCAGGTCGCCGATGGTGCGCGCGGAGTTGGTCGGATCGGGCTGCGAGCCGTACCCGAAGAACGGTCCGGCCGCGCCGGTGCGGTGCTCGCGTGCGACCACGGCGAGCAGCGCCGTGACATCCGGCGCGGCGTCGATCGCCGCGAGCTCCGGCTGCAGCGGCGTCGCGCCCTTCGCTTCGATGGCGGCCTCGTCGGTGCAGGCCGCGTACAGATCGCCCAGCTTCTGGTCGCGCGAGCCCACGGCGGCGTGCGACGCGGCCGCGGTCTCGAGGCCGCGGCGCAACACTTGCAGGTTGCTCTCGTCGAGCTCGTCCCAGTGGCTCCATGTCACGTGGTCGCCGGGGATCGGGTTCTTCTTGAGCCAGCCGCCGTTCGCGAACTGGTAGAAGTCACGGCAGGCCGGGCACGTCGCGTCCCGGTTGGCGGGATCGATCGCCGCGGCGACCGCGCTCGGCGCGGCGGACAGCGGCAGATCGCCGCCGGCGATCAGGGCAACGGCCGCGACCAGCGCGGACACACGAACGAACCAGCGAGCGAAGGGCATGAAAAACCGCCTCCCGACGATGAGCTGAGGGGGTGTTCGGAGGCGGCCAGGCCGCTCCTCCTATTTCCTACGGAGGTAATCGACGCGCAGGCCGTGCAGCACGAGGTGCGGCTCGACGCGCTCGATCACCGCGGTCTCGGCGGCGACGACCGAGGCCAAGCCACCGGACGCGATGACGCGCGCGCCCTCGCCCAGTATGGCGCGGATGCGGCGCACCAGCTCCTCGGTCTGGCCGACCATGCCGTACACGAGGCCGGCTTGGATCGCGGTGACGGTGTCGCGCCCGATCGGCGTGCCCGGCGCGATCAGCGCGACCTGCGGCAGCTTCGCCGTGCGCCCGACCAGCGCGTCGAGCGCGACCTGCAAGCCGGTCGCGATCGCGACGCCGGCGTACGCGCCGTCGGCGTCGATCGCACCGAACGTCGTCGCGGTGCCGAAGTTGATGACGATCGCCGGCGCGCCGACGAACGCCACTGCTCCGATCGCGCCGGCGACGAGGTCGCTGCCGACCTCGGTCGGGCGATCCGTCTTCACGACGATCGAGCGCTGGTTCGCGGCGGTGAAAAACACCGGCCGCACGCCGAAATATTTCTCGCACCCTTCGCCCAGCGGCCGGTCGACGACCGGCACGACCGACGACACGACGATGGACTCGATGTCCGCGATCGAAAACTTCGCCGCGGAGAAGAACGCGGCGAACAGCACGCCGTACTCGTCGGCGGTGCGGCGGCGCGCGGTCGTGACGCGCCACGTCCCCACGATCGCGCCGGACGCGTCGAACGCGCCGAGCTTCGTCTCGGTATTACCGACGTCGATGCAGAGCAGCATTTTAACGGCGCTCCGCCCCAGGCTGCGCGCCCCCCACGCCTTCGGCGCGGGGCCCCCGGTCCGAGCTCGCAACGACAATCCGGGAAAGGGCACGACGTTTCTGCGCTCGCTCCATCGCCGTGGTCATCGTTCGCGCCCGTTCTTGAGCACGACGATTTCGTCCCACAGGCGTGCGGCGAGCTCGCGTTTCGAGCCAGCGCCGAGATCCTTGCGGCCGTCGCTGCCCCACAAAAGGACGAGCGCGTTGGGGCCGGCGCCGAAGCCGCGCTCGCCGCCGACGTCGTTGACCGCGATCGCGTCGAGGTGCTTGCGCGCGAGCTTCTCGCGCGCGTTCGTCTCGAACGCTTCCGTCTCGGCGGCGAAGCCGACCAAGAACAGCCCGTCCTTGCGCGCGCCCAAACCCGCCAGGACGTCGGGCGTGCGCTCGAGCTCCAGCGCCTGCTGGGCGTCGGTCTTCTTCACCTTGTGCTCGTGCACCGTCGCCGGGCGCCAGTCGGCGACCGCCGCGGTCGCGATCGCGATCGTCGCGTCGCGCTCGCGCTCGCGCACCGCGGCGTCCATCTCGCGCGCCGTCGTCACGCGCGTCGTGCGCGCGCCCGCGGGCGGCGCGAGCGGCGTGGGCCCGAGCACGAGATCCACCTGCGCGCCGCGCGCGAGGGCCTCGCGCGCGAGCTCGATCCCCTGCGTGCCGCTCGCGGCGTTGGAGATGAAGCGCACGGGATCGATCGGCTCGCGCGTCGGCCCGGCGGTGATCAGCACGCGTTCGCCGGCGAGCTCGTGCGTGCGGCGCAGCGCGGCCTCGATCGCCGCGACCAGCGCATCCTCCGCGGCGAGCCGCCCCGCGCCGTGTTCGCGTTCCGCGAGGAATCCCACCTCAGGCTCGACGATCGTCGCGCCGCGCGCGCGCAGCGCCGCGACGTGCGCGCGCGTCGCCTCGTGCTCGAGCATCGTCGTGTTCATCGCGGGCGCGATCACCAGCGGCGCGCGCGTGGCGAGCACGACGTTGGTGAGCAGGTCGTCGGCCAGCCCGAGCGCGAGCTTCGCGATCGTGTTGGCCGTCGCAGGGACGATCGCGACGACGTCGTTGTCACGCGCGAGCGCGATGTGCGGGATCTCATGCACGCGTTCCCACAACGACGTGTGCACCGGGCGCCGCGCGAGCGCCGCGAACGTCGCCGCGCCGACGAAGTGCAGCGCGTCGGCGGTCAGCACGACGTCGAGCACGACGCCCGCCTGCACGAGCCGGCTCGCGAGCGACGCCGCCTTGTACGCGGCGATCCCGCCCGTCACGCCGAGCAGCACGCGCCGCCCGTTCACGCGCTCGGCATCCCGAGCCCGCCGTCGGGCTCGATCGGCTCGTTGTCGATCAGGCGCGTCGTGCCGCACCACCCGCTCGCGATCGCGAGCGCCGGCGGACGCACGTCGTCGGCCGCGGCGAACGTCGCGGGATCGACGATGTCCAGGTACGCCTCGCGCAGCGGCGCGACGAGCTGCTCGCGCCCGCGCGCGAGCGCGCGCTCGCGGTCGTGCTCTCCGCTGCGCACGGCGCGCACGATCGCGTCGAGCGCGCGGTGCAGCGACGGCGCGGCGGCCCGCTCCTCGTCGTCGAGGTACACGTTGCGGCTCGACAGCGCGAGGCCGTCGGGCTCGCGCACCGTCGGCACGACGACGAGCTCGATCGGCACATCCAAATCCGCGAGCACGCGGCGCAGCACGGCGACCTGCTGCGCGTCCTTCGCGCCGAAGTACGCGCGGTCGGGCGACAGCGTCGCGAACAGCTTCACGCACACCGTGGCGACGCCGCTGAAGTGGCCGGGGCGCAGCGCGCCTTCATAGCTCGCACCGACGGGTCCGGGATCGATCGCGGTCGCGAACCCGCGCGGATACATCGTCGCGACGTCGGGCGCGTAGAGCAAGTCGACGCCGGCCGCGCGCAGCGCCGTGACGTCGGCGTCGAAGCTGCGGGGGTAGCGGTCGAAGTCCTCGCTCGGGCCGAACTGCAGCGGGTTGACGAAGATCGACGCCGCGACCGTGCGCGACTCGGCGCGCGCGCGGCCCACGAGCGCGCGGTGGCCGGCGTGCAGCGCGCCCATCGTCGGGACCAGCCCCAGCGGGCGCGCCAGCGCCGCCAGCGCTTCGCGGGCCTCCTTCGGCGTGCGTGTGATGCGCACGTCAGGTGACGATCACGCGAAGGGTCGTGCGGCCGATGACGAACGGTTCTCCCAGGTCGATCGCCTCGGGGTCTCCGAGCGCACGGCCTCCGACCCGGGTGCCGTTACGGCTAGCCAGGTCGGCCAACCGCAACCGACCGTCCTGTTCCTCGTAAAGCCGCGCGTGTTTGCGGGAAATATACCGGTCGATCGTGATACACGCAGTCGCGACCGCGTCGTCACGGCCGATGGTGATCTCCCGCTCGAACGCCCACGTCTTGCCGTCGAGCGGACCGCTCATCACCTCGAGGACGTACATCACCGGACCGCCTTCGCGCGGCCCGGACGGCCGGTCCTCTCCACAGGAAGCGCAACTGGTGAATCGAGACGAGCAGCCCCTCCTAGAGATCGAGCCCGAAGCGCTCCGCGCCGCCGAGTTCATGCAGGCGCAGGAGCTGCTCGGCGGGATGGTCGGACGGCGCATCGTCTCGGCCCAGCTCGAAGAGACGCGCATCGCGATCGAGACCGACGACGGTTCGATCTACTATTTCTACGGTTTCATGGGCGAGGAGACGCCCGACGAAGCGGCGGCGAGTCACACTTCGCCCTAACCGCGCGGCGCGCAAGGGAGGTCTCGCGCCGACCCGAAGCGATCCTTCTCACGGCGGTTCGCCGCGATCCCTCGGGGGTGTACGGATCCTATGCCGATCGACCATCGCTCGCACGAACTCGATCGCCGCGCCGCGGCAACCGCTCGCTGTAGCACCACGCTGATCGTATAGCCGTACGGGCTCCGCCGCGCCACCGCGCAGCGGAGCCCGTCGTTTTTTCGCGCTATGATCGCACCCGAGCAGCACCGCGCGCGCCGCAGCGCGCCGGCCGAGACCGTACCGTTCACCGTCGTCGAGGAGTTGACGCTGGGCCGCGTCACCGCATGGCCGGCGCAGCGCGCGCACGAGCTGCTCGCCGCGCCGGACTGGCGCGAGCGGCTCGCCGCGATGCTGCGTGACGACGTCGTGTTCCGCACGGCGATCCTCATCGCGAGCGCCGGCCTGCGCCCCGTCGTCGAACGCGTGCTGCGCGGCGAGCCGCTCGACGAGCGCGCCGCGGCGCGGCTGCTCGCCTACGCGGTGCGCATGGCGACGCGCACGACGCCGTTCGGGATCTTCGCATCGGTCGGTGCGGTCGCGTTCGGCAGCCGCGAAGCATGCGTCGACGACGTGCACGCGCGCGTCGCGCACGCGAACGTGGATCACGAATGGCTGGTCGGCGCGGTGGACGCGCTCGCGGAACGCACGCTCGCCGACGGCGAAGACCTCGTCGTCGTGACCGCGACGGCGCTGCGCCGCGAGGGTCCGCGCTTCGCGCTGCTCGACGAGCGCAAAGTCTTCGCCACCGCCGAAGGGACGCAGTACCGCAGCGTGACGATCGCGGCGACCCCGCCCGTGTCGCGGGCGCTGGAGCTCGCGCGGGACGGGTGCTCGGTCGATGCGCTCGCGCGCGCGCTCGCGGACGCGTTCGCGGTCGGTGCCGACCGCGCGCGCTCGCTGCTGCGCAAGCTGGTCGACGCGCGCTTTCTCGTCCCGGCGGCGCATCCGGCGCCGCTCGACGACGCCGCCGGCCGGCTCGCGGCGTTCGCGCGGACGCAGCCGTCGCTGACGCCGCTCGTCGCTGCGCTGCACGGCGCGAGCGGCGCGCATCCCGGCATCCCCGATCTCGCCGCGCTCGACGCGACGGTCGAGCGGCTCAAGGCGAGCGGTCCCGCGGACGTCGTGCAGCCGGTGTTCTACGACTTCACGCACGCGCCGCTCGCGCTGCCGGAAAACGTGCGCGAGGACGTCGTGCGGCTCGCCGACGTCCTCGTGCGCTGCGGCACGCGCGAGCACCTCGACGCGTTCCGCAAGCGCTTCTACGAGCGCTACGAGTCCGGCGAACGGCTCGTGCCGCTGCTCGAGCTGCTGGGACCGCACGGGATCGGGATCCCGCTGACGACGGAGTTCGACCGCGCCGTGCCGCCGGATGCGCCGAACCCCGCACGCAGGTTCCGGCTCGCCGCGCTCGTGGGCGCCGCGCTCGCTGGCGGTGCGCGCGAGATCGCGCTCTCCGACGAGGACTGGCGGGCGATCCGGCCCGACCGCCCCGCCGTGCCGCCGCCTTCGCTCGAAGTCGGGTTCTGCGTGCTGGCGCCGTCGTTCGAAGCCGTTTCCGCGGGCGAGTACCGCATCGTGTCGTCGCCGATGACCGCGTCGTACGGCGCGGGCAAGACGACGGGACGGTTCGCCAAGTATCAGCCCGGCGCGTTCGCGGAGCGGCTGCGGCAGGTCGTCGCCGCGGAAGCGCCGGCGGGCGCGATCACCGCGGAGCCGGTGTTCGTCCCCGAGCGCGCGCGCAGCGGCAACGTCATCGCGCACCCGGTCGTGGCCGAGGCGACGATCCCGATCAACGTGCACGGCGGCGGTGGCGACGTCGTCGCGCTCGACGACCTGCTCGTCGGGATCGCGGACGACCGCGTCACGCTGTGGTCGCGTGCGCGCCGCAAGTGCGTGCACGTCGTGTGGCCGCACGCGTTCAACGCGCTGCTGGCGCCGCCGCTCGCGCGCTTCTTCGCCTTCGTCGCGCGCGACGGCGGGCGCGTGCCGGTGCCGTTCGACGTCGGCGAGCTCGGCGCGCTGCCGTTCGTCCCGCGCATCCGGCTCGGGCGCGTCGTGCTGCGCCGCGCCACGTGGACGTTCTCCGTCGCGGAGCTGCACGAACGCGGCTTGGCGGCGCTCGCGCGCGAACGCGGCATCCCCGCGTACGCGCTGTTCGGCGACGGCGACAACGTGCTGGCGATCGACACCCGCGGCGACGCCGGCGCCGCGCTGCTGCGCGATCAGACCCGCGCGCGCAAACCGGACGACGTCGTCGGGCTCGCCGAGGCGTTCGTCGACGACGACGACCTCTGGCTGCGCGACGCGCGCGGCGCGCGCTACGCCGGCGAGTTCATCGCGTCGCTGCGCAGCGTCGCGGACCCGCCGGCAGACAAAACGAAGGCGGCGGTGCGCGAAGCGATCTTCGTCGACGAGACCGCGCGCACGCGCACGCCCGGCTCGGAGTGGTGCTACCTCGCGCTGTACGCGAACGACCGCGAGTTCCGCTCCGAGATCGCGCCGCGGCTGCTGCAGTTCGGCGAGCAGGCGACCGAAGACGGGCTCGCGGCCGGCTGGTTCTACGTGCTCTACGCCGATCCCGATCAGCACGTGCGGCTTCGGTTGCGCTCCGGCGGTGACGACGCCGCGCTGCGCGAGCGCGCGATCGCGTTCGCGGAGGAGCTGGTGCACGGCGGCGTCGTCACGCGCTACCGGCTGGCGACCTACGAGCGCGAGCTCGAGCGCTACGGCGGCGCCGACGGGATGGTGCTGTGCGAACGGCTCTTCCACCATGACAGCGCCCGCGCGTTGCGCGGCCCGTCGGTCGACGTGCTCGCCGGAAGCGAACGCCTCGAAGCGCTCGCGCTGCCGCTGCTGCGCGCGTTCGACGCGCTCACGACGCCGGACGAGCGCGAGCGCTGGATCGACACGCGCCGCCCGCAGGCGCACGCGGCGTCGCGCGACGAGTCCGGCGTGCTACGGCTGCTCGCCGCGGCGCCCCCCGCACCCGATGACGATCACGCCGCAGTCGCGCGCGCGCTCGCCGCGTGCTGCGGCGGCGTCGCACCGTATCTGGACGTCGTCGACAGCGTGCTGCACATGCACCTCAACCGCCGCGGCGTCGCCCGCGACGAAGAGCTCGCCCTCCGGAGACTCTTATGGAAAGCGCTGTTCGCGCGCCGCAGCCGGCGCGCGCGGTGACCGCCGCGCGCCCGCGTGGGGCGCTGCTCGACGACGCCGGCGCCGCACGCGCGCTCGACGTCGCGCAGCGCATCTTCACCGCGAGCCTGCCGCTGCTGGAGGCGGACCGCTCCGCGCCGGAGTCGATCGGCCGCTACGGCGGTGCGGTGCTCGTCGCGGAGTCGCTCGCGCGCGCGGGCCGCGGCGACGATGCAGCGGTGCGCGCGCTGCTGCGCGAAGCGCTCGTGTTCGCACCGGACCGGCTCAGCCTCTACGACGGCGCCGGCGGCTTGCTCGTCGTGCTCGACGCGGTCGATCCGCAGCGCGCGTCGCTGGCCGGCGTGCGCGCGCGCTTGCGCGCCGCCCTCGATGCGTCGCTGATCGCCGCGCCGCCCGGCGATCCGACCGACATGCTGTCGTTCGACCTCGTCAGCGGCGTCGCGGGCCGCGCGATCGCGCTCCGCGGCGACGCGTCGCCGCAAGCGTGCGACGCGCTGCGCTCGTTCGCCGTCGCGTTCGCGGACCTCGTCGAGTCGCGCCTGGAATCCGGCGACGAGAACGTCGCCGCGGTGAACCTCGGCGTCGCGCACGGCGTGCCGGGGATGCTGGCGGCGCTCAACGCCGCGCTGCCG
>DASZBS010000125.1:0-21251 GCA_035943995.1 Candidatus Elarobacter sp. | reverse complement strand
AGACAGTTGGGCTGCACGCCGCAGGGCTCGAAGTCGCCGATCACGTTGCCGTCGTCGTCGACACCGCGCTGGCGGTATTTCACCAGCTCCTGCATCGTCACGATGTCGCCTTCCATCCCGACGACCTCGCTGACGCCGACCACCCGCCGCGAGCCGTCGCGCAGCCGCGACACCTGCACGATCAAGTCGACGGCGCCCGCGACCTGCTCGCGGATTGCGCGCACCGGCAGGTCGAAGCCCGCCATCAGCACCATCGTCTCGACGCGTGAGAGCGCGTCGCGCGCGCTGTTGGCATGGATCGTCGTCAGCGAACCGTCGTGGCCGGTGTTCATCGCCTGCAGCATGTCGAGCGCTTCCGCGCCGCGGCACTCGCCGACAACGATCCGGTCGGGCCGCATGCGCAGCGAGTTGCGCACCAGGTCGCGAATCGTGACCGCGCCCTTGCCCTCGAGGTTGGGCGGGCGCGCCTCCAGGCGCACGACGTGCCGTTGGTCCAGCTTGAGCTCCGCGGCGTCTTCGATCGTCACGATGCGGTCGGCTTTGGGGATGAAGCTGGACAGCGCGTTGAGCAGCGTCGTCTTGCCGGAGCCGGTTCCACCGCTGACGATGATGTTCAAGCGCGCCTGCACCGCCGCGCGCAAGAAGTCGATCACGGGCGGCGTCACCGCGCCGACGCGCAACAAGTCGTCCACGCCGAAGCGCCGCGTGCCGAAGCGCCGGATCGTGAGCGTGGGACCGTCGATGGCGAGCGGCTCGATGATCGCGTTGACGCGCGAGCCGTCGGGCAGGCGCGCGTCGACCATCGGGCTCGACTCGTCCAGCCGCCGGCCCAGCGGCGCGATGATGCGCTCGATCACGAGCCGCACTTGGCGGTCGTCGACGAACTGCTTCGCGGTGTCCTCGATGCGCCCGCGCCGCTCGACGAAGATGTTGCCGAAGCCGTTCACCATGATCTCGGTGATGTCGGGCTCGTGCAGCAGGCTCTCGAGCGGGCCCAAGCCCATCGCTTCCTCGATCACCTCGTGCCGTACGCGCGACGCGTGCTCCGCCGACGTGATCTCCTTGCGCGACGCGAGCAGCTCGTCGGCGATCGTGTCGACCTGCTTGCGCAGATCGGCGAGCTTCTCGGCGTCGGTATGCGCGCGCGCGGCGGCGAGGAAGTCGATCTTCGTGAGCATCGCACGGTGCAGTTCGGTCTTGAGCCGTTCCGCCGCCGCGACGTCGCCGGTGGCGGGCGGCAGCGTCGTGAACACGCTGGACGTCGCGGTGCTCGCGCCGTTCAGCGACGTGCCCGGAAACGGCGCCGGCGTCGGGCGAACGGGATCCGGTCGCCGAGCCTGGCGCCGGTCGCCGATCGGGTTGGCGGTCGACGGGCGCAGATCGTGCATCGGGTCGAGCTCGGGCGTCGCGGCCAGCGACTCGACGAAGCGGCCGAACGTGCGGGACCAACCGCGGTCGCGCGGCGCCGGCAGCTCCGCCGCGATCGCGAACTTCAGCGATTCCTGGACTTCGCGCGCGCGCAGCTCGGCGTTGCCGCGCAGATCGTAGAGCGCGAACGCGATGCGCGCCGGCGGGATGCCGAAGCGGTCCATCGCGGAGAGCGTGGCGTGCGCGGAACCGATCCCGAGCAGCGTCGGCTCGCCGATCACGACGATCTTCGCCGCGCTCATGATGAACGGGCGCACCGTCGCCGCGAACGGCTGGGGCGCATCGACCACCACGAGGCCGTGCTCGGGGAGCTTGCGCGCAAACTGCTCGACGGCTTCGGCGCTCACGACGAACCCGTCTTCGTACGACCGCGCGAGCTCGACGATCGACAGCGGTCCTTTCTTGGCCGTTGCGGGCGAGCCCGGGACGCGCCCGAGATCGAGCTCTTTGGCGACGTCGTACCAGATCGCCATCGCGCGGCGGCCCGAGAGATCGGCGTCGACGATGTAGCGCGGCCCGGAGGACGGCAGGTCGTCGACGAGCTGCATGGCGATGCTCGTGGCACCGACGCCACCCTTCGCGCCGACGACGACGAAGACGCGCAGGCTCATCGGCGTGGGCCGTTGCCCTCGATGCGATCGAGCTCGATGACCTGGACGGCGTTGGGCGCCGCGGCGCGCGGTTTCGCCGCTGCGACGACGGCCGGGGTGACCGGCGGGGGCGCCGCGGGGGCTTGCGCCGGTGCGGCGGGCGCCGGCATGATCTGAACGCTCGCGCGCTCCGGGACGCCGAGCTTCAACGGCTCGGCGGGGAAGGCGCGGATCGATTCCTTGGGCGGGCGCAGCGCGAGGCGCAGCGTCGTGTTGAGGTCGGCGGACGCGAGCAGATCGACTTGCCGCGGCGTCAGCGCGAGCGTCACCGTGGTGAGGTTCTGGTTGTCGGGGCTCGGCGTCGCGCTGGTGGTCTCCACCTCGTTGCCCATCGCGAGCACCAGCGCGCCGCGCAAGATCGCCGATGCGCGCGGCACCTCGTTGGCGACGCGCGGCGGGACGGCGATCACGTCGACTCGGTCGCCCGGCTGGATCAGCCCGGCGACGCCTTTGACCTTGTCGATCGAGATGCTCACCGCGCGCATGCCGATCGGCAGGCGCGCGGGCAGCGCGTTCGCGCCGGCAAGGCCGATCTTCGAGCGCGTGACGACGCTGCCGGCCGGGATCGTGATGAGCGAGTATTTTCCGGCGAGCTCTTTGCGGTCGACGACGGCGTCGGGATCGATCTCGCTCGCGGGCCGTTTCACCTCGGTCACGAGCGCGTCGTTGAGCAGCGCGCGGGCCGGGACGTCGTGCGCGGCGACGTACACGGTGCGAGCCGGCGCGACGGCGGGCGTGCGCGCCGACCCGAGGTAGTTCAGCATGAGGACGCCGGTGCCCAGCGCCAGCAGCAGTCCGACGATCAGCGGGATGCGTCGAGCGTTCTTCATCGGGTTACCTCAGGGCCGGCGTAAGGACGAACGCGATGCTTCCGGCGGCGATCGCGATACCGTAGGGAAGGGTCGTCTTCTCGGTCGCCGCGCCGTGCGTTGCGATTGCGGCGGTGCTGCGCACCAGCGCGACGAGCCGGCCGTTCGCGGCGGCCGCGACCAGCGCGAGCACGCCGCCCGCGACGAGGATGTCGAGCACGAGCGGGATCGCGGCCGGGAAACCGGCCAGCCCGCAGCACGCCGCGATCAGCTTGACGTCGCCGCCGCCGAACCAGCCGGCGGAGTACGCGAACGAGCCGAGCACGAACGCGACGATCATCGCGGCGACCGCCGCCAGCTCCGGGCCGACGCCCTCGCCGAGATGAACGGCGACCGCGAGCACGGCGGCGACCGCCGTTAATGCGTTGGGGATGCGGCGCGAGCGAATGTCGGTCACCGCCGCTGCGAGCGTTGCGACCAGCAGCACCGTCGTTGCAGCGGTCATGGGTACGCTACGTTGATGTCGTGATATTGAGCGAGGATCTGCGTGCCGATGAACGCCACCGCGCCGATGCACAGCGCCGCGATCACGGACAGGATCACGGCGTACTCGCCGAGGCTTTGCCCGCGGTCGTCCGTAAGCGCCGCGCGCATCAGAAGATCGCCCGGATCGCTTGGATGATGTGATCGAGCTGGCGGCTCATGACGAGCGCGCCGATCACGCACTGCACGGCGAAGATGCTCAGCGCAGCGTTGTACTCTGCGAACCCTTCGCCCGATTCGTCGCGCAACACCGCTGCCCAAACGGCGCCGCGCTCGTCGGCAGGCATCGAACGGAACGAGGCGACGTCGTGCTCCGCGCGCGCTGCGGCGGATTGGTCGTCGAGAAGCACGACGTCGCTCATCGTCCGCGTCTCAGATACTGTTGCCGACGTTGCTGAGCAGACCCTTGATGTTACCGGACAGGAACACCACGGCCGCGATGCAGAGGACGGCGATGAGGCCGAGGATGAGGCCGTATTCCGCGAGGCCCTGACCCTCTTCGTCGGCGAGGATCGAACGAAACGTTGTCATCATGACTGAAACTCCTTGGAAGTGCTAGCGCACGGATTGTGGGAGGTCGTCCGGCGGAGCCGAGACGTTGGGGGCTCCGACCGGGAACGTCGTGCGGGCACTCGGACCCGCCGGGAGGGAACGGACGACGACGGTCACGACGGCGCCGCGGAAGAACGCGGACGCGATCGGGAGGGTCGCGCTGTAGTGGCCGCGTGCGTCGGTCGGAACGGCACGCCGGCTCAAGAGCACGTCTGGGATGTCGCGCGAGAACGTCGCGTAGAGCGAGGCTTCGAGCGGTTGCGCGGCGGGGCCGTTGCCGGTGATCGTCACCGCTTCGGCACCGACGACGCGCGTTACGGTCACCGTGACGCCGGCCGGCGCATCCGCGCCGGGCGCCCCGATGGGGACGAACAGCGCCGAAACGGCGGCGAGCAACGCGATTGACGGCGGGTTGATGACTCGCATCGTGGCCGCATCGTACAGGCCCGGAGCCTACCGTGAAAAGCCCATTCCAGCAGAATTGACGGTCTGTCCACGGTCCGTCAACGCACGGTCAACGCGAGCCTCTGGCATACTCGGGTCAACGCTTTCCGACCCGCGGTTTTTCCCGCGTCAGAGGAGTCACGTTGCACTACGTTCTTCGCACGACCATCACCGCGGCTGCGGCCGCCGTGATCGCCGTCACGCCGCTCGGCGCGCGTGCCGAGGCCAACGTCCCCGTCACGCTTCGCACCGGTCAGTCGGTGCTCGTCGCGACGCCGCGGCTCACGCGCGTCGCCGTCGGCGACGGCAAGATCGCGGGTGTGCTCGCCGTCGGCAACTCGGAGATCGTCATCAACGGGCGCTCCGCGGGCCGCACGACGCTGCTCGTGTGGACGAACGGCGCGCGGCGCACGTTCGACGTGACCGTGACCGAGCAAAGCCTCGCGAGCCTGCGAGCGATGCTGCAAGGCGCGATCCCGGACCGCGACGTGCGCGTCGACGCCTACGACCACTCCCTGGTGCTCAACGGCACCGTCGACAACGGCGAGAGCCTCGTGCACCTCGGCGAGGTCGTGTCGCATTTCGAACCGGTCGCGGCCGCCGGAAAGTACACCGTCGTCAACGCCGTCACGGTCGCGCGACCGCTCGGCCCGCTGCAGAACGAGCTCGCCGCCGCGGCGGCGACAGCCGGCGTGCGTGTCGACCGCGACGTCAAAGGCAATCTGATCGTCAGTGGCCAGGTCGAAGACCGCACGACGGCAGAGCACGTGCTGCGCCGCGTGCGCGCGCTCGCCGGACCGTACCTCGCGTCCGACGGTAAGGTGGTCGACCGGATCGAGACCGCGACGATCAGCCAGGTCGACATCAAGGTGTACGTGCTCGAAGTCGACGAGACCGGGCTCAAGCAGCTCGGCTTCAACCTGCAATCGGCGACGTTCCATCCGGACGGCACGTACACGCTGGGCGGACCGCAGTTCCCGGTGGTCGAGAGCCCCTTTACCGGCATCAACAAAAGCGCCGGGCCCATCGTGGACGGCCGTGGGTTCACGTTGGGCGCGTTCTTTCGCAGCATCACCCTCGCGCCCACGTTGAACCTCGTCATGCAAAGCGGTCACGCGCGCCTGCTCTCGTCGCCCGACCTCGTGACGATGCCCGGCCGCGAAGCGAACTTTCTCGTCGGCGGCCAGATCCCGATCCCCGTCGCGGCCGGGCCGCAGCAGATCGCGATCATGTACAAGGACTTCGGCGTCAAGCTCGTGGTGACGCCGACCATCCTCGGCGAGGGCAACGTGGAGACCGTGATCGCGCCGGAAGTGTCCGACCTCGACTTCCAGGACGGCGTCAACATCAACGGGTTCACCGTGCCGGCGCTCAAGACGAGCCGGCTCTCTACTGACGTCGTCACCAAGGCGGGCGAGTCGATCGTGATGGGCGGTCTGCTGCGCCGCCAGGAACAGCGCAACATCGACAAGATCCCGTTGCTCGGCGACCTGCCGATCCTCGGCAAGCTGTTCCGCTCGACGCGGTACCTGACTTCGCAGACCGACGTCGTCTTCGTGATGACGCCGCAAATCCTCACGCGCTGAGGAGCCCTCCATGAACGACCGCGACATGCCGAGTCCGCTGCGCAAGCGAGGTTCGCGCGACGCCGAGCGGGGCCAGGTCATCCCGCTCGTCGCGCTCGCGCTCACGATCCTCATCGGCGCCGCGGCGCTCGCCGTCGACGTGGGCTATTGGCGGTACCAGCAACGCCTCGAGCAGTCGGCCGCGGACAGCGCGGCGATCGCCGGCGCCGGCGAGCTCGCGTACCCCGCGGCCAACGACTGGAAGGCCGCGGCGCAAAAGGACGCGACCTCGAACGGTTACACCGACGACGGCGGCACCAGCGTGAACGTGCACGTGAACAACCCGCCGGCCTTGGGCCCGTATCAGGGGAACACGAACGCGGTCGAGGTCGTCATCGAGAAGAAGCAGCCGTCGTGGTTCGCCGGCCTCTTCAACCCGAGCGGGCAATGGGTCAGCGTTCGCGCGGTCGCCCTAAAGAACACCAACGGCATCTACTGCATCTACGCGCTCGGCGGCGACATCGATCTGCGCGGCGGCGGACGCGGCGGAATCAGCGCACCGTCGTGCGGTCTGATCACCAACCAGGACCTCGTCGTCACGGGCCAAGCGAACGTCGACGCGTCGGTGATCGGATACGTCGGCAACCCGCCCGGCGGCGGGTCCTACCCCGAAGCGCAGCCGGAGAAGAGCTTGCCGGTGACGGATCCGTGTCCGACGATCCCGGGCTGCGCGTATCTGACGGATCTCACGCTCAACCACCCGGCGCTGCTGCACACCGGGTGCCGGACGTTTCCGGGGCCGGATCCGCTGCCGCCGGGCGAATATTGCGTCCAGCTCAGCGGGACGCTGCACTTGGCGCCCGGCCTGTTCGTGCTCGACCAGGGCATGTCCAGCGGCAACGTCAGCGGCAGCGGCGTCACGATCTATAACGGCGGTACGAACGGGCTGACGTACAACGGCAACGTCAACGTGGTGCTCTCGGCGCCGGCGACGGGGCCGACCGCCGGCATGGTGTTCTACCAGCCCGCGAGCAACACGGCCGGCTTCACCAAGAACGGCGCCGCGGGCTCGGTCGATTTCACCGGCGGCTTCTACGCGCCGACGTCGGACATGACGTTCAACGGCCAGCTCCCGTCCATCACGCTGCTGGTGGTGAACTCCATCCGCATGAACGGCGGCGGCGTCACCGTGCCCGTGGCCGGCGGGCTCCAGCGAAGCGGTCATGGCGTGCTGGCGGAGTGACGATAATGATGATGATGCTTCGTTCGACGACCCGCCGCTCGCCGGCGAGCTGCGACTCCGGTTCGGCGCTCGCCGAGATCGTGATCGTCCTGCCCTTGCTCGTGCTGCTGCTGATCGGCCTCATCGAGGTCGGCCGGTTCGGCAACTATACGATCGCGGTCGGCAACGCCGCGCGGGCCGGCGTGCAGTACGGGGCGCAGAACACGGTCACCGCCGACGACATCGCCGGCATGCAGAACAGCGCGGCCGCCGATGCGCAAAACGTACCGAATTTTCTAGCGCGGGCGAGCAACTATTGCGAATGCGCCGACGGCTCGACCTCGACGTGTCTGGCGACGGACTGTCCGGCGAGTCACCGGATCGTGTACGTGCAAGTGCTGACGACCGCGTCGGTGTCGTCGATAACGAACTACGCGTTCCTGCCCGCGTCGCTGCGCACGATGGTGGTTCAGGGCAAGGCCGTGATGCGGGTGGCGCAGTGAGCGAGCGCGGGAGCGCGCTCGTCGAGTTCGCCATCGCCAGCACGGTCGCGCTCACGATGATCTTCGGCATCGTCGACTTCGGCCGCGGCCTGTACACCTACCATCTCGTGGCGAGTGCCGCGCGCGCCGGGAGCCGGTATGCGATCGTGCACGGCTCCGCGTGCACGGTCACGGGCTGCCCCGCAACGTCCAACGACATCCAGACGTACGTGCGCGGCCTCGCGCCGGGGATCGATCCGAACTCGCTGACGGTCGCGACGACGTGGCCCGGCGGCTGCCTCGGCGGAAACACCAACGGTCCGGGCTGCACGGTGACGGTGACCGTGACCTATCCGTTCAAGTTCATCGTCGCGCTGCTTCCGAGTTTCAGGATGAACATGTCGAGCGCGTCGACGATGGTCATCTCGCAGTAAACGATGACGAGCTCGTTCGGTCGCCGCGTCGCGTGGCTGCTCGCCCCAGCGATCCTGGCCGCCATGATCGCGCTCAACCCGCTGAACCGTCCGACGTACGTGATGGGCGACTTTCGCGCGTTCTACTGCGCGGGCGCGGCGGTCGCGCAGCACGCGAACCCGTATCTCGAAGAGCCGTTGCGGGGCTGCGAGCAACACGCTGGGCCGCCTGCCGAACCCGTGTTTCTGCGGCCGGTCGCAGTGCCCGCGCCGCTGCCGCCGTACGCGCTCGCGCTGTTCGTGCCGTTCGCGCTGCTGCCGTTTCCGGTCGCGGCGCTGCTCTACGGGCTGCTGCTGATCGTTGCGATGACGGCTGCGACCGTGCTGTACGCGCGCGTCACCGGCGTGTCGAGCGTGGTGCTGAACGTCGCGTTCGCCGCGATCACGGCGACGGTGACGTACTACGTCGGCCAGCCCGTGCCGCTGGTGTTCCTCGCGCTGGCCGCTGCCGCGCTGCTCGCGCGGAACGGGCGATGGGCGGCGGCAGGCGTTTGCGCGGTCGCGGCGAGCATCGAGCCGCACGTCGCGCTGCCCGCGCTCGCGGGGATGCTCGTCGCGCTGCCGCGCACGCGGCTGCCCATCGCCCTTTCCGGCGCCGCGCTCGCGGTTGCCGGCGTGCTCGCGGTCGGGCTTCCGACGAGCGTCGCGTACGTGCGCGACGTCGTCCCCGCGCACGCGCTCGCCAACGCGTTCGAATGGCAGTTCAGCCTCACGTCGCTGCTCACGTCGCTGGGCGTTGCCGCGCCGCTCGCGATCAGGTGCGGCGAGCTGATGTTCGCGGCGATGGTCGCGCTGGGCGTCGCGGTCGCGCTGCGCTTGCGCAAGCTGACCGGCGATGCGGCCGTGATCGTGCTGATCCCGCCGGCGTTCGGCGTGTTCGGCGGCGTGCACGTGCACTTCCAGCAGCTCGCGATCGCGTTCCCGGCGATCTTGTACGTGTTCGCGCGATATCCGCACGTGCGCGCGCTCGCGGCCGGCGGTCTCGCGCTCGCGATGATCCCGTGGAACGTGATGAGCTCGTCGGTGCTGGCCGGTTTATCGCCGGTCCTCGCCGGTGCGTTCGGCTGGTTGACGGTCGGGCGGCGCGCCGGGCTCGCGCTCAGCGCGGCCGCGGCGCTGATCGGGTTCTCGCTGCTCGCGTTCGCGCTTGCCGGGCTCGGCCCGCCGCCTGCGCATTTCGTTCCGCACGGGTATCCGCCGGGCGCGCTCGCCGAAGCGAGCTGGGGCGATTTCTCGCGCTCGACGCTGATGCGGCCGTCGCTGATGATGCAGTGGCTGCGGCTTCCGACGCTCGCCGGTATCGCGTGCGGCTTGGCCGCGATCGTGCGCGTCGCGTACGGCGACGTGCTGCGCAGCCGCGGTGCGGCACTGCGCGCGCCGGCTGTTCCGGTCGCCGCGTCGTGACGCGGTTGCGGGCGCTGCTCGATCCCGATCGCGCCCTGCCGTGGGTGTGCGTCGCAGCGGTGTTCTCATGGTTCGCCGCCGTCGCGGTGCGCTTTCAGCCGGCGAACGGCGATCTGCTGTGGCAGCGCTGGCTCGGCGCGCGCATCCTGCGCGAGCACGCGATCCCGCGCGCGCTCGGACCCGAGACGTTCGCCGCGAACGGTGCGCCGTGGACGCCGCAGGAGTGGCTGTTCTCGACCGCGCTCGCATTCGGCGCGGAGCACGGCGCGCCGTGGCTCGTCCCGCTCGCGTGCGCCGCCGCGGCGGCCGGCGTGGTCGCGCTGGTGGTGCTGCGCTGCCGGCGCCGGGGCGCGTCGAGCGCGCTCTCGGCCGCCGCCGCGATCGTGGCCACGCTCGCGATGATCCAGTCGTTCGGCGCGCGCGCGCAGGTGCTGGGGTGGCTGGGCTTGGCGACGGTGCTGACGCTGCTGGAGCTCGACGGCCCGTGGGCGTGGGCCGCGGTGCCGGTGACGATCGCGTGGGCGAACCTTCACGCGAGCGTGTTCCTGTCGCCCGCGGTCGCGGGGCTGTTCGCCGTGGCGGCATTGCTGCGCGACCGGCGCTGGTCGCGCGACGTCACCCGCCGCGCCGCGCTCGCCGCCGCGTGCGCCGCCGCGACGCTCGCGACGCCGCTGGGCATTGACCTGCCGCGCTACGCCGCCGGCCTGCTGGCGAGCCCGCTGCGCGATCTCGTCACCGAGTGGCGCGCGACGAGCATCACCAGCCCGGCGTTCGTGCTGAGCGCGCTGCCGCTGCTGCTGATCCTCGCGGCGTTCGGCGTGCGCGCGTCGCTGCGCGACCGGCTCGTCGCCGCGGCATTCACCGTCGTGCTGTTCACCGCGGTGCGCAACATCCCGGTGTTCGTGCTCGTGGTCGCGCCGATCGCGGCGGCCGCGCTCGTGAGCGTGCGCGCGCGCGGCGGTGCGCCGTTGCCGCGCGTGCGCGTCGCCGCCTGGTCGGCGATCGGGACGATCGCGGTGTCGTTCGTGTTGCTCGCCGGGATGGCGTGGCGCAGCGCGCCGCCCGCCGACAGCTTGCTGCCCACCGGGCCGGTGCGCACGCTGCTGGCGCAAGCGCATGCGCAGCCGCGCGTGTTTTGCGAGGACTTCGCGTGGTGCACGCTGTTCCTGCTGCAGCCGGGCGCCGCGCGCGTCTACATGGACGGCCGCTGCGATCCGTTTCCGGCGCCGCTGTGGCGCGACTACCGCGAGCTGCTGGCCGGCCGGCCGCGGTGGGCCGCCATCCTCGAGCGCGAGCGCGTCGACGCGCTCCTCGTGCAGCGCGACGGCGCGCTGGACAGCCTGCTCGCGGAGCGCCCGGGGACGTGGCGCCGCATCGCGTCAGACGGCCTCGTGCGCTTGTACGTGAAACCTGCCTTGCTCGCCGGCCGGCGCGATCCCCGTCGCGCGCCGGCGGTCGCCGTAAGCGTGCGCTGAGCGCTGGGCGCCGCGGCCGAACGCGCGCCGGATGCGGTCGCGCAACGGCTGCTCGACGCCGTGGAACAGGGCGAAGCTCAGCGCGAGCGCGGTGCCGAACGACAGCGCCATGAACCACGGGCTGTCCGCTCCGATCAGGTGCGTGACGAACACGATGACGGTGAGGTGGATCAGGTAGAACGCGAAGCTCACCTCGCCCAAGCGCACCAGGACCGGGTGCTCGAGCAGACGCGCGAGCGCGCCGCGCCGCGATGCGAACACGTAGATCGCGAACGCCCATGCGGGCATCAGCGCGGCCGAGAACCGCAGCGCGAGCGGCAGCAGCGGCGAGATGAAGATCGACAAGCCGATCGCCGCGAGCGCGAGCATCTCCATGCTGGTCGCGCGCAGCCGCGGCCGCGCCGCCGGATCGCCGCGCAGCACGGCGATCCCGAGCAGCATCCCGACGACGAAGTCGGCCAGCCGCGCGGGCGGGAACACGTAGAACCAGAACTCGTTGACGGCCGCGTGTTGCGGCGCGAGCACCGCGACTTGCAGGAGCCACACGCCGAACGCGCCGATCAGCGCCGCGCGCGCCGGCACGTCGCGGAACGCGCGCAGCAGCGCGTACGCGAGCAGCGGGAAGAGCGCGTAGAAGAACGCTTCGACGGAGATGCTCCAGCTCGGGCCGTTGAGGCCGAAGTGCACGGCGCGGTCGGCGAACCAGCTATGGACGAGCAGGACTTGCGCGACGACCTCCGTCATCCGCATGCGCGCGTCGGCGCCGGTCCAAAACGGGCTTCCGTAGAACTGCATGGCGAAGGCCATCGGCGGGATGGTGACGAGGTGCAGCGGGACGACGCGCGCCATGCGCGCGACGTAGAACGCGCGCACGGATCCCCAGCGCAGCCCGTCCGCGAACGCCGCACGGTAGCTGTAGGTGAGGATGAAGCCCGACAAGAGGAAGAAGAAGCCGACGCCGATGTAGCCCAGCGAGAACACTCCGGAGAACTGGCGCGTCGGCACGCAGTGCCACGTGAACACCAGCAGCGCCGCGAAGAAGCGCAGCGAGGTCAGCGCGCCTAGGGTGTCGCGCCGCTCGGGCGCGGGCGTCCGCGTTGCGATGGCGCAGGACCGCCGTTCAGTAGACCCACGCGGGAGCAGGATAGACCGGCGTCGCGTCCGAGAGGCGGTACGGGTAGATCGTCAGCAGCTTGGAGCCCTGGATCTGGTTGACGACCATCGGCTTGAACACGTTCACGCCGCGCTCGTCGAACTTGAGCAGCCCGAAGAACGTCACCACGTCGAGCCGTGCGAGCGCGTTGCGCACCGCCGCGCGGTCGAGCGATCCCGCGCGCTCGATCGCGTACTGGAACGCCAAGCCCGCCGCCGACGCTTCGGCGTTGTGATAGTCGGGCGCGTGCCCGGCGCTGCGCGCGAACGCTGCGGCGTAGGCGCGCGCGTTCGGGTAGAAGCCCGCCGCGCCGGCGTACGACACCGAGCTCGACCACTGCGCGCTGCCGAGCACGGCTTGCGCGTCCGGCCCCAGCGCGGTGCGAAACTCCGGCGTGTCCGGCCCGACCGAGTAGCCGTAGATCTTCGCCGCCACGTGCTGTTCCTTGAGCGCGCGGTGCAGCTGCAACGCGTCCTTGAGGTGTCCGGCGCTCAGCACGACGTCGGCGTGGGCGGCCTTGATGGCGGTCGCCGCGGCCGCGACCGAGCTCGCGTCGTCGGCGTAGCGGTCGGCGTACACGACGCGCAGCCCGTGGTCGTTCGCCGACTGCACCGCGCCTTGCTGGACTTCGAGCGAAAACGCGTCGCTTGCGGCGGCGATCGCGATCGTTTTCGGGGCCGGCTTGCGTTTCACGGCGTACTCGATGATGCCGACGAGGTACTTGCGCGCGGGCGACTGGACGCCGACCGTGTAGCGGTAGCCCTGGTTGAAGATGCGCTCCGCCGAGCCGCCGCTGTCGACCATCGGCACCGCGTGACGCTCGGCGACGGCGGCGGCCGCGAACGTCGGCGCCGAGCCGTACGGCCCGAGCACGAAGTCGACGTGCTCGTCGGTGATCATCGACTCGACGAGGCGCGCGGTCGTCTCGGGCTTCGACTGGTCGTCGGCGTAATGGATCTCGACGTCGTACGCCTGCGCGCCGGCGCGGATGCCGCCGTGCGCGTTGACGTAGTGCATCCAGAAATCGTAGCCCTCTTTGGTGAGCTGCCCTTCGTTCGAGAGCGAGCCGCTCAGCGAGATCGCCGCGCCGAACACGATCGTGCGCTTGGGTGCGGCGGCGGCCGGATGAAATGCGGTCGCGATCAGCGCGAGCGCGAGCAGAACACGCAACGTGCGCATCATCAAATCCCTCGTTTCGGAACGAAACCGTCGCGCAAGACGATCGCTTGCGCGTCCTCGGAGCGTGCGAACGCGGCGAGCCCCGCCGCCGCGCCGTCGTGCGACGCGGATTCTACCGTCAGCGCGACGGAGAGCGCGTAGCGGAGGTCCCCGATCGACAGCGAGCTCGGCGCGGGGAACGGCGCGAGCGCGACCACCTTCGCGGGGACGGCCGCGCTGAACGCGACGAGCCCGATGGTACCGCGGCCGCCGGGGCTGACGACGGCGCGCACGACGTCGGCGCTCGACGCGAGCCGCCGCACGCCGGCGGCGGCGCCGCCCTGCGCGAACAGCGTATGCGCGAGCGTTCGCGCCTCATCGCTCGCAGTGGGCGGCATGATCGGAACGATGCGGCCCGGCGGCTCGCCGAACTCCGCCCAGTCCGTGATCGCGCCGCTGAAGACGAGCCGCACGTCGTCCTCGGTCAAGCGCGTCAGCGGGTTCGCGGGGTTGACCACGACCACGATGCCGTCGTGGCCCACGACGTCGCCGCCCTTCGCGACTTGCTGCGCGGAGAACCGCACGTCGCACGACCCGCCGCGTGCCGTTTCGAACCGCGCCGGCGCGATGCCGGCCTTGTCCGCGTACGCGCGCACGACGTCGGCGGCGAAGCGCTCCGTCAGGCTGGAACGGCAGACGTGAACGGCGTTGGAGACCACCGGCGGTTTGGCCGCGGTCGGCCGCAGCAGCGCGACGGCCGCGACGGCGGCGAGCGCGACCGAAGCGGCTACCAGCGCCACGCGCTTGCGCGGGCGTTGCGCGGGCGCCGGCTGCTCGGCGGCCGCTGCGCCCGCGTCGAATTGTGCGAGCGCCTCGAGTGCCGTCAGGCCGCCGAACGGCGCGGCGGGTGCCGCTGCCGGTGCCGGCGCGGGTGTGGCCTCCGCGGCCGCCGCCGGCGCGAGCGGCTCGAGCGCGTCGCCGCACTCCGGGCAGTATTCGCCCGGGCCCGGATAGCGCTCGATCGGCTTCGCGTCGCGGGCGTTCGCGCAGCCCGCGTTGCGGCAGATGCCGGTGGTCATCGCGTCAGCTCGCCGCGCCGCGCTGCTCGTCGGCGGCGCGGCGTTCCGCGATCCGCTTCGCCGCGTCGGCGGCGCGGCGCTCCGCCATGCGCGTCGCCGCGTCGGCCGGCAGCGCGCCGCGCGACTCCAGCGCGCGCAACTGCTCGACGGTCGCCAGCGACGGGACGCTGCCGCTGAATGCGGCAGCGCGCTCCTGGATCCCGCGCAACTGCTGCTCCATCGCTTCGCGCGCGGCGCCGTGGTCCGCCAGCACCTGCGATGCCATCGTCGCTTCGGCGCGCGCCGCATCTTCCGCGGCGCATGCGTCGTTGAACCGCCGGTCGCTCTCCGAGCACGCCGACTCGGCAACCTCGAGCCGGCGCCGCGCTTCGGCGAGGCGGGCCTCGGCCGCGGCGATGTCGTCGGCCGCGGTGCGGCGCGTGGTCCGGTCGTCGGCTTGGAGCGCTTCGGCCTGCGCTTTCTGGGTCGCGATCCGTTCGAAGTTCTTGGTGCAGATGCCGGCGTGCTCGGCCGCGTCGCGTTCCGCGGCGCGTGCCTCCTCGAGCGCGACCGCGAGCTCTTGCCCCAGCGCCTGCTCGTTCGCGGCGCGCGCTTGCGCGGCTTCGTCCGCCAGCCGCCGCTCCAGCTCGACCGCTTCGTGGAGAAGCCGTTCGGCGGCCATGCGCTGCTCGGCGGCGCGCTGCTGCGCCTCGGTCAGCGTCTGCGCGAGCTCGAAGTGCGGGCCGTCGGTGCGCGGCTGCGCGGCGGCGGCCAGGGTCTGCGCGGGCGCCGGCACGGCCGGCTTGACGAGGGTCAGCGGCGCCGGCGGCGTGGCGGTGACGGACGCGGCGGCAGTGGGCGCCGTCGTGGTGGGCGCGGCGTTGGGCGGCGGCTCGGCGCGCGGGAGCGGCTTGCGGTCCAGGAAACCCAAGTCGGCAACGATATCGAACACGTTGCGGCGCCGGTCGGCGCGGTTGCTGTTGTCCACGAGCGTTCCACCTCATCGAGTGCGCGCGCACGAACGCATCGACGTTTGGAGCGCGCCGGTCTATCTCTGAATATCGGCCCGCATCGCGCGCGGGATGAGGTGTCGCACGTCACCACCGCGGCGGCGCAGGCGTCGCCGGACGCGGCACCGTAGCGCGAGCACGATGCGCGGACGCCCGCTGCGGCTCGTGTTCTGGACGTGGTCCGTGGCGGTCGCGCTAGCGCTGGCCTCGGCCGCCGTCTGGTCGGTCGACCACGGCGCCGGCGACTGGCGCGTGTTCGTCGCCGCAGGATCGCTGGCCGGCACGCACGCGCTGATCGCGCCGCCCCAAGCCTGGCAGATCTTCGTCTACCTGCCCGGCGCGGCGTGGGCGTTCGTCCCGGTCGCGCGGCTGCCGCTGGCGGTCTCGTTCTACGCCGACGCGGTGCTCATGCTGGCGTGCGCCGCCGCGGCCGGAGCGGTTGCCGCACGCACGTACGGGCTGGCGCGCGCCGTCGGCTGCGGGCTGTACGTCCTGTGGGCGCCGGTCGTGTACGCCGCGGCGATCATCGGCCAAAACGCGCCGTTCGGGCTGCTGCTGGCGCAGCTCACGATCGCCGGGATCGCGCGGCGGTCAGTTGCGCTGACCGCGCTTCCGCTGGGGCTGCTGCTGTACAAGCCGACGTATGCGTTGCCGCTCATCGCCGTGCTGCTGCTGCGTGCGCGGCTGCGCGAACTCGGTGCTGTGGTGGTGATCGGCGCGGGATGGTACGTCGTCAGCGCAGCCGCGACCGGCGGCGACTGGCGCTGGCCCGCTGAATGGGCCGCGCTGATCGCGCGCTACGCGCCCGGTGATCTCAGCGTCAACGCGGCGTTCGTGGTGAGCCTGCCGGCGCTGCTCGCGCGCGCCGGCGCCGGTCTGCCGGCGATCGCGGCGATCGGTGCGCTGATCGCGCTCGCAGTGGCAGTCGCCGTGCGTCGCGCCGGTGCGGTGGAGGCGGCGAGCGCCGCATGTCTGGCCGGGGTGGCGCTGAGCCCGCACGCGCTCGCGTACGATGCGGCGCTGGCGCTGCCGATGATCGCGTACACCGCGTCGCGGCTCACGGAGCCGGCGCGGACGCGGTTGCTGCTCGCGCTGTTCATCGTCGCGCCGCTGTTCTTCGTGTCGCCGCTGCTGCGCTTCGATCCGCTCGCGCTCCTCGTCATCGGCGGCACGTGCGCTTGGCTGTACGTGCGCGTCGTCCCGCGCAAGGCTGCCGTCAGCGCCTCCGTTCGAGAGTGGTGATGCGCCGCTCGTGATCGTCGAGCGCGCGCGTGTCGGCGCGCAGGCGCTGCTCGATCCGGTTCAACGAACCCGAATGGTCGTTCACGGTCGACGATATCTGCCGCACCTCGGTGGTGAGCTCCAGCAGCGCGACGCTGTGTTGGTCGACCGTTCGATCGACGCGTTCGAGTACGCGTCCGATCGAGCCCACCGATTCTTGCATGGATGCGAACTGTGCGTGCAAGCCTTGGAGTGAGTCCACCGATTCTTGCAGGGATGCGAACTGTGCGTGCAAGCCTTGGAGTGAGCCGACCGATTCTTGCAGGGATGCCACCTTGCCGTCAAGGTTGTCGACCTTGCCGTCAAGGTCGTCGAACTTGCCCTCAAGGTCGTCGAATTTGCCCTCAAGGTTGTCGAACTTGCCCTCAAGGTTGTCGACCTTGCCGTCAAGGTTGTCGAATTTGCCCTCAAGGTTGTCGAACTTACCCTCAAGATTGTCGACCTTGCCGTCGAGGTTGTCGACCTTGCCGGCAACGGTGTCGACTTTGCCGGCGAGATTGTCGACCTTGCCCGCGAGGATGTCGAATTTCGTCAGGACGTCGGAGATTGATGGCTTCATGCTAGTCGATCACGCCGTCCCTATGCCGCGACTAGGGGTCAGACCTGCTCGACGCTGCGAATCTCGGGGACGTCCTCGCGCACCACGGCCTCAATGCCGCCTTTGAGCGTCGAAAGCACCGCGGCGCAGCCGCCGCACGCGCCGATCATCTGCACGTACGCGACGCCGTCGTCGACGTTCACCAACCACACGTCGCCGCCGTCGCGGCGAATCGCCGGACGGATGCGGTCGAGCGCCGCTTCGATGCGGCTTTCTAGCGGGTTCGGCACCGCCGCACCCGTCGCCGTGGACATGGTCAGTTGCCGAATTCCTTGAGCAGGTCGTGGACGCGGCCCGACATCGCGATCGCTTCGTCCCATTTGCGCTGCCACATGTTGCGCCCGAAGATTAGGCCGACGCAGCCGGTCTCCATCGCGAGCCGCGCCTTGTGGATCGTGTCGTCGTCGCCCATCTTCGAGCCGCCCGACACGAGCACGAGCGTGCGCCCCGCGGATTTCACGACCTTGCGCAGACCGTCTGCTTCGCTCATCGTCAGCGTGTTGTACGGCTTGGGCGCCGCCGCGGCAGCCTCTTCCGAGTTGGGAACGTTGAGCTTCACGATGTCGGCGCCGATCTCGCACGCGACGCGCGCCGCGTAGTCGACCGCGTAGAGCGAGTCTTGGCCGCCCTTCGCTTTGATCGCCGAGCCGCGCGGATATGCCCACACGATGAGCGGCATCCCGTAGCGCTCGCACTCGCGGCGCACTTCGTTGGCCTGCTCGATGTCCGCGGCTTGGTTGGGCGAACCGACGTACAGCGTGTAGCCGACCGCGCTCGCGCCGAGGCGCACGGCGTCTTCCACCGACGACGTCATCGACGAGAACGACTCGTCGTCCGGAGGCACGTTCGTCTTGCCGTTCACCTTGAGCACGAGCGGGACGCGGCCGGCGTACTGCTTGTGGTATTTCTCGGCGAGCCCGATGTGGTAGGCGATCCCGGAGAAGTTGCCCTCGACGGCGAGCCGCAGCACCCAATCGGTGTCGAGCGCGTCGGGGTTTTCGAAGAAGTCGATCGGTCCGTGCTCGAGCCCCTGGTCGATCGGCAGCAGCATCAGCGTCCCGTTGGCCGGGCCGTGCGCGTACATCATGTTCCAGAGGCGGGCACGCTTGCCGGTCGAGAGGTTGAGGTCCTCGAACGTCGGCCGGCGGATCGAAGCAAGCATCCTGTCGGTTCTCCTCTGGAGTGACGGCCCGGCGGGCGGGCTCGCGGGCTGATGGCTCGGCGGGGCGGGTTCGCCCGCGCGCTATTCCGACCATTGTGCGCCGGCGGCGGCGGCGGCGCAACGACGAGCGTCGCCGCCGGGGAATGCGGCGGTTGCCGGTCAGGGCGGCGCGAGCGCCGCGAACACGACGGCCAGCCCCGTGACCGTCGTCGCGTACAGCGCGACGCCCCAGAGCGCGATCGACGCTGGGCGCGGGTCGCCGCGGACGAGACGAACCAGTTGGAGCGCGGCGAACGCGGCCGGGGCGAGCGCGAGCAGCCGCAGGCCGGCCTCCGCCCGGTAGGCGTAGACGAACGCGTGCGCGACCGCGATCGCGGCGGTGACCATGATGAGCAGCCAGGCGCGGCTCGGCCCCCACCGGACGACGAGGTTGCGCTTGCCGGCTGCATGATCGGTGCCCGCGTCGGGCAGCTCGACGCAGAGCATCATCGCGAACATCGCCACGGCCGTCGTCGTAACGGCGCCGTTCATCGGCTCGCCGACCCGGTGCGCGAACGCGGCGTAGCCGGCGAGCGGTACCAGGACCGCCACGACGAGCGACGCGTCGAGCTCGCCCAGGCCGCGGGCCGCGAGCCGCACCGGTGGCGCCGAGTAGCACCACGCGAGCACGCCGATCGCCAGCCCCAGCCAAGCGACGGTCGCGTTGCCGGCGAGCGCGAAGCGCGCGGTGACGAAGAGCCCGAGCGCCCCGCACACCAGTGCCGCGACGAGCGCGAAGCGAGGCGGCAGCGCGCCCGAGTCGAGGACGCCGCTGCCGCCCGACCACGGCGTGCGCGCCGCGCCGGCGTCGGCCGCGCGGTCGAAATAGTCGTTCGCGTAGTGCACCATCAGCTGGAACGACGTGACGAGCGCTTGCACCCAGAGATACGTCGCGACGTCGATGCGCAGCCCCGCCGAGCGCGCGACCGCCGCACCCAGCGCGACGCCCGCGAAGCCGCCGTACAGAAACAACGGCCGCGAAAGACGCACGAACGCGAGCAGGCGGGACACGGCCGTACGGTTCGGCCGCCCGGTCATCCTGAGCCTGTCGAAGGGCGTCGCGTCCCGTGCGCCGTACGCGGCGGCTCGTATGGCAATCAAGGTTGGGATGATCGGTGTGGGCGCGATGGGCGAGCCGATGGCGGCGTCGCTGCTGCGCGGAGGCTTCGACGTCACGGTGTGCGCGCACCGCAACCGCGAGCCCGTCGAACGGCTCGGCGTGCTGGGCGCGCACGACGGCGGCGATGCGGCCGGCGTCGGCGCGTCGTGCGATGTCGTCGTGACATGTGTGCCCGACGCGCCGCAGGTCGAGGAAGTGCTGTTCGGCGATCGCGGCGCGGCGAGCGGCGCCCAGCCGGGCACGCTGTTCATCGACATGTCGACCATCTCGCCGGTCGCGACGCGTTCGTTCGACGCGCGCCTGCGCGCGAGCGGATACCGTTTCGCCGACGCGCCCGTGTCCGGCGGCCCGGCGCGCGCGACCACCGGAACGCTCACCATCATGGTGGGTGCGTCCGACGAAGACTTCGCCGCCGCCAAGCCGGTGCTCGAGGCGATGGGCACGCCGAACCACGTCGGCGGCGTGGGCATGGGCGAGGTGGTCAAGCTCGTCAACCAGATCATCATCTCGAGCACGATGCTCGGCAACATCGAGGCGCTGACGTTCGCCGCGAAGGCGGGCGCCGACATCGACGCCGTGCTCGCCGTGATCGCGACCGCGACCGGCTCGAACTACTTGCTGCAGAACTGGCTGCCGCAGAGCTGGCTGTCGGGCTCGCACAAGCCGGGCTTTGCGCTCGACCTGCTGCGCAAGGATCTCGCGGCGGCGCTCGACTCGGCGCGCGCGATCGGCGTACCGATGCCGTCGAGCGCGCTCGCGTACCAGCTGTACACCGCGTCCTCGGGCGAAGGCCACGGCCGCGACGACTACTCGGCGGTCGCGACGTTCTACGAACGCGCCGCGGGCGTCGACGTGCGCAAGAAGCCCACGTAAACTCCCCCATGCTCTTCGGCGCGATCGACGTCGGCACCAACTCGATCCACCTGATCGTCGTCGAGCTGGATTCGGCGTTCGATACGTCGCGCGTCGTGTACAAGGCGCGCGAGATGGTGCGGCTGGGCAGCGACGACGCGCTCGAAAGCGGGCAGCTTTCGCGCAAGGCGATGGAGCGCGGCGTCGAAGCGATCGCGCGTTTCAACGACGCGGCGCTGGGTCGCGGCGCCGAGAGCGTGCGCGCGGTCGCGACGTCGGCCGTGCGCGAGACCGACAACGGCACGCAGTTCCGCGACATGGTCGCGGCGCGCACCGGGCTGAAGCTGGAGATCCTCGACGGGCTCGAAGAGGCGCGCCTCATCCACCTCGGCGTGGCGAACGGCTACCCGCTGTACGACCGCGTCGCGTGCATCGTCGACATCGGCGGCGGCTCGACCGAGTTCGTCGTCGCGGACGGCGAGCGGCCGTATTTGGTGGAGTCGGTGAAGCTGGGCAGCCTGCGGCTGTACGACGCGTTCGTGCGCGGCAAGTCCGATCCGTTGCGCGCCGTGCGCAAGCTCGAAGCGCACGTGGCCGAGGTGCTCGCGCCGCTGGCCGAGCGCATGCGGCACTACCGGCTCGACGTCGCGATCGGCACGTCGGGGACCATCATGGGGCTCGCGGCGCTCGACGCGGCGCAGCAAGGCCTCGCGGTCAAGGGCGTGCACGGGTACACGCTCTCCCGCGCGCGGCTCGAAGCATTGCAGCGGCAG
>DASZBS010000124.1:0-4146 GCA_035943995.1 Candidatus Elarobacter sp. | reverse complement strand
TCGCCGGCGGCGCGCTCGGTTGCGGCGCGCTCGGCTGCGGCGCGCTCCCCGCCGGCGGCGCGCTCGGCGGCGGCGGCGGCGCGACCCATGCGTCGGCGAGCGTCGCGCGCGTCGTTCCTTTGGGCAGACAGCACGCGCATTCGCCCCACGTGTAGAAGTCGATCGTCGAGTGCGCCGCGCGCAGTTCGAACGTAGCCGACGGATCGGGGACGAGCGGCTCGAAGATCTCGTAGCTGCCCGGCGGCGCTTTCGCGAAATCGGCGAGCTGCAGCACGTGGGCGTTCGGCGCCCCCGCGAACGACGTGCAGAAAAACACGTCCGCGGCCTTCAGCTTCGCGTCGGTGTCGGTCGCGATCGTGAGCCACGCGCGCGCGTTACACCCTTCGTGCATCGCGTAGTCAACCAGCCGCGCGTGGCGCCGCACGGAGATGCGCCGGCGCGCGGTGCTCAAATACGCTTCGGTCGCGACGGCGTCTTGAAAGTAGCTGAGCTGGTCGCCGGCGTACGCGAGCACTTCGACGAGCATCATGCCGATGTCGGGGACGTGCGTCTCCTGCCAGGACGGCATCGTCTGCGCGAGGCGGTCGAGGATCAGTTGGCGGAAGCTCGCATAATCCTTGGCGAGGTAGTCGATCGGCGGCTGCACGCGCGCCGGCGGCGGGCAGATCTGCGCCGCGCGGCAGTCGGCGTCCGTAGGGCACGACGCCTTGAAGCTGAACGCCGCCGAGGCGAACTGCGGGTCGAAGCCGTCCATCGGCGTGGTCGTCGGCCGGCCCTTGTCGTCGACGTTCACCAGCGCGAGCGTGTACGCCGAGAAATCGACGGCCCGGTCGACGTGCACTTCCATCCAGTCGTCGATGCCGCTCTGCTCGTGCTGGCGATAGACCTGGATAAACCGGACGTTTACCGGGCTGCCGCCGGTGATCGCGACGTTCGGCGCCTCGAGCTTCGCCGGCGCTTTGCCCAGGAAGAACGCTTGCAGCGTCGTCTGGGCCGCGACGGCCGGATCGACCTCGACGAAGTCCAGCCCGAGCAGCGAGGCCTTGCGCACGGCCTCGCGCCGGCGCTCTTCGCGGCAGACGGCCGCCGGCGCCGTCATGGCGCGCTCCGCACGAACGTGTTCTGCTGCGTCTGCTGCGTGGCGCGGATCACGTACTTCACGACGACGGACAGCGTCGCGTCCTGCGCCGTCACCTCGAGCTGCTGCAGGTCGATGAGATCGCCGAGATAGCGCTGCAGCGCCGCTTGCGTGGTGAACTGCAGCGCCGCGGCGAGCTCCGTGCTGTTCGGCGCGAACACCATCTGCAGCAGGCCGCTGCCGAAGTCGGGCCGGTTCACGCGCTCGCCCGGCGCGGTGAACAGCAGCTCTTCGATCATGTCGCGGATGTGGTCGGGATCGCCCGTCGTCGCCGTGCGGCCGCGCCCGTCGAAGTGGAACGGATAGTCGATGTTCATGGTCACATCCCCGTCACGCGCGTCTGCGTGACCGCGATCAAAAGCGGCGTCCCGGTCGGTGCGCAGATGGCCTGGCTGTCGAGCAGCAGCAGCGGTTGGCCGTTCGACGTCACGCGCGTCGCCGCGGTGACCCACTGCGCGGTGACGCACGGCCCGTTCGCCGCCGGCGGCGGCGGGAACGCGCAGCCCGCGACGACGTACGGCGCCGCAAAGGTCACCGTCGGCATCCCCGTCACGGTGACGCGCGGGTTGGGCGCGGTCGGCTGCGCTTGGCCGCCGTGCGCGCACATCACCGTCGCGCCGACGTGCAGCAGAAAGCCGGGCATCAGACCACCACCAGCGCGCCGGCGTTGATGGTCACGGTCGGACCGGTCATGATGATGCTCGCGCCCTTGCCGTTCTGAATGTAGATACCGGTGTCGTTCACGATGATCGTCGCGCCGGTCGTGCTCTTGAGCATGATCCCGCCGGTGGGACCGGGCAGGTCGCTGAGCACCAGGGAGTTCTGCAGCGTGGTCTGCAGCACGATGTTCGGATCGCCGGGGACGCCGGCGAGCGCGAGCACGGGCACCTCGGCCGCGATGCCCCACCAGCCGCCGGTCCACACGGGATAGTCCGGATCGCCGCCTTCGAATTGCAGCCACACGCCCGCGCCGATCTGTGGAACCATGTAGGTACCCATCTGCTTGCCGGCGATCGGCACGCACGGCATCGCCCACGTCGACGGCGTGATCCCGCCGACGTCCGGCACGATGACGTTGATGCGCCCGAGCTGCATCGGGTCGACGTTGTTGACGACCGTGCCGCGGTAGATGCCGTAGAACTTGGTCGGGCTCATACGCCCACCGTGGACACCGACGAGCCGGTGCCGCCGCGCGCGAGCGTGAAGCCCTGCTTGTACTCGCCGCGCTTGATGTCGTGCGTCACGCTCTTGACGTAGTAGAGGCCGTCGTAGTAGTCGCTCGCGCCGCGCACCGCGCACTTCTGGCGCGCTTTGAGCACGCGGCCGTACCGTATGACGTCGAGCTGGCCGGTACCCGTGACGGCGTCCGTGCTGTCGAACAGCGCGCCGAGCACCGCCAGCGCAGCTCCCGGCAGGTCCTCGTTCGCGATCGGCTTGAGCTGCGTGAGCTTGAGCGCCGTCGGCGCGTGGGCCGCCAGCGAGGCGCGCAGCGCGTCGATGCTCGGGATCGGGATGGGGAGCGGGATCTTCGTGTTCGGCTCGATGACGATCGCGTAGAAGTCCTGCACGTTGGTGCCGTCGTACGAGAAGCTCATCGCGTCGACGTTGGTGCTCGCGTCCAGGTCGACGCTGAGCGCCGGCTGCGTCCCGCCGAACATCTTGGTGAGGTCGGGCCCCCAGTACGCCATGCTCTGTCCGGGTGACGGTCCCGGATCGAGATAGAACACCGCGCCGACGGCGCTTCCGAGTGCCTGGATGTAGCTGTAGTCGGTGCCGACCTGCTTCGGTATCTTTTGGAGCGGGTTGTTGATCAACGACATGATCGTGGGAATCGCGACCGGGATGACGCCGAGCACCAGGTATTTCGCGAGCATCAGCTCGACCGCCACGAACGCCGGCATGCCGGGATACGGGATGCCGGTCAAATCGATGAAGTCCATCAGCGCGGTGAGATCGAGCCCGGTCACCGTGAACGCCGACTTGCCCGCGGCGTTGCTGGGCGTGAAGTCCTGCTTGGTGATGATGCCGTCCATCAGCACCTCGGTCGAGCCGTTCACCGTCACCGCGATGATCACGCGCCGGCGCGGGTCGAAATATCCCGACGCCTGCAGCTGCGCGAACGCCGAGCGTTTTCCGTACGAGAACTTCAGCTGGAAGCCGCCCTGGCTGCCTACCGTCGTCGTGACCTGCACACCGGTCAGCGCATCGATCACCGTTTGCGGCACGGGATCCGCGTTGAACGAGCCGATCATCAGCGTGAGGTAGAAGCCTTGGTTCACATCATCGCCCCGGTGATACCGTCGGGCAGGGTGATGCGCAGCTTGCGGCCGATCACGGCGGTGAGCTCGTCGGGAAGCATCGCGCGGTTGGCGTCGCAGATGCGCCAGAACAACGTTGGGTCGCCGAGGTAGCGCGCGGTGACGTTGTCGAGCCGCTCGCCCTGCGTCACGGTGTGCTCTTGCAGCAGTTGGAAGCGCTCGGGCGGCGGCACGAAACGCCGCAGCAGGTAGCGCACGGGTCCGCCCGGCGTGACCAGCGTCGTGGTGTCGATCCCGTAGTAGCGGCTCGACGGAGCGAACAGCGTCGTCTTCAGCGACGTCTGCGCCAACATCGCCTGGACCGGATCGGTCTGGGGGCCGGGCAAGTTGCTCACGGCAGACCGCTGATCCCGAGGCCGCCGAACGTGCCGCCTTGGTAGATGGACGCAAGCAATTCTTTTTGTCGCTGATAGGTCATGTACAAGCTCCCGCCGCGGTCGCTGAAGAAAAGGTCGTCGGTGCTGAGCACGCGCATCCCGAGGGTCACTTTCGCGCGCAGCGGGTTGAGCTGCGGGTCGAACGCCTCTTCGGTGATGCTGAAGTCGGTGAGCCGCACGGGAACGATGCGCCGCGCGCTCCACACGAACAGCGTCATCGGCGACATCATCGGCATGATCTCGAGCGTGCCTTGCTGCGCGAGCGAGAACGTGTTCTGCAGCGACGCGCTCGTCGGATAGACCAGCGTTTCCA
>DASZBS010000123.1:0-4531 GCA_035943995.1 Candidatus Elarobacter sp. | reverse complement strand
ATCGCGCACGAAGCGCTCGCCGAGCCGCACGCGTTCCATGCGCCGCCGCAGCGGTTCGAGCGCGGCGTCGAAGTCGGCGGCGGCGGCGGGATCGGACGGCGGCGCCGCGCCCGCCGGATGCAGCGCGGCTTCGGCTTCGTCGCTCGATGCGTACTCGTCGAGCGCCGCCATCGCGGCGGCGTCGGTCGCGCTCGGTTCGCGTGGCGGCGCGTCGGATTCAGGCGCGGGCGCGGGCGGCCTTGCCGCGTCGTTCATCGCCGCTTCGATCGCCTCCGCGGCGGTGTCGCGCCGGCTGGGGGTCAGCACTTCCGCGCCGAGCGTGTGCGCCGGTGTGACGTTCTGCGTGCCGACGAGCGCGGGATTGCGTTCGAGCACGAGGTCGGTGATTCGCGGGAACAGCTCGGCGAGCGCGACGAACGCGGTTTGCCACGGCACCGCGTTGAGCACGCGCGGCCGCGTGCGCACTGCGACGAGGATCTTGCGCGCGACCTCTTCGGGCGTCACCATGATCGACGCGGGCGCGCCCGGCATGCCGGCGCGCGACATGAATGCGGTATCGACCGCGCCCGGATCGACGTACGTCACGGCGATCCCCTGCGGCTCGAGCTCGCGCCGCAGAATTCTGGTTGCCGAACGCGTCGCCGCTTTGGACGGCGCGTACGCGCCGAGGCCGCCGACGGGGACGCGCGCGACGCCGCTGCCCAGCATGAACACGATGCCGTGCGACTCGCGCAGCAGCGGCAGCGCTTCGCGCACGAGCGCGACCGGGCCGATGACGTGCGTGCCGAACTGCGCGCGGAGTGCGTCGTCGGTCTGCAGCGAGAGCGCGCCGACGGCGACGTGGCCGGCGTTGTTCACCAGCACGTCGATGCGCCCGAACTTCTCGCGCGCGAGGTCGACGATCGGCAGCGCGTTCGCGGGATCGCTCACGTCGAAGACCGCGGTGACGATGCGGCCCGGTTCGGTGCGCACGCGTTGCGCGACGGCGTCGAGCGCGGCGGCGTTGCGGCCGATCGCGACGACGTCGTAGCCTGCGCGCGCGGCGCGCAGCGCGAGCGCGCGCCCGATGCCGGACGACGCGCCCGTGACGACGACGACGCTCATCCGGATTTTTGCGGCGCGCGCACCATCTCGAGCCACTGCTTCGAGCCGTTGCTCAGGAACGTCACGTCGCCGCCCACGCCCACGAACCGGTAGCCGTGCGCGATCATCTGCTTCGCCTGCTCCGCTTCGCGCGCGAGGATGCCCGCGAACTTGCCGGCGGCCTCGGCGGCGCGCGGCACCGCGTCTATCAGCGCCATGTAGGCCGCGTCCTTTTCCCACACGCCGGGCCACGGCTTGCCGCCGGAGAACGCGAGATCGTTCGGGCCGACGAACACGCCGTCGATCCCGTCGACCGCGAGGATCTCCGCGACGTTCGCGACGGACTGCTCCGTCTCGACCTGCACGAGCACCAGCACCTCGTCGTTCGCGCGCAGGCTGTACGTGCCGGGATCGGTCTCGAACGTGAGGTTCGCGCGCACGCCGCCGCGGCTGCGCTCGCCCAGCGGCGGAAAGCGCGCGTCGCGCACGACGCGGCGCGCGTCGTCGGCGGTGTTGATCACCGGCACCATGATGCCCCACGCGCCAAGATCGAGCACGCGCTGGATCTGCGAGCTCTCGTTCCACGCGACACGCACGATCGGCACGCCGTTCTGCGCGCGAACGGCGGTCACCATGGCGGCCGCGTCGGCGAGCGGGATCGGACCGTGCTCCATGTCGATGAGCAGCCAGTCCCAGCCGTGGCTCGCCAGCAGGCCGGCGACGAGCGGCTCGGCCAAGTTCATCCAGGTCCCGACGACGGTCTCACCGGCCTGCAGCCGGCGCTTCAACGTATTTTCGCGCACGCGTCCGCTTACCGCGCGGCGCCGCGACGTTCCTCGATGGAGCGCACCCACGCGTCGTACAAGGTCCGCGTGCTGTCGGGCAGCGTGCGGTAGTAGTAGGTGTCGGCGATCACCGGCGTGTCGTCGGGCGCCGTCACCGTGCGCCGCTCGCGGGCGAACGCGGCGAGCGCCGCGGCGACCGGCTTCTCGCTGCCGTCGTCGCGCACGATCCCGAAGCTCAGCTCGTGCGGCGCCTCGTCGAACGGCGGTTCGCCGCGCAACTCGGCGGCGTAGTCCGCCCAGCACCACCAGTACGCGCCGAGCCGGCCGTCGGCGTGCAAGCGTTCGAGCACGTTCGTGCAGTACGACGCCATCTCGGTTTCCGTCAAGCACGCGTACGGCGCGAGCACCGGATCGTCGGGCGAGACCGTCGGGTTCGGCGGCTCGTCTGGCAGCGCGACGCGTTCGAAGGGCGAGAGCTTGTGCGGCGGGCACGTCGGGTTCCCGAGCTCGCTGAACAACACGGGTTTCTGCGCGAACGCGGCCGTGAGGTGCGCGAGAAACGGCACGACTTCGGGATCGAGGCGGTTGCGCGAGAACCCGCTGTACACCGGGTAGCCGTGCATCGTCGCGAACGCGTAGGGCATGCACAGCGGCAAGAACCGGATGTTGCGGTCGCGGGTGAGATCTTCTCCGTGCGTCCCCGCCGTCACCGGGATCGTGGACGTCTCCTGAAGCGCAGCAGTGAGCCGGCGGCTCCAGTCCGCCGCTTCGTACTGGCTCGCCGGTTCGCGCATGTTGCTGAACTCGTTGCCGAGATCCCACGCGAGCACCGCGGGATGCGCGCGCAGACGTTCACCGACGGCGCGCGCGAACGCGAGCTGCGCGTCGAGCAGCGGGCCTTTGTAGAAGTCGCCGATCCCGTACGGCGACTCGGCGTTGCCCGCGATGGTGCGGAAGCGGCCGTGCGGCGTGCTCGGATCAAGTGCCCACGGCGGGATCCAGTTCACGCCGCTCATGTGGCCGCTGAACAGCGTCGGCATCGTGCGCAATCCGGCTTCGGCCGCGATGTCGGCCACTGATTCCAATCGCGCGAGCATCCCGGCGTCCAGCGTGTCCGGTTGCGGTTGGAAATCGTCCCAGCGCAGGAAGAAGCGCACGGCGTCGAGCCCCAGCCCGGCGATGCGCGCGAAGTCCTCGCGAACCTCGCCCGCGTCGAACCGGCGCCACATCGCCATCGCGCTGCGCCGCGGCCAGTAGTTGATCCCAACCGAGAACCGCACGGAACGAGGGTACCCACCTAGGCCTCCCCGAACGCCGGAACGCGATGAGTGCTACGCCCCGTGTCGGAATCATCATGGGCTCGAAATCGGATCTCGAGACGATGCGCGCCGCGGCGACGACGCTGGAGGAGCTCGGCGTACCGTTCGAGCTGCGCGTGGTCTCCGCGCACCGCACGCCCGACCTGATGTTCCGCTACGCGAGCGAAGCGAAAGCGCGCGGCATCGAGGTGATCATCGCGGGCGCGGGCGGTGCCGCGCACCTGCCCGGCATGGTCGCGACGAAGACGAACCTGCCGGTGATCGGCGTACCGGTGGAATCGAAGGCGCTCAAAGGCCTGGACTCGCTGCTGTCGATCGCGCAGATGCCGGCCGGCGTCCCGGTCGCGACGATGGCGATCGGCGGCGCCGCGAACGCGGCGCTGTTCGCCGCGCGCATCCTGGCGCTGCACGACGCCGATCTGGCGCGCACGCTGAGCGAACGCGTCGCGCGCATCACCGCCGACGTGGAGTCCATCGAGCTGTGATTCGCAGCATCGGTATCCTCGGGGGTGGGCAGCTCGGGCGGATGCTCACGCTCGAGGCGAAGCGCATGGGCTTTCGCATTGTCACGCTGGAGCCGTTTCCGGATTCGCCGACCGGGCAGATCGCCGACGAGCAGATCGTCGCGGCGTACGACGACCTGCGCGCGATCGGCGAGCTGGGCGCGCGCACCGACGTCGTGACGTACGAGTTCGAGAACATCCCGCTCGAGTCGGTGCTTGCGCTCGAAGCCGATCGCCGCATCGTGCACCCCGGCTCGAACGCGCTGCGCATCACTCAGGAGCGCATCCTCGAGAAGACGTTCGTGCGCGACTGCGGCATCCCGACCGCGGAGTTCGCGCCCGTGCGTACGCGCGATGAGTTCGACGGCGCGGAGAAAACGATCGGTTATCCCGGCGTGCTCAAGACGACGCTCGGCGGTTACGACGGCAAGGGCCAGTGGGTCGTGCGCTCGCGTGACGATGCCGAGCGCGCGTGGACCGCGGCCAAGGGGCGTGCGCTGATCTGGGAGCGCCTCATCGCGTTCGACCGCGAGCTGTCGATCATCGCCGCGCGCAACGAGCACGGCGAGATCGTCGCGTTCCCGGTGTCGGAGAACCAGCACGACGAAGGGGTGCTCGCGGTGACGATCGTGCCGGGCCGCGTCGCGCCGCAGATCGCCGAGCGCGCGCGGCGGTACGCAACCACGATCGCGGAGCGCCTGGAGATCGTCGGCACCTTCTGCGTGGAGTTCTTCCAAGCCGGCGACGACCTGCTCGTGAACGAGATCGCGCCGCGCGTGCACAACAGCGGGCACTACTCGCTCGACGCGACGCAGATCAGCCAGTACGAGATGCACGTGCG
>DASZBS010000122.1:0-34968 GCA_035943995.1 Candidatus Elarobacter sp. | reverse complement strand
ATGATCCACGAGTACGCCTACGACTACCCCGGCGATCCCGAGCTTGCCACGCTGATCGCGGAAGAATCGAAAGCGCGCGGCGTGCCGGCCGAAGCGGCCGCGCACCGCGGCTTACCGGTGCACTACGGCACGCTCAACCCGATGCACTACTACAACCCCGGCCCCGCGAAGAAGCGCGTGCTGCCGATCTCCGTGCTCGACACGGCGGAGGTCGAGCCGAACCTGCGCTTTGGCGAAGCGCTCGCAGCCGCGGTCGCGCGCAGCGGGCGGCGCGTGCTGCTGGTCGCGTCGGGCGGGATGTCGCACCGCTTCTGGCCGCTCGCGGTGATCCGCGAGCGCGCGAGCGCCGATCCGGCGGACATCAGCGATCCCGCGCTGCGCGAGTTCGACGCGCGGATCATGGCGTGGTGGCAGGCCGGCGACCACGCCGCGGTGCTCGCGCACGCCGAGGAGTTTCGCCGCACGTGCTCGCCGGAGGGGCGCTTCGCGCACTACCTCATTCTCGCCGGCGCAAACGGCGGCGCCGCGTGGCGAGCACGCGGCGAGCAGTTCGGCCGCTACGAGGCGGCCATCGGCACCGGCCAGGCCAACTTCTGGTTCGCGGGCGATCAGTTCCCGGAGAAGTCCTCGACGTAGAACGTTTCGTGCTCGCCGACCGTGACCACCGCGACGCCGATGCGGCGCTCGTTGCGGTCGAGCACGTTTTGCGCGTGCCCGGGGCTGTTCATGAACGCGGTGTGCGCGGCCTGTTCGTCCCGGTCGAACGCGATGTTCTCCGCCGCGTACGTGTTGGGCCAATGCCAGGCGCGCAGCCGGTCCTGGAACGTGATGCCGTCCGGATCGGTGTGGCCGAAGTATCCGCGAGCGGCCATCTCAGAAGCCTTCGCGTACGCGAAGCGGTCCAGCGTGCTGTCGCGGGTCAGCGCGGGCAGGCCGCGCTTGGCGCGTTCCGCGTTCACGTCGTCCGCGAGCGCACGAGCTTGGTCGGGGGCGAGCTCCGGGTAGTGCGGATTCACGAAGGAGATGGTGATCGGGGCTTCCTGCCCTTGGGCGACTCCCAGGACCACGGGAGAGAACCCGAACACCGCAGCCATCATGGCAACGAGTGGTGTCATGGTTCTAAATTCGGACCTTTGGCCCAACGAGTTTAGGTGATTTAGGGCACGTTTTCGCCCGGCTTGGCTACGCAGGAATGCGGAGGCCGGGGCGTGCTCGCGTCCGAAAACTCCAGGGATGCATCCAGCCGCCCGCGCCCTCACGGTGCTCGCCGCCACCCTGGCCGTGGCCGCGCCCGCCTCGTCGGACGCGCTGTCCGCGACCCACGCCGATGACGTCCGCAATGCCTACCGGGCGCTCACGGAAACGTTCTATCGCGGCGTCGAGCCGGCCAAGCTCGTCGCGGGCGCGCGCGGCGGGATCGCCGACGCCGTCCGCAAGCGCAAGGGCAGTCCGCCCGCGTTTCCAGGCCGGTCCCGCGAAGATGGCCTCGCGCAGATCGTCACCTCGATCGACCAAGCCCGCGGGCGCGGCGGCCTCTCGGAGACGGACCTGACGTACGCGGCGCTGACCGGCATGGCGCGCGCCGCCGGCGACCGCTACACCGTGTTCATGTCGCCCAAGGAGCTGCAGGGCTTCCAAGGCCCGCTCAACCCGCCGCACGTGTTCGGGATCGGCGTGCTGCTGCAGCAGGACGAGAAGACGAAGGACGTCAGCGCGGCATACGTCGCGCCCGGAACGCCGGCCGAGGGTGCGGGCATCCAGAGCGGCGACGTGTTCGACGCCGTCGACGGCACGAGCGTGCGCGGCCTCGACGTCGCGCACGTGCGCGCGAAGCTGCTCGGGCATGCCGGCACGGCGGTCCGCGTGCGCGTGCTTCGCGACGGCAAGCCGAACGACGAGCTGACGATCGTGCGCGCCGAGGTGCACGCGCCGACCGTCTACCAGAAGCTGCTGCCCAACGGGATCGGCTACATCGCCGTCGGCATCTTCGGCGAGCCGACGGCCGAAGAGTTCGGCGTGGCCCTCAAACATTTGCAGCGGCAGAACGCGCGCGCGTACGTGATCGACCTGCGCAACAACGGCGGCGGCTACGTCAACGCGGCGGTTGCGATCGCCGACCACTTCATCCACAGCGGGCCCATCGTCTCGGTCGCGGAGCGCCGCGGCACGACGCAGTTCGATGCGGACGCGAACGCCGACGAGACGCACCCCGTCGCGGTGCTCGTCAACCACTACTCGGCTTCGGCATCGGAGATCGCGGCGGGCGCGCTGCAGGATGCGGGCGTCGCGACGCTGGTCGGCAGCCGCACCTACGGCAAGGGTGTCGTGCAGCAAATCACCTACAACGCCGACGGTTCGGCGATGAAGATCACGACGGCGCGCTACCTCACGCCGCGCAAGCGCATCATCGACGGCATCGGCCTCGCGCCCGACGTGGTCGTGGTCGAGAACGCGCACGCGCATTTCGGCGATCCGGCCGCCGACGCGCAACTGGCCGCGGCCATCGGCATCGTGCAGGCGAAAGCGCGCTTGTAAGCGCCGGCGCCGCGCGCGAACACTTCGCACCGCGACGCGGGTTGTGGAGCCCGTGCCTCACGCTCGCAACCTCGCACTGCTGCTGCTCACGGTCCTGATCTGGGGCTACAACTGGGTTCCGCTCAAGATCGCGGCCGTCGCGATCGACCCGTGGTGGTTCGGCGCGTTTCGCGTCGGCGGCGGCGCGCTCGCGCTGTTCCTGGTGCTGGCGGTCGCCCGGCGCAGCATGGCGCCGCCGCCGGGGCGCGCGTACCTGGGGATCGGCGTCGTGCAGGTCGCCGGGCTGATCTGCTTCTCGACGCTCGCGCTGCGCTTCGGCGGCGTCGCGAACGTCGCGGCGCTGATCTTCACGATGCCGCTGTTCACGGCGGTCTTCGCGTACGCGGTCGTCGGCGAACGTCTGTCCGCGGCGCGCATCGCGTGGCTGCTCGTCGCGGCGGCCGGGATCGTCGTCGTCGCGTCCGGGCTGCGCGCGCATAACGAGCTGATCGCCGGCGGGCTGGCGGTGTGCGCCGGCGCGTCGTGGGCGCTGGGCAACGTGATGCAGCGGCGCGCGGCGTACCGCATCGACCTGCTGCGCCTCGTCGCGTGGCAGCAGCTCGTCGCGTTCGTCCCGCTCGCCGTGCTCGCACTCGTCGTCGGCAAGCCCGTCGCGCACCTGGACGCATCCGTCGTCGCCGCCGCGACGTTCGCCGCGGTGGTCGGCAGCGGACTCGCGTGGCTGTGGTGGGGCAGCGCGCTCTCCGCGCTGCCGGCCAACACCGTGGCGCTGGCGTCGTTCGCGATCCCGGTGATCGCGGCGCTCAGCGCGTGGGTGCAGCTGCGCGCCGCGCCGCCGCCGCTCACCGCGCTCGGGCTCGCGATCGTGGTGATCGGGCTCAGCGGCAGCGTCCTGCACGAGCGCCGCAACGGCATCGCCGCCGCCGCGGCGGCCGCGGAGATGGCCGCGTAGCGCTCAGGCCGCGAGCATCGTCGTCGCTTCGCGCGCCGGCGCGAGGCGCGTGCGCACGTACCGCTTGAGCGTGCTGTAGCTGCCGGGGAAGGCGTAGCGTTCGACCAGTTCGGCGTGCACCGCGCGCAGCGACGCGGCGTCGCGCAGCGCGCCTTCGATCGCCGCGTGGTGCGCCTCGCAGACCGACGCCGGCTCGCGCGCGGCAGCCAGGTCGGCGACGCCGCCGTCGAGCAGCCCGGCGCGGCGGCCGTACGCCGCGATCGTCTCGCGGCGGTGCCCCGTCTCATGCTCGATGCGGCGCAGCGTCTTGCCCTCGCGCAGCATCGCCAGAACCCGGTCGCGCTGCGCCTCGGTCAGCGTGTTCATGCCGGACGCTTCGCGCGGGCCGCGCGCGCGTCCCTGCGGCGCGTGGCCGCTTTTGGTTGCCCACCCGCGTCGAACGTGCGCGGCCGCTTTCGGCGGCCCGTTTCGTCGCTACGCGAATGTGTCTGCTAGACTGCGGCGCATGAGCCTCATTCCGATCGTCGTCGAGCAAACCGCGCGCGGCGAACGTTCCTACGACATCTACTCGCGGCTGCTGCAGGAGCGCATCGTGTTCGTCACCGGCCCGATCGGCGACGACATGGCGAACGTCGTCATCGCGCAGCTGCTGTTCCTCGAGCGCGCCGATCCCGACCGCGACATCGACCTGTACATCAACAGCCCGGGCGGCAGCGTCAGCGCCGGGCTCGCGATGTACGACACGATGCAGCTGATCAAGCCGAACGTCGCGACGATCTGCGCGGGACTCGCCGCGTCGGCCGCGTCGCTGCTGCTCACGGGCGGCGCGCCGGGCAAACGCATGGCGCTGCCGTACAGCAAGATCCTCATTCACCAGCCGTCGATCGGGCAGATCGGCGGCCAGGCCACCGACATCGAGATCACCGCGCGCGAGCTCGTCGCGACGCGCCGCATCATCGCCGGCATCTACGAGCACACCACGCACAAGCCGGTCGACGAGATCCTGCGCGACCTCGAGCGCGACTTCTACATGAGCGCCGAGGAAGCGCAGGCGTACGGCATCATCGACACCGTGCTGCACGGCGCCAACCGCAACGGTGCGGCGGGCGGGAGCGTGCCCGAGCCCGCTCCCGCCGGCTGATCGCCGGTCGCGTTACTCGAACCGCAGCGCGCGGATCGGGTCGAGCGCCGCCGCTTTGCGCGCGGGCCAGTAGCCGAAGAACACGCCGACCGCGGCGCTGAACGCCAGCGCCAGGAGGACCGCGGTGAGCGGCACGGTCGCCGGCCAGTGCGCGAACAGCGCGATCGACGCGGCGCCCGCGACGCCCAGCACGACGCCGATCGCGCCGCCGCCGGTCGACAGCACGACCGCTTCGATCAGGAACTGGCGCAGGATCGCGGCGCTGCGCGCGCCCAGCGCAACGCGCAGGCCGATCTCGCGCGTGCGCTCCGTGACGGAGACGAGCATGATGTTCATGATCCCGATCCCGCCGACGATCAGCGACACCGCCGCGACGGCGGCGAGCAGCAACCCGAGGATCGACGCGGTCGCCGACGCGGCGCTCGCGATGTCCGCGAGGTTGCGCACGGAGAAGTCGTCGGGCTGGCCGGCGACGACGCCGTGGCGCTGTTCCAGCAGCGCGGTGATCTCGCTCTGCACGCCTTCGATGTGCGCGGCGTCCGTCGCCGACACCATCAGCGTGCCGATCGTGGTGCCGCCGGTGAGGCGCTGCAGCGCGGACGTGTACGGGATCAGCACCGTGTCGTCCTGATCCTGGCCGGTGCCGCTCTGGCCTTTGGCCGCCATCGTTCCGATGACGGTGAACGGAACACCCTTGACGAGCACGGTTCGCCCGACGGGATCGCCGGCGCCGAAGAGCTGCTGCACGACCGTCTGGCCGAGCACCGCCACTTTCGCGGCCTCCTGCGTCTCGGACTGCGTGAAGAACCGCCCGCTCGACGTGTTCCACGTGCGCACGAACGTATAGCTCGGCGCGACGCCGGTCGCTTGCGTCTGCCAGTTCTGGCCGCCCGCGACGATCTGCGCGCGCACGTTGACCGCCGGCGACACCGATGCGACGCCCGGTAGTTTCGCGATCGCGAGGCCGTCGGCGACGGTGAGCGTCGATGCGCCGCCGCTGCCGCTGCGCGCGCCGGCGGTCTGCACGCTGCCGGGCAGCACGACGACCAGGTTGGAGCCCAGGCCGTTGATCTGATCGGCGACGGAGCTCTTCGCGCCGGTACCGATCGCGACCGTGACGATGACCGCGGCGACGCCGATCACGACGCCGAGCATCGTGAGCAGCGAGCGCGATTTGTTGCGCACCAGCGCCGTGAGCGCGAGCCGCAGCGTCTGCATCATGCCGATCATGCCGGCACCTTCTCGGCGGCGAGCGTGTCGGACACGATGCTGCCGTCGCGGAACGACACCCGGCGCCGCGCGTGCGCGGCGACGTCGGGCTCGTGCGTCACGAGCATCACCGTCATCCCGCGCTCGCGGTTGAGCCGCTGAAACAGCGCCATCACGTCTTCCGACGACGCGGTGTCGAGCGCGCCCGTGGGCTCGTCGGCGAGGATGAGGTGCGGCTGGTTCACGATCGAGCGCGCGATCGCGACGCGCTGCTGCTGCCCGCCCGAGAGCTGGTTGGGCTGATGGTGCGCGTACTTCGCGAGCCCCACGGCGTCGAGCGCTTCCATCGCGGCGCGGTGCCGCTCGGCGGCCGGAACGCCGGCGTAGATCATCGGCAGTTCGACGTTCTCGACCGCGGTGGTGCGCGCGAGCAAGTTGTACGCCTGGAACACGAAGCCCAGCGAGCGCGACCGCAGGTCGGCGAGCGCGTCTTTGCCGAGGCCGGACACGTCGGTGCCGGCGAACCGGTACGAACCGGACGTCGGACGGTCGAGGAAGCCGACGATGTGCATGAACGTCGACTTGCCCGAGCCCGACGGGCCCATCACGGCGACGAACTCACCGGGATCGATGGTGAGGTCGACGCCGCGCAGCGCGACGACGTCCTCCCCACCGTCCAGCGGATAGATCTTGGTGAGGCCCCGCACCTCGACGACCGGCGTATTGGGCATTAGCCGCCACCCAGCGGGCCGCGGCGGCCGCCCGGCGCGCGCTGCTGGTTGCCGCCCGTGAGCGGGTTGCCGGCGGACGCGGTCTTCGAACCGGACGCGCTGCTCGAGTCGCCGATCACGACCTGATCGTTCGCGGAGAGCGTGCCGCGCAGCGGCGTGACGCTGGCCTGCGTGTCGGCGACGAGGCCGATCTTCACGCGGACCGGCACGAGGCCGTTGCCGCGCTGCACGAAGATCCGTCCCGTGCCGCCGGGCGTCACCGCGCCGCTGCTCGCGGCCGAGGTCTGACCCCACGGCGACGCGTTGTTGCCCGCCGCGGAGGCGTTGCCGCCGCGCTGCGTTTGATTCGCACCGCTGCGCGTACGAGGCGTGCGCGTCACCGAGCCGCTCGGCGGGGTGTAGCCGAACGCGGCCAGCGGGACGATGGTGGCGTTGTCGACGTGTGCGACCTGGATCGTCGCGTTCGCCGTCATGCCGGGGCGCAGCGCGCCGTCTTTGTTGTTCACGATCACGACGGTCTGGTACGTCACGACGTTCGAGACGGTCGTCGGGTTCTGGCGCACCTGCTGCACGTTCGCGTGGAAGGTGCGGTTCGGGTACGCGAGCACGGTGAAGTCGACGCCGTCACCGGCGCGCAAGCGCCCGATGTCGGGCTCGCCGACCGCGAGGTCGAGCTCCATCTTGGTGAGGTCTTGCGCGATCGTGTACAGCGTCGGCGTGCTGAAGCTCGCCGCGACCGTCTGCCCGATCGAGACGCCGCGCGCGATCACGGTGCCGTCGACCGGCGAGGTGATGATCGTGTGCGCGAGGTTCTGTTCGGCCTGCTTCACCTGCGCCTGCTGGATGCCGATCGCGGCGACGCCGGCGTCGTGCGTGGCCGATTGTGCTGCCGCGGTCGCGCCCTGCACGCCGGCCTGATCGCTCAGCGCCGACTGCTGCGCCGTCGCCTGCGCGATCTGGGCGGACGACGCCAAGGACTGGGCCTGCGCTTGCGTCACCGCGACGCGCGCGCCGTCGACCGCGCTCTGCGCGGCGATCGCGTTGGACGTGTCCGCGTCGGCTTGCGACTGCGCGATGTAGCCTTGCGCGAGCAGCTGGCGGTCGCGCGTGACGGTTTGCTGCGCGAGCGCGAGCGCGCTCTGCGCTTTGACGACGTTGGACTGCGCGGTCGCGATCGCGGCGTGCGATGCGTCCGCGTTCGCCGAAGCCACGCGCGCCGCGGCGGCTTGCGCCTGTGCCTGCGCCTGCGCCGCGGCGACGGCGGCCGGGCCGCCGCTCGCCGTCGCGCCGGATGCCTGTGCCTGCGCCGCGGTCTGCGCGAGCGCCGCGCGCGCCTGGTCGAGCGCCGCCTGGAACGAGCTCGGGTCGATGCGCGCGAGCACTTGGCCCTTGCGCACGTGCGCGTTGAAGTCGGCGTCGATCTCGGCGATCGTGCCCGAGATCTGCGTGCCGACGTTGATCGTGTTCTGCGGGTTGAGCGTTCCGCTCGCCGTGACGGTTTGCGAAAGCGAGCCGCTCTGCACCGGAACGGTCGTGTACGTTACCGCCGCCGCGCGCGAGCGCACCGCGATGATCGAGACGACGATGGCAACGATGACCGCGACCGCCGCGGCAACGAACCACCAGCGCGGACGACGGCGCGCGGGTTCGAGATTGACGGTTGAGACGCGGCCATTGGTCGCCGGCCGTTCCAGTGTGTACATGGTTGTATCAGTGCTACGCCCTGGCGCACGGTGAAGTGCCTAGCCCTAGATGAGAATTGTTCTCAGGACACTGCCAGCTTCGGCCGGCCAACCGGGCGCCTTCGTGCTAGCCGAACTGCGCGAAGAACGCGTCGGCTTCGGGGGCCGAGCAACCGCCCGCCACAGCGCGTTCGCGGGCCGCTGCGAGGTCGGGCTGCGGGTGGACCAGCAAGGCGCTCGTGCGCTCCCCGCCGGGAACCAGTGCGATGCGCTGCGCGCATGCCGGGGTTACGACGGTTTGCCACGGTTCGAGCACCGCGCTGGCGTGTTCCGTGTCGACGCGCAGGTGCGCGTCCATCGCCGTCATCGTCAGCGGCCGCCCGTCGGTGGGCACGTACGCCTCCGAGCGCGTCACGGCGATGCGCTCGACCAAGAAGCGCGCGGTCGCGATCAGCAGCGTGCGTTCGAGACCCTCTTCGCCGTACGCCAGCTGCCGCACCGCATCCGGGAACGTCGCGCGGTAGTCGAGCACGTCGCCCGCTTTGCGCACGTGCAGCTCGCGCGGCTTGCCGTCGGCGCCCAAGCGGTTCCAGTCGAAGATGCGGTACGTCAGGTCGCTGGCCTGCTGCGTCTCGAACAGCCGGATCCCCGCGCCGATCGCGTGGAGCGTCCCGGCCGGTAAGTAGAACGCGTCCCCCGCCCGGACGGGGACGCGGCGCAGGATCTCGCCGAGCGTGCCGTCGGCGACGCGGCGCTCGTACTCCTCGCGCGTCGTGTCGCGCGCCCAGCCCAGCACGAGCTCGGCGCCGGGCTCGCAGCTCAGCACGTACCAGCATTCCGTCTTGCCGTTGGGCTGGTGCTCGACGCGCTGCGCGTACGCGTCGTCGGGGTGCACCTGCACCGACAGCGCTTCACGCGCGTCGATGATCTTCGTGAGCACCGGAAAGGTGCGCGTGGAGCCGATCGGTCCGGTGAGCGCGTCGCCTAGCTCCGCACGCAGCTCGCCGAGCGTCTTGCCGCCGAGCGCGCCGTTCGCGACGCGGTTCTCGTCCCAGCACTCCCACGACTCGCCCAGCGTCTGCGCGCGGTCACCGTGCTTGCCGTAGCGCGTGACGAGGGCGTCGCCGCCCCAGATCGCGGCGGTCAGCTTCGGTTCGAGAACATAAGGATAGAGCCGGACACTCACGCGCCGGCTCTTACCCTTTGATGTCGATCCTTCCGGCTGGGGTTAATCGCGCCGGACGGTCGTGGTCGTGCTGGAGCGATTGTTCGACATCGCGACGAGTCCGACGATCACGATCAGCACCACCGCGCCGATGATGATCCACGTCCACGGCACCGAGCTCGTCTGGTCGGTCGTGGTGGTCTGGGTCGTGCTCGTGCCGGTCGTGGTGCCGCTGGTCGTACCCGACGCGCCGCCGCCCGTCGTGCTGCCGCTCGTCGTTCCGCCGCCGGTGCCGCCGCCGCCGCCCGTCGTCTGCGCGAGCGCAAACGTCGGCGCCACAGCGAGGAACAGCGCGAGAAACAAGATCGAGAAACGAGTGAAGATCCGCAAAGTTCCCCTCCTGGAGATCAGGCAGCGATGTCCATCGGTTCCGGGTCGCCGCCTGGCGGCGTCGGATCGGCGGGTATCTCCGGCACGGCGGGTCCCGACGGTACGTCGGGGACCGTTTCCGGCGCTTGATATTCCGCATACATCGCGCCGCTAGACGTTCCCGGGGCGCCGCTTGCCGAAACGCCTAGGGAGCCCACGGCAACCCAGCCGCGATCCCGGGAGTCTCATACTTCGTGCGAACCCTCCTCGTGGGCACCGCCTTGATGGCGGCGTCGATCGGCATGCTCGCCGAAGCCCCCGGCTCGTCCGCGCCGTCCGAGGAGGCCGCGAAGATCTTCGCCCTGAGCGGCACGCGCACGGCGCCGGTGCAGTCGTACACGTCGAAGCTGCACGTCGATTTCGCGCTGCGCTCGTTCCCGTACCTCAAGTTCCATCTCGAAGGCAACATCGCGTACAAGCGCCCCAACCTGTACTCGGTCCACTTCGACCACGTGCCGTGGTTCGGCAAGGGCTTCGAGAACATGAAGATGGACCCGCTCCAGCCGCACACGTGGCCCGAGCACTACGACGTGGCCAGCATCGCGCACGACGGCGAGCGCACCTCCGTCGAGATGAACGACAAGATCAAGGGCAACGTCAAGGCCATCCACGCCGAGCTCGACAACGACGGCTTGCGCCGCATCCAGTGGCAGTACCACAACGGCGGCCGGATCGACGTGCGCGTGAACCCGTCCGTCGTCGACGGCATCCCGGTCCCGGCGACCGAGGACGCGGACATCAAGCTCCCCGCGTACCACGTCGTCGCGCACGCGACGTTCACCGACTACAAGATCGTCACCGACGGCACCGCGCCGCCATCGTCCACCGCGCGCTAGCAGCCGGGACGGCGCGCCCGCGCGCTGAATGCGTGCGCGATGGCGCGCACGACGTTCCTGGTGCCGCGTGGGGCTGAGGCCGCCGCCGTTCGGCGCGGCTTGCCGTCGGCGCGCGTCGTCGAGCTGCCGGCCGGTGCGCCCGCGGCGTCCGCGCTGCCGGAGCTCACGGCCGGCGAGACGGTGATCGTGCTCGGCTTGTGCGGTGCGCTGCGAACGCTGCGCGCCGGTGACGTCGCGATCTACGGCCGCGTCGTGGACGCCACGCGCACGGTCCCGTTCGACGCGCGGCTGATCGGCGCGCTGACCGCCGCGCTGCCCGGCGCGACCGTCGTGAGCGGATGCACGACCAAGCGCGTCGTCACGGTGGCCGCCGCGCGCACGGTGCTCGCGCAGCGGTTCGAAGCGGACGTCGTCGACATGGAAGCGACGCACCTCGCCGAGGCGCTCGCCGCGCGCGGTGTGGCCTTCGCGATGGTGCGCGTGGTGAGCGACGATGCGGCACGCGACCTGCCGCCGATCGACGGCGCGATCGATGCGGAAGGCAGGCTGCGGCCGCTGCACGTCGCGCTCGCGTTCGCGCGCGCGCCGCGCGCCGCAGTGGCGTTCGTGCGCGACGTGCGCCGCGCGCTCGCGGCGCTGTCCGACACCGCCCGTGCCGTTGAGAATGTGCGATGAGCGTTTTAACCGGGCCACCGTTCACGCGGTCGAGCCTCGCGGCGGATCTGGGCGCGCTCGGCGTCGCGTCCGGCGACGTCGCGATGGTGCACGCGGGGTTGCGCGGCGTCGGTCCCGTCGTCGGCGGCGTGAACGCGGTCGTCGTCGCGGTGCTCGACGCGGTCGGCGCGAACGGGACGCTCGTCGCGTACGCCGACTGGGAGTCCGGCGTGGACGACTGGGACGACCCTCGCCTCGACGACGCGATCCCGATGTTCGACAAGCGCACCGCGCGCGCCGCGCGCGATCACGGCATCTTCGCCGAAGCGCTGCGCACGTGGCCGGGCACCGTGCGCAGCGATCATCCCGATGCGGGGATCGTCGCGCTCGGCGCGCGGGCGGACGAATTGTGCGCCGGCCACCCGCTCCAGTACGGCTACGGCGAAGGGTCGCCGTTCGCGAAGCTCGTCGCGCTCTCGGCGAAGATCCTGATGATCGGCGCGCCGCTCGATACGATCACGTTGCTGCACCACGCGGAGCACGTCGCCCGCATGCCCGGCAAACGCACGATTCGCTACCGCCGCAAGCTCGTGTGCGACGGCGCGCCGCGCTGGGTGGAGATCGAAGAGTTCGACACGGCACACCCCGTCGTCGACGGGCTGCCGGATGATTTCTTCGCGCACGTCGCTACAGACTATCTTGCCGCGGGCGGCGGCACGCGCGGACGCTTCGGCGACGCCGAAAGCGTCGTGCTCGACGCGGCGGGGTTGCACCGCTTCGCGGTGCGCTGGCTGGAGGACTGGGCGGCGCAGCGCGGCTCCGGCTGAACGTGACTACGGCGCGAACGTGCGTCCTTTCCACGCGCCGCCGCGGCGTTGCGCGTGCCGGCGCGCGGAATCCAACGTCATGCCCGTGTAGAGCGCGGCGGCGAGCGGCAGCGCCGCCGCGGCGCTCGAGGGCGCGCGGTAGAGCCGCAGCGTCGGCGCGAACGCGAACGCCATCAGCGCCCACGCGAGGAGCCCCGGGAGCGCGATGTCGGCGCGACCGCGCCGCACGCCCGCGAACGTCGCCGCGACCGGGACGTAGTAGAGCAGCAGCATCCCGGCGACCGTCCCGGCCAGCAACGGCGGCGAACGGCGCAGTTGCGTGTACGCCGTGCGCGCGACCATCGACCAGATCGGGCGCAGGCCGTCGTACGCGCGCACGCTGCGCGAACGCGTCGCGAGGCCGAGCCATAACCCGCCGCCCGCGCTTTTGACCGCGGCGGCGAGCGCGCAGTCGTCGATCAGCTCGCCTTTGATGCGCTCGATCCCGCCGATGCGCGCTAGCGCGCCGTCGGTGAGCAACACGCAGCCGCCCGCGGCCGCGGCGGTCGCGCGGCGGTCGTCGTTCACCCACGCGAACGGATAGAGCATTCGGAAGAAAAACACGAACGCCGGAATCAAAAGCCGTTCCCACGGCGACGCGCAATGCAGCGCAACCATCTGCGACACCAGCGCGCGGTCGTCGTGCACCGCGGTCGCGACGAGGCGCGCGAGCGTGTCGGGATCGTGCTCGACGTCCGCGTCGGTGAACCACCAGTACGCGGGCCGCGCGCCGCTCGCGCGCGCCGCGGCGACGCCTTCGGCGAGCGCCCACACCTTGCCGGTCCAGCCGTCCGGCCGTGGACGGCCCGCGACGATGCGCGCGCGGCCCGCGGCGTCGCGCTCCGCGATGACCGCGTGCGCGACCGCGCCGGTGCCGTCGTCGCTGCGGTCGTCGACGAGCGTGACCGCGAACCGGCCCGCATAGCGTTGCGCGAGCAGCGACGCCAGGGTCCGCGCCACGATGTCGGCCTCGTTGCGCGCGGGGACCACCGCGTGCACGTCCGGCGCGGGATCGTCCGGCGCCGGCTCACGGAGGCCGTCGGCACGCGCATCCCAAAACCGACCGCGAGCGACGACGAGACCCACCCACGCCGCCGCCCCGACCCACGCCGCCGCTCGCAGCGTCTTCAGCATGATGAATATTTCAACATCGCACGATTCCACTGCGCTCGGTCCATCACCCGATCCTTTGACGGTCGCGGTCGAGCGTGCGGTCGACGCGCTGTTCCAGTTGCAAGATCCCGCCGGCTACTGGTGGGCCGAGCTGCAGTCCAACGTCACGATCACCGCCGAGGTGCTGCTGCTGCACCATGTGTGGGGCACGTTCGACCGCGTGCCGCGCGCGGCGGCTGAAGCGTACTTCCGCGGCGAGCAGCGCGACCACGGCGGCTGGGAGCTCGCGTACGGCGACGGCGGCGAGATCAGCGTCAGCATCGAGGCGTACTTGGCGCTGCGCCTCCTCGGCGTCCCCGCGGACGATCACGCGCTGCTGCGCGCGCGCGACTTCATCCTCACGCGTGGCGGGATCACGCGCGCGCGCATCTTCACCAAGCTGCACCTCGCGCTGATCGGCGCGTACGAGTGGGCGGGCCTTCCGGCGCTGCCGCCGTGGCTCATGGTGCTGCCGGAGCGCGGGCCGTTCTCGATCTACGACTTGTCGAGCTGGGCGCGCGGTAGTACGGTGCCGCTGATCCTACTGTTCGACCGCAAACCGGTCTATGGCCCGGTACTCGCGCTCGACGAATTGTACGCCGAAGGCCGTGCACACGCGCGCTTCACGCTGCCGCGCGGCTCGAACGCGTTCGAGCGCTTCTTCGGGGGCGTCGACGCGGTGTTGAAATGGACGGAGCGCGCCGGTCTCGTGCCGTTTCGCGCGCACGGGCTGCGCCTCGCCGAACGATGGACCGTCGAACGCCAGGAGCATACCGGCGACTGGGCCGGCATCATCCCCGCGATGCTCAACGCGATGCTGGGGCTGCGCGCGCTCGGCTACGACGTGCACGACCCCGTCGTCGTGCGCGGCTTCGCGGCGATCGACGTCTTCACGGTCACCGCGGGCGGCGCGTACCGCGTGCAGCCGTGCATCTCGCCGGTGTGGGACACCGGCTTGGCCGTGCGCGCGCTCGCCGACGCCGGCGTCGCGCGCGACGATCCGCGACTCGTCAGCGCGGTATCGTGGTTGTTGGACAAGCAGATCGTCGCGCGCTACGGCGACTGGTCGGTCAAGAACCGCACGGGCGAACCCGGCGGCTGGGCGTTCGAGTTCGAGAACGCGTGGTATCCCGACGTCGACGATACCGCGGTCGTCGCGATGGCAATCGCGGCGGTGGACCATCCCGAACCGGCGCGCGTCGCGGGCGCGCTCGCACGCGCGGCGCGCTGGGTCGCGACGATGCAGTGCAAGACCGGCGGCTGGGCGGCGTTCGACATCGACAACGACAAGGACTGGCTCAACCGCGTCCCTTACGGCGACTTGAAGGCGATGATCGACCCGAGCACCGCCGACGTGACCGCGCGCGTGCTGGAAATGATCGCGCGCTGCGGGCTCGGCGACGGCGACGGATTCGGCGACGCGCGGTTCGAGCGCGGGCTTATATTCTTGCTGAACGAACAGGAACGCGACGGCGCGTGGTTCGGCCGCTGGGGCGTGAACTACGTCTACGGCACGAGCGGTGCGCTCGCGGCGCTCGCCCCCACGCGGCCGGACGATCGCGCGATCGACGCAGCGGTCGTGCGCGGCGCGGTGTGGCTCAAGAGCGTGCAACAACCCGGCGGCGGCTGGGGCGAGACGACGGACAGCTACGACGATCCGTCATTGCGCGGCATCGGTCCGCCGACGGCGAGCCAAACCGCGTGGGCGCTGATCGGCCTGCTCGCGTGCGCCGAACGGTTGCCGCAGATCGCCGATGCGTTCGCGGCCGCGATCGAACGCGGCGTCGCGTATCTGCTACGAACGCAGCGCGCGGACGGCAGTTGGGACGAGCCGGAGTTCACCGGCACCGGTTTCCCGGGCCACTTCTATTTGAACTATCACCAGTACCGGTTGCAGTTTCCGCTGACGGCGCTGGGCCGCTACGCCGCGCTGCGCGGGCGCACACCGTTGGCCGGCTGATTCGTCGAAGGCGCCACCGCCGCCGCCGCAACGCTGGTACGCGGCGGCAGCATGCGAATCCCCAGCAGCAGCGCCGTCGCGATCGTCGGCATGACTTTCGGTTTGAGCAGGCGCCGGTCGAGCCTCGCCATCATGCGCCGGTTCTCCGCGAGCGCCGTCTGCAGGAACATCAGCGGCGTCACGCCTTTGACGAGCTCCGACAGCTCGGGATCGTCGAGCGCGGGCATCGGCGGGAGGTCGGTCGCGCCCGTCACGGTACCCATCGCCGCGCGGAAGTGATAGCCCAGCGCTTTCCATACGTGCGAGCCGAGGCCGCCGCGTCCGGCGCGCGCTTCTTCGTAGCGCCACCAGTTGATGAAGAACACGATGTGGCGCGCCTCTTCGTACATCACGCCGTCGAAGACCTCGAGCAGTGCGGACGGCAAGATATTCTTCTCGCGCGCCAGCGCGATCGCGCCGAAGCCGACGAACGAGTCGGTGCACTCGCCAAAGCCGAAGATGGAGAACTCCTCGTCGGACACGGGCGCGTCGGCGATGTCGAGCGGCGGCGCCTCGATACCGTAGCGCGCGATCGCGTGCGCCATCAGGCGGCCGTGGCGCGTCTCCTCGGTACCTTGCAGCGCGACCGCCGCGCGGATCACCGGATCGTCGACCGTGTGCGCGTACGCCGTCACCATGCGGCCCGCACGCTGCTCGATCGAGCGCGCGTAGCGCCAGAACGGAAATGCGCGCAGGCGCCGCAGGCTCACCTCGTCGAGCTCCGGCCACGGCAGCTGCTCGGGCTCGAAGTCCACGTGCGTCTCGACGAAGGTCCGGCAGAACAGATCCCGGTGCTCCGGTGTCCCGACTCGCATGCGCCGCTATGCGACGCCGCGGCAAGGCCCCTCCTGCCCGAGGGAGAGGCTTGGACGACCCGTCGCCGGAAGACCCGGCGTGTGCAGGCAGCACGGCTGAGAGTGACGGCCCGGGAACCGACGCTGCATGACGCCGAACGTTTATCGCGGCTGCTACTGCCGCGCGTCTCGCGGACCTTCGCGCTTGGGATCAAGCTGCTGCCGCCCAAGCTCGAGGCGCCCGTCCGCATCGGGTACCTGCTGTGCCGGATCGCCGACACGATCGAGGACGACCTGGCGGCAACCCCCGAACGCAAGGCGGCGCTGCTCGACGCGTTCATGGCGTGCTTCGACCGGCCGGCTCTGGCCGACGACTTCGGCTCGTGCATCAGCGAGCTGAGCGCGAACGACGACTACCTCGCGCTGGTCGCGCAGACCGGGCACGTGTTCACGACGTACCGCATGCTGGACGCGCCGACGCGCGGCATCCTGCGCAGCTGGATCGCCGAGATGGTGCGCGGGATGCGGCGCTTCGTGGTCGAGCACCGGGGCGGCATCCGCATCGCGAGCGTCGACGAGTTCCGCGAGTACTGCTACTTCGTGGCCGGCACGGTGGGCCATCTGCTCACCGACTTGTGGTACGAGCACTCCGCGTTCGTCGGCAAGAGCACGTACGCGCGGCTGCTCGTCGATTGCGAGGCGTTCGGCGAAGCGCTCCAGACGGTCAACATCCTCAAGGACATCGCCTGGGACGCCGAGCGCGAGAACGCGATCTACATCCCGTCCGAGCTGCTCGCGGCAGCCGGCAGCGGGCACGCCACGATCCTGCGCGACGAGCAGCGCGCGGCCAACCGCGACGCGCTCGCGCCGCTGCTCGTCCTCGCACAGGACGACATCGAGCGCGCGCTGCGCTACATCGAGGCGCTGCCCGCAACGGCGCTTCGCATCCGGCTCTTCTGCGTGCTGCCGGTGCTGTTCGCGGTCGCGACGATGCGCGAGCTGGAGCGCTCCGAAGCGATGCTGGTCCCCGGCGGCGCGGTGAAGATCGGGCGCGCCGAGATCCGCGCGCTCGTCGTCGCCGGCTCGACGTCGACGCTGACGAACCGCTCGCTGCGCTGGCTCGTCGACCGCGTGCGCAAGCGCCCGTTCACGTTCGCCGGCTGACCCGCGCGTGCCGACCGCATTCGTCACCGGTGCGTCCGGCTTCGTCGGCGCGAACCTCGTGCGTGCGCTGCTCGACCGGGGCTGGAATGTCCGCGCGCTGGTCCGCGGCGCCGCGCCGTCACTTGCCGGCCTAGCGGTCGAGCGAGTCCGTGGCGATCTCTTCGCGCCTGGGCTCGCCGATGCGATGTGGGGTTGCGACGCGCTCTTCCACGTCGCCGCAACGTACAGTCTGTGGCGACGCGACCGCGACGCCGTGCTGCGCGCGAACGTCGACGGCACGCGCAGCGTGCTCGCCGCGGCGCGCGCGGCGGGCGTCGCGCGCACGGTGCACACCAGCTCTGTCGCCGCGCTCGGCGCGCGCGACGACGGGCGGCCCGCGGACGAGACGTACCAGAGCCCGCCCGGCCGCTTGATCGGCGCCTACAAGCGCTCGAAGTACCTCGCCGAGCAAGAGGTTCGGATGGCGGTCGAGGCCGGTCAGGACGTCGTGATCGTGAACCCCACCACGCCGGTCGGGCCCTGGGATGCCAAGCCGACGCCGACCGGCGAGATCGTCGTCCGCTTTCTGACGGGACGGATGCCGGCGTACGTCGACACGGGGCTCAACCTCGTCGACGTGCGGGACGTCGCCGCGGGCCATATTCTGGCGTACGAACGCGGCGTCACGGGCGAGCGCTACATTCTGGGCAACGAGAACCTCACGCTGCGCGAACTGCTGGACCGGCTCGCGGCGATCGCGGGGCTGCGCGCGCCGCGCCTGCGGCTACCGCGCGCGATCCCGCTGGCGTACGCGGCGCTCGGCGAATACGTCCTCGCACCGCTGGGCGTCCAACCGGACGTGGCGCTGGACGGCGTGCGGATGGCCAAGCAGCGAATGTTCTACACCGCGGAGAAGGCGGTACGCGAGCTGGGACTTCCGCAGAGCTCCGTAACCAACGCGTTGCGGGACGCGGTCACCTGGTTCCAAGATCACGGCTACGCCGCACGCGGCGCACGCCCGGCGGAGGATGGATGGCGATCTCTCTCAAGCAAGCCGTAGCGGTCGGCGGGTACGTCGTGCGGCAGCGCATCGCGGGGCGCAAGCGCTATCCGCTCGTGCTGATGCTGGAGCCGCTGTTCCGATGCAACCTCGCGTGCGGCGGGTGCGGGAAGATCCAGCACCCGGTCGAGGTGCTGCGCCGCCATCTCACGCCGGAGCAGTGCTTCGCGGCGGTCGACGAGTGCGGCGCGCCCGTCGTGTCGATCCCGGGCGGCGAGCCGCTGCTGCACCCGCAGATCGACGAGATCGTGCGCGGGCTCGTCGAACGCAAGAAGTTCGTCTACCTGTGCACCAACGCGATCCGTTTGGAAGCGAGCCTCGACAAGTTCGCGCCGTCGGAGTATTTCTCGTTCAGCGTCCACCTCGACGGGCCGCGCGACGTGCACGATCACGCCGTCGCGCGCGGCGGCATCTTCGACGTCGCGGTCGCCGCGATCAAAGCGGCGAAGGCGCGCGGCTTCCGCGTGACGACGAACACGACGATCTTCGACGGCGCCGATCCGGCGACGTTCCAGGGCTTCTTCGACTACCTCACCGACGACTTGAAGGTCGACGGGATGATGATCTCGCCGGGCTACCGCTACGAGAAGGCGCCCGATCAAGATCATTTTCTTGCCAAAGAACAGACGCGCCAGCTGTTCCGCGCGATCCTCGCGCCGTACAAAGCGCGCAAGAAGCGCTGGCAGTTCAACGCGAGCCCGTTCTTCCTCGATTTCCTCACGGGCGAGAAAGAGTACGACTGCACGCCGTGGGGGATGCCCAGCTACAGCCTCTTCGGCTGGCAGAAGCCGTGCTATCTGCTCGGCGAAGGCTACGCGAGCTCGTACCAAGAGCTGCTCGAAGACACCGAGTGGGAGAAGTACGGCCACGCGAGCGGCAACCCGAAGTGCGAGGACTGCATGGTCCACTCCGGCTTCGAAGCGACGGCCGCGGCGGACTCGATGCGCCCCGGCAACATCTTCCGCTCGATCAAAGGCGTGCTCGCGCGCTAGGACGCCGCGCGGTACATAAAAAAAAACGCCGCCGCCCGGAGCATCGTCCGGGACGGCGGCGCTATCGCCTACAGGCGTTTTCGTCGTCAGCGCTCGCCGTCCGGCGCAGCGTCGACGGCGTTTACCACGAGAGGTAGACCATGTAATTGCTGGAGTCGCCCGTGGTGTAGTCCGAGACGGTCAGCAGAGCACCGGAGTCGTCGACGGAGTCGAGCGAGAACGCGCCGGTCTCCGCGATGAACCGCATGTTGCCGTAGTTGATGTCGAGTTGCAAGTGGATGTGATCACCCGTCGCGGCGTTGCAGCGACCGACGTTGAAGATCGGCTCCTGGCCGCCGACCAGCGAGAACGAGTCGGGAGCTGACGGCGGCGGGCCGGGATTCCACACGACCAGGTTGACTTCCGGGCAAACCGGGTTGAATCCCGACGGATAGGCCGGCGCGGTGAGCGTGTAATCGTACGTCTTGGTGATCGTGTGCGTGTAACGCACGTGGGACTTCTGCGCTGTCGGCGCGGCGCCCGATCCGCTCGGGACGCTCATGCTGCCTCCGCCGCCGCAACCGGCGAGGAAAAGCGCCGCTAGTCCGATGGTCAAGGAACGTTTCATTCGAAATACCCCCTCTTCGGATGCAACATACGCTACGTCAAAACGGAGACGCCCCCAAGTGTCATGCGACACAGCGCGCACGTCGCTGCTTTTCGCGGGCACGACGACCGCGCGGGCACGACGCCGGGAGCGTGCCGACCCGTAGGCGTACTATCGCGGCATGATCTTTCAGCCCGAGTTCGAGACCCTCGAACGGCACGCGCTCGAAGCGCTCCAGCTCGAGCGCCTGCGCGCGCTCGTCGACACGCTGCGGGATGCCAACGACGTCTACCGCGACCGGCTGCGCGGCGTTGCGACGCCCGACGCACTCGATGCCGTCGCGGGCTTGCCGTTCAGCACGAAGGCCGACATGCGCGACGCCTATCCGCTCGGGCTCCTGGCGGTTCCGGAGAAGGCGCTCGCGCGCATCCACGCGTCGTCGGGGACGACCGGAAACCCGACCATCGGCGCCTACACGAAAGAAGACGTGCGCGTGTTCGGCGAGGTGGTCGCCCGCAGCTTCGCGGCGGGCGGGATCCGGCCGGGCGACATGTTCCAGGTGGCGTGGGGCTACGGTTTGTTCACCGGCGGCCTCGGCGGGCACGGCGGCTGCGAGACGCTCGGCGCGTGCGCCATCCCCGCGTCGAGCGGCAACACCGCGCGCCAGATCCAGCTGCTGTGCGATCTGCCCGTCGTGGGGATCGGGTGCACGCCGTCGTACGCGCTCGTGCTCGCGGAACGGATTCGCGCGGAGAAGCGCCGCCCGAAAGCGCTGAAGTACGCGATCTGCGGCGCGGAGTCGTGGACGCGCGAGATGCGTGCCGAGCTCGAAGAGCTGTTCGGCGTCATCGCTACGAATATTTACGGGCTGACGGAGATCATCGGACCCGGCGTCGCGCAGGAATGTTTGGAAAAACAAGGCTTGCACGTTCAGGAAGATCACTTTCTCGCCGAGATCATCGACCCCGATACCGGCACGCCGCTCGCCGACGGCGAGCGCGGCGAGCTGGTGATCACCACGCTCACGCGCGAGGCGATGCCGGTGCTGCGCTACCGCACGCGCGACCTCACCTCGCTGGTGCGCGAGAAGTGCGCCTGCGGCCGCACGACGGCGCGCATCGACTGGTTCACGGGCCGTGTCGACGACATGCTCGTCATTCGCGGCGTCAACGTGTTTCCGTCGGCGATCGAGGAGGTGCTGCTGCGGTTTCCCGAGTTGTCGCCGAATTACCGCATCTTCGTCGACCGGCCGCCCAACGGGCTCGACGAGCTGCTGGTGGAGGTGGAGCACCACCCCGGCGCGGCGGTCGGCGACACCGGCGCGCTCGCGCGCGCGGTGACCGGCCGGCTGTCGGAGACGCTGCTGGTCTCGCTGGAGACGCGCGTCGTGGCGCCGGGGACGATCGAGCGGATCGAGGCAGGGAAGGCCAAACGCGTCATCGACCGGAGAACCGTATGAGCGAGGCTGTCGTCGTCACCGAGCGGCCGCACGAGCACGTCGCGCTGGTCCGGCTCAACCGCCCCAAGGTCCTCAACGCGCTGTCGAACGCCGTCGCGGCGCAGCTCGCCGAGACGTTCGAAAAGCTCGACGCCGACGGCGTCACGCGCGCGATCGTGCTCACCGGCGACGACCGTGCGTTCGCGGCCGGCGCCGACATCGCCGAGTTCGCCGCCGAGGGCCCGCGGCTCGAGGAGTGGGACCGGCTGTGGGCGGTCGGGATCCCCTTGATCGCCGCGGTGCGCGGGCTCGCGCTGGGCGGCGGGCTGGAGCTCGCGATGTCGTGCGACTTGATGGTGGTCGCGGACGACGCGCGGCTGGGCCAGCCGGAGATCAACCTCGGCGTCATGCCGGGGGCGGGCGGCACGCAGCGGCTGACGCGCGCCGTCGGCAAGACGCTCGCGATGGAGATGGTCCTGCTCGGCCGCGAGCTCAGCGGGCGCGAAGCCGAGCTGCACGGCCTGGCGAACCGCTCGGTCCCGGCGGAGCGCGTGCTGCCCGTCGCGCTGCAGCTCGCGCGCGCGCTCGCGAAGCAGGCGCCCCGCGCGGTGCGCGTCGCCAAGCGCGCGATCGCGCAGGCGTTCGAGCAGTCGTTGCACGCCGGGTTGCTCGACGAGCGGCGCGCGTTCTACGGGCTGCTGCAATCCGAGGACGCGCGCGAAGGCGTCGACGCATTCTTGAACAAACGCAAACCGGTATGGCAAGGACGATGAGCGAGACGATCGACCACCACGTCGAGATCGCGGACGGCGTCGCGACGGTGACGTTCGACCGCCCGCAGGCGTACAACGCGTTCACTGCGGACTTGATCCAATCGCTGCTCGCGAGCTTGAAATCGCTCGAACGCGACAAGACGGTGCGCGCGATCGTGCTGACCGGGGCCGGCAAGGCGTTCTGCGCGGGGCAAGCGCTCGACGACGAGAAGACGCTCCCGTCCGACGGCTCGCACGCATTGTTCGACGCGATCGAGCGCGGCTACGGGCCGCTGATCACCGCGATCCTGACGTCGGAGAAACCGTTCGTCGCCGCGGTCAACGGCGTCGCGGCCGGCGCCGGCATGGGGATCGCGTGCGCGTGCGATTTCCGCATCGTCGCCGAGACGGCGTCGTTCACGACGGCGTTCGTGAAAATCGGGCTCGTCCCGGACAGCGGCTTGTCGTTCACGCTGCCTCGGCTGATCGGTTACGGCCGCGCGCTGGAACTGTGCCTGCTCTCCGACAAAGTCGATGCGCGACGCGCCGACGCGCTGGGCTTGTGCACGAAGGTGGTGCCGGCGGATCAGGTCGTCGCCGAGGCGCAGACGCTCGCGGCGCGCTTCGCGCGCGGACCGCGCTCGGTGGGCTACATCAAGCGCGAGCTGTTGCGCAACGGCGGCGGCGATTTGCGCGCGGCGCTCGACTTCGAGCTGCAGCTGCAGGCCGCAGCCGGCGAGAGCGCGGATTTCGCGGAAGGCGTGGCGGCGTTTCGCGCCAAGCGCGAGCCCGCGTTCCGCGGAACGTAAACGGCGGTCGCGAGGAGGGGTGCCCGTGCTCGACATCGCCGACCCGAAAGAACGCGCGAAGGCCGCGGAGGCGCTGATCAGGACGAAGCAGCCGGTCGAGTTCGATCTTGCCAAACCGCCGGAGTCGCGCACCTTGCCGGGAGAGTTGATCAAGGCGCTGGCCGAGGCGAAGCTGCTGGTCGTGATCACCGGCGCGGTGTTCCAGGAGGTCTGCGTCCTCGACAACGTCACGTTCGAGGCCGGCTTGGTGTTGCGGCAGTGCGCGTTTACGACGCTATCCGCGGTGAACGCCACCTTCGAAGCCCCGATCCACCTCCCCGGCTGCACCTTCCAGGTCTGCAACTTCGCCTACAGCGAGCTGCTCGAGGGATCGTTCCAACGGGTTCGCGCGACCGAGTTCTGCTCGTTCGAGTACGCGACGGTGCACGGCTTCGTCGACGTCAGCGGCAGCACGCTCGCCGCGCTCGTTCTCGTCGGCGCGTCGATCGAGGGCGAGATCGTCGCAAACCAGGCGTCGATCTCCCGGTTCTTCGCACAGGGCATGTCGGTGGACGGATCCTTCAGCGCGATGCAGGCGCGCTTCGAGAACCAGATCATGATCGACGACAGCCACTTCGGCGCGCTCCGGCTGAACGCGGCGGTATTCGACGACGTCTTCTACCCGGCACGCGTCGAAGTCGACGGTCCGTTCGACGCCGACGGTGCAACGTTCGCCAAAGCGGTCGGCATCCAGCGGCTCTCGTGTGCGACCTTCTCGATGCAGGGTGCGACGGTGACGGGGCACGCCGCCTTGTTCGACGTGGACGCCGAAAATGCGATGCTGCGCGGAGCGAAGTTCGGCGGACGGTTGCTGGTCGAGCGGGGCTCGGTCAAGGGCGTCTTCGACGTGCGGGGCGTCTCGGTCGCAGAGGACTTCATCATCGAGCGCGCCGAGCTAAGCGACGGAGCGAACATCGCGGGCGTCACCGCCGTCTCGCTGCAACTGCTCGACGTGACCGCCGGCGACGTGTTCGCCGAGGCGCCCGCCGCGGATGCAGTCGGCGGTGCCGAGCCGGCCGCGACCCGGCAGAGCCGCTTCCAGACGGTGATCGTCCGCCGCTCGAAGCTGAAGTCGCTGCGGCCGGCGCACTGGCTGATCAGCGGCGACTTCTACCTGCAGTCAAGCTCGGTCGACTTCGCGCTGTTCGAGGACAACGAGGTCGGCGGGTTCGTCGTCACCAGCACGAAGTTTCGCGATGCGTGCTTCCTGGGCCGCAACACGTTTCACGGGCTGGTCGCCTGGACGAACGTGTCCGCCGCCGGACCGGTCGTCTTTCAGCACAACGACCTGGAGGCGGGCCTGCAGATTCGGCTTTCGGCGTTCGGGCGCTTGGACGTGCAGCGCCAGCCGCTGCCGCGCGCGCTTGAATGCACCTCGTGCACGGCGCACCAGCTCCGCTTCGAGGAGGCGACGCGCGCACGCGCCGAGAGCAAGGAGACGCGCGCGCGGTACGACGACTGCACGATCGATTTAGAGAGCTCGACCTACGAGCAGATCACCTGCAGCGTCGCGGAACTGCTGCGCAGCCTGGCACCCAAACCGTCGCGCCAGCAGTACGTGGTGCTCGAGCGCGCGCTTCGCAACGCGGGCTTCGACGAGCTCGGCGACGTGGTGTACCGGTCGGGCCGGAACTGGTACTACGAACGCGTCGCCAGCGACATCTCGGTGCGGGCGCGCGGAGCGATCGCGAACTGGTCGACCGGGTACGGTCTGAGCATCACGCGGATCACGGCGGCGACAATCCTCGTGCCGCTGCTGGCGACGTTGCTGCTGATGCTTTCGCCAGGTTCGGTCGCAGCGCCGGGCGCACCGCACATTTGCGTCACCGCGCCGGCGTTCGGCACCGCGGCAGGCGTGGTCGGGCGCGCGTACGCCGGGCTCGGGGACGCCAAGGCGGAACTCACCGAGTGCCGCATCGCCGGTCTGGTGCCGGCCCGCGGCATCGAGATACCGCTCCGAATCCTGGGTCTGCTGCTGTGGCCGCTGTGGCTCGTGATCGCGACCGGTATATTGAAAAATGCCGTGAAGAGCGACTGACGTGAAGATCGGAATCGTCGGCGCGGGCGCGATCGGGCTGACGTTCGCCGCGGCGCTCGCGCGCGTGCACGACGTCGTCGTGCTTGCGCGACGCGCCGCTGTCGCGGAAGCGATCGTGCGCGACGGTATCGAGATCGACGCGGGAGGCGAGGTCCGGCACGTCGCGGTGCGCGCGACGACCGACGCGACGTCTTTTTCCGACCGCGACGCCGTGATCGTGGCGGTGAAGACGTACGCGACCGCGCAAGCGCTGGCGCCGCTGCGCAACGTGCTGCCGCCGCATGCGCTGATCGCGACCGTGCAGAACGGCATCGACAATGCCCAAGTCGTTCGCCAAGCGCTTCCGGGCGCGCGGGTGATCGCGGGATCGACGACGCAGGGCGCCGTCCTGCTCGGTGACGCGCGCGTGCGGACGGTGAACCGCGGCACGACGACGTTCGCGCGCGACGATGCCGCGACGCCGGCGAGCGACGATCTGGCCGGGGCGTTCGCGGCCGCGGGGCTCGACGCGCACGTCGCGGACGACGTCGGTCTGCTCCTGTGGCGCAAGCTCGTCGTCGTTGCGGCGATCAACCCGCTGGGCGCGCTGACCGGCAACACCAACGGCGCGGTCGTGACGGATGCCGACCTGGTTCCGCCGGCGCGCGCGCTCGCGGCCGAGGCGGCGGCCGTCGCGCGCGCCGAGGGCGTCGACCCGGGCGACGCTTGGGCGGCTCTCGAAGCGGCGGCGCGCGCGACGGCGGCGAACCGCAACTCGATGCTTCAAGACCTCGAAGCCGGGCGGCCGACGGAGATCGACGCGATCGCCGGCGCGATCGTGCGCCGCGCCCGCGCGCGCGGGATCGCCGTGCCCATGACGGAGACCATGCTGCGGCTCGTGCGCGCCCGCGAACGATCGGCCCGCGCGCGCTCGGGCGGGACGGAATGACCCGGCGCGTCGGTGCCGCGGAGATCGCGGCGCGCAAGGGAGCACGGTTTCCGGTAATCACGGCGTATGACGCGCCGTTCGCGCGCTGCGCGGAAGCGGCCGGCATCGACGTGATCCTGGTCGGGGACTCGCTCGGGATGGTGGTGCTCGGCTATGACTCCACCGCGCAGGTCGATCTCGCCGATATGATTCGCCACGGCGCCGCCGCCGCGCGCGGCACGCAGCGTGCGCACGTCGTCGTCGACATGCCGTTCGGCACGTACGAAGCTTCCGACGAGCTCGCCGTGGCGAGCGCGACCGCGCTGGTGAAGCACGGCGGCGCGTCGTCGGTGAAGCTCGAAGGCGGCGAGCGCGCCGCCGCGCGGATTCGCGCGATCGTCGCCGCGGGGATCCCGGTTTGCGCGCACATCGGGGTATTACCGCAGACGGCGTCGCTCGGCAGCGGCTTTCGCCTCAAACGTGAGCACGATCAACTGCTGCGCGACGCGGACGCGGTCGTCGAGGCGGGCGCGTTCGCCGTCGTGTTGGAGATGGTCGAAGACGCGCTCGCGGCCGAGCTCACGCAGCGCATCGCGATCCCGACGATCGGCATCGGCAGCGGCCCGCGCTGCGACGGACAGGTGCTCGTGCTACACGACGTGCTCGGCCTGTATCCCGACGCGCCGCCGTTCGCCAAGCAGTACGCGGCGCTCGGCGCCGACGCGACGGCTGCGCTGCGCGCGTTTGCCGGCGACGTGCGCGCCGGTACGTTTCCGGCGGAACGAGCCGGCGCGGCGTCACCGCGCGAGGCGAACGGCTACCGGCCGTAGCGACGGCCGCGACGTCAGATCTCGTTCACGGGGACGGTTTCGGCTGCGCTCCGTTCGCCGCCGCGGCCGCCGCCGTCATCTCGCGGTCGAAGCGCGCGTGCAAGCCGCCGTTGGGGCCGCGGTAGATGTCGAAGTGGGTGCGCTGCGGCACGATCTCGATCTGCGCGTCGCTGCCGGGCAGCGTCGCGAGCGCGTCGCGCAGCCGCATCACGCCCCGTTCGAGCTGGAACGTGTCCCAGCTTCCGACGACGACGTGCAGCTTGCCGCGCAGCTTCGGGCCGAGCACCGGCCAGTTGTCGCGCAGCGTGCGGACGATGTCGTAGTGATCTTCCCAGTAGCGCGCGACGCTTGGATCGATGCGGCCCGTCTCGCGATCGAACAGCGGTTGTGGACGGCCGTCCTCGCCGCGCGGCGAGAACACCGCGTCGAACGAGCCGAACTGACCGCCGTACGCTCCGAGCGCGTGCTCTTGGAGGATGTAGTCGCGCAGCGGCACGACGTCCTTGCCTTTGACGCGCACGAGCATGTACTGGCGCCCCGCGCGCGTGCGGTAGATGTTGCCGGCCGGATCGTCGACGAGATTCGGGCCGGTGAAGTCGTGGAAGTCGAGCGGGTCCGGCGACGTCGACCACGTGCCGCCGAACACCGACGGGTACGTGACTTGGAGCCACATCGTGGTCCAGCCGCCCGACGAGTGGCCGGTGAGAAACCGCGTCCCTTCGGTGGCGCTCATGCGCCAGCGCGATTCCAGATACGGGATGAGCTCGGTGGTGAGCGCGTGTCCCAGCGGCCCGTTGTTCGCCGAGTCCGCGAACACGCCGTGGCCCAGCGGCACGTGCGGATCGAGGTAGACGTAGATGAGCTGCGTGCCGCCCGCGCTCGCGAGGAGCGCGCGATCGCGCGTCGCGACGGCGGGGAGGTTCGCGTCCGTCTCGCCGAAGCCGCCGACGACGTACACCGTCGCGTAGCGGCGAGTCGACGCCGCGTAATCGCGCGGCGGCTGAACGTACGCGCGCAACGCGGTCGAACGGCCGAAGAACGCGCTGAGCGACGGACTGACGAACGTCTCCATGCGGCCGGTTTCCGCCGGCGCGGCGGCCGGCCGCGGCGCGTCGTCCGGGCGGCGCGCGCGCACGGCGATCGTCGTCACCGCACCCGGCGCGATGCGCACGGCGACGTTCGCGCTCGTCGGATCGCCGGGCTGCCCGCCGTCGTACGTATAGCGATGGTGCACGTCCAGCTCCGCGCGCGCCGTGTACCGGCCGGCCGGCAACGCGCGCAACGCGGTCGGATACGCGTCGGCGTTCACCGGAACCTCGACCGCCGCGCCGGCCGGCGCGTCGATCTCGGTGCCGAGGATCTCGACCGACGTCGGATCGAACGTGCCGGGTTCGACCGGCTCGTTCTTCTTCGGCGCGGTCTTCGTGAGGAACACGATCATGCGCCCGTGTAGCTCGCCGAGGCCGCGATCGAACTGCACGACGATGCGCGGCGCGGGCGGCGGCGCGGCGGCGGCCGGCGCGATCAGCGCGACGAGCGCGAGCAGCGGCGCGACGAACGCCCGCATCAGATGCGTTCGAAGATCGTCGCGATCCCCTGGCCCATGCCGATGCACATGGTGGCGACGCCGTAGCGACCGCCGCGGCGCTTCAGCTCGTGGATCAGCGTCGTCGCGATGCGCGCGCCGCTGCAGCCCAGCGGGTGGCCCAGCGCGATCGCGCCGCCGTTCACGTTCACGATCGCGGGATCGATGCCGAGCTCGTTCACGCATGCGACGGCCTGCGCCGCGAACGCTTCGTTGAGCTCCACCAGGTCGATATCTTCGACGCGCAAGCCTGCGCGTTCGAGCGCCTTGCGCGTCGCGCCGATCGGTCCGATCCCCATCACGCTCGGATCGACGCCGAACGTCGCCGACGTCACGACGCGCGCGAGCGGCTGCCAGCCGTGCTTCTCCGCGGCGGCGGCGCTGCAGATCAGCAGCGCGGCGGCACCGTCGTTGAGCGGCGATGCGTTGCCGGCGGTCACCGTGCCGTTCGCTTTGAACGCGGGCTTGAGCTTCGCGAGCGACTCGAGCGTCGTGTCGGGGCGCGGCGGCTCGTCCTGCGTGACGTCGTAGCTCTTCTTCCCCTGCTCGACGTGCACCGGGATCAGCTCCGCAGCGAAGCGCCCGGCGGCGACCGCGGCCTTGCACTTCGTCTGGCTGTCGTACGCGAACCGGTCTTGGTCGTCGCGCGTCACGCCGAACTGCTCGGCGACCTTCTCCGCGGTCTCGCCCAGCGAGATCGGCGGATACATCGCGGCGAGGCGCGCGTTGACCATGCGGTTGCCCAGCGTCGTGTCGTGGATGTCGGGCGCGCGGTCGTACGCCTTCTCCGACTTGAGGATGACGAACGGCGCGCGCGTCATCGACTCCGCGCCGCCCGCGATCGCAACGTCGATCACGTCGGCCTTGATCGCGTGAAATGCGGAGTTGAGCGCTTGGAGGCCGCTGCCGCACAGCCGGTTGAGCGTCGTGCCGGAGACGCTCGTCGGCAAGCCCGCGAGCAGCGTCGCCATACGGGCGACGTTGCGGCAGTCCTCGCCGGCTTGGTTCGCGGCACCCCAGAACACGTCGTCGATTGACGCCGGATCGACGCCGGTGCGGTTGACCAGTGCGCGAATGGCGTACGATCCCAGATCGTCGGGGCGAATGGGAGCGAGCGCGCCGCCGTACCGCCCCATGGGCGTGCGCAGCGCGTCGACGATGACAGCTTCGGCCATAACAGCCGGGACACGTTCGCGCGCCGCCGAAACGCTCCCGCATGAGCAGCGGCGACGGGCGCGTCCCGACCGGCTTCGAGATCGACGGCGAAACCGCGTGGCGTAACGTCATCGCGTCGAAGGGCGGTCACTGGAGCGTGGCCGACGGCGACGCCGCCGCCTACCCGCTGACGGCCAATGCGCGGCTCGCTGCCGGGCTCGCGCTCGCGCGCGTCACGCCCAAGTTCCAGCTGCGCGCCAGCGATGTCTTCTTTTGCGTCGGCTCGTGCTTCGCGCGCAACGTCGAGGAGCACTTGATGTACCGCGGCATCCGGGTCGACAGCCGGCTGATCGCCTTCAGTGACTCGGCGACGCGGCCCAACGCGTTCGTCAACAAGTTCACCCCCGGTTCGATTCTCAACGAGCTGCGCTGGTCGCTGGCGGGCGAAGCCTATCCACGGGACTCGATCGTCGAAGACGACGGCGCGTTCCGCGACTTGCAGCTCGCGCCGTGGGCCTCCGCGCTGCCGCTCGACGATGCACTCGAGCGCCGGCGCATGGTTCAGCGATACTTCGCGCGCATTCGCCACGCCGACGTCGTCGTGGTGACGCTGGGTCTGGTCGAGACGTGGTACGACACGCAGGCGTCGGTAGCGCTGAACGCGGCGCCGTCGTACTGGATGTCGCGGCGGTTCCCCGGCCGCTTCCGGCTCGTCGTTACAGACTACGCCGCGAACCTCGCCGCCGTAAACGCAATCGTGGAGCTGGTGACACGCCATGCCGCGGCGGCCGTGCGGATCGTGCTCACGGTGTCGCCGGTGCCCATGACACAGACGTTCACGGCGGACGACGTGATCGTCGCGAACACGTACTCGAAATCGACGTTGCGCGCGGTCGCATCCGATGCGGCCCGCGACCACGCGCACGTGCAATACTATCCCGCCTACGACACGATCGCCGTGTCGAACCGGAGCTTGGCCTATAACGGCGCCGACAACCTGCACGTCACAGATGCCGCAGTCTCGGCCGTGACGTCGCACTTTCTCGAGACGTACGGCGTCGACGCGGTCCGCGCTCACCCCGAGTTCAACGAGCTCGAGTACTTGTTCGCGAACCCGGACGTTCGCGCAGCGGTGCTCGCCCGGCAGTTCGCGTCCGGCTACGAGCACTGGCTCGTGCACGGACGGAACGAAGGGCGGCCGCTGCGCGCGGATGGCGATCGCAGCCCGCTCGACGTTCTGATCGGCTGAACGTGGAAACGCTAAGCGCGCGCTGCTGCATCGCCGGCGGCGGGCCGGCCGGGATGATGCTCGGGTTTCTGCTCGCGCGGGCCGGGATCGACGTCGTCGTGCTCGAGAAGCACGCCGACTTTCTGCGCGACTTTCGGGGCGACACCGTGCACCCGTCGACTCTGGAGCTGATGTACGAGCTGTGGCTGCTGGACGCATTCCTGAAACGCCCGCATCAGGAGGTCGTGCAGCTGTTCGGCATCATCGGCGGCACCACCGTGCCGGTCGCCGACTTTTCGCACCTGCACACGCATTGCAAGTTCATCGCGCTGATGCCGCAGTGGGACTTCTTGAACTTTCTCGCCGAGAGCGGGCGGCGCTATCCGACGTTCCGCGTGATGATGCGGACGGAGGTGACCGGGCTCATCGACGCCGGCGCCCGCATCGCCGGTGTCCGCGCGACGACGCCGGACGGCCCGGTGGAGATTCGCGCCGACCTCGTGGTCGGCGCCGACGGCCGGCACTCCATCGTGCGCGAACGTGCCGGCTTGTCCGTTCACGACATCGGTGCACCGATCGACGTGCTTTGGATGCGTCTGCCCAAGCGCCCGGGCGATCCCAGCGGCGCAGTGCTCGGGCGCTTCGATGCCGGCAAGATCCTCGTCGCGCTGGACCGGGGCGACTACTGGCAGTGCGCGTCAGTCATCCCCAAAGGCGGGTATGACGCATTGCGCGCACGCGGTCTCCAAGCGCTGCGCGACGACATCGCGGCCGTTGCGCCCGATCTCGCCGACCGCGTCGGCGCGCTGCGGAGCTGGGATGACGTCAAGCTGCTCACCGTCACGGTCGACCGGCTGCGCGAATGGTACCGGCCGGGATTGCTGTGCATCGGCGACGCCGCGCACGCGATGTCGCCGATCGGCGGGGTCGGCATCAACCTCGCGATCCAGGACGCCGTCGCCGCCGCAAACATGCTCTTCGAACCGCTGCGCCACGGCGCGCCGTCGGTACGCGATCTCGCGGCCGTGCAGCGCCGGCGCATGCTGCCCGTTCGTCTGACGCAAGCGATGCAAGTGCTCATCCAGAACCGCGTGATCACGAGCGTGCTCGCCGACACCAAGCCGACGAAGGTGCCGTGGCCGCTCAAGCTCGTGCTCGCGGTCCCGTTCCTGCGGCGCATCCCGGCGCGCGTGGTCGGGGTCGGCTTCCGCCCCGAGCACGTGCGCACGCCGCAGGTTGCTACGCCTCGATCCGCCTGACGCGCGCGATCCCCAGCTCGCCGGCGAGCACGTCGAGGTCGTCGATTACCGGCGCGATCAGCGGGATGCCGTCGCGGCGGAACGCGAGCTCGTTCTCGTGCTCGATCTCGCCCGCGACGTAGATGCGATCGTGTCCAGGTGCCGGCGCGCTCGCCTTGAACGCGCGCAGCTCGCGGTCCATGTCGCGCTTGAACTCGGCGGCGTCGCGCAGCGCGTCGATCCGAATGGCGCCGAAGAAGTGCGACGTGATTCCCGACGGCGACGTCGTGCTCTCGCCGATCGAGAGCGCGGTGCCGAACCAGCCCGCGGCGAGCACGCCGGTGAGCAGCTCCGCGAGCGCGCCCATCCCGTAGCCCTTGTGGCCGCCGTTGTCGGTGCCAAAGCCCCCGAGCGGCAGCAGCGAGCCGGAATGCCGCACTGCCGGATCGTCGGTGGGGTTGCCGTCGGCGTCGACAGCCCAGCCCGGTTTGAGCCGCAGCCCCTTGCGCTCGTACACTTCGAGCTTGCCGTACGTCACCGTCGTGGTCGCGAAGTCGAGCACGAACGCGGGCTCGTCGCCCGCGGGGATCGCGAACGCGAACGGGTTGGTGCCCTGCATCTTGTCGCGCCCGAACGTCGGCACCGCGAAGTGCGCGGAGTCCGTCGTGCAGATGCCGATCATGTCGTGCGGGAGCGCCATCATCGCGTAGTAGCCGGCGATCCCGTAGTGGTTGGAGTTGCGCACCGCGGCGAACGCGATCCCGGCGTCGCGCGCCTTCTCGATCGCGCGCGTCATCGCGTGATGCGACGCCGGATGCCCCAACCCGTTGCCCGCATCGAGCAGCAGCGATGTGGGAGTGTCGCGCACCGTCTCGTAACGTGGATGCGCGGCGATGCGGCCGTTGCGGATGCGGTCGACGTAGAACCAGCGCAGGCGTGCGACACCGTGCGACTCGATGCCGCGCCGGTCGGCCGCGACGAGCACGTCGCCGACGATGCGCGCCTGCGCCGCGTCGACCCCGACGGTCGTCAGCGCGCGCTCGACGAACGCGGTGAGCTCGCCCTCGCGAACGCGCGCGACATCAGTCAACGGTGAACCGCTCCAGCTTGTCGATATTCAGCCGCTCGGCCATCGCGTCGAGCGTGTCCCACACTTTGGGATCGATCGGCACGCCTTCGCGCCGGTAGCGCTCGATGTTCTCGCGCTCGGGCTCGCCCGGCGTCAGGACGCGCTCGGCGCCTGGCGCGACCGCGCTGTCTTCGAACTCGCGCAGCTCGCGAGCGAGATCGCGCTGGAACGCACTACCGTCGCGCAGCGCGCCGATGCGGAACGCGCCGAAGAAATGCCCGACGGTTCCGCCGTGCAGCCCGCGTTCGTCCAGCCCGAGCGCCGTGCCGAACAGCCCGCCGGAGAGCACGCCGCAGAGGATCTCGACCAGCGCGCCGAGGCCGTAGCCTTTGTGGCCGCCGTTGTCGGTGCCGATGCCGCCCAGCGGCAACAGCGCGCCCTTCGTCATCGCGAGCGTGGGATCGAGCGTCTCGCGGCCGTCCGCGTCGACGGCCCAGCCCGGCTTGAGCGATTTGCCCTTGCGCTCGCTCACCTCGAGCCGCCCGAACGTGACGCCGGTCGTCGCCATGTCGAGCACGAACGGCGGATGCCCGTTCGCGGGTATCGCGACGGCGATGGGATTCGTCCCCTGCGTCTTCTGGCGCCCGAACGTGGGCACCGCGAGGTGGGTCGAGTTGGTCATCGATAGCCCGATGAGGTCGTGCTCGAGCGCCAGCATCGCGTAGTACGCCGCGATGCCGTAGTGATTCGAGTTGCGCACCGTCGCGAACGCAAGGCCGTTCTCGCGCGCCTTCTCGATCGTTTTGCGCATCGCGAAGATGCCGGCCGGGTGGCCCAAGCCGTTGCCGGCGTCGAGCGCGAACTGCGTCGGCCGGTCGCACAGCGTGACGTATGCCGGGCGCGCGTTGACGACACCCGCCTCGATGCGCCGCACGTAGAACGTGTCGAGCCGCGCGATCCCGTGCGACTCCACGCCGCGCAGGTCGGCCGCGACGAGCACGTCGCCGACGTCGTTCGCATCGGAGTCGGTGAGGCCGACGGCGCGCAGCGACCGCACGATGAAGTCGTGCTCGGCCGCTTCGTGCGTGCGGATGTGCGAAGGGGCCTCACCGATCATCTCGTGGTCCGCGTTTCGGCACGCACCGGCCGGGTCCCGCGAGCAACCCAAGCGAAGGGATGCCGGACGCCGCGCGAAAGACTGCGCCGACGAGCACATTGGGAGTGGCGAGATGCTGACCAAACCCGGCGGAAATCCGGCCCGCGAGGTGTGGACACAAGAAGCGGCCCGCGTCGGACGTCTCAACAAGAATGTCCCGCCCGACGGGGCAGCTCCGTATTAGACGATTCTTACGGCCGCTGAAGTATCGCCTTCGTCAACCGTCGCGCGAGACGATGCTGCGACCGTGGCTTCTCGCGCACTACGACGACCGCGCTATCCATCGCCGACGCCTTAGCAGACTGCCTTCATATGTTGCGCGGCGCTAAACGCTGCGGCCGTCGCGAGCAAGAAAGCTGCAAACCCGATTCCTGTCTCCAGGGTCGCTAATGCCAATATCACGGCCGCGTTAGCCATCGCCATGTCCGCCATGGCCCAGTAGCACTCTCGACTATACATGACATATCGGCCGGGGCCGCCGGACGGCGGCGGAGAATCCGCGGTCCCGCCATCGATAGTCGGGGCGCCCATCGTCGTCTTGTTTGTGCCGAAGCGGCAATTCAGTACAAATGCTGCATTCGCCGTTCCATTGTCAGTGACGTTCACGGAGCTTCCGTCGCTCGAGTTGATCGTGTTCGCGCTTGTGAGCGTCATCGTCTGCGACGCAACCGGGACCGTGCTCCCGACGGTGAGGCTGCTATAGGTGACGTTTGCTGTCGCACCGCTGTTAGTTGCGAGCGTGTAGTTATCGCCGTCCGTAGTGCCGTTACTTAGGACGACGGCTCCAGACGCGTTCAC
>DASZBS010000121.1:0-198391 GCA_035943995.1 Candidatus Elarobacter sp. | reverse complement strand
CGCTGGGCGCGCCCGGTGCGGAGGAACTGCGCAGCCATGTCGCCGCGACGTTGCCCGAGTACATGATCCCCGCGGCATACGTCCAGCTGGATGTGCTGCCGCTCACGGCGCACGGCAAGCTCGACCGGCGGGCGTTGCCCGCACCGGACGACAGCGCGTACGTCTCGCGTGCGTACGAAGCGCCGGCCGGTGATGTCGAGTTGACGCTGGCGGCGATCTGGCGCGAGCTGCTCGCGGTGGAGCGGGTCGGCCGGAACGACAACTTCTTCGAGCTGGGCGGGCACTCGCTGCTCGTCGTGGCTGCGCTGGAGCGTTTGCGGCAGGTAGGTCTGCACGTGGACGCGGCGGCGTTCTTCGGTTCGGCAACGCTCAGCGCGCTGGCGGCCGAGGTTCGCGACGAGAGCCTGGACGTTGCCATCCCGCCGAACGCGATTCCGGCCGATTGCACGACGATCGCGCCGGAGATGCTGCCGCTGGTGAAGCTCAACGCGACGGAGATCGCCGGCATCGTTGCGGCGGTCCCCGGCGGAGCGGCGAACGTTCAAGACATCTATCCGCTCGCGCCGCTGCAAGAAGGGATTCTGTTCCATCATCTGCTCGGCGGTGAGGGCGATCCGTACCTTTCGCGCACGGGTTATCGCTTCGAGAGCCGCGAGCGATTGGATGCGTACCTCCAGGCGCTCGAAGCGGTGATCGCGCGGCATGACGTGCTGCGCACCGCCGTCGCGTGGGAAGGCTTGCCCGAACCGGTGCAGGTCGTACTGCGCCGCGCGCCGCTGGCGGTGGAAGAAGTCACCGTCGATGCGTCGGCCGGTGACGTCGTCGAGCAGTTGGCGGCCCGGTTCAACCCGCGCCATTTCCGGTTGGACGTGCGGCAGGCGCCGATCATGCGCGCGTACGTCGCGCGCGACGGTGCGGCCGGCGCGTGGTCGATGGTCCTGCTCAAGCACCATTTGCTGGGCGACCATACGGCGATGGACCTGATGCAGCACGAGGTCGAGACGCATCTGCTCGGACGGGCGGATGAGCTGCCGGCATCGGTGCCGTTCCGGAACTTCATCGCGCAAGCACGGCTGGGCGTCAGCCGCGAGGAGCACGAGCAGTTCTTCCGCGAGATGCTCTCGGATGTCGACGAGCCGACAGCGCCGTTCGGCTTGGTCGACGTGCATCGTGACGGTTCGACGACGCGGCAGACGTACGAAGTGGTCGACGCGGTATTGGCGGAGCGGCTGCGGAGTGTCGCTCGCGCGGTCGGTGTAAGCACGGCGAGCATCTGCCACGTCGCGTGGGCGCGCGTGCTGGCACGTGTGTCCGGGCGCGACGACGTGGTGTTCGGGACGCTGCTGTTCGGGCGCATGCAGGGCGAAGGTTCGGGCCGCGCGCTGGGGATGTTCATGAACACGCTGCCGGTGCGCCTGCAAATCGGCGATCGGGGCGTGCGGGAGAGCGTGGAGCACGCGCAGTTGCTGCTCGCGCAGTTGCTGCGCCACGAGCACGCACCGCTGGCTTTGGCGCAGCGCTGCAGCGCCGTGCCGGGTTCGACGCCGCTGTTCAGCTCGCTGTTGAACTATCGCCATGGCGCGAGCAAGAACGCAGCCTCGAGCGACGTCGAGCAGGCGTGGCGGGGCATCGCCGTCCTGAGCGGCGAGGAGCGCACGAACTACCCGATCGGGATGTCGGTCAACGACCACGGCGACGAGCTGAGCTTGTCGGTGAAGTCCGACGCGTCCGTCGACCCCGACCGGTTGTGCGGCTACATGCAGACCGCGTTGGCCGGCATGGTCGACGCGCTGGAGCGCGAACCGGCACGCGCGCTGTCGAGCGTCGAGGTGGTTCCCGAGCGCGAGCGCGCGCAAGTGCTGGTGGAGTGGAATGCGACCGAAGCGGAATATGCGGGCGTGGTTTGCGTGCAGGAGCTGTTCGAGGAGCAAGTCTGGCATGCGCCGGAGTCGCCGGCGCTGGAGTTCGGCGGCGAGCTTCTGAGCTACGGCGAGCTCAACGCGCGCGCGAATCGGTTGGCGCGTCATCTGCAGGCGCTGGGTGTGCAAGCGCAGACGCGCGTCGGCGTGCTGATGGAGCGCAGCCTGGAGTTCGCCGTCGGCGTGCTCGGTGTGCTCAAGGCGGGCGGCGTCTACGTGCCGCTTGACCCGGCATATCCGCAAGAGCGGCTGGCGTTCATGCTGGCCGATGCAGCGCCGCCGGTGGTGCTCACGCACGAGCGCGTCGCCGAGGACCGCGCCGAATTGCTGCGGCAGTCGCCGGCGCGCGTGGTCGACGTCGTTGCCGACGCCGACGTTTGGTCGGCAGAAGCGGCGTCGGATCTGCGGGGCGCTGCGGCGCCCTCAGATCTGGCATACGTGATCTACACGTCCGGGTCGACGGGCGTTCCCAAGGGCGTGATGGTGAGCCACGAGCAGCTGTGCTCGCGGTTGTTGGGCGCGCAGCTCGACCTCGGCTTCGGTCCTAGCGATGTCGTGACGAACCTGGCTTCGCCGGCGTTCGACATCGCGCTCTTCGAGTTGCTCATGCCGCTGGTGACCGGCGGTTGCACCCTGCTGCTCGGCAGCGCTCAGGTCAAAGACATCGAGCAACTGCGAGTGCGCACGCAGCATGCGACGGTGTTCCATGCCGTGCCGACCCTGATGGAGGCCTGGCTCGATTCGCTCGGCGCGACCGAATACGGCTCGCTGCACACGATTCTGGTGGGCGGCGAGGCCGTCCCCGAGCGTTTGCTCGGCAAGCTGACGGCGCGTTTCCCGCAGGCGCGGGTGTTCGAGTTCTACGGCCCTACCGAAGCCGTGATCATCAGCACGCGCTATCGCGCTGACGGCGCCGCGCTCAAAGGCGTGACGCATTGCATCGGGCGGCCGTTCGCCAACACGCGCACGTACATCTTGGACGAACGTCTGCAGCCCACTCCGATCGGTGTCGGCGGCGAGCTGTACATCGGCGGCGCGCAGGTGGCACTTGGCTATCTGAACCGTGCGGAATTGACCGACGAGCGTTTCATCGCAAGCCCGTTCGTGGACGGAGATCGTCTGTACAAGACGGGCGACCTCGCGCGCTACCTGCCGGACGGCAACATCGAGTTTCTCGGCCGTAACGATTTCCAAGTGAAGATTCGCGGTTTCCGCATCGAGCTGGGCGAGATCGAAGCGCGGCTGTGGTCGTATCCGGGCGTGCGCGAAGCGGCGGTCGTGGCGCTGGAAGATCGTGCCGGCGAAAAGCGGCTGGTGGCGTACTACACCGCGTTCGACGCGCTGGGCGCGCCCGGCGCGGAAGAACTGCGCAGCCATGTCGCCGCGGCGTTGCCCGAGTACATGATCCCCGCGGCGTACGTGCACCTCGACGCGCTGCCGCTCACCGCGCACGGCAAGCTGGACCGTCGTGCATTGCCGGCACCCGACGACGGCGCTTACGTCTCGCGGGCGTACGAAGCGCCGGCCGGCGAGATCGAGCTGACGCTGGCAGCGGTCTGGCGCGAGCTGCTCGCGGTGGAGCGAGTCGGCCGGAACGACAACTTCTTCGAGCTGGGCGGGCATTCGCTACTGGTGGTTGCTGCGCTGGAGCGTTTGCGGCAGGTAGGTCTGCACGTGGATGCGGCGGCCTTCTTCGGTTCGGCAACGCTCAGCGCGTTGGCGAGCGCGGTTCGCGACGAGAGCATGGAAGTCGCCATTCCACCGAATGCGATCCCGGCCGATTGCACGGCGATCGCGCCGGCAATGCTGCCGCTCGTGGCGTTGAACGCCGCGGAGATCGCCGGCATCGTCGCCGCGGTCCCCGGCGGCGCGGCGAACGTTCAAGACATCTATCCGCTCGCGCCGCTGCAGGAAGGCATTCTCTTCCACCACATCCTGGGCGGAGACGGCGACCCGTACTTGGGCCGCAGCACGTACCGCTTCGAGAGCCGCGAGCGGCTCGATGCGTACCTCGCGGCACTTGAAGCGGTGATCGTTCGGCATGACGTGCTGCGCACCGCGGTGGTGTGGGAAGGGCTCCCCGAGCCGGTCCAAGTGGTGCTTCGCCATGCGCCGCTGACGGTGGAAGAAGTCAGCGCGGATCCGTCCGCGGGCGACGTGGCCGAGCAGTTGGCGGATCGTTTCAATCCGCGCCACTTCCGGCTGGACGTGCGGCAAGCGCCGATCATGCGTGCGTACATCGCGCGCGACGGTGTGGGCGCCGGGTGGGCAATGGTGTTTCTCAAGCACCATCTGCTGGGCGATCACACGGCGATGGAGGTGATGCAGCACGAGGTGGAGACGCATCTGCTCGGACGGGCGGATGAGCTGCAGGCGCCGGTGCCGTTCCGGAACTTCATCGCGCAAGCGCGGCTGGGCATAAGCCGCGAAGAGCACGAGCAGTTCTTCCGGGAGATGCTCTCGGACGTCGACGAGCCCACGGCACCGTTTGGCTTGGTCGACGTGCGCCGCGACGGTTCGACGACGCGGCAGACGTACGAAGTTGTCGATACCGTGCTCGCGGAGCGGCTGCGAAGCGTCGCGCGATCGGTCGGCGTGAGTACGGCGAGCATCTGCCACGTCGCATGGGCGCGCGTGCTGGCACGCGTGTCCGGCCGCGACGACGTCGTGTTCGGGACGCTGATGTTCGGTCGCATGCAAGGCGCAGGTTCCGATCGAGCGCTCGGCATGTTCATGAACACGCTGCCCGTGCGGCTGCGGATCGACGGGCGCGGCGTTCGGGAGAGCGTGGAGCACACGCAGTTGCTGCTGGCGCAGCTGCTGCGGCACGAGCACGCGCCGCTGACGCTGGCGCAGGCGTGCAGCGCGGTCCCCGCGTCCACGCCGCTGTTCAGCTCGCTGCTGAACTATCGCCACGGCAAGCCGCGCAAGAAAGACGAAGACGAGGCGTGGAAGGGATTCGCGTCGCGTGGCGGTGAGGAGCGCACGAACTACCCGATCGGGATGTCGGTCAACGATCACGGTGACGAGCTGAGCCTGTCGGTGAAGTCCGATGCGTCGGTGGATCCCGATCGTTTGTGCGGCTACATGCAGACGGCGTTGGCGGCGGTGGTCGACGCGCTGGAGAACGAGCCTGCCCGTGCGCTGACGAGCGTCGAGGTAATTCCGGAGCGCGAGCGCCGGCAAGTGCTGGTAACGTGGAACGCGACCGAGCGTCCGTACCCGGCGGCCAGTATCTGCGTGCACGAGCTGTTCGAGGAGCAGGCCTCGCGCGCGCCGGAGTCGGCGGCGCTCGAGTTCGAGGGCGAGCGTCTGAGCTACGGTGAGCTCAACGGGCGCGCGAATCGCTTGGCGCGTCATCTGCAAACGCTGGGCGTGCAGGCGCAGACGCGCGTCGGCGTGCTGATGGAGCGCAGCCTGGAGTTCGCCGTCGGCGTGCTGGGTGTGCTCAAGGCGGGTGGCGTGTACGTGCCGCTGGACCCGGCGTATCCGCAAGAGCGGTTGGCGTTCATGCTGGCCGATGCGGCGCCGCCGGTGGTGCTCACGCACGAGCGCGTCTCCGGCGACCGTGCGGAGCTGTTGCAGCAATCGCCGGCGCGGGTGGTCGACGTGGTTGCCGACGCCGACGTCTGGTCGGCGGAATCCGCTTCAAATCTGCCTGGTGCCGCCGCGGCCTCGGATCTGGCGTACGTGATCTACACGTCCGGATCGACGGGTGCCCCCAAGGGCGTGATGGTGAGCCACCAACAGCTGTGCTCGCGGCTGCTGGGCGTGCAGCGCGACCTTGGGTTTGGTCCCAGCGATGTGCTCACGAACCTGGCCTCGCCGGCGTTCGACATCGCGCTCTTCGAGCTGCTGATGCCGCTGGTGAACGGCGGTCGCAGCCTGCTGCTGGGCGGCACGCAGGTCAAAGACATCGAGCAGTTGCGCGCGCGCACGCAGCACGCGACGGTGTTCCACGCCGTGCCGACGCTGATGGAGGCGTGGCTCGATTCGCTCGGTGCGAGCGAGTACGGCTCGCTGCACACGATTCTGGTGGGCGGCGAAGCGGTTCCCGAGCGGTTGCTGCTCAAGCTGACGGCGCGTTTCCCGCAGGCACGGGTGTTCGAGTTCTACGGCCCGACGGAAACCGTGATCATCAGCACGCGGTATCGCGCGGACGGTGCCGGGCCGGCGGCCGTTGCGCATTGCATCGGGCGACCGTTCGCCAACACGCGCACGTACATCTTGGACGCGCGGTTGGAGCCCGCGCCGATCGGTGTCGGCGGCGAGCTGTACATCGGCGGCGCGCACGTGGCGCGCGGCTATCTGAACCGTGCCGAATTGACGGCGGAGCGTTTCGTCGCCAGCCCGTTCGTGGCCGGCGACCGCCTGTACAAGACGGGCGACCTCGCGCGGTACCTGGCGGACGGCAACATCGAGTTCCTCGGCCGCAACGACTTCCAAGTGAAGATTCGCGGCTTTCGCATCGAGCTCGGCGAGATCGAGGCGCGTTTGGCGTCGTACCCGGGTGTGCGCGAAGTTGCGGTCGTCGCACTGGAAGATCGCGCCGGCGAGAAGCGCTTGGTGGCGTACTACACCGCGCTCGATACGCTCGGTGCGGAAGAACTGCGTAGCCATGTCGCCGCGGCGTTGCCCGAGTACATGATCCCCGCCGCGTACGTGCAGCTCGACGCGCTGCCGCTGACACCGCACGGCAAGCTCGACCGTCGTGCGTTACCTGCACCTGACGACAGCGCGTACGCGTCGCGCGCATATGAAGCGCCGGTCGGCGATGTCGAGCTCACGCTGGCGGCGGTCTGGCGCGACCTGCTCAAAGTCGAGCGGGTCGGCCGAAACGACAACTTCTTCGAATTGGGCGGGCACTCGCTGCTCGTCGTAGCGGCGCTGGAGCGTTTGCGGCAGGTGGGTCTGCACGTGGACGCGGCCGCCTTCTTCGCTTCGGGGACGCTCAGCGCGCTGGCGAACGAAGCTCGCGACGAGAGCTCGGAAGTCGCGATCCCGCCCAACGCGATCCCGGCCGATTGCACGGCGATCACGCCGGACATGCTTCCGCTCGTGGCGTTGAACGCCGCGGAGATCGACACGATCGTCGCGGCGGTTCCCGGCGGAGCGGCGAACGTTCAAGACATCTACCCGCTCGCGCCGCTGCAAGGCGGCATCCTCTTCCACCACATCCTGGGCGGCGACGGCGACCCGTATCTGGGCCGCAGCACGTACCGCTTCGAGAGCCGCGAGCGTTTGGATGCGTACCTCCAAGCGCTCGAAGCGGTGATCGCGCGGCATGACGTGCTGCGCACGGCGATGGTGTGGGAACGGTTGCCGGAGCCGCTGCAAGTCGTGCTGCGCCGTGCGCCGCTGACGGTGGAAGAAGTCAGCGTCGATCCGTCCGCGGGCGATGTGGCCGAGCAGTTGGCGGATCGGTTCAATCCGCGCCATTTCCGGTTGGACGTGCGGCAGGCGCCGATCATGCGCGCGTACATCGCGCGCGACGGCGAGGGCGACGAATGGTCGATGGTCTTGCTCAAGCACCATTTGCTGGGCGACCACACGGCGATGGAGCTGATGCAGCACGAGATCGAGGCTCATCTGCTGGGCCGGGTCGACGAATTGCCGGCGCCTGCCCCGTTCCGGAACTTCATCGCGCAAGCGCGGCTCGGCGTGAGCCGCGAGGAGCACGAGCAGTTCTTCCGCGAGATGCTCGCGGACGTCGACGAGCCCACGGCACCGTTCGGCTTGGTCGACGTGCGCCGCGACGGTTCGACGACGCGGCAGACGTACGAAGTCATCGACGCGGCGCTGGCGGAGCGGCTGCGGAACGCCGCGCGCTCGATCGGCGTGAGCACGGCGAGCATCTGCCACGTCGCATGGGCGCGCGTGCTGGCGCGCGTGTCCGGCCGCGACGACGTGGTGTTCGGGACGCTTCTGTTCGGGCGCATGCAGGGCGAAGGTTCCGATCGCGCGCTGGGAATGTTCATGAACACGCTACCCGTGCGTCTGCGCATCGACGACCGCACGGTGCGCGAGAGCATCGCGCAGACGCAGTTGCTGCTCGCGCAGCTGCTGCGGCACGAGCACGCGCCGCTGACGCTGGCGCAGGCGTGCAGCGCGGTTCCCGCTTCCACGCCGCTGTTCAGCTCGCTGCTGAACTATCGCCACGGCAAGCCGCGCAAGAAAGACGCAGACGAGGCGTGGAAGGGATTCGCGGCGCGCGGCGGTGAGGAGCGCACGAACTACCCGATCGGGATGTCGGTCAACGACCACGGCGACGAGCTGAGCTTGTCGGTGAAGTCCGATGCGTCGGTGGATCCCGATCGTTTGTGCGGCTACATGCAAACGGCGCTCGCGCAGCTCGTCGAGGCGCTGGAGAGCGATCCTGCCCGGACGCTGGCGAGCGTCGAGGTGGTTCCCGAGCGCGAGCGCGCGCAAGTGCTGGTGGAGTGGAACGCGACCGAGGCGGCGTATGCCGGCGCGCGTTGCGTGCACGAGCTGTTCGAGGAGCAGGCGTCGCGTTCGCCGGAGTTGGCGGCGCTGGAGTTCGACGGCGAGCGTCTGACCTACGGTGAGCTCAACGCGCGTGCGAATCGCTTGGCGCGTCATCTGCAGGCGCTGGGCGTGCAAGGTCAGACGCGCGTCGGCGTGCTGATGGAGCGCAGCCTGGAGTTCGTCGTCGGCGTTCTCGGTGTGCTCAAGGCGGGCGGTGTTTACGTGCCGCTGGACCCGGCGTATCCGCAAGAGCGGCTTGCATATGTCGTCGAGGACAGCGCGCCGGTGCTGCTGCTCACGCACGGCGCGGCGGGCGCGGAGGTGCGCGAGGCGTTCGCGCGCAGCGGCGTCCCGATGATCGACGTCGTCACCGACGCGGGCCGTTGGTCCGAGCAATCGGCATCGAACCTGGATGCTGCCGCAGCCTCGGATCTGGCGTACGTGATCTACACGTCGGGGTCGACGGGTGCTCCCAAGGGTGTGATGGTGAGCCACGAGCAGTTGTGCTCGCGGCTGCTGGGCGTGCAGCTCGACCTTGATTTCGGACCTAGCGACGTCGTGACGAGCCTGGCCTCGCCGGCGTTCGACATTGCGCTGTTCGAGTTGCTCGTGCCGCTGGTGAGCGGTGGGTGCAGCCTGCTGCTCGGCAGCGCTCAGGTGAAGGACATCGAGCAGTTGCGCGCGCGCACGCAGCACGCGACGGTGTTCCATGCCGTGCCGACGCTGATGGAAGCATGGCTCGATTCGCTCGGAGCGAGCGAGTACGGCTCGCTGCACACGATTTTGGTGGGCGGCGAGGCAGTCCCCGAGCGTTTGCTCGGCAAGCTCACGGGGCGCTTTCCGCAAGCACGAGTGTTCGAGTTCTACGGTCCGACGGAAGCCGTGATCATCAGCACGCGGTATCGCGCCGACGGTGCCGCGCTCGAAGGCGTGACGCACTGCATCGGGCGACCGTTCGCCAACACGCGCACGTACATTTTAGATGAACGTCTGCAGCCCGCGCCGATCGGTGTCGGCGGCGAGCTGTACATCGGCGGCGCGCAGATTGCGCGCGGCTATCTCAATCGTGCCGACCTGACCGCGGAGCGTTTCATCGCCAGCCCGTTCGTGGACGGCGATCGCCTGTACAAAACGGGTGACCTCGCGCGGTACCTGGCGGACGGCAACATCGAGTTCCTCGGCCGCAACGACTTCCAAGTGAAGATCCGCGGCTTCCGGATCGAGCTCGGCGAGATCGAAGCGCGGCTTGCATCGTATCCGGGTGTGCGCGAAGCGGTGGTGCTCGCGCTGGAAGATCGTGCCGGCGAAAAACGGCTGGTAGCATACTACACCGCGCTCGGCGTGTCCGATGCGCCCGATGCGCCGGGTGCGGAAGAGCTGCGCAGCCATGTCGCCGCGACGTTGCCCGAGTACATGATCCCCGCGGCGTACGTGCGCCTCGACGCGCTGCCGCTCACCGCGCACGGCAAGCTCGATCGTCGTGCGTTGCCGGCACCGGACGACAGCGCGTACGCCTCGCGGGCATACGAAGCGCCGGTCGGCGACGTCGAGCTCACGCTGGCGGCGGTCTGGCGCGAACTGCTCAAGGTGGAGCGGGTCGGCCGGAACGACAACTTCTTCGAATTGGGCGGGCATTCGCTGCTCGTCGTGGCTGCGCTGGAACGTTTGCGGCAGGTAGGTCTGCACGTGGATGCGGCGGCGTTCTTCGCTTCGTCGACGCTCGCTGCGCTGGCGAGCGAGGCACGCGACGAGAGCTTCGAAGTCGCGATTCCGCCCAACGCGATCGCGGCGGATTGCACGACGATTACGCCGGATATGCTGCCGCTGGTTCAGCTCACCGCGATGGAGATCGCCGGCATCGTCGCGGCGGTTCCCGGCGGAGCGGCAAACGTCCAGGACATCTATCCGCTCGCGCCGCTGCAGGAAGGCATTCTCTTCCACCACATGCTGGGCGGAGACGGCGATCCGTACCTCGGCCGGAGCACGTATCGTTTCGACAGCCGCGAGCGGCTGGATGCGTATCTCCACGCGCTAGAATCGATCGTCGCGCGCCACGACGTGCTGCGCACGGCAGTCGCATGGGAAGGGCTCCCCGAGCCGGTTCAGGTGGTGCTGCGCCGCGCGCCGCTGGCGGTGGAAGAAGTATCCGTCGATCCGACGGCGGGCGACGTGGCCGAGCAGTTAGCGGCCCGGTTCAATCCGCGCCGTTTCCGGTTGGACGTGCGGCAGGCGCCGATCATGCGCGCGTACGTCGCGCGCGACGGTGCTGGCGACGCGTGGTCGATGGTGCTGCTCAAGCACCATTTGCTGGGCGATCATACGACGATGGAGCTGATGCAGCACGAGGTCGAGGCGCATCTGCTCGGACGGGCAGCTGAGCTGCCGGCGCCGGTGCCGTTCCGGAACTTCATCGCGCAAGCGCGGCTCGGGGTGAGCCGCGAAGAGCACGAGCTGTTCTTCCGCGAGATGCTCGCGGACGTCGACGAGCCGACGGCACCGTTCGGGCTGGTCAACGTGCAAGGCGACGGAACCGGCACGCGCAGGACGTATCAGATCATCGACGCCGCGCTCGCGGAACGCTTGCGGAACGCCGCGCGCTCGATCGGTGTGAGTACGGCGAGCATCTGCCACGTGGCGTGGGCGCGCGTCCTCGCATCCGTATCGGGACGCGACGACGTCGTGTTCGGAAGCGTGCTGTTCGGGCGCATGCAAGGCGGCCAAGGCGCCGACCGGGCGCTGGGGATGTTCATGAACACGCTCCCGGTGCGCTTGCGCATCGGCGAGCGCGGCGTGCGCGAGAGCATCGAAGAGGCGCAACTGCTGCTCGCGCAGCTGCTGCGCCACGAGCACGCGCCGCTGGCGCTGGCGCAGCGCTGCAGCAGCGTCCCGACGTCCACGCCGCTCTTCAGCTCGCTGCTGAACTACCGCCACGGCAAACCGCGCAAGAAGAAGGGCGGAGACGAGGCTTGGAAGGGCATCGCGGCGCGCGGCGGTGAGGAGCGCACGAACTATCCGGTTACGATCTCGGTCAACGATCACGGCGACGAGCTGAGCCTCTCGGCACAGACCGACGCGTCGGTCGATCCCGACCGGTTGTGCGGCTCGATGCAAACGGTGCTCGCGCAACTCGTCGAGGCGCTGGAGAACGAGCCCGCTCGACCGCTCGCGCGCATCGAGGTGCTCTCGGACCGCGAGCGCGAGCACATCCTCGTCGATTGGAACGCGACGGAGCGCCTATACCCCGACGTGTGCGTGCACGAGCTTTTCGAGGCGCAGGCTCGCACGTCGCCCGACGCAACGGCGGTCGAGGACGAACGCGCGCAGCTCCGGTATCTCGAGCTCAACGAGCGGGCAAACCGGCTGGCGCGTCATCTGCGCGCGCGCGGGGTCGGTCCGGACGTGCGGGTCGGCGTCTGCATGGAACGCAGCGTGGAGATGGCCGTCGCGCTGCTGGCCGTGTTCAAAGCCGGCGGTGCGTATGTCCCGCTCGATCCGGCTTACCCCCTCGAGCGGCTGGCGTATGTGGTCGAGGACAGCGCGCCGGCGCTCGTGCTCACGCACGAGGCGGTCGCCGTGGAGGTGCGCGAGACGTTCGTGCGCAGCGGGGCGCCCGCGATCGACGTCGTCGCCGACGCAGCGCGCTGGGCCGGCGAGTCCGGCGAAGATCTCGCTCGCAACGGGCTGCGCCCCACGCACTTGGCGTACGTGATCTACACCTCGGGATCGACCGGCCGGCCCAAAGGCGCGATGAACGAGCACCGCGCCGTGGTCAACCGATTGCTCTGGATGCAAGAGGCGTACGAGTTGAGTGCGGACGATGCGGTGCTGCAGAAGACGCCGTTCAGCTTCGACGTGTCGGTGTGGGAACTGTTCTGGCCGCTGCTGTCCGGCGCGCGTCTGGTGATGGCGCGGCCCGAAGGCCACAAGGATCCCGAGTATCTCGCCCGGATCGTCCACGAGCGAAGCATCACCACGATGCATTTCGTGCCGTCGATGCTGGGATATTTCCTCGAGCAGGACGCGGCGGCGCAATGCGCCTCGCTCGTCAACGTGATGTGCAGCGGCGAGGCGCTGCCGAAATCGCTCGTGGAGCGGTTCTATGAAGCCCTGCCGCTCGTGCAGCTCTCGAACTTGTACGGACCGACCGAAGCGGCGGTCGACGTGACGGCATGGCTGTGCCCGCGCGAGAACGTGCCGGCCAACGTCCCGATCGGCCGCCCAATCGCGAATACCCGGATGTACGTTCTGAACGATCGCCGCGAGCCGGCCCCGGTCGGCGTCGCCGGCGAGCTGTACATCGGCGGCGTGCAGGTCGGCCGCGGATATATGAACCGCCCGGATCTGACGGCGGAGCGCTTCATCGCGAATCCGTTTGTGGCCGGCGATCGGCTGTACAAGACGGGCGACCTCGCGCGCTTCCAGCCCGACGGCACGATCGAATATCTCGGCCGCAACGACTTCCAGGTGAAGATTCGCGGATTCCGGATCGAGCTCGGTGAGATCGAGGCGCGTCTCGCGACGTACCCCGGCGTGCGCGAGGCCGTGGTCACCGCACCCGAGGACGCCATGGGTGAGAAGCGTCTCGTCGCGTACTACACCGCGCCGGAAGAAATCGGCGCGCAGGCGCTGCGCGACCACCTGCTCGCGGCGCTCCCCGACTACATGGTTCCGGCGGCGTTCGTGCGGTTGGAGTCGCTGCCGCTCACGCCGAGCGGGAAACTCGACCGCAATGCGCTGCCTGCGCCCGACGGTTCCGGATACGCGTCCCGCGCGTACGAAGCGCCGGCCGGCGAGATGGAGACGGCGCTCGCCGTGATCTGGAGCGAGCTACTGAAGGTCGAGCGCGTGGGGCGCAACGACAACTTCTTCGAGCTCGGAGGCCACTCGCTCTTGGCGATGCGCGTACTCTCGCGCGTGCGCCAGGCGTTCGCCCTCGAGGCGAGGTTGAGCGACGTGTTCTCGCATCCGACGCTCGGCGGTTTCGCGCAAGCGCTCGCAACCTCGACGCGGAGTGCGCTACCTCCCCTCCTGCCCGTCGATCGAAGCGAACGGATCCCGCTCTCGTTCTCACAAGAGCGTCTGTGGTTCTCCGTACAGCTGGACCCGGCCACGAGCCGTGCGTATCACATCCCGTTCGGTTTACCGATGAAGGGCGAGCTCGACGTGAGCGCGCTGCGCCGGGCCCTGAACGAGATCGTCGCGCGCCACGAGTCGTTGCGCACGACGTTCGCTGAGGTCGACGGTGAAGCGGTACAGCGAATCGCCGCTCCGGACGCCGGATTCCAACTCGTCGCGCACGACCTGCGCGGGGCGCCGGACGCGGCCGCCGAGCTGCAGCAACTCTCCGCGCGCGAGCGGCAAACGCCGTTCGACCTGCAAGCCGGTCCGCTGATCCGCGGCCGTCTCATCACCACCGAGGACGACGAGCATCTGCTGACGGTGACGGCGCATCACATCATCTCCGACGGTTGGTCGACCGGTGTCTTCATGCGCGAGCTGAACGCGTTGTACGCGGCATATCGCGCCGGCCGGCCGAGTCCGCTCCCTCCGCTCGCGATACAATATGCGGACTATGCGGTGTGGCAGCGGCGCTGGCTCGCGGATCACATGCTGCAGGATCAGGTTGCGTACTGGCAGCGCACGCTGGCGGGGGTGCCGGCGCTGCTCGAACTGCCGTCCGACCGCCCGCGGCCTGCGGTGAGCGACCATCGCGGTGCGTCGCTCGGTTTCGAGCTCGACGCGGAGACGACCGCGCGGGTGAAGGCGCTGAGCCGCCGCCACGGGAGCACGCTGTTCATCACGCTGCTCACGGCATGGGGCGCGCTCCTCGCACGACTCTCCGGCCAGGACGACGTCGTGGTGGGAACGCAGGTTGCGAATCGCCTGCGCCCCGAGCTCGAACCGCTCATCGGATTCTTCGTCAACACGCTCGCACTGCGGTTGGACTACAGCGGGAGCCGGACGGTGAGCGAGATGCTGAACCACGTCAAGGAACGCGTGATCGCCGGCCAGGACAACCAGGACATACCGTTCGAACAAGTCGTCGAGGTCGTCAACCCGGCGCGCAGTCTCTCGTACAACGCGATCTTCCAGACCATGTTCGTCTGGAACAACGCCGAGCGCGGCGGACGTGCGCTCGAAGGGCTCGAAGCACGATCGCCAAGCTCCGGGCCTGCCTCGGCCGCGAGCTCGCAAGTCGATCTCACGCTCGAGCTCGCGGAGCGCGGCGATCGGATCGGCGGGACGGTGGTCTACGCGACGGCGCTCTTCGATCGAGAGACGATCGAGCGTTATTGCGGCTACCTCCAGCGCATATTCGTCGCGATGGTCGAGGACGAATCGTGAAGCTCGATCTGGTTTCGCTGCTCTCGGAGCGCGAGCGCGAGCAAATCCTGGTCGAATGGAACGCGACCGAGCGCCCGTACCCGGATGTGTGCGTGCACGAGCTGTTCGAGGCGCAGGTTCGCACGTCGCCCGAAGCAACGGCGGTCGAGGACGACAACGCGCAGCTTCGATACTCCGAGCTCAACGAGCGGGCAAATCGGCTGGCGCGGCATCTGCGCACGCGCGGAGTCGCCCCCGACGTGCGGGTCGGTGTCTGCATGCAACGCAGCGTGGAGATGATCGTCGCGCTGCTGGCCGTGTTCAAAGCCGGCGGTGCGTACGTTCCGCTGGATCCCGGTTATCCGGCCGAGCGGATGTCGTACGTGCTGGACGACAGCGCGCCGGTACTAGTGCTCACACACGAGGCGGTCGGCGCGAAGGTGCGCGAGATGCTCGCGCCCGGCGGCGTGCCGGTGATCGACGTCGTCGCCGATGCAGCGCGCTGGGCCGCCGAGTCCGGCGACGATCTGGCTCGCGACGGGCTGCTGCCCACGCACTTGGCGTACGTGATCTACACCTCGGGCTCGACCGGCCAACCCAAAGGCGCGATGAACGAGCACCGCGGCGTGGTCAACCGCCTGCTGTGGGCGCAAGATGCGTACGTCCTCGCCCCCGGCGATGCGGTGCTGCAGAAGACGCCGTTCAGCTTCGACGTCTCGGTCGGCGAGCTGTTCTGGCCGTTCCTGCGCGGCGCGCGTTTGGTGATGGCCCGCGATGACGGGCACAAAGACGCCGAATATCTCGTGCGGACCGTCCACGAGCGGCGCATCACCAACATCCATTTCGTGCCGTCGATGCTCGGGAATTTCCTCGACGAACCGGACGTGGCGGCGCGCTGCGCGTCGCTCAAGAACGTGATGTGCAGCGGCGAGGCGCTGACGAAACCGCAGGTGGAACGGTTCTACGAACGCCTGCCGTTCGTGCAGCTCTCGAACTTGTACGGGCCGACCGAAACGGCGGTCGAGGTGACGGCGTGGCTGTGCCCGCGCGAGAACGTGCCGGCGAACATCCCGATCGGCCGGCCCATCGCCAACACCAGAATGTACATCTTGGACGGTCACCGCGAGCCGGTTCCGGTCGGCGTCGCCGGCGAGCTGCACATCGGCGGCGTGCAGGTCGGCCGCGGTTATCTGAACCGCCCGGAGCTGACGGCGGAGCGCTTCATCGACAATCCGTTCGTGGCCGGCGAGCGCCTCTACAAGACGGGCGACGTCGCGCGCTTTCTGCCGGACGGCGCGATCGAATACCTCGGCCGCACCGACTTCCAGGTGAAGATCCACGGTTTTCGGATCGAGCTCGGTGAGATCGAGGCGCGTCTGGCGACGTACCCCGGCGTGCGCGATGCGGTGGTCACCGCGCCCGAGGACCGTTTGGGCGAGAAGCGTTTGGTCGCGTATTACACGGCACCGGACGAGATCGACGCACAGGCGTTGCGCGATCACCTGCTCGCGGCGCTCCCCGACTACATGGTGCCGGCGTTGTACGTGCCGTTGGAGTCGCTGCCGCTCACGTCGAGCGGGAAGCTCGACCGCAAGGCGCTGCCCGTGCCCGGCGACGCGCCGCGCGCGTACGAAGCGCCGTTGGGCGAGACCGAGACCACGCTTGCCGCGATTTGGAGCGAGCTGCTCAAGGTCGAGCGCGTGGGGCGCGACGACAACTTCTTCGAGCTCGGCGGCCACTCGCTCATCACGATGAGATTGGCCAACGCGCTCAAAAAGTACGGCTTGCGCCTGCCGAGCGTGGCGATCGTCTTCGCGCACCCGACGATACGGTCGCTGGCGGCGTACTTCGCGACGCAGTCGCACGGCGCCGGCGCCGCCGCCGCGATCGCGATTCGCTCCGGCGGCGACGAGACGCCGCTCTTCCTGATCCACGAGCTGTTCGGCGACGACATGTATTTCAGCCGGCTCAGCCGGCACATCGCCGCCGAGATTCCGGTCTACGGCGTCCCCGCCGTTCCGCTCGACGAGCCGCAGCTCCTCACCGTCGAAGAGATCGCCGCCCGCAAGATCGAGATGATCCTAGCGGTCCAGCCGGCGGGACCGTATCGCATCGCCGGGTGGTCGTTCGGCGGCGTCGTCGCGTACGAGATCGCCGCGCAGCTCCTCGATCGCGACATGTCCGTCGAGTTCCTCGGGTTGATCGACAGCATGTGCCCGACGGCGCGGCGGTCCAGAAACAAACTGCAGCTGGGCAACGTTCGCGCCGCCCTGCGCGCGCTGCTGCACCGCAACGGCGTCTCGCTCGGCGACGAGGGCGAAGCAGCCGGCACGTTCGAAGATCTGCTCGCGCTTTGCCGCGAGCGAAACGCGCTCCCCGCGCAGCTCGCCGCCTGGACCGACGCGGAGATCGGAGCGCTCTGCAATCGCGTCGCGGCGCATCTCCACGCGGAGGAGACCTATTCGCCGCGCGGGATCGCGGTGCCGATCCACCTCTTTGCGGCGGAGCAAACCCTGCCCATGGCCGAGCGAATGCTGCACAGCGAAGCCGGCACGCTGGGGTGGGGTTTGGTCGCCGTCAGCCGGCAGCTGCATTTCACCGCTCTTCCCGGTAACCACGTCTCGATCACGACCGAAAACGCCCCCGTACTCGGGCGCGAGCTGTCGCACGTACTTCGCAGTTTGTCGACGGTCCCCGCACTCCGAGCCGGTTCTTTCTAGCGCCCATCACTTCTACAGAGTTGGAGATCATCTTGACACCGCAGTCAACGAACGGACATAGAGACTCGGTCGATTGCGTCGTGGTAGGGGCCGGCCCGGCCGGCTGCACCGCCGCGACGCTCATCGCCTTGCAAGGCCATAACGTCACGCTGCTCGAGCGCGAGACGACGCCGAAGTACAAGATCGGGGAATCGTTGCTGCCCGCGACGATCCACGGTATCTGCCCGCTGCTGGGCGTTTCGGAAGAGCTCAAGAACGCGAACTTCATCCTCAAGCGAGGCGGCGCGTTCCGGTGGGGAAAGAACCCGAAGCCGTGGGTGTTCGACTTCGCGAGCTCCCAGAAGATGGCCGGCCCGACCTCGACGGCGTACCAGGTGGAACGCGTCGTGTTCGACCGGATCCTCCTGGAGAACGCGCGCAAGAAAGGCGTCAACGTTCGTGTCGGCTGCAAGGTGACCGGCACGCTGGAAGAGGACGGCCGCGTCGCCGGCCTCCAGTTCCTCAACGAGCAAGGAGAAGCTGAAACGATCCGTGCCCGCTACACGGTCGACGGTTCGGGGAGCGAGAGCCCGCTCGTGCGCAAAGTCGGCGACCGCGTGTTCTCGAAGTACTTCCAGAACATTGCCGTGTTCGGTTACTACGAGAACGGCGGCAGATTGCCGGAGCCGCTGAGCGGCAACATCTTCTGCGCGGCCTTCGACGAGGGCTGGTTTTGGTACATCCCGCTGCGCAAGGACCTCACCAGCGTCGGCGTCGTCATCGACAAGACGAAAGCCGACGAGCTGACGAACGACCTTCCCGGGTCGCTCGCGAGATACATCGAGAAGTGCGGCCCCATCAAGGACCTGCTCAAGAACGCCACGCGCGTGACCGAAGGCATGTACGGCGAGGTTCGCGCGCGTAAGGACTACTCGTATTCCAATACGAAGTTCTGGTCACCCGGCCTCGCGCTGATCGGCGACGCGGCGTGCTTCGTCGATCCGGTATTCTCGTCGGGCGTTCACCTGGCGACCTATTCGGGCTTGCAGGTCGCACGTTCGGTCAACACGTTCTTGCGCGGCAAGGCCGACGAGGCCGCGATCTTCGACGAGTTCGAGAAGCGCTACCGGCGTGAGTACGCGAACTTCTACGACTTCCTGCTCGCGTTCTACAACGTGGAGCAAGAAGAGACGTCGTACTTCTGGGAAGCCAAGAAGGTTCTCGGTGCCAAGACCCCCGAGGACGAGGCCTTCATCAACCTCGTCGGCGGGGTGGGCAACAACAACGAGGAGCTGTTCAACTCTGCCGACTTCTTCGAGAAACGCAAAGAGCTTGGTGGGACGCTGTTCCCGGAGTCCGCAGCGGTACCGGCCGCGCCGGCAGCAGGCGGCGAGCGCGGGGACTTCTACCGCAAGCTCACCTCCGAGATCACGGCGATGCAGATCAACACGCTGCTCGGCGAACGCCGCCCGCACGAAAAGCCGCTCTTCGAGAACGGACTCGTTCCGACGCGCGACGGCATGCACTGGTCCGTACCCGTGGCGGCGAGGGTCTAGCGCTAGAGACCGCGCGCATCGTCGAGAGGAACTGACCCCGGAGAGGTGGGTGTTCGACGCCTACCTCTCCGGAGGTCAGCCCTGTGATGATGCAGGTGTCCGGCTTTGCAGAAAGCTGCGACCGAGGACGGTCGCGGCGTGCGCTATACTGTCGGGGACGAAACACGAACCGCTCGAAGCCGCTGATCCCGCTGGCGCCACCTGCGTTGTGAAATCGGGCCAAGCAGGATCGTTGTCGGCATCGCGTTTATGTATCTGCTGTTGGCCGGTTCGGGTATTATATGGACGTGAATCCTAGGAGGCCGGAGCACCCAGACCCGTTTGCGACAGCCTTTCTCGAGCGGCTCCAAAACCGTCCCGAGGCGGAGCAGTTCGTCCTCGGCGGCGGCTTCGCGTTGAAGCATTACCTAGATTACCGAAGCACCGCCGACGTGGATGCCTGGTGGCGCACCATTCCGGATCCAGCTGCGCTGGACGCCGCTCGCGAAGCGTTCGCGGCGGTCGCCAATGATTTCGGCTACACCGTGCAGGAACGCGCGACGTGCTCGATGACTTCCATCGAAGCCGTCGACGGGAGCCGTAAGGTATTTTCGTTTCAGGTCGCGCTGCGCGACGTTGCGATCGAGTCGCCTGTCGCCAGTCTGTGGGGCCGCTTCCCGATCGAGACCCCCGCCGATAACATCGCCGCAAAGATGAACGCATTGGTGAATCGTGGTGCCCCGCGCGATTTTCGCGATATCGCGAGATCGTCGCGGCGCGCCTCGCAACGCCGGAACGGTGCTGGGAGCTGTGGATCGCGAAAAACCCCGGCCGCGACGTCGGCGATGCTCGCCTGGCGGTTCAGCACTGGCTGGCCGGTATCGAAGCGCGCCGCCCGCTGGGGCGAATTGGCCCCGACGACCGCGGGCGTGCCGCTGAACTCCGGGAATGGTTCCGCGACGTCTTCGCTGCCGACCCGACCGCGGCCAGGCGCGGAGACGATAGGCACGGCGGCGAAGGAACAGGGCAGTGATCGACCACAGCGTATATCCCGACATCGAACACGGCGACGACTTCGTGGACGACTTCGATCGTGCGGATTATCTTCATCGCGTGTGCACGTCATGGGATTTTGGCGTACCGCCTGAGCATTACACCATCGAACTTCTGCGCAGCTGGCGCGGAGTGTTCGACCGCTTTCCCGTGTCCGCGTCGCCCGGATACCACGCATTCCGCGCGCATTTCCGCTGGAGCGCGGTGCCGATGGCGCTGTGCCTCTCGACCGCGAACTGGGAGGCGCTGGACGCACTGGAAGGCCGCGACGACCCGTTTCGCGATTGCGTCTAGCAGGTTGCGGAAAAAATGTGGCCGAGAGCCGAAGCGGCCAAGCCATGTATCGCCCGAGCAGCGGGTTCCGCGTTGGTTGGCAATTCACGTTCACCGCAGCGGTTTTACAACTTGATCAGACTCAGGAGTCTGACTTGGAGTCCGACGTAGATGAAAATCGGGAGCGGTGACCGCTCAATCAGACGCCTGCGGTGCAAAATATGATCACTTAGGCCGGCGATTCGAGAAGGGCGTCGATCAAAACGGTCCCATTCGCCCATTCTTCCGCAGCCTGCTAGAGCTGCGCCTCGACCTGTTCGAGCGCGTTCGTCAACTGGCCGTCCAGCAACCCGATCGTCCGCTTCGCGCACCGCGCGAAGCGGCGATCGTGCGTGACCATGACGATCGTCGAGCCGTCGCGGTGGAGCTCGAGCATGAGCTCCATCACGGATTCGCCGTTGATCGTGTCGAGGTTGCCCGTCGGCTCGTCGGCGAGGAGCAGCGACGGTTCGCCGGCGAGCGCGCGCGCGACGGCGACGCGCTGCTGCTGGCCGCCCGAAAGCTGCGCGGGGTGGTGTCCGCGCCGGTGCGTGATCGCTACCCGGTCGAGCACGTTCGTTACGCGAACGCGGCGCTCCGAGCGCGTCATCCCGCGGTAGACGAGCGGCAACTCGACGTTCTCCTCCACCGTGAGGTCGCCGATGAGGTTGAAGCTCTGGAAGATGAAGCCGATCTCGCGGTTGCGGATCCGCGCCCGCTCGTTGAGCGACAGCCGCGCGACGGGGCGGCCGTTGAGCGTGTAGTCGCCGGCTGTCGGAAAGTCGAGCAAGCCGATGATGGAGAGCAGCGTCGACTTTCCGCAGCCGGACGGCCCTTCGATCGACACGTACTCGCCGCGATCGATGGTCAGCGTCACGTCGCGAAGCGCGCGCGTTTCGACGGTGTCGGTGAGGTAGCTCTTACCGATCTGCTTCATCTCGAGGAGCGTGGCAGTCACGTGAGACTCTCTTTCGTGGAACGAAACGCCGTTGGCGGTGGCGGTCATTGGAGGCGCACTTCGGACTGGCTGTCGTACTTCGACATGTCGGAGATGATGACTGTGTCGCCCTGGCGCAAGCCGGAGACGACGGAGATCCGGTCCGCCGACCCGCGTCCCAGGCGAACGCGAACGCGCGATGCGCGCGAGCCGCCCTCGGCGACCTTGAACAGGCTGACCTCCGCGTTGTCGCTGGCACCTGCAGGGCGCCCGATCGACACGGCGTTGGGGATCCGCGAGAGAACGATCGAGCCGTCGACGTGCAAATCGGGACGAGCGCCGGCCGGCAAGGCGCGCGTAAAGCTCACGTCGACGTCGACGGAACCGTTGGACGCGGAAGGCGCGATGTGCGAGACGCGACCCATCACCGTCCCGTTCCCGGGGTCGATTTTCGCCAGCATCCCCAGCGAGACTTGATGGACCTGGCTCTCCGGGACTTGGAGCACCGCCTTGAGACTGCGCTGATCGGCGACTTTGGCGATCTCCTGTCCCGCCGGGAGCGTCTGTCCAGGCTGCGTCTCGACCGTTTGCACCACGCCGTCGGCGCCGGCAACGATCGTCAGCGTCGCGATCTCGGCGCGCTGCGCGGTGAGCCTCGCCTCCGCTTTCTGCACGGCGGCCCCCGCCGCGGCGATCTTCGCTTGCTGATTTGCCGCGTCGACCGCTGCCTCTTCGCGTGCCGTCCCGACCGCGCGCTCTGCCTGCAACGCGTTGATCTCGGCCGTGCGATAGACCGAAGAGGCCGCGAGACCGCGCGCGTGTAGGCTTTTCTCCGCGGAGTAGTTGATTTGCGCGAGCTGGTGCTGCGAGCCGGCGTTCTTGATGTCCGCTTGGCCTTTGATCCCCGCCGCGACCGCCTGCTGGCGGGCGCTTTGGAGCTCCGCTTGAGCGACCGTGAGCGTGGCCTGTGCGTCGGCGGCGGCGGCGATCAGGTCCGGATTGTCGAGCTGCGCGATCGGCGTGCCGGCGGTGACGAGCGCGCCCGCGCGCACGAAGACGGCGCGGACTCGACCGGGTTGCGCGCCCGACACGATCTGGATGCGTTCGGAGACCAGCTTCCCCGCTTCGTCGATCGAGCTGACGAGCGTGCCCGCTCGCGCGACGTCGGTGATAACGGTGGCGCGCTCGACGACGACGGCCGCGTGCGGCACGTGCATGGCGAAGTACACCGAGGCGACGACGGCGCACGCGCCGGCGCCTACGCCGGCGATGCCGAGGAGGCGGCCGGGCCGAAAAGTAGGCTGTTCGCGAACGATATCCATTATTTACTCGTGTCTGAGAGCGACGGCCGGATCGACGCGCATCGCCCGAATACCGGGCAGCAGCGCTGCGAGCAAACCGGTCGCGAGCAGTGTCAATGCGACGAGGACGTAGGTGAGCGGATCGAGCGGGGTGATCTCATAGAGCTGCGACGAGAGAGCTTGCGTCACGAAGACGCTGAGCGTCAGGCCGATCAACAGGCCGATGGCGCTTTGGGTCAATTGCGAGCGCAGCACCAGCCCCAAGATCGCGCGCGGCGGCGCGCCGACCGCCAAGCGAATCCCGAGCTCGGACGTTCGCGCCTCGACCGCATGGGAGGTGACGCCGTAGATGCCGACGAGCGCCAGCAGCAACGCGGCCGCGGCCAGGCAGCTCAGCAAGATCATCCCCGCGCGCCACGACGCGTCTTTGACCGCGAGGATGTCGGCGACCGGCCGGATCGCCGGCGCCGCGACCAGCGTGTCGAAGTGCGTGGTGATCGATGCGATCTGCGTGCTCAGGCTGGGTACGTTGCCGTTCGTCCGAACGAAGAGCGAGAACTGGTGGCGACCGTCGACGGGGGTCGCAAAAGCGCGGGTGTACAAGGTCGGCTGATCGCTCGCCGCCGTATTGGTGATCGAGCTCGCGACGCCGGCGACCGAGAGTACCTTCGAGCCGCCGAAGCCCTGCGCGTAGACGTGCTTCGCGCGCGGATCGCCCGCGTCGAAGAGCTTCGCCAGGCGCTGGTCGACGATGACCTCGTTGCTCGCAGCGGACGAAACACCGTCGTTGAAGTTCCGGCCGAACGCGATCGGCAGCCCCAGCGTCTGGAAGAACTGCGGCGTCACCGACATCGCGTTCACGCTGCCGATCGGCGTGCCGCCCGGCTTGAGGGTGTACTGGTCGCCGAAGAACGTCGAGACGAGGCTGTGGTCGGCATAGCCGACGGACGTGACGCCGGGGATCGCCCGTATGCGCTGCGTCAACTGATCGACGGCGTTGCCGTAGTTCCCGGCGGCGCTGTATTTTGCCGCCGGCAAGTTGTAGTCGGCCTCGTAGAGGTTGTCGGCCGGGAATCCGTGACCGACGTTCGACGCCAGCAGGAAGCTGTGCAGGAGCAGCCCCGCAGCGACCAGCAGCGGGAACGCGAAGCCGATCTCCGCGACGCCTAGCGCGAAGCGCAGGCGCGGCGCCGCGAACGCCCCGGTGCGCGTCCCGGCCCGTATCCCCGCGCCGTCGTCGCCGCGGCGGCGTTGCCGGATCATCGTCGGCAAGACGCCGGCGAAAAGCGCGACGAACGCCATCAGCACGACGATGAACGCCAACACATGACCGTCGGGACGCACGTTGGGGAGTTTGGCGATGGCGGGACTCAGCGAGAGCGCTGTGGAGAACACGGTGATCCCCAGCCAGGCGCCGAAGACGACGCCCAGCACGGCGAAGAGCGTCGACTCGTAGATCAGCAGCGATGCGATCTGGCCGCTCGAGGCTCCGAGTGCCGAGCGCAGGACGAACTCTTGCGTGCGCGACGCGGCGCGCGTGAGCAAGAGGTTCCCGACGTTGAGGCACGCGACCAGCAGCACCGCGATCACCGCAGCGAAGAGCGTCCAGAGATAGCGCGCTTCGTCGAGCGCGTCGCTGTTGAGCGGCATCACCAGCGCGCGCATGCTCTTGGCTGCATCCGGCACGGGCTGTCCCGGCGGGAAGAGCTGCTTGACGATGCGCTGCGCGTCGCTCGCGGCCGCGACGGGCGTCACGTCCGCGCGAAGCTTGCCGAAGGTATCGGTGATCAGCGGGCTTCCGCTGCCCTGATCGCCGACGCTCTGGCCCGACGAGCGCGTAATGCTCCAGAAGTCGGGATGGAACGGCCCCTTGCGGATGGATTCCAGCGCCGGCGGTGCGACGCCGGCGATCGTGAAGTCGAGCGGCTGCAGCGCGGACGAGGGCGTGAAGCGCAGGCGCTGGCCGAGAACGTGCGGATCCGAGCCGAAGCGGCTGCGCCAGAGCTGGTCCGAGATGACGACGGACGCACGGCCGACGTCGCTAGCCGAAAGGTTCCGGCCGAGTTCGGGCGGTGCGCCGAGAACGGAAAAGAAATTCGGGGTCGCGATCCCGCGGTGCGCGGCATACGTCACGTCGCTCCCGATGATCGCGCCCGGATCTTCCGCGACGGCGGCGACTGCGTCGAACGAATGCACGTTGGCGGCGACGGCTTTGTCCATCCCTGCGAGGAGCAGCGTCGCGCCCGGCTTCGCCGGATCGCCGATGGTGATGCGGACCAGCCGGTTCGCATCGGGAAAAGGCAACGGCTGGAGCAGCGCGGCGTTGAACGCGGTAAAGACGGCGATGTTTCCGCCCATGGCGATTGCGAGCGTCCCCACGATGACCGCCGCGGAAACCGGCGACTTCATGATGGAGCGAACGGCGGTCTTGAGGTTGCGTCCGAAGGCTTCGGCGTGCAGAGTCAAACCGATCCAGACGACGTCCAGAAAGGTCGCTCCGTTCGTGCCGCCGCCGGCGTGCGTACCGGCCCGAATCTGGTCGCGGTACTCGCCGCGAAACTCAGCCGGACAGAAGGCGAGCGCGACGTCGATCAGCGTCACGCCGTCACGCGTCGCTTCGCACTCGCGCCTGCCGGCAGGAGCCGGTACGTCCGCGCGAGGCGCACGAGGTCGGCAAGCCGCTCGGCCTCGGCGTGTGCGATCTTGCGCCCCCACGACGTGAGGCGGTAATACCGCCGCCGGGGATCGATCGGATCGGCGCGATCGACTTCGGTGATCCAGCCGTCGGCCGTCATCTGCTTGATGAGCCGGTACAGCGTACCCGCTTGCAGCTTCACGGTGCCGCCGGTCGCGGCCTCGACCTCTTTGCTGATGTGATAGCCGTGGCGCTCGCCCTGCGCGAGCGCGAGCAAGATGCAAAAGCTGCTCGAGCTGAGCGGTAAAAGCAGCTGGACGTTCTTGGAAGTGATGGACGTCATGTCGCTCGTACCACCTCGTTCTTGCCGAGTGCATAGAGATAGGCTTGTTCAGCTTGGCGCAGCGCGTAGAGTGCCGAGAGCTGTGCGTTCTGCGCGGCCGCATAGTTGGCTTGAGCGTTGAGATAGAGCTCTAGGACGGGTTTTCCAGCGCGATATTGCGCTTGCCGGCCGCTGAGAAGCCGTCGCGCGAGATCCACGGACTCGTCGTTGACACGCAGCACGGCTTGCGCAGAGATGAGCTGCGCCAGCGCCGTGCGCACGTCGATCTGCACGGTCTGCTCCTGCGACCGCTCCGCCGCGACGGCCTCTTCGAGCTGCGCGCGAGCGGTCGCCGTGTTCGCCCTGACCAAGCCGCCGTCGTACAGCGGTATCTTGACCGATGCCAGCCATTGCACCGCCGGCGACTGCTGCGGAAAGCCCGCCTGCTGCTGCGTGAAGGAATGCGCGGCCGAACCCGTGACGCTCGGCCGGTTGCCTAAGCGCGCCGACCGGACTTTTTGGCTGCCGGCGTCCACGCTGCGTATCGTCGAGAGGTAATCCGGACGCAGCGTGAGCGCCGTCGCGACCGCGACGTCGTAGCTGAGCGGCGTCCCGCCGGGCAGCGTCGACGCTCGGCCGCTGGAGGGCGTCGGCTGCGGGTGCACGTCGGCGTCGGCCGGCAATCCCAACGCGTGTGCGAACTGCGCGAGCGCAACGATCTGTTGGCTTTGCGACGTGACGACCTTGCCTTGTGCCTGGAGCGTCGCCGCGTGCGCGGTCTGCAAGTCGATCTGCGCAGCGGTGCCGGCGTCGATCTGCGCCGAGATGAGCCGTTCCTGAGCGAGGCCTTGGTTGACGATCACTTGTGCGAGCGCGGTTTGAGCCTCGGCGGCGAGCGCGGCGAAGTAGGCTTGCGCGACGTCGTTCGTCAGCGTTTGCAGCGCGCGCCGGTACGTCTGACGAGCAGCGTCCTCAGACGAGCGCGCGGAGCGGATGTTCGACATCACCAGTCCGCCGTCGTAGATCAGTTGGCTCAGCGTGAAAGTCGCGCCGGTGGATCCGCTCGGAAACGACGCGGGCTGGCTGAGCTGGCCGCTGCCGCCGAACGTCGGCCGCGTACCGACGCGCGCGGTTTCCGTGCCGGCCGACGCCAGATGCAGAGGTCCGCGCGCGGCGTCGACGCTCGGCGAGGTGGCCGCCGCGATGGCGATCGCCTGCTCCAGCGTGACGTGACCGGGGACGCCCGTGACGGCCCGCGTTTTGAGCGCATCGGTCGGTGCGCCACCGTACGCCGGAAACGGCGACGCCGCATCGGCCGCCGCGGGGAGCGCCAAAACTGCCACTGTGGCCGCGGCCACACAAGTGCGAAACCGGGACTCTATCCAAATCCACTGCATCCATTTGGATTATAGTTGCACTGGACTGATCACGTCAAGTAGTGTACAATGGCGAAAGAAAAAACATCCGGCTGCGACCGGCAACCAGACCGAGTCTCTGTTTCCTGTAAAGGGTGTGCAGTTGTCAGCCGGAGCGTTTACAATCTCCCTGATCGTCGTCGCGGCGGTCCTCGCCGCTTGCGCGATCGGCGCACCGCTGTTCGCGAGAATTCGCCAACCGCGCGTCGTGGCGGAGTTGTGCGTCGGCATTCTGGCCGGATTCGGTCTGGCGCAAGGTGCCGCGGCGCTCGGAATTGCGGTCCCGATGCCGCAGGTGAAGGCAGTCCTCTATTGGATCAGCGAGCCGGCGTTGCTCGCGTACATGTTCTGCTTAGGGCACGCGACGAACGTCGCGCACGTGCGCGACGGGCTGGCGCGGTCGTCGTCGATCGCCGTCTCGCGGATCGTCGTCGCGTTCACCCTCACCTATTGCTTGTTGTCGTTGAATCTGGTCTGGGGTCTCGACCAGGCCTCGTCCCTCGGAGGCAAGCTCGCGATCTGCGGCGCGATGGCGGTGACGGCGTTCCCGGTGATGGCGCGAATCCTCGACGAGCTCAAAATGCTGTCCAGCCGCGTCGGGCTGACGGCGCTGTCGGCGGCCGCGGTCGACGACTTGTTCGCATGGACGCTGCTCGCGGTGCTCGGCGCGATCGCGACGGGCGCCGGGGCCTCGCCGAACGTGTGGCTGGAGCGCGCACTCTTCTCGTTGCCGTGCGTCGCGACGATCGTGCTCATCAGATCGTTGACCAAGCGCGAGCGCCGCCTTCCGATCGTGGCGCTCGCGAGTGTAGGGACGTTATTGCTCCTCGTCGTCATCGCGATGCTGCTCGGGATCGACCCCATCATCGTCGCCTTCGCGGGCGGCTTGCTCGCGCCGCGCATCCCCGCGGTCTCCGAGCCGCTGCGGCACGTGCAGCGCTGGGCGACCAGGCTGATGCCCTTGTTCTTCGCGCTCGCGGGGATCAACGCGATCATCGTGGGCTGGCTGACGGCGCTCCCCGCGATTGCTCTGTGGACCGCGTGGGCGACGGTGACGACGGCCGGCGCGAGCTACATTTCGGCGCGAGCGAATCAGTTCGACCGGCAGAGCTCGCTCATGATCGCTTCGCTCATGAATTGTCGCGGCGTCGTGGGTTTGATCTTTCTGTCGATCGGCTTGCGAAACGGACTCATAACGCAGCATACGTATGCCGTGTTGCTTGGCGTGGCGCTTGCAACGACGCTCATGACGACCCCGATCGTCATCTTCACGGCACGCCTGCGCCGCGGCAGCATCGCAAGCGCCGGTGGACAACCAGTGGGAGCACTGCTTGCAGAGGTGTAGTATCATCCAGTTGGTCACGATGCCGTCTCGGCACCGCATTTTTTATCTCTCATCTCTAATTTGCACCATTCGGAGGCTCAAGTGAAAAACGTATTCTCGCCCCTCAGGAACACGCTGGCCATGACGCTGCTCGCAGCTCTTTTGCTCCCGGCCGCAGCGGTCAACGCGCAGCAGCAACCCAGCTCGGACCAAATGCAGAAGATGCAGGCGCTCGGGCAGCAGATCCAAGCACTGCACAAGCAGGCGCACGTGAAAATGCTCGCCGCGATCACGCCCGAGCACCGCAAGCTCGTGGCGAAGCTCAAAGCGCAGCACGTCGGTGAAGACAAAGCAACGAAGATGGTCGATGCCGCCTTGACGCCGCGCGAGGTCGCCGCCGTCCTGGCCGTCGACAACCAGCGGCGTGCGCAGGAGCACAAGCTCGTTGCAGCGGTCGGCGGACCGGGGCTCATGCTGCAAGAGGCCAAGCCCGACGCCGGGCAGCTGCTGCTCGACGAGCAGCATCTCCAGCTCATGACGCCGTAGGCCGTTCCCGGCGCTACAGAGTTTTTAATTAACCGAGAATTGCAGTAGGCAGGGGTGGCACGATGATGATGATCAAGCGGCAGGGTGACGACGAGCGCTTCAGCGGGCAAAAGCCCAAGCTGACGCGCCCCGTCGACGCGCGCCGAATAGCGAAGCTATTTCTGCCGTACTGGCGCCAGGAGCTGGTGATCCTGTCGTGCATCCTCGCTGCTGCCGTTCTCGGGCTCGCGCCCGCCGTGTTGAGCAAGCACATCCTCGACGTATCGCTCGCTCACCGTAACCCGCAGGGCCTGGCGACCGACGTAGCGCTGATGATCGGCGCGGCTCTGGTCGTCGCGCTTTGCGGCGTCGCTCAGGGGTTTTTCAACTCGGTCGTCGGTCAAGGCATCATGCGCGATCTGCGCATCGGGCTGGTGTCGCACCTGTTTGCCATGCCGATCTCGTTCTTCACCAGCACGAAGACCGGCAAGATCATGAACCGCGTGACCAGCGATGTCGACAACGTGGAGAGCGTCGTCACCGTGACCCTCTCCTCGGTTCTCACCAACGCCGTGATCATCGTGAGCGCGGTCGTCGCGATGCTGGCCATAAGCTGGAAGCTCGCGCTCGTCGCGCTCGTCGTCCTGCCGTTGATGGTCGCGCCGCTGCTGCCGGTCGGCAAGCGCATGTACACGGTGAAGAAGGCGACGCGCGAGAAGCGCGATGAGATGCAGGGCATCACGCAGGAGGCGCTCTCGATCTCCGGGATCACGCTCGTGAAGTCGTTCGTGCGCGCGGCGTTCGAGGGCGAGCGGTATGCCCGGCTCGCCGGCGATCTGATGAAGGCCGAGATCTCGCTGGCGATGGTGGGCCGGTGGTTCATGGGGCTCATCAACGCGATGGTCACCGTCGGACCGGCGATCGTGTGGTTGGCCGGCGGCTTTCTCTTTCTGCGCGGCGAGATCTCCATCGGTACGGTCGTCGCGTTCGTCGCGCTGCTCGCGCGGCTCTACGGGCCGGCGTCCCAACTCGTGGGCGTGCAGGTGCAGGTCGTCAGCGCCCTGGCGGTGTTCGAGCGCATCTTCGAGTACCTCGACCTCGTTCGCGAGCCCTCGGGCTCGCGCCGGATGACGGCGGCGACGGGCGCCGTCGCGTTCGATAACGTGAACTTCTCGTACGTGCCGGAGCGCCCGGCGCTGCGCGACGTCAACCTGACGATCGAACCGGGACAGGTGGCGGCGCTCGTCGGCCCGTCGGGTGCGGGAAAGACGACGCTGACGCACCTGGTCTCGCGCTTCTACGATCCGCAGTCGGGCCGGGTGACGATCGACGGCGTCGACGTGCGGGAGTTCGACGTGGAGTCGCTCCGCTCGCACATCGGCATCGTCACGCAAGAGACGTACCTGTTCCACGACACCATCGAAGCGAATCTCCGCTACGCCCGCGACGGCGCCTCACACGCCGAGATCGAAGCGGCGGCGCGCGCGGCGAACCTGTTGACGTTCATCGAATCGCTTCCGGACGGCTTCGCGACCGTCGTCGGCGAGCGGGGTCACAAGCTTTCGGGCGGCGAACGCCAGCGGCTCGCGATCGCGCGCGTGCTCTTGAAGAATCCTCAGATCCTCATCCTCGACGAAGCGACCAGCTCGCTGGATTCCGAGAACGAGGCGCTCATCCAGGCCGCGTTCGAGAAGGTGATGCGCGGGCGCACGAGCCTGGTGATCGCGCATCGCTTGTCGACCATCGTGTCGGCCGACGTGATCTTCGTCGTCGACGGGGGCCGGATCGTGGAATCCGGTAAGCACGCCGACTTGCTCGCCCGCGACGGCGCGTACGCGCAGCTATACCGCACCCAGTTCGAGCGCGGCACGTCGCCGGCCCCGGAAAGAGAGCGTGAGGTCGTCGCGGCGAACGGCCCGCCGATGATGAAGATGAAGATGCGACCGGCCGGTTGAGGCGTTGTTCGGCATGAGTTTCGTCTCGATGGCGCTATCCGCAGTCCTTGCCGTGGCGGGGGCATCCGCGGCGCAAAGTACGGGTGACGCCGAATTCCAGCGGGGGCACTTCGACGCCGCGCGCGCCGCATATGCGGCCCAGCTCGCGACATCACCGCACGACCCCGGCGCCCTGCGCGGGCTCGGATCGGTCTATCTCTACCAGAACGATCTGCGGCGTGCGCGAACGTACTTGGCGGAGGCCGCGCGCGTCAATCCCGACGACACGGTGACGCAATCGCGGCTGCGAGCGCTCGCCGGGCGCGAACCGAGCACGGAGAATTTCCGCATCTCGATGCCGGCCGGCCCGGTGCGGATCCCGTTCGTTGCGACGGACCCGTTGCCGGTCGTGCGCGCGACGATCAACGGAAAGACCGCGCTGCTGGTGCTGGATACCGGCGGGGGCGCGGTCGATCTGACCGCAGCGGGCGCGAAGCGCCTGGGCGTCGCATCGCACGTCGCCGGCATCGGGATCTTTGCCGGCGGCAAGCGCGCCGAGATGCGTTCGGGCCAGATTCGGCAGGTCGACCTCGCCGGTCTTACGGTGCGCAGCATCCCGATCATGGTGACGGCGGAGCCGCTTCGTCTCGCCGGGCGCGATATCGACGGCGCGATCGGGACGATCTTCCTGCGGCACTTCCTCTCGACGATCGACTACCGCCACGGGGCCTTGATCCTGCGCCCGCACTCCGATTCCGCCGCCGTTGCGCGTGCGGCCGCAAGGGCCGGAGCCGCGGTCGTGCCGATGTGGCTGGTGGCCGACCACTTCATCTTCGCCCCAGCGCGGGTCAACGGCGCCCCCGAGCAGCTGTTCAGCATCGACACCGGCGGCGAGGGTATCGGCGTGCAGCTCAGCAGCGAGCAGCTGGCCGCCGCGAAGGTCTCGCTCGCAGGCGCGCACAGCGGTTCTTTCGCCGGCGGAGGGGGAGCGGTGCGCACGCAGTCGTTCACGGTGCCCGCGGTGTCGATCGGAAACCTGACGAAACGCAACGTTTCAGGGCTCTTCTTCCCGGACGCCGACCAGTTCCAGATCTTTCCGTTCCAGGTCGGGGGATTGGTATCGCACGAGTTCTTCCGAAAGACGGAGCTGACGCTCGATTTCGATGCGATGAAGCTGACCGTCAGCCGATAGAATCAGCGGTCCGTGACGGCGTACCTTTTGAGAACGCTCCTGAGACGGTGCAAAGCCGCGCGCGTAATGCACGTAGATTAGCTCGTGCGCGACCGGCGGCGACAGCGACAGCGTCTTGCCGTCCCATGCATGGTTGTATTGCCCACTAGGTCGTGCTATACTGCGCGATACGGTGAGGGGTAGGCGATGAGAGTTTCGTGCTCGTCCGGAGTGCGTGCGGCGCACCGTTCCGGAATGGCAGCGCGGCATTTCTGACCCAGCGCCCAGAGGACGAACACGATGAGTACCGTCAACCATTTCGTGGATTGGGGTAGTGAGTTCCACGACCCGCCGTGGCAGGCGGACGACGACGTTGCGATCACCCCCGGCGTCACGACGGTTTGGGACGTGCTGAACTCCGGGGCGCTCCAGCCTCCGCTCCAGCCGACATCCCAGGGCAGCGGCCCGAGTCTCTACGTGACCGGTATCGGCGGCGTCAGCCAGAATTCGGGCACGGGCTACTATTGGGTCTATTTCGTCAACGGTCAGGAACCGACGATCGGCGCCGCCGCATACGTTCTCAACGGCGGTGAAAGCATCGCTTGGGACTACAAGCACTTCAGCAGCCGGCACAAACAGGCGACGCACCCGGGCTTTTAGCGACGTTTCTTCCACGCGTGAGGATGCTCATGAGAAGATCGATTTTCGCGACGATCGCCGTCGCGGCGTTCCTTGGCGGTTGCGGTGGGCCAGGCCGCAGCGGTTCGACACTGCCGGCGCAGAATGCGCCGCGAGCGGTGCAGAACGTCGCTGTCGGTGCGATGCCGTGGACGGAGACGATTCCGTTCACGACGGGGCGGGTCTCGCACCAGAGCGTTCGCATAGACGATCGCGCGTACGTGTTTGGCGGGTACTCGTACGACCCGGTGCTGCAGCAGTTGAACCTCTATGACGACGTTCAAGTCGCGAGGCTGCTTCCGAGCGGCGGGATCGCGCCCAGCGGCTGGCGGACGACGACGCCGTTCAAAACGGCGCGCCTCGGGCATAGCAGCGCGGCATATCGAGACCGCATCTACCTCGTCGCCGGCGGCGACGGCTTCACGTACTTCGACGACGTCCAGTACGCGCGCACGAACGAAGACGGAACGATCGCACCGGACGGGTGGACGACGAGCCCCCACCACCTCAACGTCCCGCGCGCGGTGCAGAGCAGCGTCGTCTATCGCATCGACGGACGGGCGTACCTCTATGCGGTCGGCGGGGTCGGCGACGTCAACGGCAACACCGTGCACTTCAACACCGTGGAATACGCGCGGCTCGCGGACGACGGCGGCGTCGGGCCGTGGACGCTCAGCCCGATGACGTTCGACCGCGGCCGCTCGTCGCCAGCCACGGCGATCGTCAACGGCTGCTTGTACGTCGTCGGCGGTTGGGGCGACGCGTTCACCGACATCTTTGCGGACGTCCAGTACTCATGCCTCAACAGCGACGGCTCCCTAAATCCGTGGAAGAAGAGCCCGAACGCGATGCACGTCGGCCGGTACGGCCACACGATGATCGTCGTGCCGCATGACGACGCGCGCGCGGCAGAGCTGATCGTGTTCGGCGGCAACGCGGGCGGCGGCGTCTACCTCAACGAGATCGAGCGTTCGTCAACCTCAGGACCGGGCGGAAATTCGCCGTGGGTGGTCCTCCCCGCACAGGACTTCTTCCCGAACCCGCGCTGGGGACACACGACCGTCGACTACCGCGGTACCGTGTACATTCTCGGCGGCGTCACCCGAAGCCAGCAGTATCTCAACGAAGTGATCGATGCGCCGATCGAGCGGTTTTCCGGCCCGTGACCGTGTCGGGCCCGGTTCATCGCAAGGACGCAAAATTTCGGGATACTCCAACGTTTTGAGACGCTCCTGAGACGGTGACGGCCTAATCTGGGCGGCGGGGTGCCTCGCATCACGCCAGCCTAGGAGGGTCGCCATGACCACAGCCGTCCGTTCGTACATCGACTGCCGCGAGTTTCCGAGCGAAAACAACTGCTCGCTCAAGATATCCGGAACGCCCGACGAGGTGCTGCTCGCCGCTTCGCAGCACGCCGTCAGCAGCCATGGGCACCAGGACGGTCCCGAGCTGCGCGAGATGATCCGGTCCGGCCTGCGGGAGGAGCGCGCGTGACGACCGCGGCCGCACCCGCAACTGTCCCCGCGCCGTTCGACAAGGCCAAGCTCCACGCGTTCGTCGGCAAGATGGTCGGCGAGGTGGGCGCGGCGGCCACCGGCGCGCTCGTGATCATCGGCGACCGGCTCGGCTTGTACCGCGCGCTCGCGGAGCACGGCCCGCTGACGTCGCAAGGGCTCGCCGAAAAAACCGGGACGCACGAACGCTACGTGCGCGAGTGGCTTGCGAATCAAGCCGCGAGCGGCTATCTCGAATACGATCCGTCAACCGCGAAGTTCACGCTGCCGCCCGAGCATCAGCCAGTGCTCGCGGACGAGTCGAGTCCCGTGCTGCTGTGCGGCCTGTACCAGATCGTGCAAACGCTTTACGGCGACGAGCCGCAGATCAGCGAGTCGTTCAAGACCGGCCGCGGCTTCGGCTGGCACGAGCACGACCAGCGGCTGTTCGGCGCGACGGAACGTTTCTTCCGGCCGGGCTACAACGCGCATCTCGTGCCGGAATGGATCCCGGCGCTCGACGGCGTCGAAGCGAAGCTCAAAGCGGGGGCGTCCGTTGCGGACGTCGGCTGCGGGCTGGGCACGTCGACGATCGTCATGGCGAAGGCGTATCCGAAGTCGACGTTCGTCGGCTACGACTACCACGACGGCTCGATTGCCGCCGCGCGCCGCGCCGCCGACAAAGCCCGCGTCGGCGACCGCGTGCGGTTCGAGGTCGCCTCGGCGCAGACGTTCCCGGGGAGCGGCTACGACTTCATCGCCTGTTTCGACTGCGTGCACGACATGGGCGATCCCATCGGCGCCGCAAAACACATGCGCGAGGCGCTCGCTCCGGGCGGCACGTTCATGATGGTCGAGCCGTTCGCGAACGACAAGCTCGAAGACAACCTCAACCCGGTCGGCCGGTTGTTCTACGCCGCATCGACGATCCTGTGCACGCCCGCGGGCATGTCGCAGACACCGGGCCTCGCGCTCGGCGCGCAATCCGGCGAAGCGCGCATGCGCGCGATCTTCACCGAAGCGGGCTTCACGCAGTTCCGCCGCGCGACCGAGACGCCGTTCAACCTCGTGTACGAGGCGCGGCCCTAGGACGCGACCGAAAGCGCGTCCGCAACCGCACGGTTGAACGGAAGCGCGAGATACGCCGCCCGCGTGGCCGCATCGTCGATGACGGCCGCGCGGGCCTGCATCACCGAATACGCCTGGCGCAGCAGCTTGCGCGCCGCGTCCGCGCGCTCGGTCCCGAGCGCGACCTGCGCGGCGGTCCACAGCCACTCCGTCGGCTGCGGCGCGAGCTTGGGGTTCGCGTCGTAGAGCGCGAGCAGCTCGTCGGCCGCGCGCCGCGCGCCGTCCGCGTCGCCGGCGCATAGCGACGCGAGCGCGAGCGCGCAGAGGTTGTCGCCCAGCCGCGGCGTCGCGCCGGCCGGGCGCCGCAGCTCGACCGCGGGCGTGAGGTGCGCGATCGCCGCAGCGTGGTCGCCGAGCGCGCACTCCGCCGCGCCGAGCGTGCCGAGCGCCGCGGACTCGAGATGTTGCGACTTGATGTCGCGCGCGATCGCGAGCGCCGCTTCCGCGCTCGCCTTCGCGGCGCCGAGCTCGCCGCACAGGCGCAGGCAGTAGCTGGTATCGATTCGCTCCACGCACGCCACGAACGGAAACCCGATCTCGCCGGTGATCTCGCGAGCGCGCGCGTAGAACTCGAGCGCGCGGTCGAGCAGGCCTAGCTCGGTGTGGAAGAGGCCGAGGTCGACGAAGATGCTGGCCAGTCCGACGCGGTGGCCGATGCGCTCGTAGATCTCGAGCGCGCGCACGTAGTACGACTCGGCGTCCCCGACGCGGAACGTGTACACCAAGCCGTTTGCGATCGTGTGCAGCGCGAGCGCCTCGCCCTCGCGGTCGCCGATCGCGCGGCTCACGTCGTGCGCCTCGGTTGCGAAGCGCGACATCGCGGCGTAGTCTTGCTGCGCCAGCGCCGCGCGCGAGAACGCGATGAGCGTGCGCACGAGCGCGCCCTGGTCGCCGTCGGCGTGGACCGCGGCTCGCAGCTCGTCGAGCGCGCGGTACGCCTCGTCGAGCCGGCCTTCGTAGATGTAGGTGTCGGCGAACGCCAGGCGCGCGTTCGCGTGCGCGCTGCGGTCGCCGGTGTGCTCGGTCAGCGCGATCAGCTCGGCGAACGCGTCGCGCGCGGCGCCGAAGTCGTTGATCGCGCGCCGATAGCGCGCCTCGCCTTCGAGCCACGCGGCCTGCCACCGCACCGCGCCCGACCGGCGCGCGCGCCGGCGCAACAGCGCGAGCAGCACGCGCTCGCGCCGCCGGTCGCCGGTGACGTCGGCGAGCGCGACGCGCCGCTCCAGCGCGGCGCACGCGGCGTCCTCGTCGTCGATCGCGCGCGCGAGCCGCGTCAGCTCCCCGGTGATCTCCGCCTGCAGCGCGCGGTCGCCATCGGCCGCCGCGATCCGCTCGCGCAGCAGCAGCGCGTCGAAGCGCACGCGCCGCGACGTGCTCAGCTCCAGGGCGCGCACGAGATTGCGCGCCGCGTCTTCGTTGCCGTACACGTCGAGCGCGCGCCGGGCCGCGGCGAGATAGCGCTCCGCCGCGAGCTCGGGCTCGCCGCCGCGGTCCCAGTGCAGCGCGAGCTCGGCGGCCACGTCGTCGCCGCGCTCCGCGTAGAGCTCGGTCATCACGTGCGCGATGCGGCGATGGCGCCGCGCGCGCGCCGCCGGCGCGACGCGCTCGTACACGATCGTCCGAATCAGGTGGTGGTTGAACGCGTAGTCGTAACCGTTGCTCGCCGGCTGCTCGCCGACGATACGGCGGTCCGTGAGCTCGCCGAGCGCGTCGAGCACCGCCGCTTCGAGCCAGCCCGTCGTCTCGCGCAGCAGCTCGACGTCGAAGCCGCGCCCGATCACGGCGGCGACTTCCGCGAGCGTTCGTGCGCGCTCGCCGAGGCGCGCGAGGCGCGCGTCGAGCACGTCGCGCACGGCGGGCGGAACGTTTTCGGCCGACGGCGCCGCCGGCGGTGAGGCGGCGCCGAGGCGCAGCCGGCCGGTCTCGCCGAGATCCCGCAGCATTTCTTCGAGGAAGAACGGGTTGCCGTCGCTGCGCTCGTGCAGCGCGCGCGCGAGCCCGTGGGGATCGTCCACGTCGCCGAGCGTGCGCACCAGCTCTTCGACGTGCTCGCGCGCGAGCCGCGACAGCGCCACGTGCGACGCGCTCGCGTCGCGTTCGAGCCTTCGCCGCATCGCCCGCAGGCGATGGCTCAAGTCGAGCTCGTCCTCGCGATACGTCGCGACGAGCAGCACGCGGCTGCGCAGCGCGCCGCGCGCGAGGTGCTCGAGCAGCCCCAGCGTCGCGGCGCCCGCCCAATGCACGTCTTCGACGACGAGCACGACGGGACGCCGCGTCGCGATCGCCTCCCACACGCTGCTGCACGCCTCGAAGAGCCGAATGCGCTCGCGGCCGGGATCGACCGCCGCCAGCGGCGGCAGATCGCGCGCGTGTTCCGCGATCGACGGCGCGAGCGCCGCGATCGCGCTGAGCCACAGCGGGTCGACGGAGACCGTCGCGGCGAGGGGCGCGACCACGCGCAGCAGCGTCACGAACGGCTGGTACGGCACCGTCTCGGGCAGCGTCGTGCCGGCGCTGTACGTTTGCGCGCCGCGCGCTTCACACTGCGCGGCGAACTCGCGGACCAGCCGCGTCTTGCCGATGCCGGCCTCGCCGCCGACGAGCACGAGCCCGCCGTGTCCCGCGACCGCCGCGTCCCAGCGTTCGCGCAGCGCGGCGAGCTCCGCGTCGCGCCCGACGAACGGCAGCGAGGTGAACGCCGCGCCGGCGACGTCGCGCGCGGCGCCGGATCGGGCAGGCGCGGATGCGTCGTCGGCAGGCGCCGCATCCTCTTCGACCGACGCGAACAAGGCCAGCGTCTCGGCCATCGGGCCGGTGCCGAGCTCGTCGCGCAGCGCGCGCGCGAAGCGCTCGCATTCCTGCAGCGCACCGGCGCGGTCGCCGGCTTCGTGCCGCAGCCGGATCAGCGTGCGCGCGACGTCTTCGCGCCACGGGTCGTCGGCGAGCAGCCGTTGCGCGGCGACGATCGCCGGCGCATAGTCACGAGCGGCGCGCAAGCTCGCGACGAGCGTCTCGAGGGAACGGCGATACAGCGTCTTCAATCGCTCGCGCTCGGGCTCGAGCCACTCCTCGTCGACGCTGGCGAGCAAATCGCCACCGTAGAGTTCTACCGCATCCGCCAGGCGCTGCGGCTGCGCGACTCGGCGTTCGAATTCGTCGACGTCGAGCCAGAGATCGCACGCGGGATTCCAGCGGAGCTGACCCGCCGATGACAGCACCCACGGCCGTCCTTCGGCGGCCGGCGGCAGCAGCGCGTGGAGGTAGTTGAGATGCCGCCGCAGGTTCGCACGCGCCTCGTCTTCGGCGTCGTCGGGCCAGAGCGCGTTCGCGACCGTGCGCCGCGGCACGGGCGCGCCGCGGTGCACGAGCAGATATCCCAGCAGCGGCATGACCTTCGGTCGACCGCCGGCGGAAAGGACGACATCGTCGAGCGACAACCGCGGCCGCCCGAAGAGCTGGACCCGCAGCATGCCGTCAGTTTGCGCGCCGCACGGGCCTTCCCTGGCGAGCCGAACGGTAGCGAGCGATCCCATTCACCGTCCGAGTGATACGGCCATCCGGGAAGGCCTCTCCCCAGCGCCGAAAAGACGTGACGGTTGTACAGTACGGAGGAGAGCGTTCGTTGGATGTGAGCCGCGAGATCAAGATGACCGTCTTTCTTTCGCACATACATGAAGAATCAGACCTGGCGACAGCGCTCAAGGCGTTTATCGAGAACGCGTTCCTCGGAATGGTCAACGTCTTCGTTTCGTCTGATTCCCAGAGCATCAGGCCCGGGAACCAATGGCTGAAGGTCGTTACGGACGCGTTGAACTCGTGCAGCCTTCAGCTCATCTTGTGCAGCCCGACCTCCATAAAGAGGCCATGGGTAAACTTTGAAGCAGGGGCGGCGTGGATTCGAGGCATCCAGGTCATCCCGCTTTGCCACTCGGGCCTCGACCGCGATCGCCTTCCGAATCCGCTTAGCGCGCTGCAAAGTGTGAACCTCCTGAATCCCGCCGGTTTTCAAACGGTGATAAGCGAAATAGCACAAGCACTTCGAGTGCGGACTCCCGGCGGCGACGTAGCGACGTTCCTCGACGAAATCCGAAAGATCGAGGTTGCGCTACTGCGGGCGCCCTTGGAAACCGCTAGGCGCCTCAACGATACGCCCGAGCAAGGAGCGGTTGGATCGGGCATCATCGTTGCTCCAAAGGACAACGAGGAGGTTCATCAGAGGATCGTCGTTCGCGGAACGATCTATGCACTTCACTCCGATTTGCGAGCGTGGCTGGTCGTGAAGACCCCGGTCGGCGACCTGTATCCGCAAGGGAGGGTCACGCGCAACGAGCCGGACTGGGAACGGGAAGTTCGGATCGGTTTGGCGCAATGGGGCGCCGACGAAGGCGCCGTGTATGAGATTCACCTTGTCGCCGCGGGGCCTGACGCAGACTATCAATTCGATCGCTATCTCCGAGGTGAAGGACCGAGTCGAGACGGCCTCGGCCCGCTCTGGCCGGGCGATGCGACGATCCTTGACCGCACATGCGTGATCAGGCGAGATTTGCGGCATCCGGATATCGCGTCGTGATGGTCGTTGGACGCCGGTACGGCGATGGAATCATGGCGCGGTCCGAAACCTCCGCAGCGTGAACGACGCGATCGTCGTCGAGCGGCTCGTGAAGCGCTTCGGACCGCTCACCGCCGTCGACGACCTGAGCTTCGCCGTGCCGCGCGGCACGATCTTCGGGCTACTGGGCCGCAACGGCGCGGGCAAGACGACGACGCTGGAATGCTGCATCGGCCTGGGCAAGCCGACGTCGGGCTCGGTCCGCGTGCTCGATCTCGATCCGACGCGCCCGCGCGAGCTCGCACAACTGCGCCCGCGCATCGGCGTGCAGCTGCAAGCCACGTCGCTACCGGAGAAGGCGAACGTGCGCGAGGTGCTCGAGCTGTACGCCGCCTACTACGCGATCGCGCCGCGCGCGGCGGAGATGGCGGCGCGCGTCGGGCTCGACGACAAGCTCGACCGCCAGATCGCGCAGATGTCGGGCGGCGAGCAGCAGCGCCTCGCGCTCGCGCTCGCGCTGCAGCACGATCCCGAGGTGCTGTTCCTCGACGAGCCGACGGCGGGGATGGACGCGTTCGGCCGGCGCATCCTGTGGGCGGAGGTCGAGCGGCTGCGCGACGCGGGCAAGACGATCGTGCTGACGACGCACTACATCGAGGAAGCGGAGCGGCTGTGCGACCGCATCTGCATGATCCAGCGCGGCGCCATCGTCGCGGACGGCACGCCGGCCGACCTCGTCGCGCGCTACGGCGGCGACGCGTCGGTCACCATCGCTGCCGACGGCTTCACGCCCGGCGCGGACCTCCAGCACCTCGGCACGTGGACGAAGACGGGCGAGAAGTGGAAGCTGGCGACGCGCGGCGAGCCCGGCCTGGCGCTGGCCGCCGTCGTCACCGGCGCGAACGCGGCCGGCGCGAAGATCACGTCGCTGGACATGCACCGGCCGGCGCTCGAAGACGCGTTCATCGCGATCACGGGCGAGACCATCGAAGAAACGGGATGACGATGCTGCGAATGTTCCTGGTGCAGACGAAGATGAACTTCGTGTGGTACTTCCGGCGCGACGGCGAGATGATGTTCTGGACGCTCGCGATGCCGGTGTTCTTCCTCGTGCTGTTCTCGTTCGCGTTCTCGACGGGGCCGAACTCCGGCTCGTCGTCGTTTCTCGTGCCCGGCATCATCGGCGCGCAGGTGCTCAGCTCGGGCTTCTGGGGCGTCGGCGTGATGCTGGCGACGTTCCGCGAGAAGCACCTGCTGCGGCGCGTGTACCTCACGCCGATGCCGCCCGCGGTGTTTTTCGCGTCGCTCGTCGTGTACCGCGTCGCGCTGCTGGTCGCGCAGGCGACGATCCTGGTCACTGTGGGAGCGCTGGTGTTCCACGTGCACATCATCGGGAACCCGCTCGAGATCGTCGCGATCCTGCTGCTCGGCACGGCGACGTTCGTGTCGCTCGGCACGATCATCGGCGCGCTCGCGCGCACGACGGAGAGCGCGAACAACATCGCGTCGATCCTCACCGTGCCGCTCGCGTTCCTGTCGGACGCCTACGTTCCGATCGATCGCTTCCCACACGCCGTCAGCTCCGCGCTGCGCCTGCTGCCCTCGACGCAGTTCATCGACACGTTCCGCGACGTTTCCGTGTACGGGCAGTCGCTCGCGCACTACGGCGCGTGGATCGCGCTGCTGGTGCTGTGGACGATCGCCGGCACGGCGATCAGCGCGCGGACGTTTCGCTGGATTTGATGCGTCGGGCCGGCACGTCGCGATGAACCGGTCCGCGGAGGTCGTCGTGATCGGCGGCGGCGTGATCGGCGCGAGCGTCGCCTACCATCTCGCCGCGGGCGGCGCGCGCGACGTCGTCGTGCTCGATGCGGCGGCACAGGCCGGCGCCGGCAGCACGGGTCGCGCGACCGGCGGCTTTCGCGTGCAGTTCGCGACGGCGACCGATGTTCGGCTGTCGCTGCTCGCGCGCGCGAAGCTGCGCCGGTTCGCCGAGGAGACCGGCGGCGACTGCGGGTACGATCCCGCCGGTTATCTGTGGCTCGCCTCCGACGAGGCCGAACTCGCGGTGCTGCGCGCCGCGCTGGCCGTACAGCGCGCGAACGGCGTGGACGATGCCGTGGCGGTCGATCGCGACGCAATCGCGCGTTTGAATCCCGCGCTCGGCTGCGACAGCATCGCGGGCGGCACGTATTGCGCGAGCGACGGCTTCATTCGGCCGCTCCGCATCCTCGACGGCTACCGGCGCGCCGCCGAACGCCTCGGGGCGCGTTTCGTGTGGGACGCGCGCGTTGTCGCCTTCGAGCGCGCGCGTGACGCGCGTATCACCGCCGTACGCACCGCGCGCGACGCCGTTGCAACCGGCGCGGTCGTGAACGCCGCCGGTGCGTGGGCAGCGGGCGTCGCGCGGCTCGCCGGCGTCGAATTGCCCGTCACGCCGCTGCGCCGCCAAGTCGCCGTCACCGTTCCGACGGACGTGCTGCCCGCGACGATGCCGATGACGATCTTCGCGCGTGACGGCTTTCACCTGCGCGTGCGCGACGGCCGCATACTGCTTTTGCTGCCCGCCGCAGGTGCGGAGGATCCGTTCGGCGTCGCGGTCGAACCGGCGTGGCTGGACACGGTCGCACGCATCGCGCGCGAGCGCGTGCCGTGTCTGCACGACATCGCGATCGACCGCGGCGCGTGCTGGGCGGGCTTGTACGAGATGTCGCCCGACGGTCACGCGATCGTCGGGCGTGCTCCCACCGTACCGAACTTATATTTCGCGAACGGCGCGTCGGGGCACGGCGTGATGCACGCGCCCGCGCTCGGCGCGCTCGTCGCCGAGATCGTGCTGGACGGCACCGCGACGTCGCTCGACGTCACGGCGCTGCGTCCCGAACGCTTCGCGAGCGCCGAATCGCACGGCGCTCGCGAGTTGCTGTGAGCGCGCTGCGCGCGCCGCGTGATGTTACGGCTTGGTGGGCGTCGTGCCGCCGCTCGTGCCGCCGGACGTTCCGCCGCCGGTCGTCGTGGTGGTCGTCTGACCGTTGGTGGTGGACTGCGTGCCGGTCGCGCCGGTCGTGGACCGCTGGTTCCACGGCTGCCATAGGAACAGGCCGATCACGACGACGGCGATGACGATGACGGCGATGATGATGGGCGTGTTGTTTCCCGCCGTAGCGGTGGAGTCTCGTTCGATCATGGTGCGCAAGCTTTCAAGCGAAGTTGGCGATGTGATGCTCGCTTACCCGGCAAACCGCTAGCACTATCAAGCGAGCATGCGCGCGCTGCGTTACGCTTAGCGCGGCGCCATCCGGATCGCGCCGTCGAGCCGCACGCTCTCGCCGTTGAAGTAGCCGTTCGCGATCATCTCGAGCGCGAGCGACGCGTACTCCGCCGGGCTACCGAGGCGCTTGGGAAAGGGGATCGACGCGGCGAGGCTCGCCTTCACGTCGTCGGGCAGCGCGCCCAGCAGCGGCGTGTCGAAGATCCCCGGCAGGATGGTGTTGACGCGAATCCCCTCGCTCATCAAGTCGCGCGCGATCGCGAGCGTCATCCCGACGATCGCGGCCTTGGACGCGGCGTAGGCGGCCTGCCCGATCTGCCCGTCGACCGCCGCGACGGACGCCGTGTTCACGATCGCGCCGCGCTCGCCGTTGGAGTCCAGCGGCTCGAGCGCGAGCATCCCCGCGGCCGACTTCGCGATGCAGCGAAACGTGCCGATGGTGTTGATCTGGATGATGCGCTCGAACTGGTCGACCGGAAAATGCTGGATCGCGCCGGTCTTCTTGTCGCGCGACGCGGTCTTGAACGCGTTGCCGGTGCCCGCGCAGTTCACCAGCACGCGCTCCTGCCCGTGCGCGGCACGCGCCCGCGCGAACCCCGCGTCCACCTGCGCGTCCGAGGTCACGTCGACCGCGCAGAACATCCCGCTCAACTCGCGCGCGAGCGTCTCACCGCTCGCTGCGTTCACGTCGAAGATCGAAACCTTCACGCCGCACGCGGCGAGCGCGCGCGCCGTCGCGGCGCCGAGGCCGGATGCACCGCCCGTCACGACGGCGGCGACGCTCGCGTCGAGCTTCACGATGCGAGCCGCTCGACGATCGTCACGTTGGCGAGCCCGCCGCCTTCGCACATCGTCTGCAAGCCGTAGCGCCCGCCGCGGCGCCGCAGCGCGTGCAGCAGCGTCGTCATCAGCTTTGTGCCGGAGCTCCCCAGCGGATGACCGAGCGCGATCGCGCCGCCGTGCACGTTGAGCCGCGCGGGATCGGCGCCGGTTGTGCGCAGCCACGCCAGCGGCACCGGCGCGAACGCTTCGTTCACCTCGAACAGATCGACGTCGTCCACGCTCAACCCGGCCTTCGCCAGCGCGCGCTGCGTCGCGGGGATCGGCGCTTCGAGCATGATCACCGGGTCGTGGCCCAGCACGCTCATGTGCGCGATGCGCGCGAGCGGCTGCGCGCCCAGCCGCGCGAGCCCACGCTCGTTCGCGATGAGCACCGCGGACGCGCCGTCGCAGATCTGGCTGGAGCTCGCCGCGGTGACGCGGCCTTCCGGGTGTATCAGCTTCACCGCCCGAATCGCGTCGAGCGTCGCGTCGAAGCGAATCCCTTCGTCGATTGCGTGCGACGCCGTCGTGCCGTCGGCAAGCGTCACGTCGAGCGGCACGATCTCGTCGTCGAAGAAACCGGCCTGCGTCGCGGCGATCGCCTTGCGGTGGCTGTGGTAGCTGTACGCGTCGAGCTCGTCGCGCGAGAGGTCGTACTTGCGCGCCATCATCTCCGCGCCCGTGAACTGGCTGAACGCGACGCCGGGATAGCGCTCGTCCATCGCGGGGCTCATGTAGGTGCCCATGCCGTGCTGCGCCGGGAACGCCGTCGATGAGCTGATCGGCACGCGCGTCATGCTCTCGACGCCGCCCGCGATGACGACGTCCATCGTGCCCGACATCACCGCTTGCGCCGCGAAGTGTAACGCCTGCTGCGACGAGCCGCACTGGCGGTCGATCGTCGTCCCCGGCACGCTTTCGGGCAGCGCCGACGCGAGCACCGCGTTGCGCGCGACGTTCATCGCCTGCTGCCCGATTTGCACCACGCAGCCGAGGATCACGTCCTCCACCGCCGCGGGATCGGCGCCGGCGCGCGCGACGACCGCGTCGAGCACCTGCGCGGCCAAATCGGCCGGGTGCCATGTCGCAAGCTTGCCGCCTTTGCGGCCGCCGGCGGTGCGCACGGCGGAGACGATGTATGCGTCGGGCATGCGGGAGAATACCGCGAGCGGCGGCGCGGACCTACGCAAACAGGTTGGCCGGGGCTTGGCTGGCCGCCCCTCATTCGGTCGTCTTACTAAGAGATGCAACCGTTGGCTTCTTGTGCTATGCTGCGGTCCCGGGGTTACCTCGTGCGGCGAGGCAAGTTAAGTTGTAGCCGGTTCGACCGCTCGAGCGCCGGGTGCTTTTGCTTCGGAGGATTTATGCCACGAGACTTCATTTCGCTCGTCGGTCGAGTTCCGGACCTTGCACCGGAAGATGCCGCACGTCTCGCCGTCTACGTCGTTCGAGGACGCGAGATCGTCGCACAAGCGCCGCTCGGGTCCGACGGCTCCACTCGTCTCTCGGTTTCCCGCGACGCGCTCCTCGAGCATCGCGGCTACGCGCCGGAGGTCGTGGTCGCCCCGGCCGGCATGGCGCGTCATCTCGACGACATCCCCAACCTCACCCGCGCGCACGTCTCGCACGAATCGGTGAAGAGCGCGGAGAGCGTGCTGGAACTGCCGCTCGACCGCGCACGCATCGACGAGGGCATTCTTGCCGAGTGGTGGTTGCGGTGTCCGCTCTGGTGCGTCGACGTCGTTTTGCAATCAGCCGACGGGTGTCCGGTACCGGGCGCGTCGGTCACCGTCGAGACGGTCCTGCACGCGCACGCCGGCTATTCGGTTACGCCGCAAACGACGGGCACGACCGACGCGAACGGCAAGGTGACGCTTTGCTTCCCATGGTGCAGCTGTTGGATCTGCCGGCCGTGCTGGCCGTGCTGGCCCATCTGGTGGGATTGCTGGCCGTGGTGGTGGGAGTACGACATCCTCCACGTGCTCGAGTCGGTCAAACAGCGGCTGCCTACGATCGAACGCTCGGCCGAGCTCGTCAATGCCGCAACCGCCGGTTCGTACCCGCTCAGCCGTCCGGTCGTGCGCGACCTCGTCCAAGGCCGCGGTTTCGCGGCCGCGACGGTCGGCGTGAGCGAGCTGGTACGCGATGAGCAGCGCACGCAAGGGATTCGGCGTGCGTTCAGCGATCCGCGACTACGCGAGATCTTCCCGTGGTGGTGGTGGTGCTGCGACGATCCCAACGTGATTTTCAAAGCGACGCAGAACGGCAACACCATCGTGAGCGAGGTTCCCGCGTTCGACACGCGCTGGTGCTTCGAAGATGGTCAAACCGTCACGCTCGTCGCGAACAGTAAGGCGATCTCGGCGTGCGGCGGCGATCCGAAACCCGTATCCGGATTCGTGTGGACGCGCGTCGGCAACACGACCGTCGACCAGATCCACGGCGGCTACGCGGACGGCTCGGCCGGCAGCGACGCGAGCGATATGGCTTTCACCGGCGCGCTGCAGTGCTATGGCGAGTTCGCGCCGGGCTCCAGCGTGTCGTACTACCAAGTCGAAGTCGGTTCGTGGGTCGGAGACCCCTCCCGTCCGGCCGGCACGCCGGCGCTCGGCAGTCTGCCCGCCTTACCGGCCGCCGTCGCGCCGACGACGTCGGCGCCGTTAGGTGCGGATCTGTACAACACGGCGATCATCATGCACAACACCGTTCCGCTCACGGTTTCGATCGCATCGGTCAAGATGGGTCCGTTCACGCACGGCGGAATCACGAATCTCTACGCGACGCAGGAGGCGCGGCAGGGGATGCCGGCTGGGCTCCTGCCCGCATTCCCGCCGACCGGCGCGGGCGACGCCGTTCTGTGGGGCTTCAACGGGCTCAAAGCGTACGCCGATTTCGTCGGCAGCGGCAACGTCGGCGCCGTCTCGCTCACGATCAACGCGTACGACGCGGGGTTCGGGAGCGTCTCGCTGCCCGCGAATCCGGACGATACGCTCACGTTGGAGATCGACAATCAGGGATTCAACATAGCCAAGATCATCAAGCTCCGCGCGTATCAGTCGGGCGGCACCGAGATTACCTCGTTGACGGCCGGCGATTGCCCGGCGTACGACATCGGAACGGGCGGGTACGTCACGCTCGAAGTAAACGTGCTCGACCAGAACGGCCACATCTACGATTACGCGATCGAAGTCGATTTCGGTCACGGGTCGATCGAAAGCGGAACCCCGTCCCGCGGTTACCGGCAACCCGGTCCGTTCCCGCCGGCCCCGTACGGTGCCCCGCACGTTGCGACGAAGTCGTTCGTCGGGGGTTCGGACCTCATCAGGTACACGCCGTCACACGACTGCTGCTACGACTTCCGCCTCAACGGCGGGAAACGCCTGACGAGGGGCTTCGGTCAAATCGGCACCACGAACCTGGACTTCCAAACGGCGAACATCAAGGTCAGCTCGTGAGCGGCCGCCGGTCGTCGCCGGCATAGCGGGCAAGTGCGGCAGGCGCGTACGTGCGCGCCTGCCGTGCCGGGCCTGAGGCGCGGACCTCGCTCGCCGATGACGAAGCGGGCCGCATGGATGCCTTCGTCAAGGCGCGCGCCGGCGCCGGAGCGCGCGCGCTCGACGCGCGCTGGTACCACGCGCCCGACGTTTTCGCGGCCGAACGCGAGCGGATCTTCGCGCACGAATGGATCTGCGTCGGCCGGTGCGAGCAGCTCGAGCGCACCGGTGACTTCTTGCTGGCGGAGATCGCGGGCGAGAGCATCATCGTGGTGCGCGGTAACGGCGAACAGCTGCGCGCATTCTACAACGTCTGCCGCCATCGCGGGACGCGCCTGTGCACCGAACCGTCGGGGCGGTTCGCGGGTTCGGTCCAATGCCCGTACCACGCCTGGATTTACGCGCTCGACGGCACGCTGGTCGCGGCGCGCGCGATGGCTGGCGTCGACGGCTTCGACTTTGCGGACCACGCGCTGCGGCAACTTCAGCTCGCGACCTTCGAAGGCTTCGTGTTCGCGACGCTCGCGCCGCAGCCGGAACTGTTCGCGAACGCGTTCGCGCCGCTGCTCGGGCGGTTCGCGCGCTGGCACGTCGGTGAGCTGCGCGCCGCGCGCACGATCGAATACGACGTCACGTGCAACTGGAAGCTGGTGTTCCAGAACTACTCGGAGTGCTATCACTGTCCGCTGATCCACCCGCAGCTCGACAAGCTGTCGCCGTCGGACAGCGGGCGCAACGATCTCATCGATGGGCCGTTCCTGGGCGGGTACTCGGAGCTGCGCCGGCACGGCGGCAGCTTGACGACGACGGGCACCACCGCGCGCGCGCCGCTCGGCGAGGTGGACGGCGCCGATCTCGACCGCGTGTACTACTATACGATCTTTCCGTCGCTGCTGCTGAGCCTGCACCGCGACTACGTGATGGCGCACCTCGTGCAGCCGGTCGCGCCGGATCGCACGCGCATCACCTGCATCTGGCTGTTCGACGCTGCCGCGATGGCGGCGCCGGGATTCGATCCGAGCGACGCGGTCGACTTCTGGGACCTCACCAACCGGCAAGACTGGGCGATCAACGAGCTCACCCAACTCGGCACGGGCTCACGCGCGTATACGCCGGGGCCGTACGCACATGCCGAAGGTCTGCTCGCCGCGTTCGACGAGCATTACCTCCGGCGTATGCGTTCGGCCGCGTCAGTGCTTGAGCAACAGCACCAGCAGCACGAGTAGGGTCAGCGCGACGATGATCGCGACCCACCACGGAAGCACGAGCGTGCTGCAGCCTTTGCCCGTAGCGGCCGGATGCGGGCCCGGTTCGGCGACGACGACCGGCGGACGGTCCGGCTGCGTGAGCGTCACGCCCGGCGGCCCGGCGACCGGATTCCACGTGACCGGGAACGTGTACGAGCCGTCGCCGTTGTCGCGCACCGCGCCGATCGCGGTGGTGCCGCCGCCCGGCATCGCGGTGAAGCCGCCGGTGAGGCCCGGTCCGAGCGCGTTGCCGTACTTGTCGCGCGGCGTGACCGTGATCGTCCCCGTGCGCGTGCCGTCGGGATTCGTTCCGGTCGCCGTCGTCGTCACCGTCGTGTTCGCCGGGTCGATCCCGACGCCGACGTGCAGCGACCAGACGGCCTCGCGCGTCCCGACGCAATTGCCGCCGTACGTCGCGACGGCGTGGAAGGTGTAGTTGCCCTCGGTCTTGAGCAGATCGCTCTGCGGTGCGCCGAACACGCCGCTCTCTTCGAAGCTGCCGTGGTTGTGCGCCGCGTCGTCGAACATCGGGAACGTGGTCTCGGTGTACCCGACGATCGGCTTGCCCGAGCGCTGCTCGAGCGCGACGAGCGTCGCCTGGCGCGCGGGGATCGTGTCGGCGGCGATCGTCGACGGCGGCCCCAGCTTCGCTTGCGACAGGATCGTGCCGACGCTGCCGTCGGGGCGCGAGACCGTCATCGTGACCTTCGCACCCGGGACGACACCGGTGCCGCCGAGATATCCGAGCGCGACCATCGGGTTGATCGCGTCGCCGCTGTAGTAGCGCTGCGCCGCTTGCGGGAAGCGTTCGAGCCGCGGTCCGCCCGTGGCGATCACGCTGACGAAGAAGCGCACCTCGGGTGAGGGCGGCCGAAACTCGCCGTCACCGCTAGGCCGCACGACCTCGATGGACCACGTGCCTTCGCGCGCGCCGGCGTGCGGTAACGGGATGCGCAGGAACGCCCACGTCAAGCCGTTGGCCGCGGTGATCCCCGGCGTCGCCGCGTCGACCGTCGCGCCGAGCGGCGTCTTCACGACGATGCGCAAATCAGCCGTCGCGTCGCTCCACCCGCACACCACCGTCGCCATCTCTTCGTCGCACACCGAGAACGGGATCGGCGCCGAGCTCGGCGTGCCTTTGGGCAGCACGTACTCCGGGTCCATCAGCATCCCGGCTTCGAAGATGTTGCCGAACGCGAACGCGAAGAACTTGCGCAGCGCGAGCGGATCGCCGGCGCGGTGGTACAGACCGTGGTGCGAGTCGGCGAGCTGCGCGAGCAGCGTGCCGTCGAGGCTCGCTTCCGTTCCGAAACCGATCACGTCGACGTCGATGCCGGCGAGCGTGCCGGCGACGCCGGCGATCATCGGCGGCGTGTTCTGCAGACCGTCGGTCAGCAGCAAGATCGAGCGCGGGTTCGCGCCGGGCGCCGGGAACTGCGCGCGCGCGGCGTTGAGGCCGCCTCCGATCGTCGTCGCGCCGTTCGCGGCGAGCGAGCCGACGATGCCGGTCGTGTACGGGCTCGGCCCGACGAGCGCGGTTCGCGTCGCGAGCGTGGCGGGCGCGATCGCGAAATCGACCGGCACGCTCGCGGCGGTGCTGAACGACACGAGCCCGACCCGATTGCTCATGTCCGTCCGCACCAGGCTGACGAACAGCGACGCGGCGTCGTCCGCCTCCGCCATCTTGGTGTGACCGGTCCCGGCGGGCAGCGACATGCTGCCGGAGCGGTCGAACACGATCATCACGTCGCGCGACGGCGGCGGCGGTCCCGGCGGAGCCGCCGCGTCGGGCAGAATCGTCGCGGTCGGAAAGTAGGAGAGGTCGCACGCGCCGCCCGCCGAGAGCACGCCCGTGATCCGGCCGCTCGTGTCGAACACGCCGGAGCCCGAGCTGCCGCCCGACACGTCGAGGTGCTGCACCTCGATGGACGTCGACGAGCTGTTCGTGACGGTGGTGAAGCCGGGATGCGGCGGCGAGAGCTTCTTGACCGCACCGTTGGGATGGTGCAGGCCGAACACCGACTCGCCGATCCCGGGGACGTCGTGGCGCACCGGCACGGGGGCGAGCCCCGGCGGCGCCTGGATCTGCAAGATGCAGTAGTCGTACGAAGAAAACGTCGGGTCCGGATCGCGGTAGCGGTATGCGATCACCTTGCGCACTTTGAAGAAGTGGCCGCTGTACCCGCCGGGCCGCGCGCCCGCGCACGTCGTCTCGTAGTTGAAGATGACCGACGCCGACGCCGCGGTCACGTCGCGCTGTTTCAAACAGTGGCCGGCGGTGATGACGATGTCGGCGTCGATCAGCGTCACCGAGCACGTCGAGACCACGCGGTCGGTCGAACCCATGAGCGTCGAGGGATCGACGCTCACGATCATCCCGACGCTGCGCGAGAGCGGCAGCCGGAAATCTGTCACGGGGACGCACTCGACGTTCTCCCAATCCGGCGCCGACGGGCAGAACCAGTACGGATCGTACATCGGCTCCGCGTACGGCGTCGCGCCGAGGAACGGATCGCAGTTTGAGATCGAGGCCGGAGTCTGCTCGCCGTGGTGCTGTTCGCCGCGCCCGTACTCCGTGAGCGTCACGCCGCCGTTGGCCGCGCCGTTGCGCCGGTAGCGGATCTGCACCGTGCTCCCGCCGAGCGCGAACACGTTGATCGGCCGCGTCCAGAAGTCGGCGCCGTCCGTCGACGTGAACACGTCGGTGTCGTAGCCGAGATCGACTTCGACCTGGTTGTGCGCCGGCAAGCTCGCGCCGGTGAAGTGCAGGATCACGTACTTCGTTACGCCGATCGGCGGCGCGGCGTACGCGAAGTCGACGACCCACAGATCGGGGCTGGTGGGCGGCGCTCCGGAATCGGGGCCGATGACGACGCCGGGCATGACGGGTTGAACGGTGCCGGTGACGTGTGACATGCGGAAACCTCCGGCCGAAGCGTGCAACATCCGACTTACCGCGCGCTTACTTACGCTTACGGCCCGCTGCGGCCGGCTCCGAGCGCGAGCACGGCGAACGTCGCGAGCCAGTGCTCGCCGGCGTAATCCGTCGCGAGGTGCGGCAGGCTCGCGCGCAGGTGCGCATCCGCGGCGGACAGCATCGGCGCACGCCGGGCGTCGGTCGCGTCGAGCGCGCGCGCGATCGAGCGCAAGCACCACGCGCGGCTCAAGTTGAGACCGTCGAGGTGCGCGATCCGCCCGTCCCTGCGATCGCTCACCGTCGCCGGCACGAACAGCGCCGCCGGCTCGCGGTGCTCGAACCGCGGCAGAAACCGCCGCAGCCACACCGCGTAGTCCGGCGCGCGCAAAACGCGCCGCATGCACTCTGCCTCCATCAGCGCCGGCGAGAGGAAGTCCTCGCCGCCTGGCTCCCACGCCTGGCAGTCCGCGTCGTTCGCGAACCACGCGCGCGCCTTGTCGCGCGCAAGGCCGAACAGCGAGTCGTCGCGGCACTGCGTCGCATACTCCAGCGCCAGGGCCAGCGCGAACGCGCTGTTCGCGTGCGTTCCCGCGCGCACGGGATACGTCGCGTACGGCAAATATCGCACGAACCGTTGCGCGAGCGCGCGCGCGAGCGGGGCGAGCGTCTGCGCGCGGCGGCGGCCGTCGTCGTTCGCGTGCCGCGTCAGCTCCGCGTGCAGCATCAGCAGCCACGCCCAGCCGTAGGGCCGCTCGAACGCCGCGCGCTCCGGCGCGCCGAGGTACGCGAGCTCGCTCGCGACGTTCTCCGGCGTGACGTGCGCGTCGAGCAGGGCACGGATGCGCGCCGCTTCGGGCAGCGCCGGAAACGTGCGCAGCAGCGTGCACAACAGCCAGTAGCCGTGCACGCACGAATGCCAGTCGAAGCTGCCGTAGAAGATGGGGTGCAGCGCGCGCGGGCCGCGCAGGTCGTCCGGCCCGCGCAGCACGTGATCGAGCTTGTTGGGATACTCGCGCGTCACGTGACCGAGCGCGAGCGCTGCGAAGCGCGAGGCGAGCTCCGGCGTTAGATCGACCATGCGTACGCGTTCCACCACGGCGCCGCGACGGGGCCCGGATCGTAGCCGCGCAAGTCGTCGTTGAACACCGACACGCGCCGCTGGCGGAACAGCGGGATGAACGGCACCGTGTCGTGCACGCGCCGCCCGATCGCGCGGTAGATCGCCGCGCGCCTGCGCGGATCGTCCGTGGCGAGGCCCGCGCGTTCCAGCGCGTCGATCGCGGGGTCGCACGTGCGCGACTCGTTCTCGCCCTTGGGCGCGAAGTTCGCGCACGTCAGCGTGCTGGTGCTGTCCGGATCGTACGGCAGCGTGTTCGCGAACACCGCCAGGTCGAACCGGCCGTTCACGATGGGCCCGTCGAACGCGAAGATCCCCTTGTACGGATACGGCTTGATCGTCATGCCGATCCCGACCGCGCGCAGCATCTGCTGGATCTGCACCGCGTACGCCGGGGCCTGTCCCGCAGGATCGATGACCATCACCAGTTCCAGCCGCGTGCCGTCCTTCGCGCGCACGCCGTCTGCGCCCGCGCGCCAGCCGGCGCGCTCGAGCAGCGCTCGCGCGGCGGCGGGATCGTGCGGGTAGGCGGGATTGTTCGCAAAGCCGATGGACGACGGCGGCACGATGTCGCGCGCCGGGAGCGCGGTACGAAACGTCAGCTTGTCGATGAGCACGGAGTAGTCGATGGCGCGCGCGATCGCGCGGCGCACGCCGGCGTCGCGCAGCGCCGGGCGCGCGTCGTCGAGCATCAGAATGCGCTGCGAGTTCCACTCGGTGAGCAGCGTGCGGAAACCCGGCGCCGCGCGAAAGCGGTCGTACAGCAGCGGGTCGGAGGACACGGGCATGTCGACTTCGTGCGTGCGCAGCGCCGTCGCGATCGTGTTCATGTCGGGCAGGATCGACAGCTCGACGCGCGCGAGCTTCGGCCGGCCTTTGAAGTAGCGCTCGTTCGCCGCGAGCGTGATGCGCCGCCCGCGGTCCCACGCGACGAACCGGAACGGCCCCGTGCCGACGGGATGCGCGTTGAACGGCACGTCGTTGATCTCCGGCGCGCCGCGCAGCAGGTGCTCGGGGACGACGGGCTTCGCGCCCTCCTGCAGCGTGGTGAAGAACTGGGTGACGAACGGCGGATCGCGCCGCTTCAGGTGCACGACGACGGTGCGGTCGTCCGGCGTGTCGATCCGCGCCACCTGGTCGTAGCCCTCGCGGTGCAGCACGTTGTTGCGCGGGCTCACGATCGCGCGCCACGAGAACGCGACGTCGCGCGCGGTGAGCGGCACGCCGTCGTGCCACCGCACGCCGCCGCGCAGGTGATACGTATACGTCTTGCCGTCGCGCGAGATGCCGCCGTTCGCCAGCGACGGGACCTCGGTAGCAAGATCGCCGACCGGTGTGCCGCGCGCGTCCGCGATGACGAGGTACGAGAAGATCAGCGACGACAGGTCGTAGCTGAGGTCCATCGTGGACAGCAGCGGGTTGAGGCTGTCGGGGTCGGCGACGTCCGCCAGCCGCAACACGCCGGGCTGCGTCCACGGGTGCCGTGCGGCGTGCGAACCGGGCTCGCGCGCAGTGGAGCCGGCGTGCGCGCACGCGGTCAGCAGCAGCGCGAACGCCGCCGCGACGGCCGCCGGCATCCGGTGCACGCGCGGCGCGGTCACCGCGTGCGCAGCCGCTTGCGATACCGCGCGGGCGTCGTGCCGGTGTGCGCGCCGAACACGCGCGTGAGATGGCTCTGGTCGGCGAAACCGCACGCCGCCGCGACGTCGGTCAGCGGCGTGTCGTCGCCCGTCAGCAGCCGGCAGGCGTGCTGCACGCGCAGCGCGGCGACGTCCTCGCCGATCGAGCGCCCTCGAAAGCGCCGGTACACGCGGGTGAGGTGCGCCGGGTGCACCGCGGCGCCGGCGGCGAGCGCGCGCAGGTCGACGTGCCCCGCGAACTCGCGGCCGATGCGCTCCGCGACGCGCGTGCACCACGCCGGCTCCGCGTCGAGATCGCGCCGCATCGTGTCGACGTGGCCGCACAGCTCGTACAGCAGCGACTCCACCGCGAGCGCCGACTCCGGATCGCGTTCGCGAAAGAGCCCGTGCAGGCGCGTCGCGAGCCACACGGTGTCGCCGCCGGAGATGTCGGAGATGCGCGTGCGCGGCGCGCCTTGCGCTTCGATCGCCGCCTGCCACGCCGGGCCGAGCTCCACGATGAAGAAGAGCGCGCCGCCGTCTCCGACCTTGTCCCAGTGCGACGCGTGCGCCGGCCGGTACACGATGGTCTGCGGCGTGAACACGATCTTCTCGGCGTGCGCCGACTCCTCGTACGCGCCGCTGAGCAGCAGGCAGAAGTGCGGCACGGCGTGCGTGTGCTCGGGCATCGTCCGCGGCTGCGGGTGGTGCACCTCGGAGAGCAGCGCGTCGGCGATCGTGAAGCTCGCCGTGTCGCCGTAGAACGTGCCTGCCGTCAGCTCGACCATACTGCCGTTTTCATGCCGGTGCTGCGATCGTTCAAGAAACCGGCGAGCCGTTCCGGCATACTGGCGCCATGCGCTGGTGGGCATCGTTCTTGGCCGTTCTCGCACTCGTCGGATTCGGCATCGCGGGCCACGTTCCGCGCGCGCCCGTCGCGCCGGCGTCGGCCGCGGCCGACGACCAAGTCGCGTACACGTCCGACGGCAAGATCGTCTTCCCGAAGGGCTACCGCAACTGGGTCTATCTGACCACCGGCCTGGCGATGTCGTACTCGCCGCGCACGCAGCCCAACGGGCAGCCGTTCTTCGACAACGTGTTCGTCACGCCGGCGGCGTACCGCGCGTTCGCGGAGACGGGCCACTGGCCCGACAAGACCATGTTCGTGATCGAGGTGCGCGCGAGCCGCGACAAGGGTTCGATCAACAAGAGCGGCCGCTTCCAGGGCGACATCGCCGGCTACGACTTCGAGGTGCGCGACGACGCGCGCTATCCGGGCGAGCAGTGGAAGTGGGCCGCGTTCGACGCGCCCGGCAAGAACGGCGCGGTCGCGTCCGCGCAAGCGTTTCCGAAGACGGCGGCGTGCTTCCGGTGCCACAACGCGAACGCCGCGGTCGACAAGTCGTTCGTGCAGTTCTACCCGACGCTGCTGCCGATCGCGCGCGCGAAAGGCACGCTCAACGCGGCGTACGTCGCGGCCGAGAAGGCGGAGCGCTCCTAGGTTTTTGCGCCCGGCAGCGGCATCTGCGCCCAATGCCCGAACGCGTCCTCGATCGCCGACGACACGCCCGCGCGGAAGTTCGCGCCGTTGTGGAGGTGCTCGCCGACGAGGTCTTGCGACGCGACGACTTTGCCGGTGCAGTCGACGGTCGTCAGCATCACCTCGGCGTGCGTGCGCAGCCCGGCGAACCGTGCGGTCTGCTCCCAGCGCAGCGTCCCCATCTCCAGCTGCGTCGCGCCGTAGCGCGCGCACAGCGCGGGGGCGTCCTTCGTGGCCACCAGATGATCGGCGGGATCGGTCACGACGGCCTTGAAACCGCGCGCAACGAAGCGTTGGCGTGCCTCTTCCGTCGCGAAGTCGAGGCTCGGATCGGGTTGGCTGCCCGCCTGTGTGAACGGCACGATCGCGACCGTCTGGCCGGCCTGCGCGACGACGGACACGGTCGTCAGGGAGACTGCAGACGATACGGCCGGCGCGGGCGATGCGGCGGGCGCCGCGTCCGCCGGCCGCGCCACGTACGCGTCGATCGCGCGCCCCGTCGCCTGCGTGATCCCGTCGGCGACCGCGGCCTGGACGTTGGAGCTGTAATAGTCCTTGTCGCCGAACGTCACGAACGACCACGCCAGCGTGCCGTCGCAGCGCAGCCGCGCGAGCCGCAGCTCGACGTGCGTCGCGAAGTACGGCACCGTCACCAGCACGTAGTTCTTCTTGCGCTCGCCCTGCTCGGTGCGCGCCGTCGGCACGAGGATGCCGTCCGCGCCCGTCTGCGCGCAAATCTGCGCCGCGCTCGCGACCACGCCGAGCCGGTCGGTCGGCGGCAGGGTCTTCGGCGTGATGCCTTTCTCGGTGAGCTTCGCCGTCAGGATCCCGGTGGCGTCGTCGAGGTTCTGGATCTTCTCCGAGCCCGGCACCGCGAACGGCACGACGGCGAGCGTCTCGGCGGCGGCCGCGGGGAGCGGCGACACGGCCAGCGGGGCCACGGCAAGCGCGGCGGCGACAGCAAAACAAAGACGGCGCAAGAAAGACGTCATGCCTGCTGCTTCGACTTCGGCGGCGCAATTGCTTCCGCCGCGCGTACGGCGACGAACGCGCTCAGCGAGCGACGAGCCCGAACGACAGAGCGCTCGTCGCGTCGCGGCGGCGGTACGAGCCCAGGCTGAGCGCGTAGCGCGCGCCGAGCGGGACGCGCACGTTGCCTTCGAGCGCGCCGCCGCGCAGCAGCACGTCGATGCGCGTGGGTGCGTCCCACGTCAGCCACACGACGTCGCGGTCGAAGCGGTTCGCGATCGCAACGGTCGACGTCCGGCCGCCGGGATACGGCGGCGACGTGGTTTGGTAGAACCGGTCGGCGTCGCGCAGCGCCCACGCGCGCAGCGAAAGCCGCGGCGCGATCTCCCAGCCGAGCGACGCCGCGAAGCCGCGGTTGAGCGCCGTCGGGCCGTTGTCGCCTTCGGTGTAGGCGACCACTTCCGCGCGCAGCCGCCGCCGGTCCGCGTACGCGATCGAGGCCTCGCCGAGCGCCGCGCGCGCGATGCCGAAACCCGGCGTGCCGAGCGTCGACGATCCGCTGCCCAGGTGCAGCGTCCAGTTCGTGCCGAGCGGCGCGTCGAGCGCCAGCGACGGCAGCACGGCGAATGCGGAGCGCGAGCCCGCCTCGTAGTTGTACTCGTCGCCGTGCGCGAGTGCGACGGCGGCGGTCACCCGGGCGACGTTGCCGCGCGTCGTGCCGAGCACGACCGCGGCGTCCTGATGCTCGGCGGCGACGTTCCCGAACGTGCCGCGCTCGGCGCGCCACCGCGCGCGCAGCGCGAGCGCGTTCGGACCGCGGCCCGACACGTCGAACACCGCATCGGCGACGCTGCCGTCGTCGCGCAGCGCGCCGTCGGCGACGTCGCTCGTCACGCCGAAGCGCGCGCCGACGTCGAACGTCCGCGTCGCCGCGCGCAGCTCCGCGCCGGCGCCCGCGTAGTGCGCGCCGGGCGCGTCACCGAGCAGCGCGACGACCGCGGTGTTGACGGGGCCGAGCGCGCCGCTCGCGCGCGCGGCGAGCAGCCGCCGCGCACCGTCCGCATCCCACGACGTCGCCGCCAGCACGACCGGATCGCGGCCGAGCGCGAGCGCGAAACCGTCGTTCGTCACGCGCGCCGCATCCGAGCGGTCGAACACGCGCGCGTCGACGATCCCACCGCCGCCGCGGTCGCCGTACCATGGCGCTTGCAGCGCGCCGCGCACGTCGAGCGCGCCGAACGCGCGGGCGGGGAGCAGGCTCGTCGTGTCGCCGCCGTCGCCGCGGCGGTAGAACGGCAGCCCCTCCACGGTGGTGACGCCGCGGCCACGCGACAGCCAGCGGTCGGAGATCATCCCGGGGAACGCGACGCGGTACGGGAGCACCGCGCCCACCGCGCTGAGGTCGCCCGCAGGTAGCGCCGCGACGTCGGCGACGGACGGGATCAGGTCGGCGGACCGGTGGCGCCGGACGATCCCCGCCAGCCGCGCGTCGCCGGGCGGCACGGCGATCCGCAGCGGCTCGGCGTCGTCCGCGTTGACCAGGACGGCCGCCGGCCGCGACGGCGCCGCCAGGGCGAAGGTTCCGTCGGCGGCACTCCGGTCGCGGGCGAGCACGCCGCCGTTCGCGTCGACGGCCGTGACGGCGGCGCCGGCCACGACGGTGCCGTCCTGGTCCCGCAGCGCGCCGACCAAGAGCTCGTCCGCCCGTGCGGGTAAGGCGGCCGCGATGAGCGCGCCGACGAGGGCAGCCCTCAGGAAGCCTTCACGTCCGTGGTGTAGGATGGTCGTTATGAGGGAGTTCCTGCGCTGGACGATGGCCGGGGTGCTCGCACTCGGTGCGTGCGCGGGTGCCGCCGTGGGCGCTGAGCTGCTCGTCGACGATCCCGGCTCGCTCGTGGTCAGCGCCGCGCCCGCGCTGCTCGGGCCTATCACCGAAAGCGGCCGCACCGGCTGGGATTGCGCCCCCGAGCATGCGGCGACCGCCCGGACGGCGAGCGGCGCCGGCCTGCCGCGCACCTGACGTGATCGCTCGGGTGGCGGTCGCGTCGCTGCTGGCGTTCGCGGCCGTGACGGGGGCGGCATTGCCCCAGACCTACTCGCGTCCGACCCCCTCGCCGCGGTTGACCGACCCGGGCGCGCTGGCCGCGCGCATCCGCGACCGTGAGGTCCACGAGCGCTTCGCGCGCGGCGTCGGCGCCGAGGAGCGCAGCGACTGGAACGCCGCCGCCGCCGAGTTCCGCCGCGTCGTCGCGCTCGATCCGCCCGAGCCCAAAGGCTCGTCCGCGCGCTACGACCTCGCGCTCGCGGAGAGCCATCTCGGCCGGGACGACGTCGCCACCGGGCTGCTGGAAGAGGCGCTCCATCGCGATCCCGGTTTCGCGGCGGCGGCCGCGAACCTCGTCGCGCTCCAACTTCGGCGCGGGGACCGTGCCGCTGCGCTCGCCGCCGCGGAGCGCTACCTCGCGATCGCGCCGGCCGCGTTCCTGGCACGGTACGGCCACGGCCTCGCCGCGCTGCGCGCGGGCGATCTCCCCGCCGCGCGCGCCGACTTCCGCGCGCTCATCGACGCCGATCCGGCGTACGCGGTGGCGCACTACGACCTCGCGCTGGTCGAGCTGCGCGCCGGCCGCGACGACGCCGCGCGCGCCGAGCTCGACCGCGCGCTCGCACTGTCCCCCGCCTACGCCCGGGCGCGCTTCGCGCTGGGCACGGTGCTGATGCGCGGCGGCCTGCGGGCCGACGCACGGGTCGCCTTCGACCGCTGCGCGCGCGACGCCGCCGATCCGGCGTTGCGCGCGCTGGCGATCGATTTGCGCGATCGGCTCTAGCAGACTGCTAGCCGCGCCGCGACGCCGCGCGCAGGTATCCCAGCAGCTCGCCGTCCGCCGCCGTCGACAGCATCACCGTGCGCGCGGGCAGGCCGTGCGCGTCGAGCACGTAGGCGAACGCGCCGTGAAATTTTCCGTCGAGCCGAGCGACGTCGAACGCGTCGAGCAGGCTGCGCACGTCGGACGGCTTGCCGCTCGCCCAGCGCCAGCGCGCCGCGTCCGCGCGAAACGTGCGCGCGAGGTTCGCCATCACGATCGGCGGATCGTTGTCCGGATCGAGCGTCACCGTGAGCAGCCGCGCGTCGACGCGCCCGCGCGCGAGTTTCGCCGAAAGCCGCGCGAACAGCGCTTCGGCGATCGGGCACGCGTCGCCGCAGCGCGACGCGACGAAGATCACCGCGGTGGGACGCCGCAGATCGCGCAGCGTGAACGCCGCGCCGTTCTGATCGATCAGCGGGACGTCGCGCGCGTCGCGTGCCGGGGCGGCCGTCCCCGGCGTGGCGAGCGAGGCCGCAAGAGCGACCGCGGTTGCGGCGAGCCCTAATCGCTTCAAGACCATCCGAACCTCCGGCGGGGGTGCTCGCGAACACCGTAGGCGCGGCGGCTGAGGCGCGGGTGAAGCGGCGTCGCGGCGGTCTTCAGACAGTTCTCACACAACGGTGCCTCCGCGCGGGGCGGCGAAGCGACGGCTCGTGCGCATCCTCGTGATCGAAGATCAGCGCGAGATCGCCGCCGCGATCCGTGCGATGCTCGAACGCCGCAAGTACGCCGTCGACGTGGCGAGCGACGGTGAGAGCGGGTACGAGATGCTGCTGCGCGGCACGTACGACGCGGCCGTGGTCGACGTCGTGCTGCCGGGCCGCGACGGGTTCTCGATCTGCCGCGACGCGCGCGCCGAAGGCATCGCGACGCCGGTGCTGTTCCTCACCGCGCGCGACGCGGTCGAGGACCGCGTGCGCGGGCTCGACGCGGGCGCCGACGACTATCTGGTCAAGCCGTTCGTCGAGGACGAGCTAGCCGCGCGCGTGCGCGCGCTGTTGCGCCGCGCCGCGCTGCCGATCCACGCGACGCTCGAGGTCGGCGACCTGATCGTCGACCGCGGCGCGCGCTCCGTCCGCGTCGCGGGCCGCGACGTCCCGCTCGGCGCGACGGAGTTCCGGCTGCTGGAATATCTCGCCGCGAACGCGGGGATCGCGGTGACGCGCGCGCAGATCCTCGAGCGCGTGTGGGGCGACGACTTCGACGGCTCGAGCAACGTCGTCGACGTCTACGTCTCGTCGGTGCGCAAGAAGCTCGCCGCGGTCGGCGCGCGCGACCGCATCGGGACCGTGTGGGGGGTCGGCTACTCATTGCACGCGTAGTCGCGCGCCTGTGCGCGTCGTATCTCGCGATCCTCGTCGTGGTGCTCGTCGTGCTGGACGCCACGGCGTTCTGGTATCTCGCCGGGCGCGAGCACGATCTCGTCGAGCCGGTCCTCGGCACGCCCGAAGGCAGCGCGGTGTACGCCGCCGCGCTGCGCAAGAACGCGCTCGCGCTCGCGCTGCTCGATCTTCCGCTGCTGCTGATCGCGGGCGCGGCGTCGTACGCGCTCGCCGTGATCTCGGTGCGCCCGCTCGTCGCCGCGCGCGAGCGTGAAGCGCGCTTCGCCGCGGAAGCGGCGCACGAGCTGCGCACGCCGCTCGCGCGCATCGCGTCGGTGGCGCAGAGCGCGCGCGGCGCGAGCGACGCGGCGCGCGACGACGCGCTCGGCCGCATCGCCGCGACGGCCGTCGAGGCCTCGGCGACGATCGGGGACCTGCTCGCACTCGTGCGCGAGGAACGCGTCGCGCCGCGCTTGTCGGAGCCCGTCGACTTGGGCACGCTGGCGCGCGCGGCCGTCGACGGGTCGCCGCGCGACGGCCTGCGGCACGACGTCGAGATCGCGGGCGAGAGCTGGGTGGAAGGCGACGAGCGGCGCTTGCGGCGGCTGGTGGAGAATTTGCTGGAGAACGCAGCACGCCACGCGCGCAGCGCCGTGAGCGTGCGCGTCGCGCCCGACGGCGAGCGCGTCGCGCTCAGCGTCGAGGACGACGGACCCGGCGTGCCGCCCGAGCTGCGCGAACGGATCTTCGAGCGCTTCGTGCGCGGGGACGACGACGAGCGCGGCAGCGGGCTCGGCCTGGCGATCTGCCGCGCCATCGCGCGCGCGCACGGCGGCGACGTCGTGCTCGAAGACCGCAACCGATTCGTCGCGCGCCTGCCGAGGTTCGAGCTGACCTGAGAGCTTTCTGAGTCGCACGTGGGGGCGGCTTCATCGCGCTCTCACGCCTCGCCGCGACGATGCGCTCGTGCGAAGCCCACTCCTTTCGCTCCTCCTGATCGCGGCGGCCGCCGGTTGCACCAACGGCGCGCCGCCGGCGGGCGCCGCGAACGCCGCCGCGGCCACGACCACGATCGACGTCTCACTCACGTCGGCCCCCGCGGGCGCGACGGCGTACGGGAGCGGGGGCGGCTTCGCACCGCTGGTGACCAACGTCGCGGTCGGGACCACCGTGCGTTTCCTCAACGTCGACTCGTTCGGCCACACCGCGACCTCGCTGAGCGGCACGACGTTTCCGGCGGCGTCGCCGTTCGACGGCTCCGCGCAAAACGGTTCGGGCAGCACGCTCTCGGGCGGGTGGAGCAGCGGCACGCTAGGCGCGGGCGCCGGCTCGCAGGTGCTGCTCGCGGACAAGCCCGGCACGTACCTGTACGGATGTTTCTTCCACTACGGTGCGCCGATGCGTGGAGCGATCGTTGTCAAATAAGCTCGCCGCGCTCGTCGCGTTCGCAACGGTCGCGACGCTCGCATGCGCGGCGCCGCCGCGGCAAGCAAATGCCGTGCCGCTGTTCGCGCAGCGCTACAACCTGCGCTGCGACGCGTGCCACTCGGTGCTGCCGGAGCTCAACCAGTTCGGCAACGACTTCCGCAACCGCGGGTATCGCATCGACGGCGCGCCCAAGCACGGCACGACGATCGTCGCGCTGCGCGAACAGGTCGGCTACACGCCGACGCCGACCGACGGCACCACGCGCAAGACCGTCCCCGCCGGCGTGGCGCTCGGCGCGGCGGAGCTCGGTCACGTCGAAGCGTTCGTACACGAGACGCTCGGCAGCGAAGGCAGCTCGGCGTCGCTGTTCCTGGGCTATCTCGCGTACGGCAACGCGCGCTCGGGCATGTTGTACCGCGCGGGTCTGATCGAGCTGCCGCTGGTGCATTCGCCCGCGCAGCGCAACGACACGCTCACGACGTACGGGTATGAAGGAACGCTCACGGGCTTGAACGATCTGACGCTGGCGACGCCGCGCTGGGCGCTCGAGGCAGAACGCAACGTCGGGGCGGGCCGCGTCGCGGCGACGCTCGCGTTCGGCAACGCGACGGGCTCCGCGTACGGCGGCAAGCCGGTCGAAACCGGGCGCAGCGAGTCGTTCGCCGCACCGGAGCTCGGTGTGTTCGCGCGGTTCCCGATCACCGATACGATTCGAGTCGGCGTCGACGCGCTCGCGGGCTCACGGCGCATCGTCGTGCTCGGCCGGCCGTCGTTCGACGATCCGTACCACCGCTTCGGCGCGTCGCTGGAAGCACGCCGCGGCCGCCTGGAGCTGCTCGCCGAGCAGTGGTACGGCCGCGACACCAACGCCGACGGCACGGGCGGGCTGCTCGACTCCACCGGCGGTTTCGTGCGCCTGCGCTGGCGGCTGGGCCAGCACGCGTACCTCGGCCTGCGCGAGGACGGCGCGGCCGCGCCCGCCGCGACGCGCTCGCTGCTGTGGTACGCCGAGGCGCACGTCACGCCGCACGCGCGCGTGCTGATCCAGCAGCGCCGCCCGATCCCCGGCGGCCCCACCTCGCTCGAAGCGGCGCTCACCGTCGGCGTTCCCTGGCCGCGCGGGCGCTGACCCGCCCGGAGGCGAACCAGCCTCCATGCTCGCCACGACGCCGTACAACTCCATCCTCGTCGAGGCTGCCGGCGCCGTCGCCGTCGTGACGCTCAACCGGGCCGAGAAGCGCAACGCGCTCTCGCTCGAGGTGATGCGCGAGCTGATCGCGGCGTTCGAGGCGATCGGCGCGGATCGTAGCGTGAAGGTGGTGATCCTGCGCGGGCTCGGGCCGGCGTTCAGCGCCGGGCACGACCTGCGCGAGATGCTCCGGCGCAGCGTCGAGGAGTACCGGCTCACGTTCGACGTGTGCGTGCGGCTGATGGAGACGATCCAGTCCATCCCGCAGCCGGTGATCGCCGAGGTCGCGGGGATCGCGACGGCCGCGGGCTGTCAGCTGGTGGCCACGTGCGATCTCGCCGTCGCGTCGAGCGCCGCGAAGTTCGCCACGCCGGGGGTGAAGATCGGGCTGTTCTGCACGACGCCGATGGTCGCGCTGACGCGCGCGATCGGCCGCAAGCGCGCGATGGAGATGCTGCTCACCGGCGAGTTCGTCGATGCCGCCACCGCCGCCGAGTGGGGGCTGGTGAACCGCGTCGTCGCGCCCGCCGAGCTCGAGGCCGCGACGCGCGCGCTGGCGGAACGGATCGCTTCGGCCGCGGGCTTCGTCGTCGGTTTGGGCAAGGCGGCGTTCTACGCCCAGATCGATCTCGATCAGCCCAAAGCGTACGCCTACGCCAAAGAGGTCATGTCGATGAACGCCCTTGCCGATGATGCTCAGGAAGGGATGGATGCATTCGTCACCAAGCGCGCGCCGGCGTGGCGGACGTAATGCAATCGCATTACGCATTCCTGCGGAGATCGTTAAGGACTCTTAACCGGGTAGCAGAGAGGCCGCAAGGATTCGGAGATCGGATTTTCCAATCAACCATGCGTCAGGTGTGTGGGCAGCGTCGCTAGCGACGCATGAACATCGTCGCCCACACCCGGTAGTAGGGCAACCTGCTACGCGACGACACAAGGCCCGCTTCACGGCGGGTCTTGTTGTTTCTCGGCGAAGACGCGGGCCGTGATCCTTCGACAAGCTCAGGACGGGCTCTATCGTCGTCTCCTGCTGGCCGTCCTCGCGCTCGGCCTGCTCGCATGCCTCTACGTCGGCGTGCGCCGCGAACGACACGAGCACCGCGCGAACCGCGTCGAGATCGTGATGGACGACGCCGACTTCGTTTCGCTCGCGCGCTCGTACGCCTACGACCAGCGCGCGTTCCTGATCGCACTGCGGCGGGCGGGGCTGACGTCGCTCGCGGTTCAGGAAGAGCTGGGCGGCCAAGTCGCCGCGTCGCCCACCGCGGCCGTCTACTCCGGCACGGCGCTGCTCGCGCAGGCGAAGCTGTTCGGTTTTCGCGATCCCGTGTTCGCGCGGTTGGCGGCGCACGGGTTGCGCGGCGACGAGGTGTACCTGGTCGCATACGATCCGCCGACGGCGGAGCGCTACGCGCGCGAGCTCGCGCTCGAGTTCACACCCAGCTCGGTGCGCGTGCTTCACGCGGGCGTCCCGGCCGTCTACGCGATTCGCACTCAGGCGGACTACTTCGCGACGGTGGGGCTCGGGCTGCCGGCCGAGCGCGTCGCGGTCGCGCGCGAGCTCGGCCTGCGGTTGGTCCCGCGCTTGCAGAACGACGAGCGCTTCCGCGGACCGCAGATCGACGCGCTCGTGCACGGCGCGGCGGCCGGGAACAACGCGCACACGATGATCTTTTTCGGTTTGCGCAACCAGGTGCTGGGCTATCCCGACACGATCGACGCGACGGCGAACGCGATGCGCACCGCGAAGGTGAACTTCGGCACGGTCGAGACCTACGACGTCAAGCAGAACCAAGCCGGCAGCGAGACGCTCGCGCACGATCTGCCCGACGGTACCGTGCGCGTGCAGGCGATCGCGAAACCCGAACAGGACAAGCTGCGGCCCGAAGAGATCGTGCAGCGCTTCGATCTCGGCGTGCGCGAGCGCAACGTGCGCGTCGTGTACCTGCGGCCGTTCGGGCACCAGTGGGACGGCCGTTCGATCGAGGCGACCAACGTCGAGCTGGTTCGGCGGATCGCGCAGAACGTGCGCACGGCGGGGCTGCGCGTGGGAACGGCGTCGCCGTTCGACCGCTTCGTCACGCGGCCGTGGGAGATCGCGCTCGCGTCGCTGGCGGTGCCGGCGATCCTGTTGCTGCTGCTGGCGGAGTTCGGGCTGGGCGACCGGCGCTGGCTGATCGGCTTCGTCGTCGTGGACGTCGTGCTGGTGCTGGCGGGCTTCGCGCTGCACCACGACATGGCGGTGCGCAAGCTGCTCGCGCTAGCGGCGGGCATCGCGTTCCCGGTCGCGGGCTTCGTGACGATCGCGCCGGCGTTTCGCACGCCGCGCGCGCCCTCGACGGGCGCCGCGATCCTCGACGGGATCCGCGCGCTCGCCGTCGCGACGCTGGTGACGCTGTGCGGCGCGCTCGTCGTCGTGGGGCTGCTGTCGACGCCGCTGACGATGACGGAGATCGACCGCTTCAGCGGCGTGAAGCTCGTGCTCGCCGTGCCGCCGCTGCTGTGCCTGGTGCTGTACCTGTTCACGCGGCGCTGGGGCTCCGCGCTCTCACCGGCGTCGCTCGGCAACGCGCCGGTGAACGTGCTACAGCTCGCCGCGGGCGCCGTGCTGCTCGCCGCCGGGTATCTGGTGCTCGCGCGCAGCGGCAACCAGAGCGACATCACGCCGTCGGCGTTCGAGCTCGCGGTGCGCGCGCACCTCACGACGCTGCTGCAAGTGCGGCCGCGGTTCAAAGAGTTCCTGATCGGGTTTCCGGCGCTGATGGTGGTGCCGGCGCTCGTTCCGTCGGACCGCGCGCGCTGGGGCTGGCTGTTCGCGCTGGCGATCGGGGTCGGGCTCGGCGACGTCGTCGACACGTTCTCGCACCTGCACACCGCGCTCGCCGTCTCGCTGCTGCGGCTGATCAACGGCGCGGTGATCGGTATCGTCGTCGGCGCGATCGCGGTCGCGGCGTACCGCCGTTTCCGCAAGACGGACGCCGCCGAAGCTCCGTGACCGCCGTCGCTCGCGCGCCTTCATCGATGGACACGCGGTTTCTGCTCAGCGGATACTACGGGTTCGGAAATCTCGGCGACGAGGCGCTGTTGCAGGTGATCGTCGAGCAGCTGCGCGCGCGCTGGCCGCGTTGCACGGTCGACGTGTTGTCCGGCGATCCGGCGGCGACGGCGCGGACGTTCGGCGTCGAAGCGACGCCGCGCATGGACCTGGCGCGCGTGCGCGGCGCGATCGAGGCGGCCGACGTCGTGCTCTCGGGCGGCGGCGGGCTGCTGCAGAACGTCACCAGCCTCAAGAGCCTGCTCTACTACAGCGGCGTGATCCGCTCGGCCATTCGCGCCGGCAAGCCCACGATGGTGTTCGCTCAGTCGATCGGGCCGTTGGACTTCTGGGGGCGCGCGATGGTGCGCAACTTCTGCAAGGGGCTTCAAGCCGCGACCGTCCGCGACGAGCGCTCGCGCGCGCTGCTCCACGCGCTGCTGCCCGGCGTGCCGGTGGAGCGCACCGCGGATCCGGTGTTCCTGTTCGAGCCCGGGGGCGACCCGCTCGATCTGGCCGCCGAAGGCCTCGCGGGCGACGACGCGCCGCTGGTCGTCGTGTCGGTGCGCAAGTGGCAAGGCGCGGACGCGACGGCGCAGACGATGGCGAACGTCGTCGATCAGCTCGCCGGCCGGTACGGCGCGCGCGTCGCCTTCCTTCCGCTCGGGGGGCCGCCCGATGCGGAGGTCGCGACGACGATCATCCGCCGGTGCGCGTCCACGCCGGTGCTCCTCCCCGACTATCCCCTCGGCCAAGCGGCGCAGGTGATCGGGCGCGCGTCGCTGGTGATCGGGATGCGGCTGCACGCGCTCGTCATCGCGGCCCGGCTCGGCGTCCCGTTTCTGGCCCTGCCGTACGATCCGAAGGTCACCGCGCTGCTCGATGACCTTCGCTATCCGGCGGGGCCGCTGTTCGTCCCGGGCCGGCCGCTGCCGCCCGGCGAGGAGATCGCGCGCCGGCTCGACGACGCGTGGTCGCGCCGCGGCGAGCTGGCCGCACACTTGGACAGCGTGCGAGCGGAGATCGAGCAACTCGCCGAGCGGAACTTCGACGTGCTGGACGACCTCGTGACACGAACGACACACAAGGCGGCAGGCACGGAGCGTTAGCGCGCGAACGGCCCGAGTCCGATGGCGCGGCAGACTCTGACCCTGGGTCGTCTGTTCGACATTCGCGTCGGCGTCCACGTTTCGTGGCTCGCCGTCTACGCGTTCATGTCGATCGCGCTCGCGCGCGGCCTCACGACGCTGCCGCGCGGCGAAGCGTACGCGTTCGGCGCGGCCTGCGCGCTCGTGCTGTTCGCGAGCGTCGTCGCGCACGAGCTCGCGCACGCGCTCGTCGCGCGGCGCTTCGGCGTGCGCACGAGCGCGATCACGCTGTTCTTGTTCGGCGGCGTCGCGACGCTCGAAGAAGAGCCGTCGTCGCCCAAAGCCGACGCGCTCGTCGCGCTCGCCGGTCCGGCGCTCAGCGCGGTGCTCGCGGTGGTCGCGTTCGCGCTGCTGTTCGCGGTCGACCGCTTCGTGCCGGGCCGGTTCGGTACGGCGCTCGGCTATCTCGGAGCGTACGTCGCGCTCGCGAACGCGGTGCTCGCGGTGTTCAACGTGATACCGGCCTATCCGATGGACGGCGGCCGCGTGCTGCGTGCGTTCCTGTGGAATCGCTGGCGCGACCGCGTCGCCGCGACGAACGCCGCGTCGCGGGTGGGCATCGTGTTCGCGCTGTTGCTGGTCGCGGCGGGCGTGTTCTTGGTCGCGGGAAGTCGCGACCTCGTCTATGGCTGGTACGTCGTGCTGGGTGCCTTCTTGCTGCGGCAAGGTGTGTCGCAGGAACGTACGTCGCGGTCGCCCAGAAATGCCCGCGACGCGAAGATCGGCGCGGCAGCGTAGCGATCTCGGCAGCCCGAACAAAGAAGAAACCCGCCGGCGCAAGCGACGACGGGGATGTAATTCATAGTCTACCCCACCTGTCGACGCGAGTCAAGTGTCGTTGCTCTACGATAGGAAACCCCGGGAACCGCGCAGGACCACCGCCACTTTGTTCGTGCCCGGCGGTGCGCTATGGGCGGTCGGGACTGGCGACCCGGCACGCGGATTGCAAATTCCGCGCGCGATGAGCTCTTCGCGCTGAAGCACTGTAAATGGCACACGAGCGTCGGCCAGCCCTCTTGAGAACGAGTCAATGAGATAGACTCGAAGACTCATGACGGTTTTTGCGACTTTGAGCGCATAAACTTGATCTCCATCCTCGCCTATCATGGCGACGCGGTCGAAATGATTTGCGATCTTTCCGTAGAGGAGGTCCGTGGCAAGGGCAACATCGACGGCCTTTTCTTCACCGTTGCTTGCATGACGATAACCCTGGAAGAAGTCGAGACCTCGCACATGCCTATTGGCAGCCACGAATTGTTGCCAGCGGTTTTTCCACGGCTCCCGCGGCGGCGGCGCGCCGTAGAAACGGGCGTATGACAGATCGTCGATACCTGCGAGGTAGGTGATCAATGGTGCAAGCGCCGGATAGCCGAGGTCGGCCCGGTACAAAGACCCGATGAAGTTGCTGCCGTCAATCAAGACCGCGACGCGGCCCATCCTCCGCCCCTCGGAAAAAGAAGCCCTGCGGCGCAAGCACCGACGGGGATGTTGCTGCCTTTCTATCACGCGCGACCGCCCGCGCGGCAAGGCGGTGAATTCCCAGCGAAGGGGGAGGGGCATACGGGGCCGCCCGAAGTCAGGCCGTTCCCATGTCCGAAACCGCTGCGCGCGACTACCGTGCGACCCTCAACTTGCCCAAGACCGACTTTCCGATGCGCGGCGAGTTGCCCAAGCGTGAGCCGGATCGCGTGCGGTGGTGGGCCGAGCACGGCACGTATCTAAAACGGCTGAAGAAGAACCGGGCCGAGGGCGGGAAGCCGTTTGTGTTGCACGACGGGCCGCCGTACGCGAACGGCGACCTGCACATGGGGCATTTCCTCAACCGCGTGCTCAAGGATGCGCTGGTCAAGATCCACCTGCTCGACGGTGAGTACGCCGACTTCGTGCCCGGCTGGGACATGCACGGGCTGCCGATCGAGCGCGAGACGCTCAAGCATCTGAAGCTCGATTTCCGCCAAGCCGATCCGCTGGAGCTGCGCCGCGCATGCCGCGAGCGCGCGCTGTACTGGCTGAATCGCCAGCGCGACGTGATGTTGCGCATGGGGGTCGGCTTCGGCCGCTACGACGATCCGTACATGACGATCGCGCCGCAGTTCGAGGCGACGATCGTCGAGACGCTCGCCGATCTCGCGGAGAACGACTACCTCTACAAGGGACTGCGCTCCACGCTTTGGTGCATCTACGACGAGACCGCGCTCGCCGAAGCCGAGATCGAGTACAAGGATCACACGTCGCCGTCGATCTACGTTCGCTTCCGCGCGAGCGACGCGCAGCGCAAAGCGTTGCTCGAGAAGTTCGGGCTCGACGATGACGGTGCGCCGCTCTCGGTGGCAATCTGGACGACGACGCCGTGGACGCTGCCCGCGAACGTCGCGATCGCACTGAAGCCGGATGCGACGTACGGCGTGTACCGTATCGGCGGCGAGGACGTGATCGTCGCCGAAGCGCTCGCGTCGCCGGCGCTCGCGCGCTTCAACCAAGGCGACGGCGTGCTGCGCGGGGAGATCGACGGAAGCGCGCTCGAGCGGCTGACCGTACGGCATCCGTTCCTCGACCGCGACTCACTCCTCGTGCTCGCGGATTACGTCGAGCTGGAGACCGGGACCGGCGCCGTGCACACCGCGCCGGGACACGGCGAGGACGACTTCGACACCGGCGTGCGCTACGGCTTGCCGATCATCAACCCCGTCGACGCCGGCGGGCGCTTCACCGCCGAGGCCGGACCGTATGCCGGGCTGCAAATCTTCGAGGCGAACGCGCGCATCGTGGACGATCTCCGCGCATCGGGTGCGCTCGTCGCGAGCGAGTCGTACGATCACAGCTACCCGCACTGCTGGCGCTGCAAGAACCCGGTCGTGTTCCGCGCGACCGCGCAGTGGTTCATCGGGATGGACCGCAACGGGCTGCGCGCGCGGTCGGAGCGCGCCGTGCACGACGTCACGTGGATGCCCGAGTGGGGCGAGAACCGCATGTCGCAGATGGTCGGGAACCATCCCGAATGGTGCGTGTCGCGCCAGCGCGTGTGGGGGACCCCGATCCCCGCCGTCGTCTGCACCGCGTGCAACGAGTCCGTGCTCGATCCGCAGCTCGCGCGCAACTTCGGCAAGGCGATGCGCGCGCGCTCGTTCGACGAAGGCAACGCGTCGGATCTGTGGCGGACCGAGCCGGTCGAAGCGTTCGCTCCGCCGGGGCTGGCGTGCGCACATTGCGGCGGGACGGAGTTCGCGAAAGAATACAACATCGTCGACATCTGGTTCGAGTCCGGCGTGACGTGGCGCGCGGTGCTCGTCGAGCGCGGCATGAAGTTCCCCGCCGACGCGTACCTGGAGGGCAGCGACCAGTACCGCGGCTGGTTCCGCTCGAATCTGATCACGTCGGTCGCGACGCGCGGCGTCGCGCCGTACGAGCATGTGATCTCGTACGGCTGGGTGGTCGACCAGCACGGCCACGCGATGCACAAGTCCGCCGGCAACTACATCGGCGCGCAGGAGGCGATGGACAAATACGGCGCCGACCTGCTGCGGCTGTGGGTCGCGTCGACCGACGTCTTCGTCGGCGACGTGCGGATCGGCGCGACGCTGCTGGACAACGTCGCGAACGTCTACCGCAACTTGCGCAACCGCTTGCGCTTCCTGCTCGGCTTGATCGGGGACCTCACGCCGGAGACGATCGTCCCGCGCGAGCGGATGGAGCCGGTCGACCGGCTGGCGCTCGACGCGTTCGACGCGTTCGCGCGCGAGGTCGTCGACGACTACCGCGGCTTCCGGCTGCACGAAGCCTACCTCGCGATCCAGCGCTTCGATAAGGAAGATCTGTCCGCGTTCTACGGCGACGCGCTGAAGGACCGGCTCTACTCGTCGGCGCCGAACGCGCCGCGGCGGCGCAGCGCGCAGTCCGCCTTGCTGGAGATCTTCCGCACGACGTGCGTGCTGCTGGCGCCGATCCTGTCGTTCACCGCCGAGGAAGCGTGGCAATACCTGCCCGCGGCGTTACGCGGCGAGGCGGAGTCCGTGTTCGATCTCGCGTTCCCGCGCATCGGTGCGGTCGACGAAGACGCGCTGGCGGCGTGGACGCTGCTCAAGGAGTTGCGCGCGCAAGTTGCCGCGAGCGAAGGCGTGCGCGATTTTCAGCTCGACGCGCGCATCGACGTACCGGAGCAATTTCGCGAGCGCTTCGTCGCGCTCGGCGACAACTTGCGCGAGGCGCTGGTCGTGTCGTCGCTGCGCGGCGTCGGCGTGTCGGCGAACGGTGCGGGGACCGTGGTCGTCGTGCCGGCCGAGGGCGAGAAATGCCAGCGCTGCTGGAAGTACCTCGAGCTCGGTACCGATCCGGCGCATCCGACATTGTGCGCGACGTGCGCCGGGATCGTGCGCGAACTGGAAAGGGAAAACTAGGCGGCGGGCACCGCCGCGTCGAGCCGTGACGCGACCGCGCCGGCGAAGGCGCTGGTCGAAACCGCGCCTTCTTCGGTGAGATCGGCGGTGCGCGGACCGTGCGAGAGCGTCGCCGCGACGGCGTGCTCGATGCGCTCCGCCGCCTGGTCTTCGCCAAGCGAGAAGCGTGCCAGCATCGCGGCCGACAAGATCGCCGCCGCGGGGTTCGCGATGCCGCGGCCCGCGATGTCGGGCGCCGTGCCGCTGATCGGCTCGTAGAGGCCGAAGCCGCGCGCGTGCGGGCCGGCGCCCAGGCTCGCGCTCGGCGCGGTGCCGATCGTGCCGGTGATCATCGCGGCTTCGTCGGAGAGGATGTCGCCGAACATGTTCTCGGTGACGATCACGTCGAACGCGCGCGGGTCGCGCACGAGCTGCATCGCGGCGTTGTCGACCAGCATGTGCACCAGCGTGACGTCCGGGAAGTCGCGCGCGACGGCGGCGACGATGCGCCGCCACAGCTGCGAGCTCACCAGCACGTTCGCCTTGTCGACGGACGTCACGTGCCGCCGCCGCGTGCGCGCGAGCTCGAACGCGAAGCGCGCGATGCGCTCGATCTCGAAGTCGCGATAGACCAGCGTGTCGGTCGCGGTCAGCGCGCCGTCCTCGTCGCACTCGAGCCGTTTCGTGCCGAAGTACAGCCCGCCGGTGAGCTCGCGCACGATCACGCAGTCCATCCCGCGCACGAGCTCCTCGCGCAGCGGCGAGCGGTGCTCGAGCCCCGCGAACGCGCGCGTCGGACGCACGTTTGCGTACAGCCCGAACGTCTTGCGGAGCGCGAGCAGCGCCGCTTCGGGCCGTTTTTCGGGTGCGACGTCGTCGAAGCCGGGGCCGCCGACCGCGCCGAACAGGATCGCGTCGCTCGCGCGCGCGACTGCGAGCGTCTCGTCGGGCAGCGGCGTTCCGTGCGACGCGATCGCCGCCGCGCCGACCGGCGCATCCGCGAACGTGCACGACGGGAGTGCCGCGCGCAGCACGCTGACAGCGGCAGCGGTGACCTCGGGGCCGATGCCGTCGCCCGCGAGTACCGCGATGCGGTGGGTCACCGTGCCGCTTCCCACGCGCGGACCGCGGGGATCTTCGCGTCGAGGTACTTCAAGAAGCCGCCGCCGAGCACGAACTGCTTGCGCAGCGGATCGAGTGCGAATGCAATCGGCTCGCCGCCGTCCGCGCGCAACGTCTCACCCGCTACATCGATCTCGATCGTGTGCGCGTGCAGGAGCTGGTCCACGGTATCCTGCGGCAGGATCACCGGGACGACGCCGTTGTTGTACGCGTTCTCGTGGAAGATGCGCGCGAAGCTCGGCGCGATCACCGCCTTGAAACCGCGGCCGAGCAGCGCCCACGCGGCGTGCTCGCGCGACGAGCCGCAGCCGAAGTTCTCGCCGGTGACGATGATCGTTGCGCCGGGGTGGCGCGCGAGCAGGTCGGCGCCGTCGGGCATCCCTTCGAAGAGATGCTCGCCCATCCCGTCGGCGTCGATGCGCGTGAGATAGTGTGCGGGGATGATCTGATCGGTGTCGATGTTCGCGCGCGGGATCGGCAGGACGGTGCCCTCGACGATCATGCTTGAGCCTGGCTTCGTCATGCGAGCACCACTTCGCGCGCTTCGATCTCGGCCGGCGACGCGATGCGCCCGAGGATTGCCGACGCGGCGACGACCGCCGGCGCGGCGAGATGCACGCGGCCGCCGTCGCCCATGCGGCCCGGGAAGTTGCGGTTCGACGACGAGACGCAGCGCGTCCCCGCCGCGAGCACGCCCATCGACATGCCCAGGCACGGGCCGCACGACGAGTGCGTCCACAGCGCGCCGGCGTCCTGAAAGATGTCGTGCAGTCCCTCGCGTTCGGCTTGGCGGCGCACCGCCTGCGAGCCCGGCGTGATGATCGTCGGCACGCTGACCTGCTGCCCGCGCAGCACCGCGGCGGCGGCGCGCAAGTCGCCGATGCGCGAGTTCGTGCACGAGCCGATGAAGGCTTGGTCGATCGCGATGCTGCGCAGCGCTTGACCCGGCTGAAGATCCATGTACGCGAGCGATTCGTGCGGCGCGTCGAGCGGGACGGCGCCGTCCACCGGCGCGTTCTCGCCCGGGTTCGTCCCCCACGACACCACCGGGCGGATCGCGCTGCCGTCGATCGTCACCGTTGCTGCGTACTCCGCGTCGTCGTCGGCTTGCAGCGCCGTCCAGCCCGTGGGCGCAGCCGGCGTCGCCGCGAGATATTCCGCCGTCGTCGCGTCCGCGGCGATGATCCCGGTCGTCGCACCCGCTTCGATCGCCATGTTGCACAGCGTCATGCGCTGCTCCATGTTCAGCGCGCGGACCGCCGAGCCGGTGTACTCGAGCACGTAGCCGGTGCCGCCGCGGAAACCGATCGTCGCGATGACCGACAGCGTCAGATCTTTCGCCGTCGCGTCGGGCGGCAGCTTGCCCGTGATCTCGATGCGCATGACCTTCGGCCGCTGCAAAATTAGACAGCCCGCGAGCATCGCGCCGGCTTGCGCCGTGGTGCCGATTCCCAGCGCGAACGCGCCGAGCGCGCCCAGCGTGCAGGTGTGGCTGTCGCCGCAGCACACGCTCATCCCCGGCGTGACGTAACCGCGCTCGGGTACGAGCACATGACAGATCCCGTTGTTGCCGATGTCGTGGAAGCGGATCCCCTGGCGCTTCGCCCACGTGCGCACGGTCTGCGCCTGCAGCGCCGTCGCGGCGTCCTTCGCCGGCGCGACGTGATCGATCATGGCGACGATGCGGTCGGGCTCGTAGAGCTTGTCCCCGAACTCCTTTTCGATCGCGATCGCACCCGGCGGCGTCGTGATCTCGTGGGCGACGACGAGGTCCATGAATACCAGCGCGTTGCCGCCCGGCAGCTCCTCGACGACGTGCGCGTCCCAGATCTTGTCAAACAGCGACCGCTTCATGCGTGCCCTCCTTGCGCAGCGCTTCGATGGAACCAACGGTGTGAGCCACGGCGCTGACGATCGCGGTCAGCGACGCGGTGACGATGTTTGGATCGATTCCGACGCCCCAGCGGCTCTCGCCGTCGACGACGACTTCGACGTACGCCACTGCCGATGCGTCCTCGGCGTGGCTGGGTGGCGCACCCTTCGACAGGCTCAGGGTGACATTGGGGCTGGTGACATTGGGGCTCGTGACATTGGGGTTGGTGACATCGGGATGACGCCGGAGAACGTGCTCGTGGTAGTCCTTGACGTGGACGTCGATGCCGAACGCGCGTTGCAGCGCGTCGACGAACGCGTCGATGGGGCCCGTGCCGTCGCCGTACACCGTGCGCTGTACGATGCCGTCGGTCAGCGTCGCGTCGAGCGTGCACGGCGTGCCTGCGACGCCGTCGTTGGTCGTCGCGTACTCCGCCAGACGCAGTCGACCGGGCAGCACGTACGCCGACTCGAACGCGTCGCGAATCGCCGCCGCGCCGATCTCGCCGCCCGATGCTTCCGCGAGCGACTGGACGACGCGGCTGAAATCGACCTGGAGACCGCGCGGCAGCGCGAACCCGTGCTCGGCCTCGAGCACGTACGCGACGCCGCCTTTGCCGGACTGGCTGTTCACGCGCACCACCGCGTCGTACGTCCGGCCGATGTCCTTCGGATCGAGCGCGAGGTACGGCACTTCCCAGCGCGCGCCGCCGGTCTCGGACAACGCGGCGAAGCCTTTCTTGATCGCGTCCTGGTGCGAGCCGGAGAACGCGGTGAACACGAGTTCGCCGCCGTAGGGATGGCGCTGGTGCACCGGCAGCCGGTTGCACTCCTCGACCGTGCGCACGATCTCGGGCACGTCGCGCAGGTCCAGCCCGGGATCGACGCCTTGCGAGTACAGGTTGAGCGCGAGCGTCACGACGTCGACGTTGCCCGTCCGCTCGCCGTTGCCGAACAGCGTGCCTTCGACCCGGTCGGCGCCGCCCATGAGTGCGAGCTCCGTCGCCGCGACCGCGGTGCCGCGGTCGTTGTGCGGGTGCACGCTCAAGATCACCGACGCGCGGTCGCGCAAATTACGGTCGATCCACTCGATCTGGTCGGCGTACACGTTCGGCGTCGCCATCTCGACGGTCGCCGGAAAGTTCAGGATGATGCGCTCGTCGGGCGTCGGGCGCCACACGTCCATCACCGCTTCGCAGATCGCTTTGGTGAAGTCGAGCTCGGTCGCCGAGAACGTCTCGGGCGAGTACTCCAGCCGCACGTGCGTATGCGCGGCGATCGCGCGAGCGCGCCGCGCGATGTGCTCGACCGCCGCGACGGCGATCCCGACGACGCCCGCGCGGTCGAGGCCGAAGACGACCCGCCGGAACAGCGGCGAGGTCGCGTTGTAGACGTGCACGATCGCGCGCGGCGCGCCGGCGATCGCCGCGAAGGTACGGTCGATCAAGTCCTCGCGCGCCTGCGTGAGCACCTGGATCGTCACGTCGGCGGGGATTCGCCCGTGCTCGATGAGCTCGCGCACGAAGTCGAAGTCGGGCTGCGACGACGACGGAAAGCCGACCTCGATCTCCTTGAAGCCTAGCCGCACGAGCAGCTCGAACATACGCCGTTTACGATCGGGCCCCATCGGCTCGACCAGCGCCTGATTGCCGTCGCGCAGGTCGACGCTGCACCACAGCGGCGCGTGCTCGATGGTCCGGCCCGGCCAGCGGCGGTCGTCCAGTGGGACGGGCGGAAACGGCCGGTAGCGGTCGCGCGAGATCATTCGATCACCGTTTCGTAGGAGACGATGCGGTCGATCTGCGCGCGCAGGCGCGCCAGCGCGAGCTCCGCGCCGTCGAAGGCGAAGCGCGCGCTGACCGTCGTGCCGGCGTTCGCGCTTACGTGGGTGGTGCGGCAGTTGAAGCGGTGCGCGAGGTTCACGATGCGCGCCACCGAGCGCACGTCGCGCAGCATCAGGTCGCACGTCATGCGCGCGCCTCCATCAAGTCGTCGACCGTCATGCCGGCCGGGATCATCGGCCACACGTTCTCGGTGGGATGGCACGCACAGTGCAGCAGCGCGGGACCGCGCGCCGCGACGAAACGCGCGATCGTGTCGTCGGCGTCCGCCGGCGACGTCAGCGGGTACGCGTCGATCCCGTACGCGCGCGCGATGGCGACGAAGTCGGGGTTATCGGCGAGGTTCGTCGCGGAGTAGCGCTCGGAGAAGAAGAGCTCTTGCCACTGCCGCACCATGCCGAGGTTCTGGTTGTCGATCAGCACGATCTTCACCGGGACGTTGTAACGCCGCAGCGTCGCGAGCTCGGGCAGGCACATCTGGAAGCCGCCGTCGCCGACGATGGCGAACACCGGCACGCCCGGATTGGCATACGCCGCGCCGACCGCCGCCGGAAAACCGAACCCCATCGCGCCCAGGCCGGCCGATGTCGCGTACTTGCGCGGATCGGCGGGGCGCGCGCGCTGCGCCGACCACATCTGGTGCTGACCCACGTCGGTCGTTACGATCGCGTCGGGCGGGACGGCGCGGAAGAAGCGATCCAGAACGTCGGTCGCCGACAGCACGTTGCCCGCGACGCGATCGCTCGGCAGCGCGCCGCCGAGCAGCCGTGCCTCGGCGGCCCAGTCGTCGAAACGCGGGACGTGCCCGCGCGCGAGCTCGTCGACGAGCGCGCGCAGCGTGTCGCGCAGATCGCCGTGCAGCGCGACGTCGGCCGGCACGATCTTGCCGAACTCCGTCGCGTCGATGTCGGCGTGGATCACGCTCGCCTCGCGCGCGAACCGGTCGGGCTTGCCGGTGACGCGGTCGTCGAACCGCATCCCGAGCGCGACGATGAGGTCCGCGCGCTGCACGGCCTTGTTCGCCGCTTTGAGACCGTGCATGCCGAGCATGCCGAGAAAATTCGCGTCGCCGGGCGCGGCGGCGCCGAGCGCGTTGATCGTCGCCGCGTGCGGCAACCCGAGCATCGCGACGAACAGCCGGTAGAGGTCGACCGCGCCGGCGCGCACGCCGCCGCCGATGATCGCGACGGGCCGGCGCGCGGAGCGAATCCGTGCGACGGCGTCGCGGACCACGGCATCGGACACACGCGGCCCCGCACCTCCACGCGCGAACGGCTTGACCGGCGCGGGGGCGGCGTCGAGGTGGGCTTTGAGCACGTCGTTGGGGATGTCGACGAGCACCGGGCCGGGGCGCCCGGCGCGCGCGAGCGCGAACGCTTCGGCGAGCGTCTCTGAAACGGCGTGCACGTCGGTGACGAGCATGTTGCGCTTGGTCACGGGCTGGGTGATCGCGCAAACGTCGGCTTCTTGAAAGCCGTCGGTGCCCATCAGCTCGCTGCGCACCTGGCCGGTGATCGCGACCAGGGGAACGCTGTCCATCATCGCGTCGAGCAAGCCGGTCACCAGATTGGTCGCGCCCGGCCCGGAAGTCGCGCAGCACACGCCGACGCGGCCCGACGTGCGCGCGTAGCCGCTTGCCGCAAAGGCCGCCGCCGCTTCGTGCCGCACGAGCACGTGCCGCACCGGATGCTCGAAAAGAGCATCGTAGAGCGGCATGATCGCTCCGCCGGGATAGCCGAAGATCGTCTCGACACCCTCGCGTTCGAGCGCCGCGACGACGGCCTGCGCGCCGTTCATCGCTCTAGGTTCGACGAAGTCGAAGCCATCAGAGCACCCGGAAGCGCAGGCCGTCGTCGGCTTCGGCCGCCGTCGTTCCGCCGTTGAGCCACGGCATGAGCCCGCGCAGCTCCGTGCCGACGTGCTCGATCTCGTGGTTCGCCGCGCGCTCGCGGTGCGCGTGGAACGACGGCTTGCCCGACGCGTGCTCGGCGACCCACTCCTGCGCGAACGCACCGCTGCGGATCTCGCTCAGGATCGTGCGCATCTCGGCGCGGGTGGACTCGTTGACGATGCGCTCGCCGCGCGTGTAGTCGCCGAACTTCGCCGTGTTACTGATCGCGTCGCGCATGCCCTCGATGCCGCGCTCGTACATGAGGTCGACGATGAGCTTCATCTCGTGCAAGCACTCGAAGTACGCCATCTCCGGCGCGTAGCCGGCGTCCGTGAGCGTCTCGAACCCCGCCTTCACCAGCGCGCTCATCCCGCCGCACAGCACCGCCTGCTCGCCGAAGAGATCGGTCTCGGTCTCCTCGCGGAACGTCGTCTCGAGGATGCCCGCGCGGCCGCCGCCGATGCCCGCGGCGTACGCGAACGCGATCGCGCGCGCGTCGCCCGTGGCGTCCTGATGGACCGCGACGAGACACGGCACGCCGCGCCCGGCCTCGTACTCGCTGCGCACGAGCCGGCCCGGCCCTTTCGGCGCGATCATGATGACGTCGACGTCCCCGGGCGGCACGATCGTGCCGAAGTGGATGCCGAACCCGTGCGAAAACGTCAGCGCCGTCCCTGGCCGAAGGTGCTCCACGACCTCACGCATGTACAGGGCGGGCTGCTCCTCGTCGGGGATCAGCATCATGACGACGTCCGCTTTCGAGACAGCGTCGGGGATCGAGGCGACCGCGAGCCCGTCGCGGCGCGCCTCGTCGCGACTCGCGGAACCCGATCGCAAGCCGACCACGACGGCGTGGCGGGAATCGTGCAGGTTGAGCGCTTGCGCGCGACCTTGGCTGCCGTAGCCGATGACGGCGATCGTTTTCCCGTCGAGTGCGCCGCGATCGACGTCGCGGTCGTAGTAGGCTTCCATCAGATCCTCCGAGACGAAAAAGCCCCCCGCCTACCGGCGAGGGGCTTTGCATGTGTGGGGCGACTCTACGTCGTCTTATGCGAAAGCTGCTCGCCGGTCGTGTGGAACCGCAAGAAGGACGCTAAGAATAACGACGAGGAGCCGAGCGAACATCGTTGGGAGGTAGTACCACGATCCGCGCGGCCTTGTCAACCGCCGAACTAAAGTGTCAAGCATCTGGCACTCGGCTCGCCTAGGATCGCTTCGTGGTGTTCGCACTTCCAGCCGGAATCTCGGCGCTGATCGACCCGGACGACGAGGTCTCTATCAGTCTGCTCGAGATATGCGCTTCTTTAAGGCAGCGACTTGGGCTTCCAACGTACTCACGCGCTGACTTAGAGCGGCTTTTTCAAGTATTAGATTCTCCAGCGCCGTCGCGACCGCTGCCTCCGAACGTAATCCCTTTTCGAGAGCGGCACCGTCGTCGCCGAAGCAGAGATACCACGGGCTGACGTGGAGTTCGCGTGACAGCCGCAGCCCGACGGGGAAACTTGCCATCTTCGTTTGCCCGGACTCCATCTGGCGAATCGCGCCGTCCGTTTTGCCGACGGCGCTCGCGAGCGCGCCGACCCGGAGGCCCCGCCGTTCGCGAAGCGTCCTCAAACGCTCTTGAAAGCTTTCGGGCACGCCAGCAGTATACTCAGCGTTCGTCGTAGCTAGGTAATGCGAGGAACGCAGCAGCATTCTACGAAATAGAACTTACTATGTTTGTTCGCGGGCCGGGTCGCGCAGCTTCACTCGAACGTATCACGCCGTCGCCGTCGGCCACCGTCGCAGCATTCTACGTCTGCGCGCTGGCTTCATATGATGAGATAAAGGCGACGCTGGCGCGGTACGATCGTACCAGTACGGCCGGGTTGCTGTTGTCCGGGACGATATGGCAGTGCGAAGGTGACGTTCATCGCGCGGAGTCGGCGTTGCGCCGCGCCGCGGAGAACGCGCCCGCGGACGACCGTGCGTACGTGGTCGACGTGCTCGCGCCGCTCTTGATCTCGCGCGGGTTGTTCACGCGGGCGGCGGCGCTGCTGGGAACGGTCACGTCGCCGGCGCTGGAGCTCGGGCGGCGAGCGCTGCAATCCGTGATCGACGCGGCCACGGGGGCGGTCGACCGTTCGGCCGGAAGCGCACACGCGATCCGCGCGGAGCTTCCGCGCATCGACGACGACGTCGTTCGCATGCGCGTCCATCAACGGCTCGCGCTCGCCGCATATTGGCGCCGCGACATCGCGGAAGCCCTCGACGAAGCCGCCGCCGGCGTTCGGTCCGCGCGGTTGTTGAACGCGCATCGCTTCGCGGTGACGCTGCATTCGGTCGCGTACGCGGCGCATCAGACCTGCACGGGCGACGTCGAAGCGGCGTGGCGCCACGCCAAGGCGCTCGCCTACGAGGCCGATCTCGGCGGGGACGCGTCGTATCGCGCGTGGGGGCGCGTGACGCTGTACGAGCTCGCCGCCGAACGGGGCGACGACGTCGAGCTCGCGGCGGCGCGAGCCGCCCTCGACGCGGAGCCGTTGCCGGAGCAATACCGCGAGCGTTTTTCGGCCGGCATCGCGGACGCGCTGCGGCTCGCTTGGCAACGAGAGTTCGCGACGGCCCGCAACGTGCTGATCGTACTCAAGGACACGACGGGTCGCACCGACGGCGAACGCGCGCTCTGTCGCGCGCTGCTCGCGGTGGCGTCGCTCGCGCTGCACGACGACGACGCGGCACGCCGGTTCAGCCGGCAAGCGATCTCGAGCTCGGCGCGGCCCGAACGGCACCTCGCGGCACACGAGCTTCGCTATCACCGGCTGGCGCGCGCGCTCGCTTCGGCGACGGGCGAGATCGTCGGCGACGTCGTGCGCGGGCGGCGCGCCGCCGCGGCACGTTTTCTGCACGGCGACAGCGAGGTCGCGGCGCTCGCCGGTTTGCCCCGTGACGCACGGTTGGATTCCGCGCCGAAAAGCGTTCGCGGGTACGCGCGGTTCTTGTCGCTCGCGCGAGCGGAGTTCGAGAGCCGTCCGGCAGCGGGCCCACTGACGTCGACCGAGGTCGACGTCCTCAAGCTGCTCGACTCGGGCCGCAACGCACCGCAGATCGCGGCGCTGCTCGACCGCAGCCCGCACACGATCCGCACCCATCTCCGCAACGCCAGCGCGAAGCTGGAGACGCACGGCCGCGCCGAGACGCTCACCCGCGCAAGACAACTCGGCTTGCTAGCCGAGCCGCGAACCACGCACCTCGGCGGAGCTTCTACCTAACTCGCAGCGCGCCGGGGCTCGACGATACCCGTACGGTGCGGTGGACAACACCGCTCCCCTCCCGAGGTATCGCCGTGCTCACCAGCCTCGCTCTCTTGGCCGTCATCGTCGCGACCAACATCCCGCTCTGCGGCTGATCGCTGCAGCAACCGTGCTCTAGGCATGCTGGAGGTTCGGGTGTCCTCCGTCCTTGCCGAGTCCGCGCCGCGATGGAACTCGATCCGCTCCTCGTCCTGCTCGACTTTCTCGTCGGCGACTCCGTCGAGAAGCTCGCCCGCAAGAACCGTTTGCCGCACGAGCATGTCGAACAGGCGCTTCGAACGGCGTTGTCGTCCTACGGCTTTCATGCCGAGCGCGACGTTGCGCACGACGCTTCGCGTTAGAGCTTGATGCGGTAGCCCAGCGTCGGCGCGAAGCCCACGTTGCGGTCGGCGAGCTGTCCCCCAAAGTCGTCGTAGTGCGCGCAATAGTTGAGGTAGCGCAGGCCGAGCAGAACTTCGCCGTTCTTCGAGATCCGGTGCGCGACGCGCGCCGAGAGGTCGACTTGCGACGCGTTCTCGGGATCGGCGAACGTGTGCACCTGCGTCGCGCATTCCGGCGGCGCCGGCGCGATGATCCCGCCGTTGCCCGTCGTGCAAAAGAACGGGACGGTGGGGATCCGCGTGTACTGGACGCCGCGCATGCGCGGGTTCGCCGCGGCCCACCACTCGACGCGGTTGCGGCCGTACTGCGCGATGCGCCCGATCTCGAAGCGCGCTCCCGTCACGCGCGAGTACTGCGCCTCCGAGCCGACGATCGGATCCGTCACGAAGCCGCGCGTGTAGAAGAAATTGCCGTTGACGGGGACGTACGTCGTCATCTGGTTGTAGATCGTCTGGCCGGCGCCGGCGAACCAGCCGCCGGGCAGTGTGTGGCGAAACGTCGCGTTCACGATCGAGAGCCGCGTGCTCAGCGCGCCGTCGCCCGTGTTGCTGTACCCGAACGTCACGGGCGGCAGGCCTTCGATGCGGAGGCTCTCCGCGTTGCGGCGCAGCGTGAGCTCGGCCAGCGGCAGCGGGGCGAACGTCAGCTTGTCGCTGTGGCCACCGTTCACTTCGTGCTGGCCGCTGAGCGCGTTGACGGTCACGGCGAGCGTCACGTCGACGGGATCCGCCGACGCGAGCGCGCTCGCACATACGAAAAGAGCCGTCGTCATCACGGCGGCGCGCCGCAAGAGCTTCATGAGCCGACCTCTTCGAACGGTCTCACGGGCGGCCCTCCGCCGCGATGCCGTCGCGAAACGCCGCCCAGCGCTGCTGCTCGATCGCCTCGCGTGCCGCGCCGACCAGCCACGTCAGTGCCGCGACGTTATGGTACGACAGCAAGCGCTGGGCGAGCGTCTCGCCGGCGCGGAACAGGTGGGCCACGTATGCGCGCGTGTACGTGGCACAAACGCGGCAGTCGCAATCCGGGTCGAGCGGCGTGAAGTCGCGCACGTAGGCCGCGTTGCGGATGTGGTATTCGGCGCCGGCGCGCGTCAGCACGCGGCCGTGCCGCCCGCTGCGGGTGGGGTAGACGCAGTCGAACAGGTCGATCCCGCGGTCGATCCCGGCGACGAGATCGCGCACGGTGCCGACGCCCATCAGGTAGCGCGGCTTGTCGCGCGGCAGCAGCGCGGCGGTGAAGCGCGCAACGCGGTCCATCTCCTCACGCGACTCGCCGACCGACAGGCCGCCGATGGCGTACCCGGGCAGATCCAGCGCGACCAGCTCCCCCGCGCTGCGCGCGCGCAGCTCCTCGTCGAGACCGCCCTGCACGATGCCGAACAGCAGCGTTCGACCGGCGTGCCGCCGCGCCGCGGCGCAACGCTCCGCCCACGCGCTCGTTCGCACGACGGCGCGCTCGAGCTCCTCGCGCGGCGACGGCAGCTTCACGCACTGGTCGAGCGCCATCGCGACGTCGACGCCGAGATCTTCTTGAAACGCGGTCACGTTCTCCGGCGTGAAACGGTGCGTGCTGCCGTCCAGGTGCGAGCGGAACGTCACGCCGTCTTCGTCGACGTCGCGGCGCGACTCCAGGCTGAACACCTGAAAGCCGCCGGAGTCGGTGAGCACCGGCCCGTCCCACGCCATGAAGCGATGGATGCCGCCGGCGGCGACGAGCGTGTCGCGCCCTGGCCGCAGCCAGAGATGATACGTGTTGGCGAGGACGATGCGCGCGCCGAGCTCGTGCAGGTCGCGCGGCTCCAGCAACTTCACGTTCGCGAGCGTGCCCACCGGCATGAAGCACGGCGTCGCGACGTCGCCGTGCGCGGTGGTCAGCGTCGCGCTGCGCGCGCTCCCCGACGTCGCGCGCAGAACGAACTCGCCGATCATCCCGATGTCGGAGCGCGAAGCATCTCGAGTGCCGCCAGGTATTCCGGCGGCGGCTCGCTCTCGAACGACATCATCTGCTTCGTGCGCGGGTGCTTGAATCGCAAGCGCCAGGCGTGCAGCGCCTGGCCGGGGAGCGGCAGCCGCGAGTCGCTGCGTCCGTAGATCGCGTCGTTGACCACCGGATGGCCGAGCGCGGCCATGTGCACGCGGATTTGGTGCGTGCGCCCGGTCTCCAGCCGGAACGTCAGCTCGCTCGTGCCCACCAGCCGCTCGCGCAGCGCGTAGTGCGTCACGGCGGGCTTGCCCTCGCTGCGTATCGCGTACTTCATGCGGTTGCGCGGGTCGCGACCGATTGCGCCGCGGATCGTGCCTTCCGGGTCGTCCGGCACGCCGATCACGATGCCGCGGTATTCGCGCTCGATGTAGCGCGCCTGCATCGCGCGCCCGAGCGTGCCCAGCGACGCGTCGGTCTTGGCGACCAGCAGCAGCCCCGAGGTGTCGCGGTCGAGCCGGTGCACGAGCCCCGCGCGCAACCGCTCGCCGGGGAGCACGGCCACGTGCGCGAGCAGCGCGTTGACGAGCGTGCCGTCCGTCGCGCCGTGCGCGGGATGCGTTACCATCCCCGCGGGCTTGTCGACGACGAGCAGGTCGTCGTCCTCATACACGACGTCGAGCGGGATCGCTTCGGGCTCCGCGCCGAGCACGCGCGGCGGTTCGATCGTGTACTCCACGCGGTCGCCGGGCTCGAGCAGTGTGCTGGGTTTCCCCGCCGCGCCGTTCACGGTCGCAGCGCCGGCGCGCAGCGCCGTCGCGACGTGCGAGCGCGAGTAGCCGGAGAGGCGCGCCAGCAGCACGTCGAGCCGCGTGCCGCGCTCGTCGTCGCCGGCGACGTGGGTCAGGCGCGTCGCCCGCTGCGCAGCTGCGCGATGACGAGCAGTGCGACGCCGATCGTGATGCACGCGTCGGCGACGTTGAACACGTTCGGCCAGATCGTCTTGAAGTCGATGAAGTCGATCACGGACTGGTGCTGCAGCCGGTCGAGGATGTTGCCGGCGGCGCCGCCCACGATCATCCCGAACGCGACGCGCACGAGGTTCGAGTGCTTCACCGCGTCGCGGAACGCGAAGGCGAACACGCCCAGCACGATCAGCGCTAGCACGATCAGCAGCGCCGGCGAGTTGCCGAACATGCCGAACGCGCCGTGCGTGTTCTGCACGTACGTCAACCACAGCAGGTGCGGGATCACGAGCTTGCTCTCGTAGGGCATGAAGTGCGAGACGACGACCGATTTCGCCCACCAGTCGAGCACAAAGACGACGATCGCGACGAGCCAGAGGAGGATCACGGCCTGCCCGGTTCGACGCGTCCGGCTACTCTCCGGCCTGCGCGACTCACAGGCTCGGCAGGGGGACGTGCTGGTAGAAGAAGGCGGCGACGCGGCCGAAGCTGCCGGTGATCAGCACGAGGCCCGTCGCGACCAGGAACGCGCCGGCGCCGATCTCGATCGCACCCAGATAACGCTTTACGCGGTTGAGCGCGCCCAGCGCCTGCGTGATCGCGGCGGCGGTGATGAGGAACGGGACGGCGAGTCCCATCGAGTAGACGAACAGCAGGAACGTCGCCGGACCGTACTTCTCTTGCGACGCGAGCAGGATGATCCCCGAGAGGATCGGGCCGATGCACGGCGACCAGCCCGCCGCGAAGCCGATCCCGACGAGGAACGACGCGAGCACGGAGCGGTTCGCGCTGCGCACCTGCAGGCGCTTGTCCATCATGAGCATCGGGATCTTGAAGACCCCGATCATGTTGAGCCCCAGCACGATCACGATGACGCCGCCGACCCGCGCGATCCAGTCCTTGTAGTCGATGAATACCGAGCCCAGCGCGCTGGCCGACAGCCCGATGGCCATGAACACCAGCGTGAATCCCGCCACGAACGCGAGGGCATGGAACATCACCCGCGCCCGGCTTCGCGCGTCGGCCTGTGCCTTGAGCTCCTCGAGGCTGGAGCCGGTGAGGAACGACAAGTAGGCCGGGATCAGCGGCAGGACGCACGGCGAGACGAAGGACACGAGCCCGGCGAGAAAAGCGGTCGCGATGTTCACGTTGCTGGTCACGGCAACTCCCGGTGTTAGACGGCACCAGAACCCCGCCTGGGTACGCCGCCGTGGCACCGCTCGGCTCCGCAGGAGCGCCCTTCTTCGCCGCCTGCGCTAGGTTGCGCAAGCCTTGCGCCGTAACCACGGCGGGTGAACCACTGGTTCGTTTATCCGAACATCGATCCGATCGCGTTCCGGCTGGGCCCGGTCGCCGTCCACTGGTACGGGCTGTCGTACCTGTTCGGGTTCATCTGCGTCTTCTTGTGGATGAACCGGCCGGCGGGGCGGCGGCGGCTCGGGCTGACGACCGATCAGATCCAAGACTTCTTGGTCTACGCGCTCGTCGGCGTGCTGATCGGTGGCCGCACCGGCTTCGTGATCGCCGACGTCATCACGAAGCACAACTTCGGCGACTACCTTGCGCACCCGCTGAACTTCATCGCGATCTGGCAGGGCGGGATGGCGTTCCACGGCGCGCTCGTCGGCGTGATCGTCGCGATCGTGCTGTTCCTGCGCAAGCATCCGGGGCTGACGTTCGGGATCCTCGGCGACGAGGTGGTGCCGCTGCTGTCGATCGGCATCTTCACGACGCGCATCGTGAACTTCATCAACGACGAGTTGCCGGGCAAGCTGTGCCTGCCGGACCACCCGTACTGCGTGCTGTTCAAGGCGTATCCCGACGGGTACCGCTACCCGTCGCAGATCTTCGAGGCGATCCTCGACATCCTCACCCTGCCGATCATCTTGCTCGTGTACCGCTCGCGCCCGCCGGACGGCGTCGTGGCATGGACGTGGTTCACGATCTACGGCGTCACCCGCTCCGTCGCCGAGATCTGGCGCGAGCCGGGCTTCACCGTGCTCGGGCTCGACGGCGGGCAGTTCGTCGCGGTGCTGCAAATCTTCATCGGGATCGCGCTCGTCGTGCGCGCGTACCGGCGCGGGATACGCACCGAGGCGCGGTGAAGGAACTCCTCCGTGATGCACCTTGCCGGCGGAACGGTCGCCGAGCGCGTGACGGCGTTGCGCGAGCGCGTCGACGAGGTCGCCGCGGCGTCCGGGCGTGAGCGCGGTTCGGTCTCGATCCTTGCCGTGACCAAGGCGCAGCCGCGCGACGCCGTGCTCGCCGCGCTCGCCGCCGGGCTGAGCGACGTGGGCGAGAACTATCTGCAAGAGGCGCGCGCGAAGTACGACGGGCTGCCGCCGTGCACGAAGCACTTCATCGGCCACGTGCAGACGAACAAGGCGAAGGCGATCGCGAACCTGTTCGACGTGGTGCAGAGCGTCGACCGGCTCGACGCCGGCGTGGCGCTGGCGAAGGCGGCGCGCGACGCCGGGCGCCGTTTGCGCGTTCTCGTGCAAGTGAACGTCTCGCCCACCGAACGGTTCGGGACCCCGCCGGCCGATGCGCCGGCGCTCGCGGCGCGCTTGCGCGACGAGGGCTTGGCGGTCGACGGCGTGATGGCGATCGGCCCGCTCGACGGTGACGTCGATGCGGCGTTCGCCGCTGCGCGCGCCGCGTTCGCGCGCGTCGGCGGGACGACGCTGTCGATGGGGATGTCCGGTGATTGGGAGCGCGCGGTGCACCACGGCTCGACGATGGTGCGTTTGGGCACCGCGATCTTCGGCCCGCGGCCCGCAAGAGAGAGGACCCTGGCATGAGCTTTTTCGGCAAATTCACGTCGCTGTTCGCGATCCACGACGAAGAGGAAGAAGAGGCGCTGTACGCCGACGAGGTCGGCGCGAAGCGCAACGTGGTGCCGCTGAGCGACGCGTCGCGACGGTCCGGCGGCTCGGTCGCGGTGTTCGCGCCGCGCTCGTTCGGCGACGTGACCGAGATCGCCGACGCGCTCCGCGCGCGCCAGGTGGTGATCGTCAACGTGCAAGGCGCCGACCGCAACCTCTTGCAGCGCGTCGTCGACTTCACGTCGGGCGTCGCGTACACCATCGACGGTCGCATTCAGAAGCTGGCGGAGGCGATCTACCTCGTCGTCCCGTCCGGCGTCACCGTCAACTCGGCCGGCGTGCGCGAGCAGCTCGACGTCGACGGCATCCTCGGCATCAAGGACCTGCGCTGATGGCCAAGATCACGATCATCGACATCCAGCACAAAGAGTTCAAGAAGTCGCTCCAGGGCTACGACCGCAACGAAGTCAACGAGTTCCTCGACGAGATCATCGAGACGCTCGAGGACGAGAACACCGCGCGCGCGGCGCTCCAGGGCGAGATCGCGGAGCTGCGCGAACGCCTTTCGCACTTCAAGACGATGGAAGAGTCGCTGCAGTCCACGCTGCTGCTGGCGCAGCGCACGGCCGACGAAGTCAAAGCCGCCGCGCACAAAGAGGCGGACCTCATCAAGCAAGAGGCGCGCCTCACCGCGGAGCGCGAGGTCTCGGGGCTCACCGCGCGCATCGACGAGTCCCGCCGCGAGGCCCAACGCCATCAGGACACCGCGGAGAAAGCGAAGAGCGAGCTGCGCTCGCTGCTGATGTCGCACCTGTCGCTGATCGAGCGAACTCCGGTCGCGCCCGCCGCACCGGAGCCCGCACCGCCCGCCGCGAGCGCAAGCGAAGCCGCCGGCGATTCGGACACCGATCAGATCGAACAGCTGCCGCTCAACAACGGGTCACCGACGCACCAGCTCGTCGAGTAGTTCCGGCTGCGGCCGGGCGCCCCGGGACCGGGTTATGCGCGGGCCAGTTGCTCGCGCATCTCCTTGGCCCCGATCGGTTCGTTGTAGATCGGCGACCCGGGCTGCTGCTTGCGGCCGCCCTCGACCAGCCCGCCGTTGTCGACCGGGTCGAACCCGATCTCGTCGATCAGGTCGATCACGACGCGTTTCGCCGCCGAGTCGTCCGAAGCGACCGGAATCGCCAGGCGGCCCTTCTCGCCCTTGGGCTTGCCCTCGGTCGCCAGCCGCTTGTAGAAGATCGTGTTGAACGCCTTGACCACCCGGGCGCCGGGGACGAGCGCACGGGTGAACTCGGTGGACGTCTTCGAACCGAGGTCCTCGATCTCGAAGTCCTCGGTGTACGGGTTCATCGCGTCGATGACGATTTTGTCGTCCCAGCCCTCGATCTCGCCGAGAGCCTCCTCGCGCTTGGTCCACGGGACCGCGATGAGCACGATGTCGCTCGCGTCGACGGCGTCCTGCGCGGTCGTCGCCTCGGCGTTCGGGCCGATCTCCGCGACCAGCGCCTTCAGCGACTCGGGACCGCGCGAGTTGGCGATACGCACCCGATGGCCGGCCCGCGCAAACACGCGAGCGGCGTTCCCTCCGATGTTGCCGGAGCCCAAGATCCCGATCTGCATCCGTATCCTCTCGACCGGCGGAACCGTCCCCGCCGGGCTTGACCTGGGGGTTACGCCATCCGGCCCGATGATTCCGTGATGGCCGCCCGGGCGACCCGCTGACCCCTACCCGCAAACCACGGCTTCGCCTCGCAACATTCGCGCAAAACCGCGGTCATCCCGACCCGCGACCATCGCGGTATGGACGGATTGGATTGGACCACGAGCGCGATGCGGGCGGCGCGCGCGCAGCTCGACGTCGCGACGCACAACCTCGCGAACGCCTCGACCGACGGCTACCGCAAGAGCGCCGCCACGGTCGCGCTGACCGAGCGCGGCCTCACGGTCACCGCGCGCGCAACGCACGAACAGGGCGCGGTGCGCAGCACTGGGCGCGCCTTCGACCTGGCGCTGCTGGGCGACGGCGCGTTCCGTGTCGGCGACGATACGACACGCAGCGGCGCGTTCACCCGCGACCGTGACGGCTGGCTGATCGACGACCGCGGCCGGCGGCTGCACGGCGCGCACGGCGCGCTGCGCGTATCGGAGCACGCGAAGATCGACGCCGACGGTACGGTGCGCGACGGCGGCCGCGTCGTGGACCGCATCCCGCTGCCGCCGGGCACGCATCTGCTCGCCGGCGCGCTGGAAACCAGCACGGTGAACCCGATCGGCGAGACGCTCGCGATCCTCACCGCGCAACGCGCGTTCGAGACCGCGCAGAAGACGCTGCTCGCGATCGACGCGACGCGCGACAAGACCGCGAACGACGTGGTGCGCGTACGATGAACCGCGCGATGTACGCCGCGGCCAGCGGGATGGCCGCACAGCAGACGCAGCTCGAGATCGTCGCCGACAACCTCGCCAACGCCGACGTCGCCGGATTCAAAGGTGCCGCGGCGACGTTCGCAGACGTGCGCGCCGGGTCGCTCGGGCTCGGCACGACGGGAGTCGGCAAGCACGCCGTGTTCGCGCAGGGCAAGCTCGTGCGCAGCGGTGGGGCGTTCGACGTCGCGATCGACGGGCCGGGATTCTTCGTCGTCGAGCGCGGCGGAGCGCGCGCGTATACGCGCAACGGCGAGTTCGCGCGACAGTCCGACGGCATGCTGCGCAACAGCGCCGGCTGGGCGCTGTCCGGCGTGCGCATCCCCGCCGACGCGCTAGCCGTGCGCGTCGAACGCGACGGTCGCGTCGCGATCGACACGCCGGCTGCGAAAGATCGCACGATCGCGCACCTGCGGCTCGCGTCGTTCGCGTCGCCGGAAGCGCTGCACGCGCTCGGTGCGACGCTGTTCGCCGCGACGGACGCATCGGGCCGCGCGCGATTGTTCGCGCCCGGCGGGCGCGACGGTCCGGCGCTCGCGTTCGGGATGCTGGAACGTTCGAACGTCTCGGTGATCGAGGCAATGATGCAAATCCTCGGCGCGCAGCGCGCGTATGAGGCCAACGCAAAGGGAGTGCAGGCGGCCGATGAGATGCTGCGCATCGCCAACAACCTCCACCGCGGCTGACCCGCGCCCCGAGATGGCGGCGCGCGACGTGATGAACGCGGTGTTGTTCCGCGAGATCCTCAAGCCGCTCGTGCAGGGGCTCGGGCCGGTGGCGGAGATCGCGCTCGGGAGCGTCGCCGACGATCTGTTCGTGCGCAAGGTGCGGCGATGAGCGAGGCGCGTGAGGCGCGCATCCGCGCGCTGCTGCCGATCGTGCGCTACATCGCGCGCCGCGTGCACCGCATGGTGCCCAGCAGCGAGCTCGACGACCTCATCGGCGACGGCTGCGTCGGGCTGATCCGCGCGGTCGACGGATTCGACCCCACGCGCGGCGTGCCGCTGGAAAATTACGCGCGCCGCTTGATCCTGGGCGCGGTGCTCAACGGCGTCCGGCGGGCCGATCCCGTGCCCGAGCGAATGCGCCGAACGCTGCGCCTAGCGGACCGCGCGCGCTACGCGCTGGCCCAAGAGCTGGGCACGCTGCCGAGCCCGGGCGCGATGGAGCGCATCACGCCGCCGCTCGTACCTGCGCGGACCGAAGCGCACCGCCGCAACGCGCTGTCGCTCGACACGCCCCTGCCGCGCAGCGAACGCCTGTTACTCGATCATTCCGCCGACCCGCAGACCATCATGATCGAACGCCTCGAGCGCGAGTGCATGCGCCGCGCGATCGCTGCGCTGCCGCAGCGCCAGCGCAGCATCGTGATGGCGCACTACTTCGGCGAGCAGCCGCTGCGCGCCATGGTCGCCCCGCTCAACGTCTCGCCGCAGCGCGTGTCGCAACTGCACCTGCTCGCGCTGCGGCAACTGCATGCCGAGCTGACGGGAAGCGCCGAGCTGACGGCGACCGGATGAAGGACGCCGCCGCCCCGGGCCCGGCGCTCGACGCGAACGCACTCGCGACCGCGCCGCTCGCGATCGCGTCCGCGCACGTCGCCGACACCGACGCGGAGTTGCACGCGACGCTGCCGCGCGATCATCCCGCCTGGCAGCGCGACGTGCTCTCGGTGTCGGCCCGAGCACGCGCCGTCGTTGCGGCGCTGCGGCCGGTGGTCGTTCGCGTGCTGACGTTCTGGGATCACGCGATCCGCAGCATCAATGTAGGCCAGCGCCGGATCATGATCGACCCGAGCGGATGCTACCGCCTCCGATAGCGCGTCGTCGCCGATACCATCCGCTCGCGTGCAAGAACTACGGACAGCCGATCACGTAGTAGTTCGGCCCCGTCTTTTTGAGCGTCGTCTGGTAGAACACGTTGTCCAGGCCCATGTTCTGGTTCGAGCCATTGGCCAGCGCGTAGCCGAAGCTGTCGTGCGCGCGTCCCGCGACGACGTGCGAGTAGTTCGATCCGCTGTAGCATACCGGCGGCGGCGTCGGCGTTGGGACAGGGGTCGGCGTCGGACCCGGTGTCGGCGTGCCGTTCGGCGTCGGGCTCGGTGTGGGCGTCGGGCCGCCGCCGGACTGGATGCGGTCGACCATCTTCTTGATCGCCGCCATCTGCGGACCGCTCTTCAGCGCGTACGTCGACGTTTCGTAGCCCCACCAATCCCAGCACCCGTTCGGGTTGTTGGGCGTGCTGCTCGACACTTGGTACGGATACAGCACCAGGATGTTGTTCGTGTCGGCGTACTTGTTTATGCCGGCTTCGGTGATGAACTTGGTGCCGATGTTCGCCTGCGTTTGCACGCAGCCGTCCAGCGCGACGATCAAGCGGCACTGCTGCCCGTTCGCACAGTTCGCCGGAACGTACAGGTAGCCGTTGGTGTCGAGGTCGTTCGCACCGCCGCCGTACGGCGTTTGATCGAAGTTGACCAGCGTGCCGCCCAGCGTGCCCGTGTTCTTCGCGTTCACCGAGCCGTAGAAGTACGTGAGCCAGGCGTTCTCGGAGTCGTAGTTGCTGCAGTCGATCATGTACGGGCTCGCGGTCGTGCCGCACGCGACCTCGCCGTCCGGCGATTCCCAGCCGTGGCCCGCCGCGTACGTGTTGTCGTACTTCGTCGACACGCCGTAGTGCTGGTACTCGCTGTTGAGGTCGTTCATCGTTTTCTGCTCGACGGTGTAGTCCATCGTCCCCGACCACAAGTACGCCTTTTGCCCATTGAGATTGCTCTTGGGATCGATCGTGCCGGCGGAGGACTGGCTGTCGAGATAGCTCTCGGATGCGGACAGCGAGCTCGACGTCGCGTACTGGCACGTCGTCTGCGCGGTCGAGAGGCTGTCTTGCGCGCAGTAGTACGGACCGCCGGCGTAGATCGCCGCATAGTGGAACGTGCCCGAGAACGCAACGTGCAACTGCACGGCCATGAAACCGCCGGACGAGATGCCCGCGACCGCCGTCTTCGTCTTGTCGACGTTGTAGGCGCCGAGGCTCGCGAGGCTGCGCGCGGCGCGCTGACGGTCGTCCGGCAACGTGCCGCCGGGGACCGTGCTGCGGCTGCCGGAGCCAGCGCACCCGGCGGCGACCGCACCGATCAGGATCGTGAATGCGACGAGGCGTGAAAACGACGGCTGCAGGCGCATGAAAACTTCCTCCCCGGTAAAGCGAGCGCAGCGGAGGAGGTTTCCGGCCGAGCCTGCTTATCCTGCGCGCCGAGCCGGGCCGGTCGTGCCGAAGTAGCTCTCGATGAAATCCGCGTACGGGGTGCCGGTGATTTCGAATCCGGCGTCGGCGGCTTTCCTCAGCGCGCCTTCAGCGCCGGTTCCGTCCTTTTCGGAGAGCACGATGACCGCTGCGACCGCAGCGCGCGTCGCGCCCGCTCAATGGATCAAGACGGGGCCGGCGGCTGCGTCGACGGCTTCGCGAATGCGAACGATGTCGTCGTTCGTCACCGTGTCGATCGTCCACGGTACGTGCGCGTACGTGACGCCGGAACCCGCGAGCGCGTCGTCCGTGATGTTGCCGTCCTCCTCGCCGCGGCGGATGTTCACGACGGTCGTGAATCGGCCCGACGTCAGCTCTTCGGCGGTGGGTTGTCCGCCGACGGTGATCCCGCCGATCACGGTTTCGTTCTTCATCGAGTCTCCTTACAGGTTCGCGACGATGCCTTCGACCAAGCGCGCCACGCTTTCCGCGCTGCGTGCGGCAGCATCGAGGACTTCTTCGTGCGACGTCGGCGCTCCGGTGCCGTGGACGTTGGTGATCAGCGAGAAGCCGACGACGTCGCGGCCGAGCGCGCGCGCGGCGATCGTCTCGAGCACCGTGCTCATGCCGACCGCGTCCGCGCCGATGCCGCGCAGGTAACGCGCCTCGGCGGGCGTCTCGTAGGCCGGGCCGGCGAGGCCCGCGTACACGCCGTCGTGCAGCGTGATCGCGTACTCGGCCGCCATGTGGCGCGCGAGCTCGCGCAGGTGCGGCGCGTACGCGTCGACCATGTCGACGAAGCGCGCGCTTTGCCCCGGCAGCAGATCCGCGCCGATCAGCGGGCTGGTGCCGGTGAGGTTGAGCTGATCGACGATCAGCATCAGGTCGCCCGGATGATAGTCGGGATTCACGCCGCCGGCGGCGTTGGTCAGCACGAACGTTTTCGCGCCGGCATGCGCGGCGGCGACGACCGGGTAGATCACGTCGTCGGTCGCGCGGCCTTCGTAGAGATGGAAGCGTCCGCTGAACGCGACGACGCGGCGGCCGTGCAGGATGCCGACGTGCGCCTCGCCGGCGTGTCCGGCGACGCCCGGCAGCGGCATGCCGTCGATCTTCTTGTACGAGACCGTGTGGCCGTCGATGCGGTCGCGAAGCACCGCGCCGAAGCCCGAGCCGAGCACGATCGCGCAGTCGATGTCACCGCCCGCTTTGTCACGCAGCAGGTCCGCCGCGGCTTCTAGGCGCTTGCGCTTCATGGTGGCGGCGCCAACAGGTTTGTGCCCGTCATCTCGGGCGGGACGGGAAGGCCCAGCAGGGGCAGCAGTGTCGGCGCGACGTCGCCCAGTTTGCCGTCGCTCGCGAACGTGCCCAGTGGTTTGTCGGAGACGAGCACGAGCGGGACGGGGTTGGTCGTGTGCGCGGTGAGGGGGTTGCCGTCGGGATCGATCTTCTCTTCGGCGTTGCCGTGGTCCGAGGTGATCGCGAGGATGCCGCCCGCTTTGAGCGTCGCCTGCTCGAGGCGGCCGAGCGCGACGTCGAGCGTTTCGAGCGCGGAGATCGTCGCGTCCCACACGCCCGTGTGGCCGACCATGTCGGCGTTCGCGTAGTTCATCACGATCACGTCGTGCCGGCGGTGCGCGAGGTCTTCAACCGCCGCCGTGGTGATGTCGTACGCCGACATCTCCGGCGCGAGATCGTACGTCGCGACGCTGCGGTTGGACGGGATCAAGATGCGGTCTTCGCCCGGGAACACGTCTTCGCGCCCGCCGTTGAAGAAGTACGTCACGTGCGCGTACTTCTCGGTCTCGGCCAAACGCAGCTGCGTCAGGCCGGCGGTCGAGACGATCTCGCCGAACACGTGGTACTGCGGCCGCGGTCCGAACAGGATCGGGTTGGGGAAGTTCTCTTCATAGCGCGTCATCGTCGCGAACACCAGGTCGGCGTACTTGCGCACCGGGAACTGCGCGAACGACGAATCGCTGAACGCGAGCGTGAGCTGGCGTGCGCGGTCCGGGCGGAAGTTGAAGAAGATGCACGCGTCGCCGTCTTGGATCGGGCGTGGCTCGCCGACGGTCGTCGGCACGACGAACTCGTCGTTCTCGCCGCGCACGTACGCAGCCGCGAGCGCGTCCGCTGCGGTGGGAGCATGATGCGCCGCGGTCCCGTTCGCGAGCGCGTCGTACGCCTTGCGCGTGCGGTCCCAGCGCTTGTCGCGGTCCATCGCGAAGTACCGGCCGGAGATCGTCGCGATCGCGCCGGTGCTGTGGTGCTTGGCGAGGTGCTGCTCCAGGCGTGCGAGGTACGTGCCGGCGGAACGCGGCGGCGTGTCGCGCCCGTCGAGGAACGCGTCGATCGCGAGCGGCACGGCCGCCTCGGTGATCACGTCGATCAGCGCTTCGACGTGATCGAGCGAGCTGTGCACCTTGCCGTCAGAAATCAGGCCGAGCAGGTGCAGCGTGCCGCCCGTTTTCTTCACGTGGTCGATGCACGCGCGCAGCGTCGTGTTCTGCCCGAACGTGCCGCTCGCGATCTCGTCGTCGATCACGACGACGCCTTGCGGCACGACGCGCCCGCTGCCGATGTTGATGTGCCCGACCTCGCTGTTGCCCATCACGCCCTTCGGCAGCCCCACCGCTTCGCCGCTCGCGTCGAGCAGCGTGTGCGGGTAGGTGGCGAGGATGCGCGTCCAGTTCGGCAGGTCGGCGGCGAGGATCGCGTTGCCGTGCGTGGACGCGCTGGTTCCCCAGCCGTCGAGGATCGCGAGCACGAACGGTCGCTTTTTCATCCGCGCGCGCCTTCGAGCAGCGCGGCGAACGAGCCGGGGTCGAGGCTTGCACCGCCGACGAGCCCGCCGTCGATGTTCGGTTGCGCCAGAAACGATGCGACGTTCTCGGGTTTCATGCTCCCGCCGTAGAGGATGCGCGCGCGGTCGAGCCCCGGCATCCGCGCGCGGATCTGGCCCATGATGTCGTTCGCCTCGGGCGGCGAGTCGGCGTTGCCGGTGCCGATCGCCCAGATCGGCTCGTACGCGACCACGCAGCGCGCGACGTCCGCGACCGGCATGCCGTCGAACGCCGCGTGCACCTGCTCGCAGACCTTCGCGTGCGCTTGGCCCGCCGCGTGCTCCTCGGCGGTCTCACCGACCGCGACGATCGGCGTGATCCCGTGCGCCAGCGCCGCGCGCGCCTTCTCGTTGACGCGGTAGTCCAGCTCGCCGAACAGATGCCGCCGCTCGGAGTGGCCGATGACGACCCACGTCACGCCGCATTCGACCAGCATCGCCGGCGAGATCTCGCCGGTGAACGCGCCCTCCTCCGCCCAGCTCACGTTCTGCGCGCCCAAACCGATCGCGGAGCCCGCGAGCTCTTCGTGCGCCGCGGACAGCGCGGTGAACGGCGGGCAGATCACCGCGTCGACGTCCGCGAGCGGCAGGTTGCGCGCGCGCACGTCCGCGACGAACGCGCGCGTCTGCGCGATCGTCTTGTGCATCTTCCAGTTCCCGACGATCAACGGCCGTCTCGCGCCCATCGCGTTATCGCTCCAGCGCCGCGACGCCCGGGAGGGTCTTGCCTTCGAGAAACTCCAGCGTCGCGCCGCCGCCAGTCGAGACGTGCGTCATCGCATCCGCGAAGCCGAGCGCGTGCGCGGCGGCGGCGGCGTCGCCACCACCGACGACGCTCGTCGCGCCGTGCTTCGTCGCGTCGGCGATCGCTTCGCCGACCACGCGCGTGCCGTTCCGGTACGGCGGCTTCTCAAAGACGCCCATCGGGCCGTTGAACACGATCGTCTTCGCGCCGCGCAGCACGTCGGCGTAGGCGCGCGCGGTGTCGGGGCCGATGTCGAGGATCATCGCATCGCCGACGCCGTCGAGCGGCACGGTGCGCGCGGTGTCGTCCGCGTCGAACGCGTCGGCGACGACGGCATCCGTCGGCAGGTGCAGCGCCACGCCCTTGGACAGCGACAGCGCGATGATCTTCTGCGCGGGCAGCAGGTCGGGATCGCGCAGCGACCGGCCGACGTTGATCCCTTGCGCCGCGAGGAACGTGTTCGCCATGCCGCCGCCGATCACGAACGCGTCGACCTTCGCGAGCAAGTTCTCGAACACGCCGACTTTGTCGGCGACCTTGGCGCCGCCGATCGCGCACACGAACGGATGCACGGGATGGTCCGTCAGCCGCGCGAGCGACGCGAGCTCGGCCTCCATCAGAAATCCCGCATACGCGGGGAGCAGCGCCGCGACGCCGGCCGTCGACGCGTGCGCGCGGTGCGCGGTCCCGAACGCGTCGTTGACGTACAGATCGCCCGAGCGCGCAAGCTCTTGGGCGAACGCCGGATCGTTCGCCTCTTCCTCCGGATGGAAGCGCACGTTCTCGAAGAGCGCGAACCCGCCGTCGGGCACCGCGTGCGACGCCGCGACGGCCGAGTCGCCGACGCAGTCGTCCACGAAGCGCACGTCCGTGCCGAGCAGCTCCGCGAGCCGGGTCGCGACGGGGCGCAGCGAGTATTTCGGATCGGGTTTGCCGTCGGGGCGGCCGAGGTGCGAGAGGATCACCGTCTTCGCGCCGTGCTCGCGCAGCCACCGCAGCGTCGGCAGCGCGGCGGTGATGCGCGTCTCGTCGGCGATCGCGCCGTCCTTGGTGGGGACGTTGAGGTCTTCGCGCAGCAGCACGCGCTTGCCGCGCACCTCCGCGTCCCGAAGCGACGTGAAATGCATGCGTCAGCGCCTTTCGACGTTCGCGCCGTGAACCCACGGTGCGTCGACGGGCTCGTACGGCACCCGCGTCGGCGGGCCGTTCGCGAAGCGCATCGCCGGCGGCGCGGAGCGCGCGGCCGGGAGCGCGAGCAGCGTGCTGCACACCGTGCCGAGCTGGGCGCCGGCTGCGACGGTCATCGCGCGGTGCGGATCGTCGTCGTCCGCGTGCCGCAGCAGCTCGGTCCACGCCGTCCAGTCGCCGGTCGCGGGCTCCGGCGCCGGCGCACCGCGAAACGCCGCGAAGTGCGCGGCATAGCGCGGCGACGTCGCGACGTCGCAGCCTTCCGGCGTAATCATGTGATGTCCAGGTGCGAGCGGGTCGACGCGCACGCTGCGCTCGTCGCTCGCCACCGCGAACGCCGACCGCCGGTCGGCGAGCAGCAGCGTGAAGCCGCGGTACCGGTCCGGCGAAAGCGCGCCGGCGGCGCGCGCCGCAGCGGCGGCGTCGGGCGCGCGCAGTGCGCGCAGCACGAGCTCGCCGCGGCTCGTCTTGCCGTCGAGCGGGCCGAGGCGGTGCAAGCCGTTGACGATCGTCGCGACGACGCCGTCGTCGTTCACGCCGATCCAGCTGCCGCCGCCGAGCACGTCGCGGCCCGCGACGATCTCCGGCGCGTCGTCCCACCAGCGCCCGGGCGCCTGGAACGCGCGGTCGAGCCGTTCGTCACGGTTGGCGGCGACGATCAGCGGCCACGGATGCTCCGGGCGCAGCAGCACGAGCACGGTGCACATCGCTAGCGCGCGAAGTGTTCCGCGATGTAGTCCACCCAGCGCCGGTTCACGTCGGCGGAGCGCACGGGATCGCTCGGAAAATGGCCGTCGACCGGATACACGACCATGTCGACGGGTTTGCCGAGGTCGCGCAGCGCGTGGTAGAACTCGTACGCCGACACCGGCGACACGCGCTGGTCGCCGCGGTCGGTCATCAGCAGCACCGGCGTCGTGACGTCCTTCACGTACGTGAGCGGGCTCTGCGCGACGTAGTCGGCGCGGTTGTCGCCCAGCCACGGCGAGCCGCGGAACAATTCGCGGTCGGCGTTGATGTCGTCGGCGGTCGCGTAGTCGGCGAGGTTGTCCGTCACCGGCGCGCCTGCGACGGCGACGCGCCAGTCGTGATAGTGCGTGATCAGCCACGTCGTCATCACGCCACCGTACGACCAGCCGCTCACCGCGACGCGGCTCGCGTCGACGATGCCGCGTGCCTTCACCGCGTCGAGCGCGGCGCGGATGTCTTTGCCGGGTCCGTCGACGGTGTCGACGTAGATCGCGTGCTGATAGCGCTCGCCGCGATTGGTCGAACCGCGGTAGTTCGGCTGCAGCACCAGCCAGCCGCGCGACGCCATGAGCTGCGCGCGCGTGCTGAAGGTCTCGGTCGACGCCGAGGCCGGTCCGCCGTGGATCAGCACGACCAGCGGGTACGTTCGGCCCGCCGTGAACCCCGGCGGCGTGACGAGCACCGCGTCGCCGTCGACGCCCGTCGTCGTCGGGTAGGTGATCCGCTCGCTCGCGCCGAGCGCGAGCGACGCGACTGCATCGTTGTAGTGCGTGAGCGGTCGCGGTGCGGCCCCGGGCGCGGCGTAATAGATCTCGTCCGGACGCTGCGTCGTCGAGCCCACGAACGCGAGCGCGCCGTCATTGCCCAGCGCGCCGTCGAGCCCCGACGTGATGCTGATCCCGCCGAGGTCGACGCGCTGCGGCGTCCCGCCGACCGGCGCGCGGTACAGCGCGTACGCGGTGCCGTCGGCGGCGGTGAAGTCCAGCACGCGCCCGCCGGGCTCCCAGCCGATGTCGCGCACCGTGCGGTCGACCGACGGCGACACCGCGGTGCCGGGGCCGCCGCGCGGCCCCGTGACGTACGCTTGCGTCGGATGGACTTGGTTGTCGCCGTCGCTGTGCAGGTATGCGACGTGCATGCCGTCGGGCGCGAACAGCGGATCGCGCTCGTGCGACGACGACGCGCCGAGCGGGCGCTCGTTGCCGGTCGCGACGTCGATCAGCCGCGACGTCGCGTCGTCCGCGTCGTTGAGCACCGCGGTCGGCGCGTGGAGATACGCGAGCGTCGCGCCGTCCGGTGAGAAGGAGAGCGTCGACTCGCCTTCGCCGTACGTCACGCTCCCGGCACCGGGCGTGAGCAGTCGCGCCTTGCCGCGTCCCGGCGGCGGCTGCAGCCACACGCGGGCCGGGCGCGCCGCGCCGTGCGCGAGTGCGGCGTCGTTGCCGACGTGGTAGGCGTCGAGGAAGCGCGCGTCGCCGCTCGCTTGCGGCTTCGGGTCGATGGCGACGTACGCGATCGCGTTTTCGTCGGGCCGCCATACGAACTGCTCCACGCCGCCGGGTGCGGTCGTCGCCTGGCGCACCTCGCCGTTCGGGCGCATCACGAACACCTGCGACGTCGTATCGCCCCCCTTCACCGGCACGTCGGCGATGAAGGCCAGACCGTCGCTGTACGGCGCCCAGCGCGCCGACGACAATCCGGCTCGGGCTCTGATCGCCGTGTGCCGCATGCCGCTCACGACATCGATCACGTCGAGGTCGCGCACGCGCTTGTCGCGCGCGCGGTCGATGCGCGTCACGACCACGAGGATGCGCTTACCGTCCGGCGACAGTTGCGGCGTGCTCAGCGAGACGATGCGGAAGACGTCGTCGTATCCGAACGCACGCGGCGCTGCGGACCCCGGGACGCACGCTGCCGCCGCGAGGACCGCGACGGCGGCGGCAACCGCTGGGAGGCGCTGCAACTACACTGCGCTCGGGATCTTGGCGGCGACGATTTGGGTGAGGTCGGCGAGCCGGCACGAGTAGCCCCACTCGTTGTCGTACCACGCCGCGATCTGGATCAGGTCGCCGTTCGCGTTGGTCAGCTTGCCGTCGATGATCGAGCTGTGCGGGTTCTGCTTGAAGTCGCTCGACACGAGCTCTTCTTCGGTGTACTGCACGTACTCTTTGAGGCCGTTCTCGGCGGCGCCGCGCAGGATCGCGTTGAGCTCGTCGCGCGTCGTCGCTTTTTTCGTCTGCACCACGAGGTACACCATCGAGACGGTCGGCGTCGGGACGCGCAGCGCGAACCCGTCGAACGTCCCTTGCACCTCCGGGATCGTCAGGTACAGCGCCTTCGCCGCACCGGTCGACGTCGGGATGATGTTCGTCGCCGCGTTGCGCGCGCGGCGCAGATCCTTGTGCGGCGCGTCGAGGATGTTCTGGTCGTTGGTGTACGAGTGGATCGTGCACATGAAGCCCTTGACCCAGCCGATCGTGTCCACGATCGGCTTCACGGCCGTCGCCAGGCAGTTGGTCGTGCACGACGCGTTCGAGATCACGTGGTGCTTGGCCGGGTCGTAGTCCGCGTCGTTGACGCCCAGCACGACGGTGATGTCCTCGCCCTTGGCGGGCGCGGAGATGATGACTTTCTTGGCGCCGCCGCCGTCGATGTGCGCGCGCGCTTTCGCGGCGTCGGTGAACAGCCCGGTCGACTCGATGACGACCTCGACGCCCAGGTCCTTCCACGGCAGCTTGCCCGGATCGCGCTCCGCGAGCACGCGGATCGCCTTGCCGTCGATCGTGATCCCGTCGGCGGTCGCCTTCACGTCGGCGGGGTAGGTGCCGTAGTTGGAGTCGTACTTGAAGAGGTGCGCGCACTCGGCGGCGCTGGTGAGGTCGTTGACCGCGGCGATCTCCACGCCGGGATGCCGCTCTAGGAGAGCCTTGGCGAAATTCCGGCCGATCCGGCCGAACCCGTTGATACCGATGCGCATAGCCCGTTCGCTTTAGGCGAAGGAAACTTCCGGCTCCTCTCGCTCGCCGCGCACCCGCTTCACGAGCCGCATCAACGAAGCGAGCCGGCCGTTGATCGTGGCCTTCCCCACCGCGGGGTGGCAGCGGCGGCCCAGCTCGGCGAGCGTCTCGTCGGGGTGCGCCAGGCGCAGCTGCGCGGCTTCGCGCAGCGCCGGCGAGAGGTTGCGCAAGCCGTAGGCGTCCGCGAGCTCCTGGATGGCCGCGCGCTGCGCGGCCGCGGCCGCGGCTGCTCGAACGACATTTGCGGCCTCGGTGTTCACCAGCCGGTGGATGCGGTTCTTCGTCTCCTTGACCGCGCGGACGTCCTCGAGGTGCAGTACGGCGCCCGACGCGCCCGCGGCCCCCAGCACGGTGACGATCGCATCGAGGCCCTTGAGGTACACCACCGGCCGCCCCTTGCGGACCATCCGGCCGGGCACGTGGCCTTCGGCCGCGATCAGCGCGGCGATGCGGTCGGCGCGCGCCGTGTCGGCGGCTACGAACTCCAGGTGGTAGCCGTGGTGCGGCGCCGCCACCGAGCCCGCGCATAGGAACGCCGCCCGCAGCTCCGCGCGCCGCTCGGCGCGGCGGCGCGGCTTTGGCGGCGGCTGAGCGAGCAGGGCGCCGAGGTCGATCTCGAACGTCGTCGTCTTGTAGAGCCGCGCGTCGTGGCCGCGCCGCACGGGCGCCGCGCTGCGCTGGTCTTCGAACAGCGTGCGCGCGAGCCGCGCGACCGCCGAGCGCCGCGTGCGAAACACCAGCTCGCCGCCCGCGTCGACGCCGCCGAAGTACGCCAGGCCGTTGCGCAGCGCGGCGCGCACGCCGGGGTCCGCCGGCACCTCGCGCGCGAGCGCATCTTTCGCATCCGCGGATAATCTGGAGCGTTCAGGCAACGACGATCACCGCAGCACGTTCAAATCCGCGGCGGCCCACGCCCAGTGCTGAACCGTGTGGTCGTGGACGACGTCCATCTTCACGCACGGCAAGCCGCCTCCCGCGACGCCGCCGTGATGGCGTGCGTACACGAGCTGCCACGTCGCACCGGGCGTTTCGGGCGTGCGCCAGCGGTTCGGTCCGTCGAGCCTGACGATGACCATGTTGCGCTCGACGCGCACGCTGCGAATGCGGTTGCCGTCGCGATGGTCCACAGACTCGAGATATGCGCTGCGTCCGGCGATCGCTTCTGCGAACTCGTCGGCCTCGCGCGGCCACAAGCCCGCGACGTCGCCGATCTCCGGCCGCGACGCGCACAGGTCCGTGTGCCGAATGCCGCCGTATGCCAGCGTGACGAGCATGATCCCGCCGAGCAGCCACGCGGCACCGAACGCGGCGATCACCAAGCGCACCATCAGCGCAGCCAGTCGACGGGATCGTCTTTGCGTTCCTCGACGATCTCGTACAGATCCGCGGGTTTGAGCGACGGCAGCACGCGCTCCGGCACCAGCAGCACGCGCACGGTAAGAAACTTCGTTCGGTAGTGGATCAACAGCACGTCGCCCGCTTTCACCTCGTAGCCGGGCTTGAGCGCCCGGTCATCCTTGGTGATCCGCCCGGCTTCGATCCCGTCCTTGGCCTCGGCCCGCCGTTTGGCGAGCCGCGAGACCTTGAGAAACTTATCCAGTCGCAAGGGAGGGGCTTACGCCGCAGGGACCTCGACTTGGACGACATACCGGCCCGGCTGCGGGACCGGGTTTCCCGAATCACGCATCGCGTCGAGGTAGTCGAGGATCGCACCGGGCGCTTCTGCGATGATCTCTTCTCGCGAATCGCCGAGGAGCAAGAGGCCGGGCAGGTCCGGAACGAGACCGCCCCAACCGCCGTCGGGACCGTCTTCGAGAACGATCGTATATGTCATGAAAAGCCCTCAGGGATTGTCGATCTTTTTGAGGAGAACCATCAGCAGACCCTTCGGAATGTCCTTTCCACGGTGGATCGAGATCGTGACGCTCTGGGAACTGGCCGGATGGGCGTAGATGACGTGGCTTGCACGACCGCCGCGCCGAAGGAAGTACCAGCCCTTGCCTTCGGCGTACCGCGCGCGATCTTTGCCGGTCACGACGAGGACCAGCGCGGCGATCGGAACATCGTCCGATGCTATGCGGGTGCCTCTGCCAGGGGATGGCCGCGTTGTGTCCGCGGAAAGCTGACGACGTAATTCGGCGATTCACGTTGAAAGGACGGTTTATGCCGTTCGCTACGACGATTGCCGGAAGTCTGCCCAAGCCCGCCTGGCTCGCGGAGCCCGAGCGCATCTTTCCGAGCTGGCGGCTCGAAGGGGCCGACTTGCTCGAAGCGCAACGCGATGCGACGCGCATCGCCGTTGCCGAGCAGCTCCGCGCGGGGATCGAAACCGTCACCGACGGCGAGCAGGCGCGCAAGCATTTCGTGCACGGCTTTGCCGAACGCCTCGGCGGAGTCGACGCCGCGAAGCGCCAGAAGCGCGGCATCCGCGACGACCGCTACGAAGCCGTGTGCCCGACGGTCACCGGCGAGGTGCGGCGCGTCGCGCCCGTTCACGTGGACGACGTGCGCTTCGCGCGCACGCTGACCGACGGCCCGCTCAAGCTCACGATCCCCGGCCCGATGACGCTCGTCGACACCGTCGTCGACGAAGCGTACGGCAACCGCGCGGAATTGGCGTTTGCGTTCGCGCGCGCGATTCGTGACGAGATCGCGGACCTGATCGCCGAGGGCGTGGACGTGGTGCAGCTCGACGAGCCGGCGTTCAACGTCTACTTCGACGAGGTCGCCGCGTGGGGCATCGATGCGCTCGACACGGCGCTGAGCGGCGCATCGTGCGTCACCGCCGTGCACGTGTGCTACGGCTACGGCATCCCCGCCAACGTCCAGTGGAAGGCGAACCTAGGCGCGCGCTGGGACCAGTACGCACACGTGCTCCCGCTGCTCGCGAAGAGCACCGTGGATCAGATCTCCATCGAGCTGGCGGGGTCGCACGTCCCGCCGGACGTGCTCGCGCTCGCCGGTGACAAGATCGTCGCGATCGGCGTCATCGACGTCGCGACGGACAAAATCGAAACGCCGGAGGACGTTCGCGCGACGATCGAGCTCGCGCGAAAGCATCTCCCCGACGACCGCATCGTCTGCTCGACGAACTGCGGCATGGCGCCGATGGCGCGCGAGGTGGCCTACGCCAAGCTGCGAGCGCTCGCGGAAGGAGCGTCCCTCGCGATCGGCTAGGCGGCGCGGCTACGTCGGAAAGCGGTCGACGAACGCGCTGAGCTCGTCATAGAACACCGTTCGGTCGACGTCGACGAGGCGTTCTAGATCGAGTTTCATCGCCTCGTATGTTGCGGTAGCGTCCGCCTCGGTGGTGCGATACACCGTGTGCACCATCGCGTTGAAAATGCCGCATGTGATCGCGAAGGGGATGCCGCTACGACAGTCGCGCTCGAGCGTGATGAGGCTCCAGAACGGCATCTCTTCCGCTCGCACCACGGTGCCGCCCTCGGTCGCCTCGGTTTGCGCCGGTTCCCACATGACTCGATCGCTCCGGCTGTTACCGCGGCATCGTCTCGCCGGGATCGAGCACGACGATCTGCATTGCGCGCGCGTCCGCGACATGATGTTCGTCGCGCCACCGCTTGGCGAAGGGGCAGCGGTCGAAAAAGTCCTTGCGGATGACGGCTCGCAAGACCACCCGGCCTTCGCCGTTGCGGAAAACTTCGGCGCCGTTGCGCGGTGCCCGGCCCGCGGCGACAAGCGCGCGCGCGACGCGATCGACGGCCGCACACGCGCCCGCCGGGTCGTCGGTGCCGAAGATGCCGAGCTCCGGCAGATGCTTGCTGCTCAGTCCCATGCTGTACGCGAAGGCGTTCCCGGCGCGGTCGCCTTTCACGGCGATGCACGACCAGCCTTGGTGCTTCACCTGATCTTTCGCATGGTCGTAGGACACGAACGACGCGACGAGCGCCAACACCGCGATTGCGCGCATCAGCGGCGCTGCGACGCCGTCGGCGTCACGCACGTCCCGCGTGCGCGCACGACCAGCAACGGCTCGTCCAGCACGTCGGCCGCCGACGCCGACACATCCGCGCGCGCGGTGATGACTTTGTGCGCTTCGAACTCGATCGTGCGCGACGTCGTGCCCACGCGCGTGATGCGGCCGCGCGCTTCGATGTAATCGCCTGCGTACACCGGTGCCTTGAACTCCACCAGGTCGTACGCGACGAACAACCCTTCGTCGCCGTCGTGGCGGATCAGCAGCTCCGTCGCGACGTCGCCGAACAGGCCGAGGATGCGCGCGCCGTCGACCAGGTTGCCGCCGTAGTGCGCGTCGTGCGCGCTCATCCTCAGCCGGATGAGCACCTCATCGCTCACTTGGTTCCTGTCATCCTGAGCTTGTCGAAGGACGTCTTCGCCTGCTGCCACAGATCCTCGAGCTCGTTCAGCGTCATGTCGCCGAGCTGCCGGCCGCCGGCGACCGCGTACGCTTCCATGTAGCGGAAGCGGCGCTCGAACTTCGCGTTCGCGTCACGCATCGCGCCTTCGGCGTCGATGCCCAAGCGCCGCGCGAGGTTCACCACGGTGAACATCACGTCGCCCAGCTCCTCGCGCACGTGCGGGTCTTCCGGCTTGAGGTCGCCGGCTTTGATGCGCGCTTCGGCGAGCTCGCGCAATTCTTCGGACAGCTTCTCGGTGATGTCGCGCGCATCGGTCCAGTCGAAGCCCACGCGCGCGGCTTTCTCCTGCATCTTCTGGCCCCGCTGCAGCGCGGCCATGTGCGCGGGGATACCGTCGAGCTTCGACGCGCGCGACTGGCCCGTCGCCTCTTGCGCCTTGAGCGCTTCCCAGTTCGCCCACACGCCCGCGACGTCGGCGACGGCGACGTCGCCGAACACGTGCGGGTGGCGGCGGATCATCTTGTCGGAAAGGCCGTCGATGACGTCTGCCACCGAGAACTTGCCGCGCTCGGTCGCGAGCTGCGCGTGGAAGACGATCTGGAACAACAGGTCGCCGAGCTCTTCGCACAGCTCGACGTCGGTGCCGTGCTCGATCGCGTCGACGACCTCGTACGCTTCCTCGATCAGGTAGCGCACCAGCGACGCGTGCGTCTGCTCGCGGTCCCACGGGCACGACCGGCGCAGCCGGGCCATGATTCCGACGAGATCGTCCCACGTGTGGTGCGTCGAGCCCGGCGGCAGCGGCACGAGCGGCATCGTGATCGACGCCGACAGCGTCGCGCGCGGCATGCCGGGGACGATCTCCGCCGCGAACCCGCGCTTCTCGAGCGCGCGCAGCAACATGGGCAGGCCCAGAAAATCCGACAGCGGATTGCCCAGCACGCCCAGCCCGAGGTCGCGGTCGTCGAGCCGCTGGACGAACGTGTCGATCACCTCGCTCGACCCGCGCAGGAACAGCCCTTGGTCGACGATCAGCGCGCGCTCGATCGTGACGCCGTCGCTTTCGAGAAAGCGCACGAGCTCGGGCGGCGCGAGCACGGTCGCGGCGCGGCCGACGGCCCGCAGCGACTCGCGGCTGCCCAGCGTGAGAAGCCCCGGGTCGCCCGGTCCGAGGCCGACGATGCGAATCACGATGCCCACAAATTCGCGAGGCGGGGTCGATCCGACTCCCGCCTCGCGCCTGTCATGCCGGGTCTGTGGATTACTTCGTCGCGGCTGGTGCCGGCGCTGCGCTGGCGGGAGCCGCACTTGCCGGAGCTGCGCTTGCCGGAGCTGCGCTTGCCGGAACTGGGGCGTCGCTCGCAGCCGCGGGCGTCGCGCCCGCCGCCGGGAACAGGTCCTTGTAGCGATCGTCGTAGACGTCGATCTTCGCGGTCGACTTGAGCTGCGCGAGGAACGCCGGGATCGCCGTCGCCTGCTGCTGGCTCGTGAGCTGCGTCTGGATCTTGTCGTGCGCGCTCGCGAGCGACGCGTGCTGCGCCGGCTTCTTCTCTTCGACCTGAAGGACGTGGTAGCCGAACGGCGATTTCACCGGGCCGACGACCTGGCCGACCTTCGCGGCGAACGCGGCGTCCTGGAACGCCGGCACCATCTGGCCGCGGCCGAAGAAGCCCAGCTCGCCGCCCTTGTCCTTGCTGGACGGGTCGGTCGAGTACTGTTTCGCGAGCGCGTCCCAGCTGCCGCCGGCCTTGAGCTTCGACAGCACTTCTTTCGCCTTCGCCGGGTCGGCGACGAGGATGTGGCGCGCGCGCACCTGCGCGGGCGTGTCGAAGAGCGTCCGGTTCTTGTCGAAGTACGCCTTGACGTCGCTGTCGCTGACGTGGACCTGCGTCGCGACGGCCTTCTCGAGCACGATTTGCTGCTTGAAGATGTTCTGGACGTCTTGCTCGGTCAGGCTCTGCTGCTTGAGGATCTGCTGGAACTGACCGGGCTGCATGCGCGCCTTGGTCTCGTTCTCTTTCTTGTCGATCTCGGCTTGGCTGACGTCGACCTTTTTGTCGCGCGCGTACTGATCGATCAGCTGCTGCTGAACCATCTGGCCGAACACCTGTTTTGCGACCGGGCTGGACTCGAGCTTGCGGTCGAAGTCGGCGCGGCTGATGTTCTGGCCGTTGACGGCTGCGACGTTGCCGCCGCCTCCGCCGTTGTTGCATGCGGCGAGCGAGACGCAGAGCGCGGCCGTGCCGAGCGCGGCTACGGTGCGAAGTGTACGGGACATCGGATCTCCGTCGGAAGGTGGGACGTGAAAGAGCGGAGACCGTTGCGCCTCCGCCGACCTGCCCCGGATTCGGGGCGCGCGAGCCCCCTCCTCCGGGGGGCCGTCGGCCTCAATCCTGCGGCAGCTCCCCACGAGTAGGCGTTCGCTTCTCCAGCTGCTCCGCAAGCTCGTGGGGGTCGGTCGGGAGCGTCATCTCCTCGGCCTCACGGTCCTCGCGGTTCGCGACGCTGGGCAGATCGTACCGCAGCTCTTCCAGCAGCTGGATGATCTTGGCCGCTTTGCGCTCGGCGACCATGCTGATCTGCAGGTGGAGCCGCGAGCGCTGCTCTTCGATCTCGCTCATGCGGTTCTCGGTGGTCAGGATGAGGATCGTCGTCAGCAGCGCCGCGAGCGCGAGCGCGCCGTCGAGCCAGAAGTACGGCGCCGGATCGAGTTGCGGGCGGCCGGTGACGGCGAGCCGCACGTTGATCGCGATCCACGCCGCGACGATCGAGAGGATGATCCACACCGTGCGCGGGCGCCCGACGGCGAGCGTGAAGCGCTCGATCGCGCGCTGCTGCAGCGACGCGCCGGCGAGCGCCTTGCGCTCGAGGTCGGCGATCGACTCGATCGTGTCGTCGATCTGACCGGGTAGTCCGCCTTCGTCGCGCCGCACGTTACGGCGTACCCGCGCGCCCGCTTTCGTACGCGCCGGGCGGGAGGTGGCGACCCACCCGGCGGATCGGTCGAGCGATGACGGAGCCCGTGATGCTCGTCCTCGGCCTCGCGGCGGCCGTCGCGTTCGCGATCGTCGCGAAGCGCTTCGCGCTGCCGTACCCGATCGTGTTCGTGCTCGCCGGCACGGTGCTGGCGTTCGTCCCCGGCTTGCCGCCGGTCACCATCGCGCCCGACTGGATCTTCCTTTCGATCCTGCCGCCGCTGCTGTTCAGCGGCGGCTGGTCGACGGACTGGACGCTGTTCCGCGCGAACTTGCGGCCGATCCTCGGCAACGCGATCGGATTGGTCGTGGTGAGCACCGTCGCCGTCGCGTTCGTGGCCGAGCGGCTCGTGCCCGGACTCGGTTGGGCGGCCGCGTTCGTGCTCGGCGCCATCGTGTCGCCGCCCGATGCGGTCGCGGCGATCGCGACGTTCGAGCGCTTCGCCGTGCCGCGCCGCATCGTGGCGGTGCTCGAAGGCGAAGGGCTCGTCAACGACGCGAGCGCGCTGGTGATCTACGGCTACGCCGTCGCGGCCGTCGTCGCCGGCGGCTTCTCGCTGCCCAGCGCGGCGGGCTCGTTCGTGCTCGTCGCCGCGGGCGGGATCCTCGTCGGCGTCGCGATCGAATGGTGCGTCGAACGGCTCGCGCGCGCGCTCGACCGCGTCGCGCTGAGCGATTCGCTCATCGACAACCTGATCATCATCGCGACGCCGTACGCGGCGTATCTGACGGGCCAGGCGCTGCACGTGTCGGCGGTGCTCGCGACGGTCGTCGCGGGGATCCGGCTGGGCCGGCGTTCGGCGGTGATCTACCGGCCCGAGACGCGGCTCGTCGGCGAGAACGTGTGGTCGCTGTGGATCTACGTCATCAACGCGTACGTCTTCCTCGCGATCGGTTTGCAGCTGCGCACGTTCGTGCAAGACGGCTCCCACGCGCTCGCGCTGCTTCCGGCGGCGCTCGCGATCAGCGTGCTGCTGATCGTCGTGCGCATGCTGTGGGTGTACGCCGCCGCGTGGCTTCCGCGCGCACTTTCGCCGAGCTTGCGCGAACGCGATCCGTTCCCGCCGCTCAGCTGGCTCACGATGGTCGGCTGGACGGGGATGCGCGGCATCGTCTCGCTCGCCGCGGCGCTCGCCATCCCGCTCACCGTGCAGCCCGGCACGCCGTTCCCGGCGCGCGGCGCCATCGTGTTCATCACGTTCGTCGTGATCTTCGTGACGCTCGTGGGCCAGGGTCTCACGCTGATCCCGCTGGTGAAGCGGCTCGGGCTGGGCCGCGAAGGCGAAGGCGACGCGCGCGAGGTCGAGGTGCGCGTCGCGGCGCTGGAGGCGGGCCTGCGCCGGATCGACGAGATGCGCGCGGCGGTGGACGGCGACGAGGAAGGCGACGTGGTGGAGCGGCTGCGCGACGAGTACGCGCACCGCATCGTCCACCTGCGCACGCACCACGTGCCCGGCGACGACGACGAGACCCCGGCGAGCCGCTTCGACCACGACGCGCAGCACGAAGCGCTGCGCGCCGAGCGCGAAGCGATCATGCACATGCGTGACCGCGGCGAGATCCCGGACGAGATCTTCCGCCGCGTGCAGTACGACCTCGATCTCGCCGAAACGCGGCTGTTTTGACCTCGGCGCTGAAGCGAGCCGTAAAAACTACGTGCGCACAACCGCTAGCGCGCGTTCGGAAACGACGTTGATGAATGCGGCGTAGCCGCGAAACAGTTCGGGACACCGGACAAGGTCGATCGGGAACGACACGAGGAGCTCGCGATACCGAGGCTCCACGCCGTAGCGTGCGGACAGTGCGCGCTTGGCGCGGTCCACGTCGCCGATGACGAAGCATGCGGCTGCCGAAAGCAGCCGCGCGAGCGCGCGGTACCGGCGCTCGTGGAGGGGTTCGTGCTTCGCACGCGCCGTGCGCTCCAAGGCCGTCCGCACGCGCGTTCGCGCGAGCTCCGCGTCGCCGTTCGCCGCGGCGATCAGCGCCAGGAAGGCGTCGCCGAGCGCGCGCTGACGTTCCGAAATCCCGGGCATCGCAGCGGACGCGGTGAGGATCGCCTCCGCCGCGGCGAACTCGCCTTTCCACCCGAAGCCGAGGACCTCGGCGATCACGATGACGTAGTTCTCCTGGTGCTGCTGGCGCTCCGGGCGCGCGATCAGCAGCGCTCGCGCGTCGGCGTGGGACGCTTCGTCGAACATCTCCGCCGCTACGTTGAAGCACGCGGCGAGCGCGGTCCGGCGAAGCGCGTTGTGTCCCACGCGTTCGGCATGGTTCAGCATGCGCGCGAAGTATGCCGCGGCGAGCTCGCCGTTCTGGTTCCAATCTTGCGCGATCGATGCGGCGACGGAATAGGACGCTGCGGCGGACCAATACGCGGCCTCGGATTCGAGCTCGCGCGCCGCCTCGAGCGCAAGCTCGCGTGCTTCGTCGTAGTCGCCGCGATAATATGCCGCCAGCGCGCACCGGCAGAGCACGCGGCCCAAGGTGCGCGGCGCACCGGATTCACGTGCGGACGAGATCGATTTGCGTGCCAGCACCCGGCTCGCCGGCAGATCGCCGAGCACCGCTTGCAGGATCGCGTCGATCGCAGACTTGGCGGAAGCCAAGTCCGCGGGCACGCTGCGCCAGTCGCGGAGAATGTCCGCGAGGCTCGCGAAGTCTCCGGTGGAAACCAAGAACTGTGCCAGCAGATCGCTGAGGTACGCCGCGTCGTCGCTCGCCGCCGAGCGGTCGTGCAGCGCGCGGCGCAGCAGCGCGACGGCACCCGGCACGTCGGACTCGAACGCCCGGTTGACCGCCCGCAGCGCGAGCGATGCCGGTGCGTACGACGGAGCACGTTCGTGCGCGAGCGCCGCGCGCAACGACTCCGCCGTTGCAACGAGCGCGAAGTGGTGGACGTCGGACGCACGATCGAGCACGAGGCCCCCGCTACCTGAACAGAACGCCGCGTTTGCTCGCGGTGCCGGACCGGTCGTCGTTTCGCTGCCCTCGTTTGCCTACCTACGAATCCGCGCTGCGGAGTTTTGCGTGCAACAGGACTTCCCCGGAGCGCAGGCAACACACGCGCGGATGGGCCGCGTCCAGGTTTTCCGCGGCTTGTCGCACTCGCACACGCCATCGGGGGTGGCCGGCGCACGGTGCGGGCGCGGCTTCCGCTGTGCAGTCGAACGATGGTAACCGGGCGCGAAGCCGAGCCCGGCGTGACGCTGGAGCGTTTCTACGAGGTCGTCACCGCGGGCCGGCACGCGGACATCGACGCGATGCTCGCGCGCTTTCCGGTGTCGGCTCGCATCCGCAACCCCCTCGCGATCGCGTTGCGCGCGATGAAGTCGGTCACCGGCGGCGATCTGCCAGGCGGTCTTGCGCTGCTGAAACGCGCGGTGGCGCACAGCGACGGCCGCGAGCGGCAGTATCTTCTGGAGCTGCTCGTCCCGCTGCTGGTCAACACCCATCAGATCGAGGACGCCCAGGAAGCGCTACAGGCGACCGACGACACCGTGCCCGAGCTCGAGCCGGCGTTTTCCGCCCTCCGCGCGGTGGTCGCTGCGCGGCAGGGCAACGACTCGGCGAGCGCCTGGTTCGCGCGCGATGCGCTGCTCGCTGGCCGCGCGGTCGACAACCCGATGATCGTGGGACGCGTCTTGCAGCGCACCGCGCTCGCCGCGTTCTACCGGGAAGATTTCGACGAGGCCCAAGACCGGGCGCTCGAAGCCGCACGCTGGTACGAGCGCTTGGAGTCGCACCGCAATGCGGCGACGGCGTACTCGGTGCTCTACGTGATCGCGCACGACTGGGCCGGCGACCCCGACGTCGCGCAGTATTACGCGCGCCGCATGACGATGAGCGCGCACCTCGCCGAGGACGTGTCGCTCGAGCACCTGGGCGTGCTCAATCAATTGGATCTTGCCGCCGAATCCGGCGATGCCCGCCGCGTGACGTCGCTGCGCGGCCATTTGTTGGCGCATCCGCTCAACGAGCAGTATTACCGCGAACGGTTTGCCTATGCGATCTCCGAAGTGCTCTCGCAAGGCTGGCAGCGGCGATTCGACGTGTCGCGCATCGCGCTGCTTGCGCTCCGCAACAGCGAAGGGCTTTCGCTCCCGGAACGGTCGTTGTGCGACGCGCTCTTGGCCGTCGTCGCGTTGTCGACGTGGCACATCGACCTCGCGCGGAGCACGGCGCGGCGGGTGATCAGCCAGACGGCCGAGCGGTCCGGCAACGAGCCGTTGTTCGACAGCCGCCGCCGCCGGATCGCGCGCGTCCTCGCCGCGGCGGTGTGCATCGTGATCGGCGATACGGTACGGGGGCGCCGCGCGCTGTCGCGCTTCGCCGACCCGGAGCAGCGGTTCGTGCAGATCATCGGGGCGAGCGGGATCGACGAGGAACGCACGCCGGCGCTGATGCGCGGCTACGCGCGGTTCCTCAACGAGGCATGTCGTGTCGGCAACCTGGTGCGGCCCAGCCACGGTTTGACCCGCGCGGAGCTCGAAGTGCTCAAAGCGCTGCCCGCGGGGATGACGTTGGCCACGATCGCCACCTCGTTGGGCAAATCGAAAAAGACCGTCGAGCGGCAGGTCGGCAACATCTACGCGAAGCTGCACGTCGCCAACCGGGCGCAGGCTATTCAGCGTGCGAGGGACCTGGGAATCTACGCCTAATCAACTAGGTAGTTGACCGAAAAACCCAGGTACGACGAGGCCTTTCGGCGCTCATGAGGTGAACGCCCCATGCGGGCCGGCAGCCCCGACGCTATGCTCACCGCACATACTCGCACTTCTGAGGGGGAGTGACCCATGCCCGAAGCGACGCACGTTGCGTGGTCGATTCTCAATGCACTGATGGCGTTCGCGACCGGTTCGCACGCAATTCCGCCGGTGTGCAACTAACGTGTACCAACTCGCGGCGGATTGCCGCAACGTCGACAAGACGCGGCTTTTCATCGAAACCTGCACCTCAATGATGCCGACGGCGGAGAACATGCGCCTCGTTCGTTCCGCGACATCGCTGGTCCGAAGCGTTCTGCACGGGGCCGACATCGCGCCGCTGCGCGATTTCGTGCATCGCGCCGAAACGTGGTGCGGCGACGTCGACGACGTCCTGGCCGCCGCCGGGCAAACCGTCATCGACGAGCTCGACGCCGTCTCACGCGTCAGCCTCCACGAAACCGTGCGGCGCGTGGCACAGATCGAACGCGATGCGCTCGCCTCGGGCGCGCGCCGAGACATCGAAGGAAACTTCCGTACCGCGTACGCCGGCTAGCCGTCCCCTCGCCGGATCAACGCGCATGCACGACGACGACCAGCCGCACATCAGCCGCGCGCACTTCGCCGAATTGCTCACCGAACGACGCATCACCGTCGCGAACGACATCGTCGCGCGCTTGCGGCGCGGTGACGTCGCCGGCGTGTCGCCGCTCGTCGTGCGCACGCTCGTGGACGCGCTCGTGTCCGCCATCGCGGAGAGCTCGCCGGACGCGGTGGTCCACTGGTCGCGCATGGTGCGCCACGCGCATTCCGCGGCGGTCGTGGCAGCGGCGATCGAGGCGGCTTGCGAAGCCGTCGAAGAGATCGCCTACGCGGAGCACGGTGACCTTGCGACGATGGTCGTCTTCCTGGAAATCGTCAAAGCGCGCACGACTGGCCGCGAGCGCGAGCACGTTTGCGCACCGAGCGAGGCCAAGGACTCGGCGCTGACGGCGATCGAGAGCCTCCTCGCGATGCTCAGCGTGCGCGACGAGGCCACGTGCACGCACTCCCGCGCGACCGGCGAGTGGGGCCGCCGCATCGCCACCCGGATGGGCCTTGAACCGGCGGTCACGGAGCGCATCGTCAAAGCCGGCATCCTGCACGACGTCGGAAAGATTCGCGTGCCCGACCGCATCCTCTTCAAGCCGTCGACGCTCGACGCTGCCGAGTGGGAGATCATGAAGCGCCACGCCGAGGCGGGCGCCGAGATTTTGTCGGAGATCTCCGCGCTGGCGCCGTACGCGCCGATCGTCGCGACGCATCACGAGCGGGTCGACGGGCGCGGGTACCCGCACGGTTTGCGCGGGGACGACATCTCGTTGGAGTCGCGGGTGGTGTCCGTCGCCGACTCCTTCCACGCGATGGTGACCGAACGTCCCTACCGGCGCGCGCTGTCCTACGGCGAAGCGATTGCGGCGCTGGTCGACAGCCGCGGGCGCCAGTGGGACAAAGAGGTCGCCGACGTCATGATCGCGCTCGCCGCGGACGACCGCAACAGCTCGGCCGACGCGAACCTGTCCGCGATGTCGCGCTCGTTCTTCGTGCCCGGCGGGCTGCGTCTACCGGGCGACGTCCGGGCCATCTGACGCAGCGCCGGCGCTGCTGCTCCCGTCGCACCCGCACGCGCGGGGCGGCTCGTCGCGCGTACCGGGGATCCAGTACGTGCACGCCGGCGCGTGCAGCCGCCGCGCGTGGCCGCAGCACGGCAGCCGCTCATCGCCAGGTAACGCTGGTCGCTTCCCACCCATAGTGGCCAAGCTAGCCGATGAAGCTAGCAAACGTCAAGGAATGTGCGAATGCGTTCAGAGCGCTTCGAGCAGCGCATGCAGCGTCGGTAGTTGTTCCGCCGCGCTGCGCGCGGGCAGATCGATCGTGATCCGGCCCTCGCCGAAGCGAAACTTGTTCTTGGTGATCGATTGCAATCGCGGAATCGATTCCGGATCGAGCGAAAAGCCGCTGCCGACGCCGAGCGTCAGGCGCTGCTCGTTGATCACGACGCGCGTCACGCCGACCTTGAGCGCGAGCACGCGCAGCCGCGTGATCTCGACGAGCGCCTCGAACTGCGGCGGCGGCGAGCCGAAGCGGTCGCGCACGGAGGCGACGGCGTCCTCGACGGCGCCGATCGTCCGCGCGGCCGCGAGCTGCTGGTAGATCGCGATCTTCTGCGAGACTTGCGGGATGTAGTCGTCGGGGACGTACGCGTCCAGCTTCACGTCGATCACGGCCTCGCGCGCGTCGTGGAGCTCGTGGACGGTGCCCTTGCGCGCGGAGATCGCCTCCGCCAACAGCTGCACGTAGGTCTCGAAGCCGACCGCGCCGATGAAGCCGGACTGCGCCGCGCCAAGGAGGTTGCCGGCGCCGCGAATCTCCAGGTCGCGCATCGCGATCTGCAAGCCGCTGCCTAAATGGGTGAACTCGCGGATCGCTTCGAGCCGCGCCTTCGCGTCTTCGCTCAACGCTTTGTGCGCTTGGTACAACAGAAAGGCGTACGCCTGATGGTTCGAACGGCCTACCCGGCCGCGTAGCTGGTAGAGTTGTGCCAGACCAAACTTGTCGGCGTCGTTGACCACGATCGTGTTGACGTTGGGGATGTCGATCCCGTTCTCGATGATCGTCGTCGACACGAACACGTCGAGCTCGCCGTCGATGAAGCGGCTCATCACCGGCTCGAGCTCGTGCTCGCGCATCTGCCCGTGGCCGACCGCGATTCGCGCCTTGGGCACGAGCTGCTCGAGCGCGCGCGCGACGCCGTAGATCGACTCGATGCGGTTGTGCACGTAGTACACCTGGCCGCCGCGGTCGAGCTCGTTGACGATCGCGCGCTGCACGACGGCGTCGGACGCCGGCACGACGACCGTCTTGATGGACATGCGGTTCTTCGGTGCGGTCTGGATCAGCGACAGATCGCGCACGCCCATCAGCGACATCTGCAGCGTGCGCGGGATCGGCGTCGCCGACAGCGTGAGCACGTCGACCGTCGCTTTGAGCTGCTTGAGGCGCTCTTTGTGCATCACGCCGAAGCGCTGCTCTTCGTCGACTACGATCAAACCGAGGTCGCGGAACACGACGTCTTTTTGGAGGATGCGGTGCGTCCCGACGACGACGTCCACCTTGCCCTGCGCGAGGTCGTTGAGGATTGCCTGCGCTTCTTTTTTCGTCTTGAAGCGCGAGAGCTCTTCGATGCGGATCGGGAACGACGCGAACCGCGCGGAGAACGTGCGGTGGTGCTGCGCCGCGAGCAGCGTGGTGGGGCACAGCACCGCGACTTGCTTCTTGTCGGCGATCGCCTTGAAGATCGCGCGCACCGCGACCTCGGTCTTGCCGTAGCCGACGTCGCCGCACACGAGCCGGTCCATGGGCTTGGGCGTCTCCATGTCGCGCTTGGTGTCGTCGATCGCCTTGGCTTGATCCGGCGTCGGCTCGTACGGAAACGACTCCTCGAGCTCGGCCTGCCACGGCGTGTCGGGCGCGAACGCGTGGCCGCGCGCAACCTCGCGCTCCGCGTACAATTCGACGAGCCCGTCGGCGATCGCAGCGAGCTTTTCGGATACGCGCGTCTTCGTGCGCGCCCAGTCGGCGCCGCCCATCTTGGAGAGGCGCGGCGCGGCGCCTTCGCTCGCGGAGTATTTGTTGACCTGGTGCATCTGGTGCACGGGCACGAGCATGCGGTCCGTGCCGGCGTACTTCAGGTCGAGGTAGTCGCTCGTCGCGCCCAGGATCGTCTCTTTGCGCAAGCCGAGATACTGCGCGATCCCGTGCACCGCGTGCACGACGTAGTCGCCGACCTTGAGGTCGGCCAGCGTGACGGGCACGCCTTCCTTGACCGCGCGCAGCTTCACGCGCTTGGCGGGCTGGCCGTAGATCTCGCGGTCGCCGAGCACGTGCAGGTGCAGCATCGGGATGGAGAAGCCGCTCTCGAGCGAGCCCTGATCGACGTACACCGCGCCGTGCTTCGATGCGAGCGCGACGCCATCGGTGCCGCCGCCGCGCAAGTGCACGAACGGCGCGGACCGTTCGACGCGCAGGTTCGCGCCGCGCAGGATCTCCGTCAGACGGGACGCGCCGTTCGCGACGAGCCACACCGTGTCGCCGGCGGCGACCCAGTCGCGCACCTGCTGCGTGAACAGCTCGATGCGCCGGTTGAAATGTTCCGCCGGCCGCGTCTCGAGCACGAACGCGTCCACGGCGCGCGGCACCCACGCCAGCTCGCCGGTCTCGATGCCGCCGGTGACGACGAGCACGCGCCGCGCGCGCAGGCGCTGCGCGTAGCTCGCCAGGCGCGGGTACGGCGCGACGACGTCGGCCAGCAGCGCTTCGCCGACCTCGTCGTCGCGCACGTCTAGCTCGCCGGAGTCCACGCCGGCCATGAGCGCCTGCGCGCCGCGCGCGCGCTCCTCGTCGAGGCCGTGCTCGATCGTGTCGAGCATCCCCGGCTCTTCGAGCACGACGAGCGACTCTGCGTGCAAGTAGTCCAGGACCGTCGCCTGCTCGTCGTACGCCAAGCCGAGCCACGGCTCCGGAACGTCCGCGCCGCCGGCGAGGTACGCGCGCAGCGCGGACACGACGTTGGGCTCACCGGTCGCGCGCGCGAGCACGTTCTCGCGCAGCGCCTCGTCGCGCAAGATCTCGAGCCACGGCGTGACGGCGACCGCGTCGAGCGGCGCCGTGGAGCGCTGCGACTGCAAGTCGAACGCGCGGATCGACTCGACGTCGTCGCCGAAGAACTCGACGCGCACCGGCGTGTCCGCCGTGGCGGGCCACACGTCGAGGATCCCACCGCGCACGGCGTACTCGCCCGCGGCACTGACGACGTCGACGCGCGCGTACCCCAGCCGGTACAGCCGCGCGAGCGTTGCGTCCCAATCCGCGGTCACGCCGGCGCGCAGCTGGAACGACGCGTCCTCGAACGCGCGGCGCGGGATGACGTACTGGCGCAGCGCGGCGACGGGCGCGACGATCACCTGCGGCTTGCGCGCGCACAGGTCGGCGAGCAGCGTCATGCGCGCGCTGCGCTCCGACGGCGACTCCAGCGCGCCCAGCGTCTCGTCGCGCGCGCGCAGCAGCGCGACCGACTTCGCCGCGCGCTCGCCCAGGTAGTACGTGAGGTCGGTGAACGTGCGCTCCGCGACGTCGCTGGTCGGCACGACGACGAAGATCTGGCCCGCGAGCACGTCGTGCAGCGCCGCCAGCAGATAGGGCCGCGCCGAGCTCGTCGTCTCGTGCAGCGCGAACGTGAACCCGCGCTCCGGCGCCAGCGGCGTGCGGAGGCGCTCGATCAGCTCGGCCAGCGGCCGTGACGAGGCGGGAAGCGCGCGGACGAGGCTCGGGGCGAGGGCGGCCACAGGCCGCCGATGATAGCACGCCCGTCGCGCCGGCGCTACCGGCGCGCGCCCGGGTCGCCGGAGTCGGAGGAACGAGACCGACCACGGCGATTCAAGGCTGTTAGCAGTATATTGACAAGACTGCTAATCGGCGCTACGAATTTGCTGCCCGCGGAATTTTTGCGTCGTACCGGCAACCGCGGGGTACTGGCCATCCGTGCATCGTACCTGAGCCGTCGCTAAGGAGGTCGGATGACGCTCGGTCAGTCTCCCAGGCCGCTCGAGTCCGAGCCGGCCGCTACGAACGAACGGCGTGCGATGCCGCCCGATCCGCAGTCGGTGTACTTCAACGTCGCGCTCGGTGTGTGCCTCGGCATCTTCGTCATCTTCGCGCTCGTGTATTTCGGCCGGCTCTTTCTGCTGATCGAGTACCGCCAGTGGGCGGTTCCGGGGAGCCAGGTCCCGTTCAACTTGGTGCAAAGCCGTACGATGGGCTTTTGGACGGCTGCGTCGATCGCGTCGGTTTGCGGATACGTGCCCGAATGCCACAACGTGGTCCACATCGCGCTGCTCGCGGCGGCGGGATGCTTCTTGGCGCTCGCGCTCCGCCGGCTACTGCCCGCGCCGTGGTTCCTGCCGGTCGCCGCAGTCGCGTTCTTCCTGTTCACGGAGCCGATGCTCAACGCGCTCTCGTGGCAAGCCACGATCCTCGACAAGCTCGCGGTGTTCTTTTCCGCGCTCGCCATCTACCTCGTCGCTCGCATCGACCTCCGGCGTGCGGACGCGCGAACGGTCGCCGTGACCAACCTATCGACCTTCCTCGTGGTGTTCGCCGCGTACAACTCGAAGGAAGCGGCGTTTTCGCTCGTATTTTCGCTGATCGGCCTGCTCACGCTGCGTTTCGTCGACGCGGACGGCGCGGCCTCGCCCGCGGTATGGGCGCGTGCGGCGCGCAAGGCGCTCACGTACTTGGCGGCGCCGACGCTGTACGGCGCGTACCACCTCGTCGTGACGTTCGCGAGCCGCGCGTCCGCAAGCCCGGCGGACGCCGCGCACAACGTCGGCGGGTCCGTGCTCTTCAACGTGTACCACTATCTCGTGTACATGTTCAACGGCGAACCGATCGCGCGAGCGCTGAACAAATTTCCCTACATCCCGCCGGACGACCGGACGACCTTTCTGGTATTCTGCGCGATCGCCGTCCTCGCCGCCGGCGCCGTCATCGTGTGGCGCGCGTCGCGGTCCGTCGCCCGCTGGTGGGTATGGGCGGCGATCTCGTTCGCGCTCGCGCTCATGATCCCGGCGCGGACCGAAGCGACGTCGGCATTTTACCTGCTCGTGCCCGGTTTCTACCTTGCGATCTTGCTGTACGCGACCGTCGTCGCGTTCTTGCAGGCGTTCCCGAGCCGCGACGCGGTTCGGGTGACGGGCGCGCTGGCGGCGCTCGTGCTCGCGATACATCTGGTCGACTTCTTGAAGCTGACCCCGCCCTATTGGCACATCTCGAGGGAGTCCGCAAACTTCGTCGATGCTTTGGACGATCTCCGCACGCAGCTCGCGCGCACGCCGGCGCCGGCGCACGTCGCGTTCTCTTATCCGAAGACGGAGGCAGGGTATTTGTTCGTGCAACCGCCGGGCAGCCGGGTGCTCGCGGAATACATCTTGCCGCGCGGCACGCCGAACGCCGCCTATCAGGCGTTGGACGCGGCGATCACGGATCAGACGTACGACGGCGCCGAACCGAACCCGGCGCCCGCCGCGGGCACGATCTCGATCGTGCTCGGGGATACGCTTCGGCTCGACAAATTGGTCGCGCCGTCACGCTGAACCGCGAAGCGCGGTTCAGCGCTCGAGCCGGACCGGCAGCGTGAAGCTGGCGCTGCGGCCGTCGGCGGTCGTCGCGACGATCTCGATCTGGTAGGTCCGGTTGAGCATGAAGAACGGGATGTTGCCCGGGAGCTGCTCCTGGCCCGAGAACACGCCGGGCGAGATCAGCGGGATGCCGATCTCGTGGCTCATCGTTCGAGCGATCACGCGGGTGACGTCTTGGCTGGTGGTGATGCGGACCAGCAGCATCCCGCCTTTGTGCAGGACGCGGTCGTTGACGGCGATCTCCGCGATGCGCGGGGAGCTCGCGGATACCGGCGGCTCGACGACGTACGCGAACGGGTTCGGCGTCGCCGACGGCTGCGGCGACGGGGTTGCGGTCGGCGCCGGCGTCGGGGGGACCGGCGTCGTGGTGGCGGTCGGTGCCGGGGCCGGCGTCGACACGGGCGGCGGGGTCGGCGGCGGCGCGTTCGGCTGGGGCTGGGGCGCCGGCTGCGCGAGCGCGACCAGCAGCGGGATGGCGTAGAGGGCGAGCATCGTGCCTCCGAGCAACGCCGGATGCGCGAGCGCGGTTCCGGGGACGGTGTCTTGCACGTACCCTGCCAGGCCCGTGAACGACGCGGCCAGCAAGGCCCCCGACGCGGGCGTCCGGCCGGTCAGCGCGACCACCGGCAGCAGCCACAACGCGTACCACGGCTCGGGGGACGGCAGCGCGAGCCAGCCCGCGAAAGCGGCGCCGGCGAGCAGATCGCCGTCCCGCACGGCCCGGATGACGGCCGCCACCGAGGCGGCCGCGAGCACGGCTCCGAGCACGAGCGGCACGCCCGAGTGACACCATCCCGCGAGCGCGAGCGCGTGGAGCAGCGAGATACGAGGCGGGCCACCGCCCTGATCCAGTCCGTGCGTGATCGCCGACCAGATCAGCGGTGCGTACGCGGCCGCCACCGCGCCGAGGGCCGCGGCCGCGGCGATCAGGCGCCGCCGCGGCGGAACGCGAAGCAGCGCCGCGACGAGCGGGACGATCGCGACGACCTTCACGGCGGCCGCCGCCACGAGCGTGGACAGGCGCCCGGGGACGCCCGCGGCCCGGTCCGCGGCGAGCACGAGCGCCAGCCAGAAGACGTCGTTGTGCCCTTCGGCAGCGCTCCACAGCACGACGGGGTGGTACGCCAGCAGCGAAGCGAGCCGCGGCCGCGCGCGGCCGGCGAGGGCGATGCACGCCAGCAGACCGGCCGCGGCCAGGAGCCGCAGCGCCTGGACCGTGCCGCCGGGCCCGAACGGCCGCGTCGCCGCGACGACCAGCGCGCTCGCCCCCGTGAAGAGCGGGCCGTAGACGTCGCGCGGGAGCGAGCCGTCCCACGCGCGCAGCGCCGCGTTCAGCAGCGGGTCGGCGAACGGCGCGACGCCGGCGGCGCGATAGGCATGCGCCCACGGGTCGGCGCCGTGGCCGAGCAGCGCGCCGTACGCGGCGTACGCCCAGACGTCCGCCGACAGGCGCAGCGGCACCGCGAGCGCGCACGCGAGCGCGAGCGCCGCGACGGCGAGACGGGGCGACACGCCGAAGCGAGCGGGCACGCCCAGGGCTTCGCGACGCCCCCGCGCGAATCCGCAGTCGCCATGGACGACGGCTGGCTTCGGCGCGCATTAGCCGCGAAGCGCGACGGCGAAGTACTCGACGACGACACGTGGCAGCGCATCGTCGACGGCTATGTTGCCGCCGACATCGACGACGCGCCCGTCGCCGCGCTGGCGATGGCGTGCGCGATCCGCGGGATGGCGGATGCCGAGATCGTCGCGCTGACCGGCGCGATGGTCCGCTCGGGCGACGTCCTGGCGTACGGCGGCGAGCGCATCGTCGTCGACAAGCACTCCTCGGGCGGCGTCGGCGACACGGTGTCGCTGATCGCCGTCCCGCTCGTCGCGGCGTGCGGGGTGCCGGTCGCGAAGCTGTCGGGCCGCGCGCTCGGCCACACCGGCGGCACGCTGGACAAGCTCGAGGCGATCCCCGGCGTGCGCACCGACCTCTCGCCCGAGGCGTTCGTCGCGCAGGTGAACGCGATCGGGTGCGCCATCGCCGCGCAGTCCGACCGGCTCGTCCCCGCCGACCGCAAGCTCTACGCGCTGCGCGACCGCACGGGCACCGTGCCGTCGGTCGGGCTGATCGCGGCATCGATCGTGTCCAAGAAAATCGCCGGCGGCGCCGACGCGATCGTGTTCGACGTCAAGGCGGGCAGCGGCGCGTTCATGCGGACCGTTGCCGACGCGACCGGGCTCGCGCACACGCTGGTGCGGCTCGCGGCGTCCTTCGGCAAGCGCGCGAGCGCGCTGGTGAGCGACATGGATGAACCGCTCGGCGCGGCGGTCGGCAGCGGCATCGAAGCGGTCGAAGCGCGCGACTTCCTGCGCGGCGACGACCGCGACCCGCGCTTGTCCGAAGCGGTCTTCGCCGTGGTGCACGAACTGCTGCGCGTCGGCGGGATCGCCGAGGACGCGATCGTCCCCAACGCGCTCGACGCGCTGCAGTCAGGTGCGGCGTACGAGCGCTTCGTGCAGCTCGTGCACGCGCAGGGCGGCAGCCGCGCGGCGGTCGAGGGGATCGCGGCGCACCCGCACCGCGCGAGCTCGACCGCCGCCCGCGCCGGCGTCGTGACCCGCATCGACGCGGCGGCGATCGGCGAGCTTGCGCGCGCGGCGACGATCGCGGACGGCCCGTTCGCGGGGATCCGCATCGTGGCGCGGGTCGGCACGCCGGTGCGCGCGGGCGACGTCCTCGCGGAATGCGCCGGCCCCTCGGCCGACCCGCAGCGCGTCGCCGCCGCGTTCACGCTCGGCCCGAGTGCCCCGCCCCCGCGCCTCCTGGTCGAAAAGGTGGTGAGGGATGCGGACCTCGCCGCGTTGGTGAACTAAGAAATGCATGATGGAGCGAGCACAGCAGCAGTGAATGGGCGCATGGCTGGACGGGTCGTCGTCACGGGAGCTGCCGGGCTCATCGGCAGCGCGCTCGTCCGGCATTTGAACGTGGAGAACATCGACGACCTCATCGTCGTCGACCGGCTCGGGACGAGCGAGAAGTGGCGGCATCTCGTGCCGCTGCGCTTCGCCGACTATCTCGATGCCGAAGAGTTCTTCGCGCGCATCGCGGCGCAGCCCGACGCGTTCGGCGACGTCGCGACGGTGTTCCACCTCGGTGCGTGCTCGTCGACGACCGAGCGCGACGCGTCGTACTTGATCGCGAACAACGTGCGGCGCTCGCAAGAGATCGCGCGCTGGGCGTTCGCGCGCGGCGCGCGCTTCGTCTACGCGTCGTCGGCGGCCACGTACGGCGCGCTCGAGCACGACATGCGCGAGGACCTCGATCCGCACGCGCTGCGCCCGCTCAACATGTACGGGTACTCCAAGCACCTGTTCGACCAGTGGCTGCGCCGCGAGGGTTTGCTCGAGCGCGCGGTGGGGCTCAAGTATTTCAACGTGTACGGACCCAACGAGGACCACAAAGGCGAGATGCGCAGCGTCGTGGCCAAGGCGTACGAGCAGATCCGCGACCGCGGCACGATCGAGCTGTTCAAGAGCTATCGCCCCGGCATCGCCGACGGCGAGCAGACGCGCGACTTCCTCTACGTCAAGGACGCCGCGGCGATCACGGCGTTCCTCGCGCGCACGCGCACGGCCGGCGGCTTGTACAACGTCGGCTCGGGCGTGGACCGCAGTTGGAACGACCTCGCGCGCGCCGTGTTCGCGGCGCTGCGCATCCCCGCGAAGATCGAGTACGTCGAGATGCCCGGCGTGCTGCGCGGCAAGTACCAGTACCGCACCGTCGCGACGATCGACCGCCTGCGCGCCGCGGGCTGGACGGCGCCGATGACGCCGCTCGAAGAGGCCGTCGCGGACTACGTCCGCACTTATCTCGTGACGGGCGCCGTGCTGGGCAGCGAGTCGGGCGCCGCGTCGAGCCCGCTGCCGACGTTCTCCGCGACGAGGTAGAGCGGGCGGCCCTTGATCTCGTCGTAGACGCGGCCGACGTACTCGCCCAGGATCCCGATCGTGATCAGCTGCACGCCGCCCAAGAACAAGATCGCGAAGATCGTCGACGTGTAGCCCGGCAAGTTGTAGCCGGTGAAGAAGTGCAAGCCCACCTCGTACACGGCGACGAGAAACCCGACGGCGCTGACGACGAACCCGAACCACGTCGCGAGCCGCAGCGGGATCTCGCTGAACGCGGTGATCCCGTCGATCGCGAACTTGAGCATCTTCGACACCGGGTACTTCGACTCGCCCGAGAAGCGCTCGGCGCGGTCGTACGAGATCCCGGTCTGCTTGAAGCCGACCCACGACACCAGCCCGCGGATGAAGCGGTGCCGCTCGCGCGAGCCGCGCAGCGCGGTGACGACGCGCCGGCTCATCAAGCGAAAGTCGCCGGTGTCGACGGGGATCGACACGTTCGTCAGCCGCCGGATGATGCGGTAGAACAGCGCGGCGGTGAACAGCTTGAAGCGGCTCTCGCCGGCGCGGCGGCGGCGCGTCGCGAACACCACGTCGTAGCCCTCGCGAAACTTCGCCAAGAAGTCGTCGATCAGCTCGGGCGGATCTTGCAGGTCGCCGTCCATCAGCACGACGGCGTCGCCGCGCGCGGCGTCGAGCCCCGCGGTCGCCGCGATCTGGTGGCCGAAGTTGCGCGAGAGCGAGATCACGCGCAGGTGCGGATCGGCGTGCGCCGCCGCGACCAGCATGTCGAGCGTGGTGTCGCGGCTGCCGTCGTCCACCAGGATGATCTCGTACGCGGCGGGTGCGGCGGACAGGCCGGCGAGCACCTGGCGGATGCGGCGGAGCAGCTCGCCGACGTTGTCCGCCTCGTTGAAGAGGGGCACGACGATGCTGAGCGTCGCGTCCGCACCGCGGCGGACGACGATCTCCTGCGGAAGAGACGGCACCTCGGAACCTTCTCGGCGCTCGCCGCATCGGCCCTCGTCGCGGAACGTTCCGGCGCGCGGCCGCCGTTCGGGGTACAATCCACGCTCATGCACGCGCAGCTCTTCGCTTTGCTCCTCGTCCTGGCTCAAGCGCCCGAACCCGGCGGCGCGTACGCGCACGTCGGCCCGACGCCGCCGCCGCACGGGTATCCGGCGATCAAGTCGGTCTCGATCTCGACCACGCAGATCCGCCCGGGGCGCCCGGTTCGCGGCGCCGTGGAGACCTCGGAGAACGTCCATTACGTCGAAGCGCGCGTCGACTACCGCGAGGTCGCGATGCACGAGGACGGCCCAGGCAAGTTCTCCCTCACCTACACGGTGCCGTGGTGGTTGCCGCCGTGGCTGCGCCACGGCTACACGCTGCAGATCATCGCGCGCAGCGTCGACGGCGTCGAGACGTCGCGCGCGATCCCGATCGTCGTCCGTTAGCTAGTGCGGCGGTTCGGCCGGCGGGCGGCCGATCTCCGCGCGCAGCGCCGCCGAGTCGCGCAGCACGTCCTCGCCGCGCACGCCGAAGATGTTCTCGTAGTGGAGCACGCCGTCGTGCGGCGGCAGCAGCACGCGCTGCGGGTCCGCGCGCCGGAACAACTCGGCGCGCGTCGCGAGCGTTCGGACCACGAAGCCCGGGCCCAGCGCGAGCCACGTCAGCCGCTGCGACGGATACGACGCGACCGAGCACGCGGCGCGCCAGCTGTCGCGCAGCGACATGCGGCGGCGGATCACCGGAACCGCGCCGGGGATAAACGACGACACGCGCGCCAAGCCGGGCCGCCGCCGCCAGCCGTTGTAGAACGGATACACGAACACGTCGTCCACGCCGAGCTCGCGCGCGGCGGACAGCGTCACGAGGTGCGTCGCGTCGTGGTCGTGATGGCCGCCTTCCCAGTCCAGCGTGTAGATGCGCTTCGGCGTCACGGCGCGCGCGCGCAGCCAGTCGAGCACCATCCGGCGCGCGCGGTGCAGCGCGTGCACCAGCGTGCCGTCCGGGATGCGCCCTTGGGCGTCCGACAGGAACGCCACGCGCTCGGCGCCGACGCCCAGCCGCCGCAGCACGCGCAGCGACTCCGCGTCGCGCACGCCGGGGCGCACCTTTTTCGCGCCGTCCGTGAGGAAGGCGCACCAGACGCGGTGGCCGGCTCGCACTTCGAACGCGATGCGGCTGAACGCGCCGACCTCGTCGTCCTGGTGCGCGAACACGAAGAGGACGTCGTCCGGCACGCTCACCGCCGCGCGGGTGCCCGTACCGCCGCGCGTTCCGTGCGCTCGCGGCGCAGCTTGATCGTCGGCGTGGAGAACCCCACGTCGTAGAGCAGCGCGATGAGCGAGAGCTGAAAACCGATCATGAACAGCAGCAGCGCGAGCACGATCGTGCCGCTGGGCCGCGACGTCTGCTCCGCGAGCGAGCCGCTCCATTCGTGCCAGCCGAACAAGATCGCGAACGCGAGCAGCGGGAGCCCGATCAGCCCGCACAGCGAGCCGACGTTGATCTCGACGATGAGGTAGTTGAGCAGCAGCCGCCGGAAGAAACGCTGCGTGAGCTTGATCGGGAACGGCAGCAGCGTGCGCAATCCCCACGGGCCGGGCGGCTCGTCGCTGTAGATCGCGGGCATCTCCACTTCGGCGACGACGCGGCGGCGCAGGCCGAACGCGCACAGCAGATCGGTTTCGAAGAAGTACCGGTCGGCGAGCGCGTCGAGGTCGGTGTTGAGGATCACCTCGCGGCGCGTCGCGAGAAAGCCGTTGGTGGGGTCGACGATCGACCAGTAGCCGCTGCTGAACTTGACGAGCAGCGTCGCGCTCGCGTTTCCGATCAGGCGCAGGAACGGCATCCGGCGCAGCGTCGCGGGATCGGCGAACCGGTTGCCCTTGACGAGATCGACCTCGGGGTAGCGCTCGAGCGTCTCGATCATGAACGGCACGTACGACGTGTCCATCTGGTCGTCGGAGTCGATCTTCACGATGTACTGCGCGCCGAGCGCGATCGCTTCGCGCATCCCCGTCTTCGTCGCGCCGCCGACGCCGCGATTGACCTCGTGGCCGACGACGTGCACGCGCGGGTCGATGCCGCGCACGAGCTCGGCGCTATGATCGGGGTCGGCGTCGTCGACCACCACGACCATATCGGCGACGGCGAGCGCGCGCCGCACGACGCGCTCGATCGTCGCGCGGGCTTTGTAGGTGGGGATCACGACGGCGACGACCGACGGCTCCTCCGGCTCGGCGTCGAGCGCGGAAGAGAATCGCTCCAACCTCAATCGTCCATCCCGGGCCGCGGCCGGCGGACGACGCATACAGCGAACGGCACGTTGATGAACCCTTACGACGGCCCGGCGCGAAGTCCCGGGGCCGAACGGCCGCCCGGGCGGCTGTTGTCCAGGCGCCGCAGCGCGTCGACCGTCTCGCCGAGAAAGGTCGCCTGGTAGGCGACGACGTCGGCGACGCCGGCGAAGCGCGCGTCGCCGCGCCGCTCGCCGAGCCGCCGGCGCCCGCCGTCGGTGACGAGCAGCGCGCGCCGCGTCATGCGGCCGAGCGCCTCGTCGATGCACGCGTGCGGGTCGCGCGCGAGCTCCGGATCCACGAACGCTTCGTGCGGCAGCGCGTCGCGCAACCGCACGACGCCGTCGCGCGCTTCGTCGTCGGTGAACGGCAAGCCGACCGCGAGCAGCCACTGCGCGAGCAGCGCGCTGGTCGTCACCGGCCGCGCGGCGGCCAGCGACGTCGCCAAGTCGTGCGGGTCGGCCGGCTCGACGACGCGGTAGAGCAGCGAGAGACGGCGCCCGCGGAACGGGTCGAACGCGATCGCCGCGAACCAGACGCGCGCGAGCGGCACGAGGTGTTCAACGATCCCCTTGAGCGGGCGCATGCGCCCGTCGGTGCTGTAGAAGCCTTCGGGCGTGACGAAGAAGGTCGCGCCGCGCCGCACGACGTTCGCGATGCGCGCGATGTCCTCGTCGATGCCGGCGCGCGTGGCCGCGAGCACCTCGCCGCGGTACGGCTCGCGCACGAACGACAAGCGCACGCGCGTCTCGCCCGGCGCGAACAGCGCGGGCGCGAGCAGGCCGGCGAGCGAGCGCGCACCGGGTGCGATATCGGCGTACGCTTCGGAACGGAACACGACGTCGAGCGGCAGGTCGCCGTGCCGCGCGTGGATCGCGTGCGCGAGGCTGCGCAGCGGGCGCACCGCGAGCTCGTTCTCGAGCGGCAGCATGCCGAGCGCGACGAACAGCGGCCCCGCGTTCACGCCGCGCATCAGCGGCGCGAGCCACGGCATGCGCGTCGCGAAGAAACCCGGTTCGTACATGCGGCGCGACGACGCGGTGAACGCGGGCCGCCACGGGCCTTGCACGAACGTGCGCTCGACGACGATCTCCGACTCGTCCTCGTGCTGGTGGTTGGCGATCAAGAGCGCCGGCCCGCGCCGCCGCGGCAGCCGCCCGAACTGGCGCACCCGAACGCGCGATGAGATGAGCGGCTGGCGGATCGCGCTCGTCAGCGCGACGAGCAGCGTCGACCAGCTCGACGCGAGCGGCTTGTGCCCCACGCGCAGCACGACGAGCGAACCGATCGCGAAGCAGAAGCCGGCGCTCGCGAACAGCCAGCGATAGCCGTCGGCGGGCGTCGCGCCGTGCACGATGATCCAGCCGCCGATCAGCGGCGCGGCGATCGACGGCAAGTTCGAGAGCGTCCCCCACACGCCGAGGTCGCGCGCGACGTCGCCCAGCTCCGGGATCGTGTCGAGCGCGAGCGCCCAGCCGACCGCGAACACGCCGCCGAACCCCAGCCCGAACAAGCCCGCGTACACGAAGATCAGCTGCGGTGACGGCACGAGCGCGAAACCGAGCGCCGCGAGCGTCATCGGCACGCCGGACAGCGCGACGACGAGCCGGCGGTCGACGCGGTCGGATAATTTGCCCGCGAGGACGCTCGACACGATCGCGCCGACGAGCGCGGAGCCCGCGACCAAGCCCGTTTTCAGCGACGCGTCGCGCACGCCGAGCACGTCGCTGAAGAAGTAGAGCACGTACGTGTTGAGCAGCGTCATGCCGAGCACGATCCAGCCGCGCGCGATCAGCGTCACGCCCAGATCGTGGCGGTCGCGCACCGTCGCGTGCGGCGCGGGCGCGCTCGCGGCCGGCCGCGGGATCGCCGCCAGCGAGAGCGCGGACACCACCATCACCGCGACCATCGCGAGCAGCGCGCGCTGCGGCGGCAGCAGCGCCGCCGCGAGCAGCCCGAGCACCGTGCCCACCAGCGTCAGCACGCCGCGCGCGCCGGAGGACGTCCCCCACGCGGCGCGCGGGACGACCTCGGGCAGCAGCGCCTGATAGATCGTCTGCGCGGCCGTTAACGCGACCGTCGCCGCGACGAGCGCCGCGCCGAGCGCGCCGACCGACGCCGAGAACGCCATCGCGGCAAGTGCGCCGACGTCGACGGCGAGCGCGAGCGCGGTCTCGCGCCTGCGGTCGCCGCCGCGCCGCCGCGCGCGGTCGGACAGCCAGCCGGCGACCGGCGGCACCACGGCCACGGCCACGCCGACCCACGTCGCGAGCACGGCGAGCACCGCGGTGTGGTCGTGCGGCGCGAGGCGCAGCACGATCGCTGGCACGACGATCGCGACGAGCGCGGTGTCCTGGAAATGGATCCCGACCCACAGCGCGTTCAACGCCGCGTGATCGCGGAGCCCGAACGCCTTGCTCACCGCGCGCCCGCTGCTAACGGGCCACTAGTCGATGTCGGCCCAGGCCGCAACGACGACCGTCACGTGCGCGTCCGGTTCGCCGGGCGCGATGTGCGCCGCGGGTAGCGCGCGCGCCGCGTTGCGCTCGATCGTGCCGAACGAGCCGCGCGTCACGCGGAACGCGACGCGCGCGCCGCGGTGCAGCCGCAGCACGAGCCGGAAATGGCGCGCGTCGACACGGTCCATGCGCACTTCCGAGGGCGACCAGCTGCTGCGCTCGGTGCTGAGGTACACGTCGTCGCCCGGCGGCGTGCGCGGCGGCACCGTCACGTCGATCGTCGTCGTGACGAGCTGCGTCTCGTCGGCGTCGCTCGTCGCGGCGGGCGCCAGCACGTACGCGGCGCGCGGAATCTTCGCGGCGGGCAGCGCGTCGGCGGTGAGCTGCCGCGGCGTCGCGCGGTTGTCCGCGTCGAGCTCGACGGCGATCGCGCGGCCCGGTGCGATCGCGGCGCACGACGCGCCCGCGGCGAGCCGCAGCACGCCGGCGCCGGCGACGACGAGGCGGTCGCCCTCGCACGCGAGCGGCACCACGCGGAACAGCGTCGCGGCGGCGGCCGCCGCGATCAGCGCGTGCGTCATGGCGTGATCGCGAAGCTCCAGCGCGGCTGCCAGCGCGTCCCGCCCCACGCGAAGTCGTAGACGCGCCCGACGTCGATGCCGACGTTGGGGAACGGCCGGAATTTCGCGTCCGCGCGCGCCTCCCACTGCGGCCGCCCGTACCCGTTGAACTGCGGGAAGTCCGCGGTGTGGATCACCGACAGCCGGAACGACGTGTTCGCGCCGCGGTTGGGCGTGAACTGGAGGTCGACGTTCTGGCTGCGGAACGTGCGCGCGCCGCTGAACGCGGTGTAGCCGTAGAACGGCGTCCCGTCGGGCGTGAGGACCGGCGTCGCGGGCGTGGGGTAGAAGATCGCCTGGGCGTTCGGGAACACGTCGCTGCTCCACTGGCCTTGGTAGCCCGCGAACAGGATCACGTTGCGCAGCAGCGGCCGCGACGCCGAAGCGGACGCGCCGAACTGGTCGTAGTGGTGCGGAAACGCGTACCACGTGCGCTGCACGTCGAACGTCGACGAGAGCGTCGTGCCGAGCGGCGCGCGAACGATCGGGCTCGCGATTTGCAGGTCGAGGCCGTGCCGCCACACCGTCGCGTAGCGGTGCGCGTCCGGCAGTTGGAACAGCAATCCGCCGCGCAGCGCGTCGAACCCGGCGATGCCTTTCAAACGCCACGTCGCGCCGCCGAAGAGCGGCCGGTCCGGCGTGCGCAGCGCCGCTTCGAACGTCGAGAAGCCCGTCGACGAGCGGCGGTAGTCGAGCGCGGCGCCCGCGAGGCCGAACGCCGCGGTGAACCCCACGTGCTCGTTGCTGCCGTAGATCGTCGCGGCACCGTCGGCGCTCGCGGTGTAGCGCGCGCCGAGCCTCTTGTACGCGTTGAAGCTGCGCACCGCGTAGCCGCGGAACGGCGCGTCGATCGAGGCGCTGACGTACGCGTCGTCGCCCGAGACGATCTGCTGCTGCAGCGCGAGCGCCGCGCCCGGGCCGTCGTCCCAGCGCGCGTGCAGCGCAGTGAGCGACGTGGGCGAGCCCCACAGCCCGTACGGCTGGTCGAACGTCGCGCCCGGCAAGCTGCTCGCGGCGAAGCCGGCGCCTGTCGCGAACGTGTACAGGTACGACGGCACGGGGACGCCGCCGACCGACGTCGGGAACGCGGCCGGCGTGAAGCGCACGTCGGCGTGCGGCGCGATCTTGGCGTGCTTGGACTTGATGAACGCGTTGCGGTCGTCGACGTCCGGGAACGCGAAGCGCACGGCGTCGAACTCCGCCGCGCTAGCCGGGCCGAGCGCGCGCGTCGTGCGCGACACGCCGGTCGCGGCGTCGAGCAGGTCGACGCGGTCGCCGCCGAGGTCGAGCGCGATCGCGTCGGCGGCGGCGCTCGCCGCGCCGCGCGCGAGCCGCGCGTGCCCCGCCAGCACGACGCGGTCCGTCTTCAAGTCGACGTACGCCGCGTCGGCGTGCGCGCGCGTGCCGTCCGCGAGCGCGAGCGCCGCGCCGTCGCGCGCGACGAGCGCGAGCGTGTCGCTGAAGAACACGATGGCGCCGCCGTCGAGCACCGCCGACGCGCGCGCGCTCGCCGCGCACGGGAGTGCGACGGCGCACGCGACGGCGAGGAACGCGACGGCGCTGCGCACGTTCAGCCCGGCGGCCGGTTCGGCTGCGCGGGCGGCCGCGGCGTCGGAAAACCGCCCGGCGGCGTCGCGCGCGACGGCGGGAAGGCGTTGCCCCCGAACGGGTTGGGGTTGAACGGCGTGGGGATCGCGCCAGGCGCGGCTTGCTGCGGCACGTTGCCGCGGTCGTCGGACCAGCTGTAGACGAAGATGTTGAAGCCTAGGCCGTCGACTTCCGGGACGGAGAACGACTTGGGCGCGGCCTCGAGCCCGTATTCGTCGCGGCCGACCGAGTTCCACGACCCGCGCGTCGCGCGCACGGCGAACTGCGTGCCGGACGCATACCGCCGCACGGCGCGATAGCGCTGGCCGTCGATGCGGTCCAGCTTGATCTCGCGCGGGTTCCAGCCGCCGGCGTCCGTGCTGAGGTAGATGTCGGCGTTCAGCGGCGTGGTCGGCGGCACCGTGACCGTGAACGTCACCGCGACCTCGCGGCCGGTGAGGCGCTTGCCGACGATCTCCGGTGCTTTTTCGGTGACCGGCTTGGTCTGCGTGAGCGCCGCGGCGGTTTGCGCGTACTGCGCGTCGGCGGGCAGGCGCCGCGCCGTGAGATCCAGCTCGACGACCTGTTTGGTCGCCGGGTCGATGATCGCGCGCGCGTACAGCTTCGCGCGCGGCTGCAGCGTGGTGGGCTTGCCGGTGTCGTAGTCCGCGATGCGCGGCGCGCCGGCGAGCTTGAACGCGTCGCCGGTGGTGAAGTATACGTAGCCGTTGCGCACGTCGAGCAACTGCCCGGTGAGGCGCACGAGCTGGCTCTGCGCGAGCGACGGGAGCGCGAGCGCCACCACGGCGGCGGCGGCGAGGACGGCGGCGATGCGGTGCACGGTCATGGTGAGACCTGAATCCCGAACTGCGGCGTATAGCGTTCGTTGGCGAAGTTGAAGTAGTACGACCGCGACAGGTCGACGAGGATTTGCTTGGAGATGCGCACGCGCAAATCGCCGGAGAGTTGCAGCGGCGGCTGCCCGAATACCCCCGGCACCGGCGCCGGGTAGTCGACGTTGTGCGACGCCAGCAGGCTGAGTGCGAAGTACGGCGTGGGCGTGTACACGAACGACGCGCTCAGCGCGCGCGACGTCGCGAGACCGCGAAACGCCGCCTGCCCGCCGAACGAGCCGAACCCGTTGGTCACCACGTCGGCGTTCACCGGATACGCGGCGAGTTGCTGGCCGCCCCAGTAGTCGCCCACCGTCTTCACCTCGTACGCCACGAAGTAGTTGATGTGCAGCAGCGGCTGCGCGCGCGAGACCGCGACGCGCGCGTCGCCGGCGTCGACGTGGTGCGGCTCGGAGAACCACGTGCGCTGGCGGTCGTATTGCGCGGTCAGCGAGAAGTTGTGCGGGAGCGTGATCGCGCTCGTGTACAGCGCGGCGCCCGCGAACTTGTACCACAGGCTGGGCGGACCGGGCTGCAAGTTCGGGTAGCCGCCTTCGCCGTACACGTCGTGCGCGAACCCGATGCCGCTGCGCAACCGGAACAGCAGCGGCACCGTCGGCCGCACGAGCGCCTTTTCGGTGCCGGTCCACGACAGCACGGCGTTCATCGGGTGCTCGCGCCACCGCGGGTCGTAGTCCGACGCGAGCACCGTGTCGTCGGGGTGCGCCGGATAGCCGAGCAGGTGCTGGAAGTAGTTGTCCTGCGTGTAGCTCAGCCCCGAGTGCGCCAAGCCGGCGTTGAGCTGCACCTCGACGAAGGCCGCGGCGTCGTCGGGGCGGTTGACGATCCCGTGCTGCGCGGCGGACTCCTGGGCGAACACGCGCGTCTGGAACTTCGGCGAGAACCACTTCGAGGCGATCAGGTTGTACTGGCGCTGCTCCTGCGTGAGCGGATCGATCGACGCGACGATCCAGTCGTTCTTCCACACGAAGTGCTGGTCGAGCGCGAGGTACGTGCCGTTGAACGGGTCGTTGCGCAGGTGCAGCGCGGTGAGGCTGTGCTCGGAGCCGTTGAACGGCAGCGCGACGTCGGCGCGCGCGCCTTGAAAACCGTTCTCGTAGAAGTGCGAGTTGGCGGAGAACGTCACGACGTAGCGCGGCAGCGGGAGGTAGACGCCCGCCGTGTACACGCGCGGCAGGTCGAAGAGCACGTTGGTTTTCGGTGTGACGCGCACGCCCGCCGCGTAGATGTACGGCCGTTCGCCGGTGAGGTCGGGGAAGTAGAACGCGTCGCCGGGCTGCTCGCGCCCGACGTGCGGGTTCGCCCAGTCCTGGCCGTAGTACGTCCAGCGCTCGGGGGCGGCGTCGGGCGGGGCGGCGCCGGGGAGGAAATACGACCGGTCGAGGTCGGGGTAACCGGCGAACGCCGCGCCCGCCGTGTGGACCGTCGGCCCGTCGACGTGGACGTCGCCCGCGACCAGGTACCGGTTCAGCTTGAGGTCCATCGTGAACGTCTGCCCGGTGACCACGGTGCCGTCGGAGAGCCGGACGCGCACGTCGCCGTCCGCCGTGACGACGAACCGGTTCGAGAAGAACTCGACGTTCTTGGCGGTCACGTCGAGGCTGGTCGGCGGAGCGGCCGCGGCGAGCGCGGTGGCGCTCGCGAAAAGCGCCGAGGCCAGCGCAACGAGAACCGGGAGACGCATGTAGGGCTTCACGCGTTCAGCGCCACGGGAGGCGCGGTCCTGCGCCGAAGGGAACCGCGCCGAACGGCATGCCGCGCATTCTCACCTTCGTCATGGACTCCGCCGGCGTCGGTGCCCTTCCAGATGCAGTCGCCTACCACGACGCTCTGAACGCGAACACGATCGGAAACGTCGCCGAGCGGTTGGGCGGGCTGCGCCTGCCCAACTTCGAGCGTTTGGGGCTGGGGCACATCACCGGCGTGCGCGGCGTTTCGTCGTCCGCCGCGCCGGCCGCGGCCGTGGGCCGGCTGCGTGAGCGAAGCCGGGGCAAGGACACGATCACCGGCCACTGGGAGATGGCCGGGGTGATCACGGAGGTGCCGTTCCCCACCTATCCGGACGGCTTTCCGCGCGAGGTCGTCGAGCGCTTCACCGCGATCGCGGGCAAGCCGCCGCTGGCGAACCGCACCGCGTCGGGCACGGAGATCATCGCCGAGCTGGGCGAGGAGCACCAGCGCACCGGGCGGCCGATCCTGTACACCTCGGCCGACTCGGTCTTTCAAGTCGCCGCGCACGAAGACACCGTGCCGCTGGCGACCCTCTACGACTGGTGCGAGAAGGCGCGCGCGATGCTCGTCCCGCCGCACGAGGTCAACCGCGTCATCGCGCGGCCCTTCACCGGCGCGCCGGGGAATTACACTCGTACCGCCAACCGTAGAGACTATGCGATCCCGCCGCCCCCGACCGTCCTCGACCGGTTGGAGCAATCGGGTGTACCCGTGCACGCTGTCGGGAAGATTTGTGACATCTACAGCGGTCACGGGATCGCGTCATCGGTTCGCGTCGCCGACAACGGCGAGGCGGTCGATCGTGCGCTCGAGCTCGCCGACTCCACAGATCATGGTCTGGTGTTCGTCAACCTGAACGACTTCGATACCAAGTACGGACACCGCCGCGACGTGCGCGGCTACGGTGACGCCCTCGCGCGCCTCGACGCCCGCCTGCCGGAGCTGCTGGAGCGCATCCGCCCCGGCGACGCGCTGATCTTCACCGCCGACCACGGCTGCGATCCGACCCAGCCCGGCACCGACCACACCCGCGAGTACGTGCCCTACATCGAGTACACGGTCGACCGTGTCCGCGATGGGCCCGGCCCGGGCCGCGAGCTCGGCATCGTCGACGGCCTGGGCTACGTCGGGGAGCGCATCGAGGCCATCTTGGGGAACGGTGCCCGGTGAGCGTCGCCGAGCTGCATCGGACCGGTCGCCCCGGCGACGGCCGTCTCCCTGCGGGGATCCCGTTCCCCGACGCGCCGGCGCGGCCGGGCTGGTACGCGCCCGCCAAGCGCGTGGTCGACGTCGGGCTCGCGCTGGCGCTGCTGACCGTCACCGCGCCGGTCGTGCTGGTCGCCATGCTGGGGATCGTCATCGTCAGCGGCGGCAGCCCCATCTACCGCCACGAGCGGGTGGGCCTGGGCGGCCGGACGTTCCGCATGTTCAAGCTGCGCACGATGGTGCGCGACGCGCACGCGATGCTGCCCGAGCTGCGGCGCTTCAGTGAGGTCGACGGGCCCGTGTTCAAGATGCGCGACGACCCGCGGCTGCACGGGCTGGGCGCGTTCCTGCGCCGCACCTCGATCGACGAGCTTCCCAACTTCGTCAACGTGCTGTTCGGCGACATGGCGATCGTCGGGCCGCGCCCGCCGCTCCCCGAAGAGGTGGCGCACTACGACGGCTACGCGCTGCGGCGGCTGGTGGTGAAACCCGGCGTGACGTGCCTGTGGCAGATCTCGGGCCGCTCGCACCTCTCGTTCGAAGAGTGGATGGCGCTGGACAACGAGTACATCGATGCGTGGTCGCCGTGGTACGACCTCGCGATCGTCGCCAAGACGATCCCGGCCGTGCTGCGAGGAGTCGGCGCGCATTAACCGGCGGCTGACCGCCGTCGCTGCGGGCCGCACGCCGCGGCGGCTCGCGCGGTCGACGATCTTGGTGATGGGCGCGACGCTCGCGTCGACGGTCCTGGGCTTCGTGCGCGAGGTGGTGTACGCGAAGTTCTACGGCACGTCGTGGGAGCTCGACGCGTTCCTCGCGGCGTCGGTCGTGCCGGTGATCCTGTTCGGCGTCTTCAACGGCGCGCTGGTGACCGCGCTGGTCCCGCTGTTCACCGACTACGTCAACACCGAGCGCGAGGACGAGGCGTGGCACCTCGCGTCCACCGTGATCGTCGTGCTCGTCGCGGTGCTCGGTGCCGGGGCCGCGTTGGGCGCATGGCTCGCGCCGTGGTACGTGCCGCACATCTACGTCCCGCACCTCAATCGCGACACGCCCGTTCACGTGCACAACGCCGTCGTCATGACGCGCTGGCTGATGCCGACGATCGTCGCCACCAGCTTGGCCGGCGTGATCGGCTCGCTGCTCAATGCGTACCACCGTTTCGGCGCCGCGGCGCTGCAAGGGTTCGTCGCCAACCTCTGCATCATCGCCTTCGTGTGGTTCGCGCAGCCGCACTACGGCGCGTACGCGCTGGTGTTCGGTGCGCTCGCCGGCGCGTTCGTGTCGCTGCTCGCGCTGCTGCCGGCGTTCTTCCGCCTGCGGCGCTTCCGGTTCGCGCTCGATCTGAAGCACCCGGGGCTCGTGCGCCTCATGCAGGTGCTCGCGCCCATCGCGATCGGCTCCGCGGCGGGCCAGATCGCGCTGTTCTTCGACCGCTACTTCGCTTCGGGGATGACCGAGGGAACGATCGCGGGGATGAACTTCGCCGTCAAGATCGTCGGCTTTCCGCAGCAGCTGTTCGTGACCGCGATCGCGACGGTGATCTTCCCGCTGTTCGCGAGCCAGTTCGCGCTCAAGAACCGGGTCGCGATGCGGCGCAGCGTCGCGACCGGCCTGCAGATGGTGATCTTCCTGACCCTGCCGTCGGCCTGGGGGCTGTGCATGCTCGCCGGTCCCATCGTGCAGACGCTGTTCGAGCGCGGCGCGTTCACCGCGGAGGCGACCGTGCTGTGCGCGCAGCTGCTGCCGTATGCCGCGGTCGGGCTCGTCGCGCTCGCCGCCAACGTCGTGCTGACGCGCTGTCTGTACGCGTGCGGCGCCGTCCGCGTCGCCATCGTGATCTCCGTCGCCACCGTCGCGCTCAACGTCGTCCTCTCGCTGGCGTGGAAGGGGCCGCTGGGCGCGCGCGGGCTGCTGCTCGCGAACGCCGTCTCGCAGACGCTGCAGACGATCGCGTACGTCGTCGTCGCGTCGCGCGCGCTCGGCGGCTTCCACCTCAAAACCGTCTCCGTGTCGCTGCTGAAGGTCGGCGCGTGCTCGCTGGTGATGGCGTTCGCGCTCGCCGCCGTGCAGATCACGCGCACGCCGCCCGCGCCGACGATGCTCGCGCGCGTCTCGAACCTCGGCGAGCACCTCTTGTTCGGCGCGTTCGTGTTCCTCGCGCTGGCGCGGCTGGTGGACTCCGAGGAGCTGCACCTGGCGATCGACCTGCTGCTGCGCCGCCGCCCGCGCGACCTCGTCCCGCTGCCGTGACGTGATCTTCCACCCGTGGACCGTCACGCTGCGCCACGAGACGCACGTGCCGGTCGATCTGCCCAGCGCGCTCGTCTACGCCGCCTGCGCGATCGTGGTCGCGCTGCTGACGCGGCGCCGCCCCGCGCTCGGCGTCGCGGCGCTGCTCGTGCTGGCGCCGTTCGACGTCGCCCGCTACGCCGGAGCGACGACGATCACGACGCTCAAGGCCGGGCTGGTCGGCATGCTGCTGGCGCTCGCGTTCTCGCGGCCCGACCTCGCGGCGTTTCGCACGCTGCCGGTGCGCGCGATGCTCGCGGCGTTCGCCGCGACGCTCGTCGCGATCGCGCTGAGCGCGGTGCACGCGCAGCATTTGGGCGCGGTCGTGCGCGAAGCGTTCAAAGACGGTGAGTACCTGCTGCTGTTCCTGGGCGCGGTCGCGGCGTTCGCGACCGATCCGGACGACCGCCCGTTCTGGCGGATGCTCGAGATCGCCGTCACGCTCGTGTGCCTGTCCGCGCTCGCCGAGTACGTCGTCGGCGCGCACAGCGGGATCCTCGTGCACGGCGCGTCGTTCCCGCGCATCGCCGGCGCGCTCGAAGGGCCGAACCAGCTCGCGGGCTATCTCGACGTCGCGCTGCCGGTGCTCGTCGCGCGCGCGCTCGTGCACCGCGACCGCACGCTCGTGCTCGTCGTCGCGCTCGCCGCCGTCACCGACGTGCTGACGATCTCGCGCTCGGGGATCGTCGGCGTCGCACTGGGCGTGGTCGTCGTGCTGCTCGTGCTGCGGCCGCTGCGCGGCGCGGCGTGGCGCTTCGCCGGCGCCGTCGCGTTCGTCGTCGTCGCCGGCGTCGCGCTCGCGCTGCGCGCCGGCGTGCCCGCCGGATACTTCTCGCTCGACCAAGCGCCGCAGGCGGCGGATCATCTCGCCAACCGGTGGCAGCTGTGGCAAGCCGCGCTCGAGCTGTGGCGCACGTCGCCGGTGGTCGGCGTCGGCGCGGGCAACTACGAGCTCGACCTTCCTCAAGCCGGTTTGCCCGGCGTGCGCACGCACGCGAACAGCGTCTACCTGCAGAGCCTGGCGGAGACCGGGATCGTCGGGCTGCTCGCGACGCTCGCGATGTTCGCGGTGACGATCGTGACGCTCGGGCGCAGCGCGGTGCGCCGGCCGCTCGTCGTCGGCGCGCTCGGCGCGACCGTCGCGCTCGCCGCGCACCAGACGTTCGACGACCTGTTCTTCTTTCCGAAGGTCGCGACGGCGTACTGGCTCGTGGTCGGCGTCGCCGTCGCGGAGATCGCCGCGCGCCGGCTGTTCGAGCGCCGCCGCGCCGTGGCGGCGGTGTCGTGAAGACCCCCGGGCGCCAGCGCGTCGCCATCGTCGCGCCGTTCTTCGGCCGCGACCTGCGCGGGCGCAAGGAGCGCTTCGCGTTCGCGTTCGCGACGCACCTCGCGCTCGAAGGCGTCGCGATCGAGGTGATCACGACGACGACGACGCCCGAGGCGCCCGACGCGAACTTCTTCGTGTCCGGCACCGACCACACCGAGCCGTTCCCGGTGCACCGCTTTCGCGTCGACGCGCCGGACCGCGTCGCGTACGAGGACGCGCTGCTCGCCGTGCGGCGCGGAGGCGCCGTGGTCGAAGAGCGCGCGCAGGCGCTGCTCGACGAGCGGCTGCGCAGCCCCGAGCTGCTCGCGCACGTGCGCGCGTCCGCGGACCGCTACGACGCGTTCTTGTTCGTCGAGCTCACCGTGCCGACGACGGTGCACGCGCTCACCGACGTCGCCGAACGCGTCGTGCTCGTGCCGCTGCTCGACGACGAGCCCGCGGCGCACCTGCCGGCGGTCGCGGCCGCGGTGTCGCGCGCGCGCATGATCCTGTGCACGACGGCGGCGGAAGCCGCGCTCGTCGGCGAGCTCTACGGGCCCGCGTCGCGCGCGCGCACGCGCATCATCGGGCTCGGCGTCGACGTCGTCCCCGCGGCGGACCTGCACGCGGACCGCGTGAACCGCGTGACGCGCGGTCGCCCGTACGTGCTCGCCGCGGGCGACGACGCGGCCGCCGCCGCGCAGATGCGCGCGAGCGGGATGCAGGTCGTCGCGCTGGCTAGCGTCGCGGAAGCCGACCGCGCCGCGTTCTTCACCTTCGCGCGCGCCGTCGCGGTGAGCGGCGCGGGGCTGGCGTTCGTCCCCGAGGTGGCCGAGGCGTGGGCGTACGGCCGGCCCGTACTTGCCGACGCCGCAGCGCCGGGCGCGGCGGCGCTCGTGCGCGAAACGGGCGGCGGGATCGTCGTGCCGGGAAATGGCTGGGCGGCGGTGCTCGCCGCGCTGCCGGCCGATGAGCCGCTGCGCGCGATGGCGCGCGCGGGCGCCGCGTACGTCGACACGCGCGGCGGCTGGCGCACCGTCGCGGCGCGCACGTCGGAGGCGATCGACAGTCTCGGCGCGCTCGACGACGGGCGCTCGCGCGACGCGCTGCTCGCGCACGTCGCGTACCTGTATCCGCTGGTGCAGCGCCAGCGCCGCACCATCGAGGCGATGCGCGTCAGCCGGTTCTGGCGCTTGCGCGATACGTGGTTCGCCACGCGGCGCCGGTTCGGGATCGGGCCCGGTGAAGACCCCGTGCAGGTCGTCGACCAGGATGCGCGCGCGGTCGAGCTCGCCGCGCTCGGCGATCCCTATCAGCTCTTTCGCGAGCACCATCGCGTGCGCGCCGAGGACGTCGAGCGCATGCGCGCGATGATTCGCTTCCTGCCGAACGCCGTCGCGTTCGGCATCGTCATCGATGCGCGGCTCCATGGCGCGGACGGCGTCGTCGCAACGCTGCGGTCGCTGCGCGAGCAGGTGTACGACACGTGGTCGGCGCGCATCGTGCTCGACGCGCACGCAGAACCCACGGCGGAGCTGTCCGCGTTCGCGATGAACGACGCGCGCGTCACCATCGTCGCTCCGGGCGGCGACCGGTTCGGCGAGTCCGGCGTCGTCGGCCCGCTCGAGCCGGGCGACCGCTTGGAACCGCACGCATTGTTCGAGCTCGCGCTCGCGCTGCAAGACGACGCCGACGTGGTGTACGGGGACGAGGACCGCATCGACGATCGCGGCGTGCCGGCCGATCCGTGGTTCAAGCCGGATTGGTCGCCGGAGACGCTGCTGACGCGCGACTACGTGGGACGCCCGTTCGTGATCCGGCGCGCGTTGCTGGAGCAAGCCGGCGGCGTGCGCGACCTGTTCGAGAGCGCGACGTGGTACGAAGCGCTGCTGCGCGTCACGGAGCTCACCGACCGCGTCGTCCACGTGCCGCAGGTGCTGTGCCACCGCCACGTCCGCAACGGCGTCGCCCTGCGCGACCTCGCGCTCGCCGTGGAGGTCACGCTGCGGCGGCGCGCCGAACCCGCGGCGGTGCGCATCCTCGACGGCGGCGTGGACGTCCGGTTCGCGGTCGGCGTCGACGAGCGCGTGTGCGTGATCATCCCCACCCGCGATCGCGCGGATCTGCTCGAGCCGTGCCTCGCGTCCGTGTTCGGCCGAACGGCGTACCGCGCGTTCGAGGTGCTGGTCGTCGACAACGGAAGCCGCGAGGCGGCCACCCTCGACCTGCTCGCCGCGTGGGAGCGCCGCGAACCGCAGCGTTTTCGCGTTCTGCACGATCCGGCGCCGTTCAACTACTCGCGGCTCAACAACGCGGCCGCGCGCGCGACGACGGCCGACTACCTGCTGCTGCTCAACAACGACACCGAAGTCATCGCGCCGGATTGGATGGAAGCCATGCTGGGCCAAGCGCGCCGGTCCGCGATCGGGGCGGTCGGCGCGATGCTGTTGTATCCGGACGGAACGGTGCAGCACGCCGGCGTCGTGCTCGGCATCCTCGGGCTGGCGGGACACGCGCACCGCTTCTTGCCCGGGCGCGGCGCGGGACATCACGGTGCGCTCGAGCTCGACACGAACTACCTGGCGCTGACCGGCGCATGCTTGATGATCGCCAAGCGCAAGTACGAGGAAGTCGGCGGGCTCGACGAGTCGCTCGCAGTATCGTACAACGACGTCGACTTGTGCCTCAAGCTGCGGCGCGCCGGATACCGCAACGTGTTCGTACCGCGCGCGAAGCTGTACCATTACGAGTCCAAGAGCCGCGGCGGCGACGACACGCCCGGCAAGGTCGCGCGCGCGATGGACGAGGTCGCGACGATTCGCAAGCGCTGGCCCGCGTGGGCCGCACGCGATCCGTACTACAACCCCAACCTGACGGTCGACGCCGAGGACTTCGGGTTGCGCTTATGACGGTCCCGATGCCCGCGGCGCCCACGCGCGTGGCGGCGCACGCCGGGATCACGTTCGCCGGCCTGATGACCGCGAACGTGCTGGCGTACGTCTTCTACGCGCTGGTGAGCCGCGCGGTCGGGGTCGAGGCGTACGGCACGTTCTCGTCGCTGGTCGCCATCGTGCTGATCTTGAGCGGTCCCGCCCAAATCGCGCAGATGATCGTTGCGAAGCTCGCGAGCGACTGGAGCTCGGATCCCGAGCGGCTGGTGGGGTTGGTGCGGGCGGTCGACCGCGTCTCGTTGACCTTCGCGGCGGTGGCCGGCGCGTCGCTCGCCGCCGTGTCGGTGCCGCTCGCCGGTTTCTTGCACGTCTCCGACCCGCTGCTGGTGACGCTCGCCGGTCTCTCGTTGTGCGGCGCGCTGGCGCTGCCGTTTTTGCGCGGCGTCCTGCAAGGGACCTCGCGGTTTCGCGCCTTCGCGCTTTCGAACGTCGCCGAGGCCGGCGGTAAGGCGCTGTTCGCCCCGGTCTTCGGCCTCGTCGCCGGCGTCCGCGGCGCCGTCGCCGGCATGGCGCTGGGGTACGCGCTGGCCGGCGTTGCGACGTTCCTCGCCGCGATCCCCCACCGGCGCGGGATCGAGGTCCCGTTCTCGCTGCGGACCGTCGTGCGGACGTCGGCCGCGGTTGCGCTCGCCGTGTTTTGCGTCAACGTCTTGCTGCTCTACGATTCGGTGCTCGCGAAGCACTATCTCGACGCGCACACCGTCGGGCTGTACAACGCCGCCGCGCTCGCTGGGCGCGCGCTCTACGCCGTCGTCGCGTTCGTACCGGTGGTGCTGTTGCCGCATTCCGCGGTCCGCGCCGCGCGCCGCCAGCGCACGCGCTGGCTGCTGCTCCAGGCGCTGGGCCTGTCCGCGGCGATCGCCGCGGCGACGATCGGCTTCTTCGCGCTCTTCTCGCACTTCGTGATCGTGACGATCACGTCGCGCGCGTTTGCCGGCGGCGCGCAGTTCTTGGTGCCGTACGTCTATGCGATCGCCATGCTGTCGCTGGCGAACGTCGTCGTGACCTACAACATCGCGCGCGGCCGGATGAGCTTCATCGCGCCGCTGGCGCTCGTGGTTGCGGGCGAGATCGCGAGCGTCGTGCTGCGGCACCGCACGCCGGCCGATTTCTTGCAGACGATCGTCGTCGGTCACACGCTGGCGCTGCTCGCGGCCGCGACGTCGCTGGGCGGCGCGCGGCGGCCGTCGCCCGCCGCCGGATTGGACGTCGCCGCGGCATGAGACGGATCGCCATCATCGGTTCGGGGTACGTCGGGCTCGTCACGGGGACGTGTTTCTCCGAGCTCGGCAACACCGTCGTATGCGTCGACAACGATGCGGGCAAGGTCGCGCGGCTGCGCGCGGGCGACGTGCCGTTCTACGAGCCGTCGCTGGGCGAGATGATCGCGCGCAATGTGCAAGCGCGCCGCTTGCGCTTCACGACGGACGTGGCCGTCGCGGTGGCCGAGAGCGAGATCGTCTTCATCGCGGTGGGCACGCCGATGCGGGCGGACGGCCACGCGGACGTCGCCGGCGTGCACGCCGTGGCGCGCGCGATCGGAGCGGCGCTCAACGGCCCCAAGATCGTCGTGTCCAAGTCGACGGTGCCCGTCGAGACGGGCGAGATGATCTCGACGATCATCCGCGACCACGCGCCCGCGGACTACGCGATCAGCGTGGTCAGCAACCCGGAGTTCCTGCGCGAAGGCTCCGCCGTGACCGATTTCCTCAACCCCGACCGGGTGGTGATCGGCACCGAAGATGCCGAAGCGGAGCGCGTGCTGCGCGACCTCTACGCGCCGCTGAACGCCCCGGTCGTCGTCACCGACGTGCGGTCGGCCGAGATGATCAAGTACGCGGCCAACGCGTTTCTGGCGACCAAGATCTCGTTCATCAACGAGATCGCGAACATCTGCGAGCTGCTCGGGGTCGACGTGCGCGCGGTGTGTCACGGCATCGGATTCGACCAGCGCATCGGGACGAAGTTCCTCAACCCGGGGATCGGGTACGGCGGCTCGTGCTTCCCCAAGGACGTGCGAGCCCTCGAGCAGCTCGCCGCGGAGCGCAATTACGAGGCGCCGCTCCTGCACGCGGTCGAGCAGGTGAACCGCGGTCAGCTGGACCGCACGGTCGACAAGATCGAGCGCGAGCTGGGCGGCGCGGACCGGCGGATCGTCGCGGTCTTGGGCTTGGCGTTCAAGCCGAACACCGACGACGTTCGAGACGCGCCCGCGCTGGCGATCATCCGCCGGCTCCTCCAGCGCGGCGCCACCGTGCGCGCGCACGACCCGATCGCCAACGCGATCGCGCGCAGCGTGCTCGGCGACGACCGGGTCGCGTTCTTCGACGACATGTACGAGACGGTCGAAGGCGCCGACGCGATCGTGCTCGCGACGGAGTGGAACGAGTTTCGGGCGCTGGACTTCCGGCGGTGCGCCGCCGCGATGCGCGGTACGCTCCTGGTGGACGGGCGCAACGTCTTCGACGCGGATCAGGCGCGCGCGGCGGGGCTGCGTTACGTCGGCGTCGGCCGCGTCGGGCTTTCGCCCGCGAAGTAGTCCAGCGTGCGCCGCAGCCCGGCTTCCAGCGGCACGCGCGGCTCCCACTCGAGCAACTCGCGCGCGAGCGCGATGTCGGGCCGGCGGCGGGTCGGATCGTCCGGGGGCAACGGCGCCGCGACGACGCGCAGCTCGACGTTCGCCAGCCGCGCCGTCACGGCGGCGAGCTCGCGGATGGTGTACTCGCCCGGATTTCCGAGGTTGATCACGCGTCCGCCGAGCGACGGGCGCGTGGCGAACCGCACGATGCCGTCGACGAGATCGTCGGCGTAGCAGAAGCTGCGCGTCTGCGAGCCGTCGCCGTAGACCGTGAGCGGCCGGCCCTGGAGCGCGGCGACGCAGAAGTTGGGGATCACGCGCCCGTCGCCGGCTTGCATGCGCGGGCCGTACGTGTTGAAGATGCGAACGATGCGGCCGTCGATCCCCAGCTTGCGCACCGCGGTGGTGACGTACGCCTCGCCGTAGCGCTTGGACTCGTCGTAGCACGACCGGATCCCGACCGGGTTGACGTTGCCCCAGTACGTTTCGCGCTGCGGGTGCTCGAGCGGGTCGCCGTAGCTTTCGCTGGTGGACGCGTACAGCAGCGTTGCGCCCGTACGGTGCGCGAATGCGACGGCGTGCATCGTGCCCACGGCGTTGACGGCCAGCGTCTCGAGCGCGAGTCGCTCGTAGTGCACCGGGCTCGCGGGCGACGCGAGATGCAGTACGAGCTGCGGCCGCCGCTGCGCTTCGTCGAGCTGCGCCGCCCACGTGTCCCACGGCTCCGTGACGTCGGCGCGCACGAAGCGAAAACGGTCGCTGTGCGCCGCGTCGCGCAGGTTGCGCTCGTCGCCCGTCGCCAGGTTGTCGACCGCGACCACGTGCCAGCCGTCGCGAAGCAGACGGTCGCACAGATGCGATCCGATGAAGCCCGCCGCGCCCGTCACGTATGCCGTCACGGCCGCGGCGTTCGGTGGCGTCACGGTGCGCCCTTGCGGCGCGGCGCGCGCACCGCTCACCGCCGCCGCTCGCGCGTGAAGGTCACCGCGTCGAGCGCGTACGCGCCCGGCGGCGCGACGATCGTGACGTCGCGAACGCGCCCGACGGCCTGCCGTTCGAAGAAACGGTCGGCCTCGCGACCGTCGCGCGGGACGGCGGACACCACGACGCCGTCGAGCAGCGTCGCCGCGACCGCGCGGTACGTCACCTGCGACCCGTCGTCGAAGCGCGCCGTCAAGAACACCTCCGGACCGCGCCACAGCGCCGTGCGCACCGTCGTCGCGAACGTGGGGCGCAGCGCGAACGACGCGACGACGAACGCGTCGGGCGAGCCCGCGGGCGGCACCGCGACGGGCACGTTGATCGCGACGCCGGCGGCGCTGCCGGCCGGTTCGGCGTCGCAGTGCGCGGACGCGCCGCGTTCGAGCAGCGCGTAGCCGTTGAAGCTCTTCAGCGTCCGGATGTTCGGGACGGCCATGGTATAGCGGCACAGCAGTTCCGCCGTCGTCGCGGGCGCCTCGCCGAACGGGTAGCGGCGGTCGACGGAGATGTAGTCGTAGAGCACGAACGCCGCGCCGCGCGTCACGAGCGCGTCGCGGTTGAGGCCGTCGAGCAGCGGCGTGTACGCGCTGTAGGACTGGAAGACGGGCAGCGGCGCCCAGCGCAGCCGCTCCGCTTGGACGATCGCCATCTCCCAGGGCAGCACGTTCACGGACGCGTCCCCGATGCGGTCGCGAACGGCTTTGGGCAGGCGGTCCGGCGCGAGCGCCGCGTCGCCCTCCGCGGCGAGCTCTGCCTCGGTGCTGCGCGGCTGCAGCAGGTACGCCGCGCCGCGCGCGATGCGCGCCGGGTGGAACAGCGCACCCGGCGTGCCGTACACCTGCACCTGCGCCCACACGAGCGCGCCGAACGCGAGGGCGGTCGTCGCGGCGCCCAGCGCGATCGCCGTATTGCGCCGCAGCGTGACGGCGAGCAGCGCCGCGCACACCGCGGCCATGTCGAAGTAGTAGAGAATGTGCCCGTCCTGGCGCACGAAGCTGTGCTTCCACGACAAGAACATCACGGCGCACACCAGCAGCGCCGGCGCGGGCTTGCGCTCGCGCACCGCGAGCAGCGCGAGCAGCGCGAGCGCCGCGCCGACCGCGAGCGCGACGGCGACTTGAAGCCGGGGACCGCGGATCACCATCCCGGCGGAGTAGCCGTCCGAGATGGCAGCCGCCCCGCGCACGTACGCCGCGAGCGCCTCCGGCGAGAACCGGAACGCCGCGGCCAGGCCGACGACGACGACGGCGCCGCAGATCGCGGCGGCGAGCAGCGCGGCGCGGCGGCGGCGCCGCGGCCCGCGCACGGCCTCGACGAGCCACACCGCCCCGCCGGCGGCGAGCGTGTCCAGGCCCAGCGTGTATTTCGAGAGCAAACCGGCGAGGGCGACCGCGCCGACGACGAGCCCGACCAGCGGCGCGGCGGCCGGGTACCGCCCGGCGCGCACGAGCAGCGCGACCACGCCGATGAGCGCGGCGTAGTCGAGGGTCACGTTCGAGGCGACGAACACCACGACGGCGACCGCCACGAGCTTGAGCAGGGCGCCGCCCCGGCCCGCGACGGCGCTCCAGACGCCGCCCGCGGCGGCGGCGGCGAGCAAGGCGGTGAACAGCGCCGTGGCGGTCGCGAGCGCGGGGTCCGGCGCGCCCTTGAGCGCGAAGCCGAGCGGGCCGAACGTGAACACGATGTCGTGCCCGAAGCTCAGCCCGAGCTTCGTCGCGAGCGTCAGCCCGATGCGCCAGGACTCGTCGAGTCCCAGCGACGTCGGCGCCGGCGGCTGGGCGAGCGACAGGCCCCACAGCACGGCCGGCAGCAACCCGAGCGCGGTAAGGGCCGGCCGCATCGGACGGGGCACGGTCACCGCCCGGCCCGTTCGCGCACGCCGAAGGGCGCCCTCCGGGGGCGGGAAATATCACCGCCGAGATGCCCTCCACCATCCTGGTCGCCGGCGGGGCCGGTTTCGTCGGCTCCAACTTGGCGCTGCGCTTGCGCGACCGCTACGCGGACGCGCGCATCGTAGCGATCGACAGTCTCAAGCGGCGCGGCTCCGAGTGGAATCTTCCGCGGCTCGCCGCCGCGCGCGTCGAGTTCGTGCATGCCGACATCCGGCGCCCCGACGACTTGGCGTTCCCGGGGTTGCGGTTCGACCTCGTGGTGGACTGCTCGGCCGAGCCGGCCGTACTTGCCGCGTACGAGAGCGGCCCGTCCTACGTGATCGACACCAACTTGACCGGCACGGTCAACTTGCTGGAGGTCGCCCGGCGGCACGGGGCCGACGTCGTGTTCCTCTCGACCAGCCGCGTCTATCCCGTCGCGGCGCTGGAGGCGATCGCGTTCGACGAGGCCGCGACGCGCTTCGACATCGCGGCGGCGCAGACGATGCGCGGCGTGGGACCGGCCGGCGTCGCCGAAGAGTTCGCGCTCGACGGCGCGCGGTCGCTGTACGGCGCGACGAAGCTCGCATGCGAGCTGCTGCTCGCCGAGTACGCCGACATGTACGGCTTGCGCTATGTCGTCAACCGCTGCGGCGTCATCACCGGGCCGTGGCAGATGGGCAAGGTCGATCAAGGCGTGTTCGCGCTGTGGATGGGCCGGCATTACTTCAAGCGGCCGCTTGCGTACATCGGGTACGGCGGTACCGGCAAACAGGTCCGCGATTTCGTGGCGATCGACGAGCTGTGCGATCTCGTCCTGCGCCAGCTCGACGCGATCGCATCGCTTCCGCGCCGCGTGTACAACGCCGGCGGCGGCGTCGCGTCGAGCTTGTCGCTGCTCGAGACGACCGCGCTGTGCGAGGAGATCACCGGCAACCGAGTGGACATCACGCGCGTCGCGGAGAACCGTCCGTCCGACGTCCGCATCTACGTCACGGACAACACGCGCGTCACCGCGGACACCGGCTGGGCGCCCGCGAAGTCGCCGCGGGAAACGCTCGCTGCGATCTTCGAATGGATTCGCGCGAACGAACGCCTCGTTGCCCCGCTTTGGTCCTGAGCGGCCTTCCCGAAGGAGCCCACCCCGTCATGTCAGTCGTCGTCGTCACCGGTTCCGCGGGACTCATCGGGTCCGAGTCGGTGGCCTATTTCGCGGAGCGCGGGCACGAGATCGTCGGCGTCGACAACGACTTCCGGCGGCGGTTCTTCGGCGAGGACGCGTCGACCGAATGGAACCGGCGGGCACTCGAAGCGCGCTACCCCAAGCAATACCGGCACGTCGACGCCGACATCCGCGACGCGGCGGCGATGGACGACGTGTTCGCGCGCGACGCCAAACGCATCGCCCTGGTGATCCATGCCGCCGCGCAGCCGTCGCACGATTGGGCGGCGAGCGATCCGCAGACGGACTTCACGGTCAACGCCAACGGCACGCTCGCGGTGCTCGAAGCCGCGCGCAAGCACTGCCCGCAAGCGGTGTTCATCTTCACGTCGACCAACAAAGTGTACGGCGACGCGCCCAACGAGCTCCCGCTCGTGGAGCTCCCGCGGCGCTGGGAGCTCGAGCCCGGGCACGCGGCCTGGGAGGGGATCGACGAGCGCCTGCGGATCGATCAGTCGATGCACTCGCTGTTCGGCGCGTCCAAAGTCGCGGCGGACGTGCTCGTTCAAGAGTACGGCCGCTACTTCTCGATGCCGACGGCCGTCGTGCGCGGCGGCTGTCTCACCGGTCCGAACCACTCGGGGACGAAGCTCCACGGTTTCCTGGCGTACTTGATGAAGTGCACGGCCGTCGGGTTGCCGTACACGGTGTTCGGATACAAGGGCAAGCAGGTTCGCGACAACATCCACGCGCGCGACCTCGTCGACGCGTTCGACCACATTTTTCGCGCGCCGCGGTGCGGCGAGGTCTACAACGTCGGCGGCACGCGCTTCAGCAACTGCTCGATGCTCGAAGCGATCGAGATGTGCGAGACGATCGCCGGGCGCAAGCTCGACTGGGCGTATACCGACGTGAACCGGGCGGGCGACCACATCTGGTACATCAGCGACATGGCTAAGTTCAAGGACCACTACCCGAACTGGGAACAGCGCTACGACATCACGGCGCTGCTGACCGAGATCTTCGAGAAGAACGTCGAGCGCTGGGCCGACGAGGCGCGCGCGCAAGGCGCGCCGGCGTAGCATGCTGCTGTCCATCGTCATCCCCGCGCATAACGAGCAGGGCTCGATCTCGAGCACGGTCGACGCGATCGCAAAACGCCTCGGCGCCGCGGACATCGCGTTCGAGATCGTCGTCGTGGACGACCATTCGTCGGACGGGACGATGGCGGCGATCGCGCACGCGGCGCAATCGTGCCCCGCCGTGCGCGGCGTCCCGAACCTGCGCGAGCGCGGCTTCGGCAACGCGATCCACACCGGCCTGGACGCGTTTCGCGGCGACGCCGTGTGCATCGTGATGGCGGATGCGTCGGACGACGTCGACGACATCGTCGCGTACTGGCGCGCGATCGAGCGCGGGTACGACTGCGCCTTCGGCTCGCGCTTCACGCGGAAGGCGACGGTGGTGGAGTACCCGTTGCCCAAGCTGCTGCTGAACCGCTTCGCGAACGCCTTCGTGGCGCTGCTGTTCGGGATGCGCTACAACGATATCACCAACGCCTTCAAATGCTACCGCCGCGAAGTCATCGACGGCGTGCGGCCGGTCTTGTCGCACCACTTCAACATCACCGTCGAGCTGCCGCTCAAAGCGATCGTGCGGGGCTACTCGTGGACGGTCGTGCCGACGAACTGGTACAACCGCAAGCACGGCGTCTCGAAGTTCAACATCAAGGAGATGGGCAGCCGCTACCTGTTCATCGTGCTGTACGTGCTGATCGAGCGGTGGCTGTCGCGCGGCGACTACGAGCGGCCGCCGCGGTTCCCGGGGTCAGCCAAGGCCGACCTGCCCGCGCCGCGGTCCGAAGCGGCGGCGCCGTGAACGCGCTGGTCGCGCGGTTGATCGGGAGCAAGCCGCGAACGCGCTTCGGTCCCGTCGTCCCCGACCGGCCGCTGACCCCAGGCGCCGTCGAACGCTACCACCCCGGCGCGTTCCCGGACGCGGGTCCGCTCCCGTGGCTCGACCGCCCCGACGCGATGGCGGCGATCGAAGCCCAACGCCTGCGCGGCGCGATCCGCGCGACGGAAGCCGCGTTCGCGCGCGCATGGGCGCGCGACGGCTTCGTCGTCATCCCGGCGTTCGTCGACGAGGGCCGCATCGACGCGGCGTGGGACGCGTACGAGCGCGCGCTGGCGGAGCGCCGCGTCGTGCCCGATGCGGAGCCGACCGCCGCGGACCCGCTGCCCGGCCGCACGCTCAATCCGCACACGGCCGTGCCGGAGATCGACCGGCTCCTCAACGATCCGGCGCTCGTCGAGATCGTTTCGGTGATGCTCGGCGCCGACGCGCTGCCGTTCCAGACGATCGTGGGACATAAAGCCAGCGAGCAGCGCGAGCATTCCGACGCGATCCACATGACGACGTACCCGCTGGGCTATCTCGCGGCATCGTGGCTGGCGCTCGAGGACATCGCGCCCGAGTCGGGCCCGCTGGTGTACTATCCCGGCTCGCACCGCTTGCCGTACGTGTTCTCCGAAGACGTCGAGATCTCGGACGACGACTTTCGCAACGCGGGCTACGGACCGTACGCGCAGCGCTACGAGCCGCGGATCACGCAGCTCATTGCGGAACACGCGTTGCAGCCGCGCTACTTCGCGCCGCGCAAGGGCGATCTGCTGCTGTGGCACGGCAACCTCATCCACGGCGGCGCGCCGCGCGCGCGCATCGGCACGTCGCGGCGTGCGCTCGTGTGTCATTTTTTCGCGCGGGGCTGCTTGACGTACCACGACCTCGCGGGGAACCCGACTCATCTCCACGCCCGGTGAGCAGCCCGTAACCCCGTCGCCGCCGGGCGCCGGCGAGGCACGGCTGCGCGCGAAGCTCCACGCGCTCGAAGCCGAGCGCAACGAGCTCGCGGGACAACTGGAGTCGGTAGCGCGCATCGCGCAGCGCACGCGCACCGCGGCCGAGTCGCTGCGCGCCGAGCTGATCTCGATGCGGTCGAGCAAGTTCTGGCAGCTGCGCAACGCGTGGTTCGCCGTCAAGCGCCGGCTCGGTCTCGACGCGACCGGCGTGCAGCCACCTTTCGACGTGGTGCTCGAGCGGATCGAGCGCGCGACGACGCGAGGCACCGGCTACGACCGCTGGATCAGCGGAAACGACCTGCGCCCCGGCGACGCGCAGCTCATGGCCGACACGGTCGCCGTGCTGCCGCGCACGCCCACGATCAGCGTGCTCGTGCCGGTGTTCGACCCGCCCGAACGCTATCTGCGCGAAGCGCTCGACTCGGTGCTCGCGCAGCTCTACCCGCACTGGGAGCTGTGCGTCGCCGACGACGCGTCCACGCTGCCGCACGTGCGGCGCGTGCTGGCGGAGTACGCGGCGCGGAACGCGCGGGTCAAGCTCGCGTTGCGCGACGAGAACGGGCACATCGCCGCCGCCAGCAATAGCGCGCTCGCGCTCGCGACGGGCGAGTACGTCGCGCTGCTCGACCACGACGACGTGCTCGCCCGCGACGCACTGTTCCACGTCGCGCTCGCGGTGAACCGCGATCCGGACGCCGACGTTCTCTACAGCGACGAAGACAAGATCGACGAAGACGGCCACCGCAGCGAGCCGTACTTCAAGCCGGACTGGGCGCCCGACTCGCTGCTCGCGCGCATGTACACCGGCCACCTCGCGGTGTTCCGCCGCGCGCTGGTGACGGAGCTCGGCGGCTTTCGCACCGGATTCGAAGGGAGCCAGGACTACGATCTGGTGCTGCGGCTCACCGAGCGCACCGAGCGCATCCACCACATCCCGCGCGTGCTCTACCACTGGCGCATCCACGCCGCGTCGACCGCGAGCAGCGCCGCGCCGAAACAGTACGCGTACGAGGCGGGGCGGCGCGCGCTCGAAGCGGCGCTCGTGCGGCGCGGCGAACCGGGCCGGGTCGTGGAGCTGGCGCAGCCGGGGAGCTACGTCGTTCGCTACGCGCTGCAACGGCCGGAGAAGATCAGCATCGTCATGCCGACGCGCGACCACGGCGACGACGTGGAACGCGCGCTCGCGTCCGTCTTCGCGGCGCCGACGTATCCGGACTTCGAGGTGGTGCTCGTCGACAACGGTTCGACCGACCCGGCGTCGCTGGCGGCGTTCGCGCGCTGGAGCGCGGCCGAGCCGCGCGTGCGCGTGCTGCGCTACGACGTGCCGTTCAACTTCGCGGCGATCAACAACTACGCCGCGCGCAACTGCGATGGGGCGTACGTGCTGTTCCTCAACAACGACGTCGAGGTCGTGACGAAAGACTGGCTCGAGGCGATGGTGGAGCAGGCGCAGCGCCCGAGCATCGGCGCGGTGGGCCCCAAGCTGCTGTATCCCGACGGCACGATCCAGCATGCCGGCGTCGTCACGGGGATCGGCGGGATCGCCGGCCACGTGCACAAGTATGCGGACGGCGGGACCGGCGGCTATTTCAACATCCTGCGCACGGTGAACAACTACTCGGCGCTCACCGGCGCATGCTTGATGCTGCGGCGCGAGGTGTTCGAGCGCGCCGGGGGCTTCGACGAAGCGCTGGGGGTCGCGTTCAACGACGTGGACCTGTGCCTGAAGATCGGCGCGCTCGGATTGCGCAACGTCTACCTGCCGCACGTCGTGCTCGTGCACGACGAGTCCAAGAGCCGCGGCTACGAGGACACCGCCGACAAGCAAGCGAGGTATGCGCGCGAGGCGGGGATCATGCAGGAGCGCTGGCACTGCGCGAGCCGCAACGATCCGTACTACAACCCGCATCTCACGCTCGAAGCGGAAGACTTCTCGCTGCGGCTCTGAATCCGACTTCTGTCGGCGTCGGAAGGACCGGCCCCCAGCCGCGCCCTACTCTAGGAAAGCTTGGTCGCCCACCGCGGCGGCGTTCGTCCTCATGGCTACAGCACTCAACGATTCGTTCGTGACCGGCAACACCCGGCGCAACCTCCAGCTCGTTCGCATCTCAGCGTTCCGCGCCCTCAAGGTTCGTTACCGCGGCACCGCGCTCGGGATCCTTTGGTCGTTCACCAACCCCGTGCTGATGACCGCCGTCTACACCGCGATCTTCGGCGCCACGTTCAGCAAGTTCTACGACGGTTCGGTGGTGCGGTACGTGATCTCGGCGTTCGTCGGGCTGGTGGTGGTGACGTTCTTCATGAACGCGACGAGCGAAGCGCTCACCAGCGTCGTCGCCAACGGCTCGCTGCTCAACAAGATCGCGCTGCCGCCGGCGATCTTTCCGCTCGCGGCGGTCGGCGCGAACGTGTTCCAGCAGGGCGTGACGTCGTTCCCGATCGTGTTCGTCATCTCGCTCGTCGTCACGCACGATCCCGTTCGGGCGATCCTCGTTCCGGTCGTGCTGGCGGGGGTGGTGCTGCTGGTGACCGGGGCCTCGCTCGCGCTCGCCGCGCTGTTCGTGTTCTTCCGCGATCTGCCGCACCTGTGGCAGATCGTCGGCTTCATCCTGTGGTTCTCGAGCCCGCTGTTCTACCCGATCGAGCTGGTGTCGCCGCAGATCCGGCCGTGGTACAACCTCAACCCCGTCGGGCAAGCCATCACGGCCCTGCGCGAGGTCACCATCGCGCGCGGGCCCATTCACTATCGGCCCATCGTGGTGTTGCTGTTCACCGGGATCGTCTGGGTCGTGCTGGGCGCGTGGTTTTTCCGAGCCAAACGGCGCGACTTCATGGACCTGCTCTAGGTGGATGCCGCGATCGAGCTGCGCGACGTCACGCTGCAGCGCCGCACGCAAGAAGAGTTCCACTACGATCTGAAGCGCACGTTCTTCGATCTGCTCCGCGGCCGCATGCGGCGCGGCCGCAAGCGGACGGTGCTCGACGGCATCTCGCTGCGCCTCGAGCGCGGCGAAAAAGTCGCGCTCATCGGTCCCAACGGCAGCGGCAAGTCCACCTTGCTGAAGGTCATCGCCAACGTCCTCGTCCCGACGCGCGGTGCGGTGCGCATCAAAGGCACCGTGGCGCCGCTGATCGAGCTCGGTGTCGGCTTCGAGCCCGAACTCTCGCTCGTCGACAACATCGTCTATTACGGCGTCTTGCTCGGGCACGATGAGGCGCTCGTCAAGGCCAACGTCGACGGGATCCTGGAGTTCGCCGAGCTTGCCGAAGTGCGCGACGAGCCGACCAAGACGCTGTCCTCCGGGATGACGGCGCGCCTGGGCTTTGCGATCGCGACGCAGTTCCGGCCCGACATCTTGCTGCTGGACGAGATCCTCGCGGTCGGCGACGAGCGCTTCCGGCGCAAGTGCGCCGCCCGGATCGAGCGGTTCTGGGACGCGCATTCGACGATCGTGCTGGTCTCGCACGACATGGCCTACATCGCGGCGACGTGCGACCGGGTGATCTGGGTCGATCACGGCGCGGTGCATTTCGACGGCCCGTCGGCGGACGGCGTCGCACGGTATCTCGCGACCATCCCGTCGGGTAACGGGTTCGCGCGCGGCGAGGAGCTCATCGCCGTCGCGCAGCGCAACCCGCGCGGCGAGATCGTCGTGCGCGGCACGTCGCCGACCGATCAAGGGCGCAAGGTGTTCCTCATCCGCGACGGCCTCCGCCACTGGGTCACGACGCAGGCGTGGTACGACAAGTGCGGTTACGGCTGGGACGACATCGTGCACGTCGACGACACGGCGATCCTCGAAGTGCCCGAAGGCGAGATCTTGGCGTAGCAGGGGCTGCCAGGGCGGCGTTCGCCGCGCGGCCAACTGCACGGTCGATGGCGAAGCGTCCGACGAACCCTGCGGCGAACGACACCGCGCTCGCGGTCGTCGACACGATCGAAGACGATGACGGCCGGGTGACGGTGGTGCCGAACGACGGTCGCGTTCACGTGCGCGGCTGGGCGCTCGACGCGGGCGCCGAGCCGTTCGCCGCGGTCGACGTCGAAGTCGGCGGAGCGCGCGCCTCCGGCCCGTGCGCGCATGCGCGGCCCGACGTCGCGGCGCTCTTCGGAGGCTCGCAATGGGCCGGTTTCGACGTCGAGCTCGCGCTCGACGATGCGGCGCCCGGTCATCACCTCGTTACGATCCGGGGCGAGCGGGCGGACGGATCGCGCGTTCCGATCGCCCTCGCAACGTCGCTCGACGTCGTGCCGCCGTTGCGGCGGCTCCCGGTGGGCGTCGCCGCCGGGACGCTCGTCGGCTTCGTCGACGAGGTCGGCATCGAGGCGGGTAGCGCTGCCGACGGCATGGCGCCGCTCGTCGTGCCCGCGGGCCGCGTCGTCGTCGTGCGCGGCTGGGCGGCGTCGCCGGACGGGATCCCGGCGACGCTGGCGTACGCCGAGATCGACGGCGCGCGCGCGGTCCGCGGCATGACCGGCTATCCGCGGCCGGACGTCGCGGCCGAATTGCGCTCGTCAGCCGTCGATTACGGATTTCGCTTCCGCATCGAGGCCGACGAGATCGGCGCCGGCGAGCACGCGCTGCGCGTGCACGCGATCGTCGGCAACACGATCGCCGCGGTCGGTCACGAGGTCCGCATCTCGGTCGTTGCGCGCGAAGCGCCGCGCGTGTTCCAGGCGGAGCCGCGCGTGCGCGGGCGGATCGACTTGGTCGGGCGGCTCGACCGCGATGCGGCGATCGTCGAAGAGCGCTCGTATCTGCGGCTTGCGGCACACGATCGCGCGGTGGTCACGGGCTGGGCCGGCGACCCCGTCGCCGAGCTGCTCCCGAGCCGTGTCATGCTCGTCGTCGACGGCGTCGCGCACGGCCCCGTGCAGCGCGGGATCGAACGCGACGACGTGGCCGATGCAACCGCGTGCGAGCGCATGCGCACGAGCGGCTTCTCCGCGGTCGTGCGCGCCGACGCGCTCGGTGCGGGCTTTCACCACGCCGAGATGCTCGCGCTCTACGACGCCGAGCCGGTCGTGTTCGACGCGTTCTCGTTCGAGGTCATCGCGTAGCAAGGCCGTTGGGCCAGAACTCTTCGCCGTCTTCTTGCGATCCGTGCGCGTCGTGCTCGCGCGCGATCCACGCGATCGCCGCGTAACGCTCGCGTTTGCGCAGCAGCTCGAGCTCGCTCGTCGCGGCTCGCAGTGCTTCCTGCGCCGCGGCTGCCTCCACCCGAGCGCGCGCGAGCGCCTCTTCCGCGGCGCGTGCCGCGGCCGCGCGTTCGTCGCGCTGTGCGTTCGCTGTCACCAGCTCGCGGCCGGCATGTGCGAGCGCGCTTTCGATCCTCGCTCGGTCGGCTTCCGCCGCGGCGATCACCGCCGCGGCATGCGCCTCGCGTTCACCGCGGCGATCGTGTTCGTCCGCCAGCGCCGCCATCCGCCGTGCGGCCTCGGCGGACGCCGCCTCCGACAGCGCGCGCTGCTCGCCGAGGATGCGGACCCGTTCGCGCGTCGCGGTGAGCACCTCGCGCAACTCGGCGACTTCGCGGTGCGCGCCTTCGAGCTCGTGCCGGAGAGCGGCTTCGCGGCTGCGCATCTTCGCACGCGCTTCGGCGCCGGCGGCTTGGGCCTCGTCACGCCGCGCGATCGCTTCGTCCAGCGCCGTCCGAGTTTCCTCGAGCTCACCTTTGAGCGCGCGCCGCGCCGCCGCTTCTTGGGCCCGCGCGCCGTCGTGTTCGGCCGTGACCGCGATCAGCTCCGCGCGCAGGCCGGCATCGGCCGTTCGAAGCGCGGCTTCGAGCGCGCTCACCTGCGCCGCGAGCTCGTCGGCGGCGGCCACCGCCGCGGCGTATTCACGTTGCAGGTTACGAAGGCCGATCGTCTGCTCCGCCGAGTGCGCTTCCACGTCGTGGAGGCGGTCGCGCAACGCGCCCATGTCCCATTCGCCCGGCAGCATCACGGCGCGCACCACGAACTGCAGGGTTTCGTTCTCGGGGTCTTCGCGGACGTGGCGCTCGATGTCGCCCGGCACCCGCAGCACGCGAACGTCGGGGACGAGATCCGACGGCTGCTCGAACGGCAACGTCGTGCGCTCGATCGCCTGGAGCCGAAAACCGCTCTCCTCGAAGAGCGACGCCACGCCGCTGAGCGTGAAGAACCGCACGTGCGTGCCGTCGAGGATCCCCAGCCCGCGGTACGGCATGGCGCCGCTGACGACCGCGAGCCGAACGGCGGCATGCGCGAAATTGGGGATCGACGCGACGACGCGCCCGCCCGCGTCGAGCACCGCGCGCGCCGATTGCAGCAGGTTCCACGGTTCGCGCACGTGTTCGAGGACGTCCGCGAAGACCACGACGTCGAAACGCAGACCCGGGAAGAGGGCGGCGACGTCGGTGAGCTCGAGATCCGCGACGCACGTTTGCACGCACGACGCGGCGGCTTGCGCCAGCGCCGCGGCGTTGATGTCGACGCCCCAGACACGGTCGCCGCGGGCTGCGAGATACGAAGCGAGCTCACCCGACCCGCAGCCGAGGTCCAGCACGCGCGAGCCGGCGGGGATCAACGCGTACGCTTTCGCGTAGCTGGAGTTCGGATCCAGCTCTTCGATGGACTTCGAGCCGGTCGTGTCGTAGCGCTTCACGCGCCGCTTGCGCTCGCCGCGCGGCGGTGCTTGGCGGCCCGGCGTGTCGCCCCTCGTTGCCATTTCGACCGTATTCGGCGAACGGCCGGAAACCGCCCTACGGTGCCGTGGCAGTAAACTCGACGTCGCCGCGTCGAAGTCGGATGCGTGGCATCAACCGGTTCCGACGTTCAGCGCATCTTCGCCGCCGTGGCTCGCCGCGTCCGCGCTGTCCTCGGCATCGCGCCGCGCTCCGCCCCGGCGCGCCGGCAAGGCGTGCCCCAGTACGTCCTGGCGGATTGGCGGCGCTACGCGGCCGAGCTCGAGCGCGCGCTCGAACGGCGCAGCGCCGCGCCGCCGCTCGGAGCCGTGATCCGCCACGAGATCGCCCTTCCGCCGGGCGACGCTCCCGGCGAAGACGGGCGGCCGAACGCCGGTTTCACGCTCGCTTCCGGCGCGGCCGCCGGGCCGCGCGTCACGGTGATCATCCCGGTGTACGACGACACCGCGATGACCCTCGAATGCTTGCGCTCGCTCGCCGCGGACAACCCGAGCACGGTGCAGGTCGAGTACGTCGTGGTCGACGACGCATCGCCCGCCGCCGACGTTGCGCGTCAGCTGTCGTCCGTCCCGGGGATCACGTTCCTGCGCAACGCCGAGAACCTCGGTTTCTTGCGCACGTGCAATCGCGCCGCGCTGCTGTCGACGGCCGACTACGTCATGTTCCTCAACAACGATACGCTCGTGCGGCCGGGTTGGCTCGACGAGCTGGTGCGTACCGCGGAGCAGGATCCGCACGTCGGCGTCGTGGGCGCGAAGCTCATCTATCCCGACGGGAGCCTGCAAGAGGCGGGCGGATTGATCTGGCGTGACGCGAGCGGGTGGAATTACGGGCGCGGGGGGCGACCCGACGATCCGTCGTACGAGTACGTGCGCGACGTGGACTACTGCTCCGGCGCGGCCTTGCTGGTGCGGCGCGCGCTTTTCGAGCAGGTCGGCCGTTTCGACGAGCGTTTCGCGCCGGCGTACTACGAAGACTGCGACCTTTGCTTCGCCGTACGGCGGGCCGGCTTTCGCGTCGTGTACCAGCCGCGCGCGGTCGTCGTGCACCGCGAAGGCGCCACCGGCGGTACCGACACGGGCGCGGGCGTCAAGCGCCATCAAATGCTCAACCTGCCCAAATTCCGGCGCAAGTGGTCCGACGTGCTCGAGTCGGAGCATCTCGTGCACGAGCCGGCCGCGGTGGCGCGCGCGGTGCGGCGGCTGCAAGGCCGGCGCATCGTCGTCATGATCGACAACTACGTCCCCGAGCCCGACCGCGACGCCGGATCGAACCGCAACGTCCACATCATCCGGCTCTTGCGCGAGCTCGGCTCGCACGTGATGTTCATGCCGGACAACTATCTCGCCTCGCAGCCGTACACCGACGATCTGCAGCAGCTCGGCGTGGAGGTGCTCTATCACATCGACGGCGGACCCACCGCGGACCACCGGCTGCGCGACGCGCTGGCCATCGCGGACCTGGTGTGGGTCGCGCGGCCCGACGTGTTCTTGAAATATCGCGCCTACTTCGACCGTCTGCCCGATCTGCCGGTCGTGTACGACACGGTGGATCTGCACTACGTGCGCATGGCTCGCGAGCTGGAGCTGCGCGGGGAGGCCGCAACCGCCGCCGACCACCGGATGCAAGCGGACGCCAAGCGGCTCGAGCTCGAGATCGCCGGCCGGGTCGACGTCACGGTCGCCGTGACGGACACCGAAAAGCAGACGCTCGAGGCCGAAGGCATTCAAAACGTTCGCATCTGTCACACCGTGCACGTGGAACGCCCGCGCACGCACCGGTTCGAGCAGACGGACGGGCTCATCTTCATCGGCGGCTACAACCACACGCCGAACGTCGACGCGGCGGAGTGGCTCGTGAACGAGATCATGCCGTCGGTCTGGGACGAGCTTCCGGAGCTGAACGTGACGCTGCTCGGGTCGAACCCGTCCGACCGCGTCTGGAGTCTCGCGCGCGACCGCCGCGTGCACGTCACGGGGTACATCCACGACGTCGGCCCGTACTTTCAATCCGCGCGCGTGTTCGTCGCGCCGCTGCGGTTCGGCGCCGGGCTCAAGGGCAAGATCGGGCACAGCATGGAGTACGGGTTGCCCGTCGTGACGACGTCGGTCGGCGCCGAGGGGTTCGATTTCGTCGACGGCAGAGACGCGTTGGTCGCCGACGGCGCGGAGGCGTTCGCGGCCGCGATCAAACGGCTCTATTCCGATCCCGTCGCGTGGAACCGGTTGTCGGCGGCAAGCCGGTCGAAGCTCGCGCCGCTCTTGCCGGAACGCGCCAAAGAGCGGCTGGAGAGCATCATCGCCGAGGCGGTACGACGGCGGCGCGCGCGCCGTTCCGAGCTGGTTCGCGCGTAAGCTCGCGATGATGTCGTGGCGGCGGGCGGCGCGCGCGCTGCCGCCGCGCGCCGTGTTCGTGGACCGTGACGGCGTCGTCAACCGCTGGATTCGCGGCGGCTACGCACTGACCGCGCAGGACGTCGTCTTCAACGACGGGGTGATCGAGGCGCTGCGCGGCGTCGACGCCGAGAAGTTCGCGCTCGTCGTCGCCTCGAACCAGAGCTGCGTGGGCCGCGGCTTGCTCGCGCCGGACGCGTTGACCGCCGTCATGGCGCACGTGGTCGACGGGGCGCAGCGCCGCGGGCTCGTGCTCGATGCGTGGTACTGTTGCCCGCATGCCCCGTCGGACGGCTGCGCGTGCCGGAAGCCGGCGCCCGGACTGCTCGTCTCCGCCGCCGCCGACCTAAGCCTGAACCTTCGCCGCTCGTTCTTCATCGGCGATCAGCCCAGCGACATGGAAGCGGCGGCGCGAGCCGGCGTGCGCGGTTTGCGCGTCCGTCCGGATGATGCGGGCGACGTGCGGTCGCAGGTCGCCAGCATCGCCGCCGAGGAGCAAAGTTGAGCGCGGTGGAGGATGATCGCGGCTACGAGGGGGATCGTCTTTCGCGATGCACACAGACGTAGCCGAGATCGCGCGCGATGCAATGGCTTTTCGCGAACAGCTGCTGCGCACCAAGGCCGGCTTGCAGCCGGACGCCTTCTGGTATCCCTACGACAGCCTCGGCAACTTCATCCACTTCGATCACCTGCTGACCGGCGGGAACCGGGCGGCGTTCAGCGATTTTCGCGGGCTGAAGATCGCGGACGTCGGCGCGGCGGACGGCGACACCTCGTTCTTCCTCGCGTCGCTCGGGAACGACGTCGACCTCATCGACAACGCGCCGACGAATTTCAACGGCCTGCGCGGCGCCGCCGAGCTCAAGCGCCACTACGCGAGCTCGGTGCGGATCCACGAGGTGGATCTCGACGCGCAGTTCTCGCTTCCGCGCGAGCAGTACGACGTCGTGCTCTTCCTGGGCATCCTCTATCACTTGAAGAACCCGTTCTACGTGCTGGAGACGCTCGCACGGCGAACCGGCCGGTGCTTTCTCTCGACGAAGGTGGCGAAGTTCGCGAAGCCGGGCGGCCTGCACATCGAACCGTTCCCCATCGCGTACCTGCTCGACCCCGACGAAGCGAACCACGATGCGACGAACTACTGGGTGTTCACCGATGCCGGCCTGCGCAGGCTGTTGGACCGGACGGGCTGGGACGTGCTCGACTACATGACCGTCGGCAATACGACCACGTCGGATCCGGCCACGCCGGCGGGGGATGAACGCGCGTTTTGCTACCTCCGTTCGCGCGTGTGGACCGCATCGCAGCGGTAATGGCATCGCCCGCCGTGCCGTACCCGCTCCCCGAGTCGCTGCCGATCTATTGCGAACGGTTCGACCGTTTGCGCCCGTCGTTCTTCGATGCCGAGCTCGACGCGATCGTCTGCGCGAGCGCGCTCGAACGCAGGGTGCTCCTCGGTTACGACAATGTGGTCGCGGCGGCCGCCCGGTTCAACGTCTCGAGCGGCGTCTTCCGCGAGGACCTCGCGTCCGACACGTCGGGATCGATCGGGCGCCATCGCAGCATCGCGTGCGCGCTGTCGACCGTCGTGTTCGGCGAGCCCGGCTGGCCGCTGCCCCGCATCGTCGCGGACCTGAACGCTCGGCGTCGTTCGGTCTATCTGGCCGAGCGCAACACGCCGTTGTTCCGGTACTTCGCAGAGCACATGGACCCGGAGCTCTTCACCTTCTCGGAATACTGCCGCGACGGGTTGCGGTCAGGCGACGTCGTCGACGGGACGCGGCACGAAGACCTTCAAGCGACGTCGTTCCCCGACGCCGCCTTCGATCTGGTCATCACGTCCGAAGTGCTCGAACACGTCCCTGACGCCCCCAAAGCCGAGCGCGAGATCATGCGCATCCTTCGTCCGGGCGGATCGTATTGCTTCACCGTCCCGCTGGACGCGTACGGCGATGCGGACACGATCCTTGCCGAGCTGCTTCCGGCGGGGGCGCTCAAGTTTTACGGGCCGCCCGTGTATCACGGCGATCCCTATCGTTCCGAGGGGATCCTCGCGTATCGCATCTTCTCGGTCGCCGACCTGGAACAGCGCTTCGCGGGCGCGGGAGGCGACTGCGTCACGTTCCGGTTCTGGTCCAAGGCGCTTGGGATCCTGGGCAGCGACTCATGGGTCCACGTCGTCGCGAAGCCGGGCGTATGAACGCCTCGTTCGTGCGAACCGCCTTGGTCGCGGCGGCGTTGCTGCTGCTGCCTGCCGTGACGTCCGGGTGCTCGTCGTCGGTATGGATCGTGCCCGACGGTGTCATGACGACGCCCGCAGACCGAGGGAAGGTCGTTCTGGACGGCATCTATCCGAACACGACGGCGGACGACGGCTCGTGCTGCTGGGTCCAGCGCCGGTCGCGATTCCTCGTCAAAAAGGCCGAAGCCGCGACCGATCTCGCGATCGAGATCTACCTGCCCGACTTCGCCGTTTTCCGCGCGCATCGCCAGGCGATGGACGTGACGCTCGACGGAACGTACCGGTTTCACAAATGCTGTTACAGCCCCGGCACCCATACGGCGCTTTTCCCGCTTCCACGCAAGCTGCAGGAGAGTACGCAGCCCATCGAGGTCGCGATGACGTTCAGCGAGTCCTTCGTGCCCGCGAAGCTGAAGGTCAGCCCGGACCAACGTCCGCTCGCGGCCGTGTTGGTCGCGGTCGAGCTGCGCGAGCTCTGACGTCGTGCCGAGCTCACCGCCGGCGGTCAGCGCACGGCGACGTACCAGTCGGCGTCGTTCTCGACCGGGTGGAAGCCGAGCCGTGCGAGCCCGGTGCGCAGCGCGGCAGCCTGGTCCGCGTCGAGCGCTCCCGCACGGTTCAGCATGATGACCGCGTCGATCTTCCAATGGCGGACGTAATCGCTCAAGCGATCGTTCTCCAACGCCGCCGCGAGATCGGTGTACCGGCCGGGTCCGAACCAGTCGCCGATGGTATCGATCCCCTCCGTGCGGAAGTAGTATTCGACCTCGGCGCGCAGGAGCAGGACGCGCTGACCCGGCCGCCGCGTGAAATGCGGTGAGTCGAGCACCTCGCGCACTTGCACGTAACCGCCCAAGGACCGCTTCAGGAACGCCTCGGTGTCGGTATACCCCTCCACGTTGGTGAAATACGGCCATTGCTCGCGGTACCACGACGCGGTTCCCGGTGTCGGAACGATCGTGACGACGGCCAACCCGGCGCGGATGAGGTACGCGGCGGTGACGCGGGGGAGCGCCAAGAGCAGCGCGCCGACGGATGCGGCCAGCGGCGGTTGCACCGCGAGCAGATAGCGCAGCAGATAGGACGTCATGACGCAATATGCCACGGCGTACGCCGCGGAGGCGCACAGCACGCCGGTGGCGCGAGCCTTCGGGCTGCGCGCACCGATCATGAGCCGAACGGCGACGACGACGAACGGGACGTACATGAACAAGAAGAGCCCGATGTTGCTGTATTCGCGAAAGGGGGTGAGCGGCGTCGCCCACACGCGATACGGCAGCACGGCGAGAGACGCCGGGTCCCGCGATACCGCGATGTCCGCCAGGCCGCGCTTGAGCTCGCGCTTGGTGAAGATCTTGTCCTGCCGGTGCAGTGCCACGTTGAAGAACGGCGGGATCGGATCGTTGTCGAGAAGGAGGTTGCGCACGTACCACGGCGACGACAGCGCGAGCATCACGAGACAGGCGGCGACGCGCGCGTTGCGCCGGCCGCCGACCGAGGCGATCAGCACCCACACCAGCGGGACGAACAGCGGGACGAACAGCGGCAGCGACACCTTCATCCCGATCGCGAAGGCCGCGGCGAGCACCGCCGTCCATCGCAGATCCTGTTTCGCGATGACGGCGGCGACCGTGCACAAGACGGGGACGAAAAGGTACAGCTCGATCGGGATGTCGACCATCCCCGTATCGTTCCAGTGCAGGAATGCACCGGGCAAGACGATCGTTGCCGGCAGCAAGAACGTCACCATGGCTCGCGTGACGCGGTCGCCGATGGCGCTCGGCGGCGGATACGTTTCCTCGAACATGGTGAGCGCGGCACGCACCCCCAAGACCGTGAGCGCGCCGCAGAGCCACACGGTGAAGTGCACGAACGCTTGCGCGTGCAGCACGTCGAAGGCCGCGTAGACGAGCAAAAAGTTGTTCGCCGTAAATGCACCGCGCAGGAGCAGGTCGGTGTAGACCCGGCCGTGGTTGGCCCAATCCTGCGCGTACGCGAGATGCAGTCTCACGCCGTCCGACGTCACGTCGGGGTATACGGCCGGGATCATCGTGACGAGGGCGAGATAGTAGAGTGCGAGGTTGCCGCCGGTGCCGGCCAAACCGATGCGCTCGATCTGATCGCGCCAAAACGATCCCGAGAAGAATGACGGACCGTGCACGAGACGTCCCGCGACGGCGGTCGCAACGAGAAGCGCGGTCAGTCCCCACACGTTGAGCGCGCCGGCGAGCCCCAGCGCGAAGACTGCAAACCCCCACAGAGCCAGGCCGGCGGCAGACCGCGCGACGAGGTGCGTCAGCGCGGTCGCGGGCGTCTGCGGACGCGGCGCGCGCGCATCGAGCAACGTTCCGGCGACGTAAGCGAGCGCCCAGACGCCGTGGATGACGAGAAATCCCGCCAGAAGGTGAGCGATCGCGAACATCGGTGCGGGTCTTGTACGCCGCGCGCACGTGCGGAGGCCTCTTCATGCACGCGGCAGGACCGCTGCCGCTGCATCCTCAAGAGCGCGCCGCATGCACCTTCGCCGATGCAGCGCTTGGTGACGTTACGGCGGCGGACGCCGACCGTCATCGCCTTCGCGACGCTCGTGGCGATCGCGTGGTACGCGAGCTTCACTGCGAGCGCAGAGTTGCGCTTGCTGGATTTCGCGCGTTTGACGCAAGCGCAGAGCAACGGCGGTCTCTTGGGAGCCCTGGCCCGCTGGTGGCTCTCGGTATGCGCCGTTCCGTGGCGGCCCGATCTCGCGATCGGGCTCGTACAGGCCGCATGCATCCCGGTGGCGCTGATCGTCGTCATTCGGCGGACGGGTTCGGTCGCGGTCGCGGTCGCGGCGGCGGCGGTGCTGCTCGCGTTCGCGCTGCCTGCGCATTGGCTCGGGCGTCCGCTCGGCATCGGGCCCGCCGTGGCCGTGCTCGGATTGGTCGTCGTCTTCGCCGGCTATGCGAAAGGCGGCGCGCGCGCGCGCGGCGAGATGCTGATCGGGAGCTTCGTCGCCGCGTTGAGCGCGGGCTGGCCGGTCGTCCCCGTCGCGGTCCTCGCGCTGTTGCGGCGCGATCGCACGTCGGCCGAGATCGCAATTGCAGCCGCGCTCGGCGTCGTCGTGCGCGCGCTTCTCGGCGTTCCCGTGTACGATTCCGCGGGCGTCTGGTCGGCGTCGGAGCCGCACGCGTTTCTCGGTCTGCGAGTGATCTTTTGGGCGGTCGTGCTCACGCCCGCGCTGCTGTTCGTCGTGACGCGTCCGCCCGTCGCACAGCGATTTGCACGTGTCGCCGGCGCGAGCACGCTGCCGGCGCTCGCGCTCGCCGCGCTCGTGCTCGGCGTCGCGGGGACGTTTCTCGCGGATGGCAGCGCCGCCGTCTTCGCCGCGTGCGCCGCGCTGGTGTTCGTCGCGGGCCTGATCGTCGCCGACCACGATTCAACCCCCGTCCGCATCGGCGCGCTCGCGTTCGCCGTCGTCGTCGCAACCGCCGGTGCGGTCAACCGCGCGCAGCATCCGCCGCCGGACGACGCCGCATTGGTCGCGGGCGAACGGGAGTCCGTGCGCGACGCCGTCGCGGTGAACGGTTCGTTGACCGTCGTCGACCGCGGTGACACGACGGTGCCGCGCCGGTTTCCGCCGGTGCTGCTGACGTATCTGGCAGGCCGTCCCGTCGGCGTGCGGTATGCGGTGCAGCCGCCGGCGACCGTGCCGGGCGGTGTCGTCGAAGCGACCGCGCACGGCCTCGTGCGGATCGATCCCAGCCTGCGCGCGGTGCGCGCGCTCGACGATGCGCGCCGCGGTTTGCGCTACGACCTGTACGAGCACCGTCTCGACGGGAAGATCAATTTCCGGCATCCGGAGCAAACGCCGTCGGGCTTGGGCGTGATCCCGTCGTTCCCGCTCGCCGGCCCCAACGGGCAGATCCCGACGATCACGGTCTTGTCCGGTTACACCTGGACGTTCGACAACGTCGTCGTGCGCCCGAGGTCGAGCCTCGTGTTCGTTGCGACGAAAGTGTTCCCGGTCGGCATGGACGTGCGCGGGACGGTCACGGTCACGTTCGCCGGGCGCCGTCCCATCGTTACGGAAACCGATCTGCCGCCGGCGGATCCGTCCGGCGTGCCCTTTTGGAGATTTCGGTCGATCCCGCTCGACCCGCCTCGGACGACGGTTGCGCGCATCGTCTTCGCCGCCACGTCACCGTCGGGGACGGCGCTCGGGGATTGGGCTTCGTTCGGGTTGCCGTCCGTCGTTGGGCCGGCGCCGTGATACGACGCGGCGTCGTCGCGGCGATCATCCCCGCCTATCGCGCGAGCGCCACGATCGCGCACGTCGTGGACAAGGCGCTCCTCGTCGCCGACATCGTCGTCGTCGTCGACGACGCCAGCCCCGATCACACGGGTGACGCGGTGCCGCGCGGCGACGCGCGCGTGCACGTTCTGCGCCACGAGCACAACCGCGGTGTCGGCGGCGCGACGAAGACCGGGATGCGCAAAGCGCTCGAGCTCGGCGCGGACTACCTGGTCAAGATCGACGCGGACGATCAAATGGATACGTCCTACGTGCCGGACATGATCGAGATCCTCGAGCGCTATCCGGAGATCGACCTCGTCAAAGGTAACCGTTTCGCGGACCCCGCGACGCTGCAGGAGATGCCCGCCGCGCGTCTGCTCGGCAACGCCGGCCTGACGCTGCTCGTCAAGTTCAGCAGCGGCTACTGGACGATCGTCGATCCGACCAACGGGTTCATCGCGGTGCGCGCGAGCGCCGTGCGCACGCTGAGCATCGACCGGCTCGCAGAGCGGTATTTCTTCGAGATCGACCTGTTGTGCCGGTTCGGCTTGCGCAAGCGCGCGATCGCGGAGCTGGAGATGCCCGCGATCTACGCCGGCGAGCACAGCTCGCTCTCGATCCCGCGCGTGCTGTTCTCGTTTCCGCTGAAGCTCGCCGCGCGCTTTCTGCGGCGGCTGCTGGTCAACTACCTGATCGTCGAGATCAACGTCGGGTCGCTGTGCGGGCTGATCGGTTTGCCGGTGCTGCTGTTCGCCGTGCTGTTCGGCGGCCACGAATGGGCGATATCGAGCTCGTCGGGCATCCCGCGCCCGACGGGTACGATCGTCCTCTCACTGCTGCTCTTCATGATCGGGTTCCAGCTCTCGCTCCAGGCCTTGCTGTACGACGTGCAGTTCTCGACGCGCACCGTGAAGCTGCGGCGCGGCGAGCACCACGGAGGCCCCGGCGACCTGCCCGAACGCTGAACGCGCTCAGCGCATCGACGCGAGGAACGAGAGCTTCGCGGCCAGCGCGCGCCAGCGCAACCGCACGCCGTCGCCCAGCGCTTCGTAGAGCAGTTGCAGACGCGTGATCAGCTTGCGGCGCGCGACCCGCGCCGGCGCCGTCCAGCCGCGCGCCTGCGCGCGTTCGGCGATGAGGTCGTACACCTTCACCTCCTCGCGGTAGCGGAACAGCGTCTTGTTCACGACGGCGGTGTTCTGCGCGGCGTGACGGCGGTATTCGTACACGGGTTCCCGCGTGCCGACGATCGTGCCGCCGGCGAGCAGGATCCGCGCCCAGTACTCGAGGTCGGCGGCCTGGTGGAGCTCGTCGGACCAACGCTCGCCGCCCAGCCGCGAACGGCGAAACAGCACGGTGGGTCCCATGATGAAGTTGCCGCGCACGAGCGAGCCGAGCCCGCTCTCGCCGCGCAGCACGGTCGGAGCACCGCACTTGCGCGGCTCGAGAAAGTGTTTGACGAAATCGACGAACGAGAATGTCGGGCGGCCTTGCGCGTCGATGATGCGCGCGCCGCAATAGTATGCGGCCGCGCCGGGATACGCGCGCGTGAGGTCACGCATGACGTGCAGGTAGTTCGAGCGGATGCGGTCGTCGGAGTGAAGCAGCGCGACCAGGTCCGTCTCCGCGCACGCCATCGCGCGGTTGAAGCTGGCGCAGATCGGGACGTGCGTGTCGAACGCGCGAAAGGTCACGCGCGGGTCCGCGAGGTCCGCGACCGCAGCGCGAGCCTGGTCGCGCAGCGCCGGCTCGCGCGTGTTGTCGGAAACGATCACCTGCCAATCGTCGCCTTCGAGCCGCGCGGCGCTGGCGAGCGTTTCGCGCAGATACGCGAGCTCGTCCACGAAGGGGACGACGATCGTGACCGGCTCGGTCGTCACGAGTCCCGGCAGCCGGCGGTGAACCGGTCGAGCTCGTCTGCGAGCCCGGCTTCGAACGGCACCGACGGTGCCCATCCGAAATGACGAAGCGTCGCCGCGTCGGCGACCTGTTCCGACGATTCGGAGCTCGACGCCGTGCGGGCGCCGGCCCGAATGAGATCGGGGCGACCGAATCGCTGCGCGACCATGGAAACGACATCTGCGATCGGCCGCCCGATCCCTGTGCCGACGTTCGCCACGCCGTGATGGTTCTCGGCCAGCAGCACCACGAGCGCGCGCGCGACGTCGTGCACGTGCACGAAGTCGCGCACCTGGCTGCCGGCGGTCGTCTCGATCGCGCGTCCCGCGGCAAGTGACTCGGCGACCTGCGGGATGAGCCGAATGGTGGGCTCGCCCGCGCCGTAGAGCGTGAAGAGCCGTGCCCACGTCACGGCGAACTCCGCGCGCGAACCGTAGGCGAGGCCCAGCGATCCGAGCGACCATTTCGCGGTCGCATACAGAAACGTCGGCGCAACCATCGCGTCTTCGCGGCAAACGCCGGCGAACGTGCCGTACTCCGCGTACGTCCCGGTGGCGACGACGCGCGTCCCGCCGTTGCGCCGGAACGCTTCGAGCAGCCGTACTCCGCCGGCCACCCACCGCAGGTTCTCGTCGGACGTCTTGTGATCGCGCAAGCCCGTGCACCACGCCAAGTGCATCAGGTGCGTGGCGCGCACGTCCCGGCACAACCGCTCGACGTCGGCTCCGTCGGTCAGATCGCACGGGTGCACGGTCGTCCCCGCCGGGCCGCGTTTGCCCGGGCTGACCGTCGCGTGGACGTCGTGCCCCGCATCCACGAGCAGCGGTACGATCGCGGTTCCGACGAAACCGTTCGCTCCGGTGAGCAGGACGCGCGGCACGTCACCGGCCTCCGCGAGCGGCACGCGCGCCGGTGCAGGAGGATCGCAGGCGTGCGAGCATCATCTCGCGAGACCGTGCACGCAATCGATCCAACCGCTCACATCTCGCCGCTCGCCGACATCGAAGACTCGACGCGCGGGTCGCTGCTCTCCGTCGGAGCGGGTACGCGCATCGACGCGTTCGTCAAGATCAAGTTCGCGGGCGGCACCGCGGATATCGTGATCGGCGGCGCGTGCCAAATCAATTCCGGCTGCATGCTGTACTCGGGCAACGGCATCAGTATCGGCGACGGCGTGCTCATCGCGGCAAACGTCGTGCTCGCGCCCACGAATCACGCGACCGCCGATCTCGGCGTTCCCATTCGCGAGCAGGGTTTCGCACCGTCGCGCGGCGGCATCCACATCGCCGACGACGTCTGGATCGGCGCCGGCGCGGTCCTGCTGGACGGCGCTCGCGTCGGTCGCGGAGCCGTCGTCGGCGCGCTGGCGCTCGTGCGCGGTGAGGTCGAACCGTATGCGATCGTCGCCGGGAATCCGGCGCGCGTGGTCGGCTCCAGACGCCGTTGAGGTTGTCGACATGCCACTGGTGTGCGTGCGGTACGGGCTGCCGGAAGTCGGGTCCTTCAACGCCGCCGTGGAGAGGTTTGACTGCCGGTAGCGTCGATCCTAAAGGCGGTGAAGGTTGTGATCCTTGCCGGCGGTCTCGGGACCCGAATGGGCGACGAAACGCTCCTTCGCCCCAAGCCGCTCATCGAGATCGGAGGTCATCCGATCCTGTGGCACATCATGAACATCTACGCCGCGTACGGGTTCAGCGAGTTCGTGATCGCGCTTGGCTACCGCGGCGACTTGATCAAGGATTACTTCGTCAACTTCGAAGTGCGCAACAGTGATTTCACGATCGATCTCGACACCGGTCGCATCGATGTGCTCGAACGCCGGCACCCGCGGTGGAAGGTGCACCTCGTCGACACGGGTTTGGACACGCAGACGGGTGGCCGCCTGCGGCGCTTGCGCAACCTCATCGGCGACGAGCGATTCATGCTGACCTACGGCGACGGGCTGGCACGGCTCGACATCAACGCGCTGCTCGCGTTCCATCAAAGCAAAGGCGCGCGCGCGACGCTGACCGCGGTTCGCCCCCCGGCGCGTTTCGGCAACATCCGGCTCGCGCAGGACGGCGCGCGCATCGAAGATTTCTCCGAGAAGCCGCAAACGGACGCCGGCTGGATCAACGGAGGCTTCTTCGTGTTCGAACCGGAGATCTTCGACTACATCGACGGCGACGCGATCTCGCTCGAGCGCGAACCGTTCGAGCGGCTCGCGGCCGCCGGCGGGCTCTACGCGCTGCAGCACGACGGTTTCTGGCAACCGATGGACACGCTGCGCGAGCGCCGTCTGCTCGAAGAGCTCTGGGACACCGGGCATGCCCCTTGGAAGGTGTGGCCGGACGCGCCGGTCAGTGCTCCTTAGCGCATTCGATTTTCGTCACAACGCGATCGGTTTTCTCCGGTTGGCGTTTGCCGCGCTGGTCGTCCTCTCGCACGCGTACCCGCTCGGCGGCTTCGGCGTCGATGCGCTCGACCGGTGGAGCGGCGGGCACGAAGATCTCGGGAACCTCGCCGTCGCGGGATTCTTCGTGCTCAGCGGATTTCTGATCACCCGCAGCGCCGAGCGCGCGCGCACGTTCGGGCGCTTCCTGTGGCATCGCTTCCTGCGGATCTTTCCGGCGTTTTGGACGTGTCTGCTCGTCACGGTCGTCGTGTTCGCGCCCGCCGTCGCGCTGCTCGAAGGACGGTCGCTCGCCCATTACGGCGGCGACGCCGATCCGCCGTTGCGCTACGTCGTCGCGAACGCGGACCTCACGATGCGGCAATACGGGATCGCCGGCCTGCTGCGAGCCGTCCCGTATCCGCGCGCGTTCGACGGCTCGCTGTGGACGCTGCGCTTCGAGTTCGGCTGCTATCTCGTCATCGGCGCGCTCGCCGCCGTGGCGATCGTGCGCGGCCGGCGGTGGCTCGTCGCCGCGCTCACGGCCGTGCTCTTCGTGTGCTACGCGGTGCCCGTCACGATCGCCGGGTTCACGACCGCCCGGTTTCCGCTCGACGCCGTGGCGCAGGGCAACAACCGGCTCGTCGCCGAGCTCGTCGTGTACTTTTTCATGGGCGCGACGGCGTACGTCTACCGCGACCGGATCGCGTTGACGCGGCCGATCGGGATCGCCGGGCTGGTCGTCGCGCTGCTCGCGCTGCACTTCCCGATCTATCCGCTCGTTTCGCCGCTGGCGTTCAGCGCCGCGGCGCTCTGGTTGGCGGCCGATCTCCCGCTGCGCGACGTCGACCGCCGCATGGACCTCTCGTACGGGCTCTACATCTACGCCTTTCCATTGCAGCAGATCGCGGTGCTGGGTGGGCTCGCGCGTTTCGGCGTTTGGGTCTATACCGCGGTTCCGCTGGCCGGCGCGCTCGCGCTGGCGTGCGTCAGCTGGTTCGTCGTCGAGCGCCCCGCGCTCTCGTTGAAGGAAGCGACGCCGTTCGCGCTGCGGTGGCTGCTCGAACCGCGCGGCACGCGATGACGGGCCGGCACGGGCGCCGCGTGCTGATCACCGGCCACACCGGATTCAAAGGCGCGTGGCTCGCGTGGTGGCTCGTGCGCGACGGCGCGACCGTCGCCGGCTACGCGCTCGCGCCGGAGGCCGGTCGTCCGAGCCTCTTCGGCGCGTTGCGCCTCGGCGACGTCGTCGACTCGACGTTCGCCGACGTGCGCGATGCGGACTCTGTCGCGCGGGTCGTGCAGCGGTTCCGCCCCGACGTCGTCTTCCACCTCGCCGCGCAGGCGATCGTGCGCACGTCGTACGCGCAGCCACGCGCGACGTTCGAGACGAACGCCGGCGGCACCGCGGCGGTTCTCGACGCGGTGCGCGCGTGCGACGCCGTGCGCGCCGTCGTCGTCGTGACGTCGGACAAATGCTACGCGCCCCGTTCGGCGGGGCCGGCGTATCGCGAAGACGATCCGCTCGGCGGAACGGATCCGTACAGCGCGAGCAAAGCGGCGCAGGAGCTGGTCGCGGGCGCATACCGCGCCTCGTTCTTCGAACGCGGGCCGCTGCTCGCGACCGTGCGCGCCGGCAACGTGATCGGCGGCGGCGACTGGTCGCGCGACCGGCTCGTGCCCGACGTCGTGGCGGCGCTCGTCGAAAGCAAGCCGGTGCTGCTGCGCTATCCCCGTGCGATCCGCCCCTGGCAGCACGTGCTCGAACCGCTCCACGCGTACCGCGTCGTCGCGGACCGCCTGCTCGGCGGCGACCGAACGGTCGCGGCGGCGTACAACGTCGGCCCGTCGGAGGCCGACCACCGCACCGTCGCCGAGGTGGTCGACCGGCTGTACGCCGCGTGGGGGCGCGCGCCGGCATGGGAGATGGTCCCGGACGTCCAACCCGCGGAGGCGCACGTGCTTCGGCTCGATGCCGGCAAGGCGGAGCGCGAGCTGGGCGTCGTGCCGCGGCTCGGACTCGAGACGGCCTGCCGTCTCACCGCGTCGTGGTACCGGGCCTGGGCGCAGGGCGCGGACGCGCGCGGGCTGTGCGATGCCGATCTCGCCGCGTTCGGGGATGTTTGATTGTCGACCATGATCTGCCGCGGCTGCGGCGCGCCGGTGACGCAATCGCTGGTCGACCTCGGCGTTCAGCCGCTGTCGAACGCGTACGTCGCGCGCGAGCGCGCCGAGGACGCCGAGCTGTTCTACCCGCTCCACCCGCGCGTGTGCGAGCGCTGCTACTTCGTGCAGATCGGCGTGTTCGAGCAGCCGGAGCGCATCTTCGGCGACTACGCGTACTTTTCGTCGTACTCCACGTCGTGGCTCGAGCACTGCCGCGCCCACGTTGACGATGCTGCAGCGCGGCTCGGCTTGGGTGCCGGCTCGTTCGTCGTCGAGGTGGCCAGCAACGACGGATATCTTCTGAAGCGGTTCGTGGAACGGGGCGTGCCGGTGCTCGGCGTGGAGCCGGCCGACAACGTCGCCGAAGCGGCGCGCCGCGACGGCATCCCGACGCGGTCGGCGTTCTTCGGCGCCGCCGAGGCGGACCGCATCGTCGCGGAGCGCGGGCGCGCGAACTTGACGATCGCAAACAACGTGCTGGCGCACGTCCCCGACATCCACGACTTCGTCGAGGGGTTTCGCCGGCTGCTCGCGCCCGACGGCACCGCGACGTTCGAGTTCCCGCACCTCGTGCCGCTGCTCGAGCAGACGCAGTTCGACACGATCTATCACGAGCATTTCAGCTACCTTTCGCTGCTGGCCGTGGAGCCGGTGTTCGCGGCCCACGGTCTCGCCGTCGTCGACGTCGACCGGCTCGACACGCACGGCGGATCGCTGCGGCTCTGGGTCGCGCACGCGTCCGGCCCGCACGTGCCCCGGCCCAGCGTCGCCGATGTGCGAAGCCTCGAGCGCGAGCGCGGGCTCGCCGACCTGCACACGTATCGCGCGTTCGCGTCGCGCGTCCACGCGATCAAGAACGGGCTGTTGGAATTCTTGATCGGCGCGGCGCGACGGGGCGAGACCGTCGTCGCCTACGGCGCGGCCGCGAAGGGCAACACGCTGCTGAACTATTGCGGCATCAAGAGCGACTTGCTGCGCTTCGCGGTCGACCGCAACCCGCACAAGCAGGGGATGCTGCTGCCCGGGAGCCGCCTCGCGGTCGAACCCGTCGAACGGCTGCGCGACGTGCGCCCGGACTACGTGCTGATCCTGCCGTGGAACTTGACGCACGAGGTCATCGAGCAGATGGCGGACGTGCGCAGCTGGGGCGGGCGTTTCGTGGTCGCGATCCCGCGGCTGACCGTGATCCCGTGAAGGTCCAGCCGACGGCCATCGGCGGCCTGTGGCTGATCGCGCTCGACACGAGCGCCGACGAGCGCGGAACGTTCACCCGGGTCTTCGACCGCGACACGTTCGCGGCGCACGGTTTGTGCACCGAGTTCCCGCAGCACGGCGCGGCGACGAACGCGCGCCGCGGCATCGTGCGCGGGTTACACTATCAAACGGCGCCGTACGCCGAGCACAAGGTCGTGCGCTGCGTGAGCGGCAGCGTGTGGGACGTCGTCGCCGACCTGCGGCGCGGCTCGCCGACGTACGGAACGTGGGAAGCCTTCACGCTCGACGCGGCCCGGCCCGCGCTGTTGTACCTCGCGGCGGGGCTCGCGCACGGATATCAAGTGCTCAGCGCCGGCGCCGAGCTGCACTATCTGCTGTCGGCGCCGTACGCCCCCGAGCATGCCGCCGGCGTGCACTGGCGCGACCCGTCGCTCGCGATCCCGTGGCCGCTGCCCGACGTGCTCATCAGCGCTCGCGACGAATCGTTGCCCGCGTTGCCGGATGCGCCGGACTCCGCTCCGTGATCCCGGCGACGGGCGGCTGACGCGTCCCCGCTTCGGCGACCGCGCGCGCGATGAAATCGATCTCTTCGTTGCCCAGGCCCGGGAACGTCCCGACCCAAAACACGTCGTTCATGATGACGTCGGCGTTGGTCAGCTCGCCGACGACGCGAACGGCGGCGTTCGCGTACGCCGGCTGGCGCACGAGGTTCCCGGCGAACACCACTCGCGTTCCGATCTTGCGGTCGTTGAGCCGTTGGACGAGCGTGTTCCGGTCCACCGGCGCACCGGGGAGCACGCGGATCGGGTAGCCGAACCACGACGACGCCGCGCCCGGCGCTTCTTGCGGAAGCGCGACCCACGGTATCGCGCGCAGCCGCTCGCCGAGGCGCGCGGCGTTCGCGCGGCGGGCCGCGATGAAGCCGTCCACTTTTTCGAGCTGCGCGACGCCGATCGCAGCCTGCATGTCCGTCAGCTTGAGGTTGTAGCCGATGTGGCTGTAGATGTACTTGTGGTCGTAGCCGTGCGGCAGCTCCCCGAGCTGCCAGTCGAACCGCTTGCCGCACGTATTTTCCTTGCCCGGCGCGCACCAGCAATCGCGGCCCCAGTCACGAAACGATTCGACGATCTTGCGCAGCTTCGGCGACCGCATCATGACGGCGCCCCCCTCGCCCATGGTCATGTGGTGGGCCGGATAGAAGCTGATCGTCGCGAGGTCGCCGAACGTACCGACTTGCTGCCCGTTCCACGTCGCGCCGACGGCGTCGCACGTGTCTTCGATCATCCACAAATCATGCGCGCGGCAGAAGTCGCGGACGGTTTCGGGGTCGTAGGGGTTGCCCAGCGTGTGCGCGATGATGACGGCCCGCGTCTTCGGTGAGAGCGCGCGCTCGAGCTGCGCGAGGTCCGCATTGTACGTGCGCAGCTCGCTGTCGATGAAGACGGGTACGCAGCCTGCCTGCACGATCGGGTTCACCGTCGTCGGGAAACCCGCGGCGGGCGTGATGATCTCGTCGCCGGGGCGCAGGCGCCGCTCGCCGAGCTCCGGCGACGTGAGCGCCATGATCGCGCACAGGTTCGCGCTCGAGCCGGAGTTGACGAGCACGCATTCCCGAATCCCGAACCAGCGCGCGAACTCGGCCTCGAAGCGCAGCGCGTAGCGCCCCGTCGTGAGCCAGAAGTCCAGCGAGCTGTCGACCAGCGAAACCAACTCGCGCTCGTCGAACTCGCGCCCGCTGACCGGGACGACGTCCTCGTCGGGCGCGAACGCGCGCGGCTCGTATGCGGCGTGAAAATAGGCGCGCGTCTTCGCCAGGATCTCCGCGCGCAGCGCCTCGGCTGCCGGGCTGCCGCTCTTGTCGCGCAGCATCAGGCCGGCGGGCGGGGTGGCGGCACGAGCATGACGGTGTTCACCGGCCATCCCATTGGCTGCCCGTCGTCGTCACTCCGGTCGCCGGGATGATTCGCTCGGGTCGCCGGGCGATTCACGCCTGCATCGTAGGCCGGGAAACCCGGGGCAGAGAACTCCACCGTTCGCCGGTCCTGGTGTCCGGCACCGTCAGCATGCCGCGACTGGAGAAACCGATCATACGAGGCGGGGACCAACCGCCGCCGGTCGTCCTGCGCGACCGCGAGCACGTGGTCGCGCACACGCAGGGGCTTTGGGACGCGCTGCGCGGCGAGCGCGTCTTCGTCACCGGCGGAACGGGTTTCGTCGGCACCGCGCTCGTCGAAGCGTTCGTCGCGGCGAACGCGGCGCACGCGCTCGGCGCGCGCATCGTCGTGCTGACTCGCGACGCGGCGCGCTTCGCCGTCCGCGCGCCGCACCTCGCGAACGATCCCGCCGTCGAGCTCGTCGCCGGCGACGCGGTCGACTTCGCGCCGCCGCGCGGCCGCTTCGCGTGCGTCGTGCACGCGGCGACGGAACGGTATCACGACGCCGACGCCGCACGGCCGCTCGCGGTGTTCGAACGCGATCTCGCCGCGACGCGCCGCGCCCTGGAGCTCGCGCGGGAAGCCGGGGCGACGCGGTTCTTGTTCACCAGCTCGGGCGCGGTCTACGGGCGCCAGCCGCCGGACCTGGCGAACGTTCCGGAAGACTACCCCGGTGCGCCCGGCACGACCGATCCCCGCACCGAATACGGCCAGAGCAAACGTGCGTCCGAGTTCGCCTGCGCATCCTACGCGCGCGTCTTCGGAGTCGGGGCCGTCATCGCGCGGTTGTTCACGTTCGTCGGACCGCACCTGCCGCTCGACGAAGGGTACGCGGTCGGGAATTTTCTGCGCGACGTCCTCGCCGGCGGCACCATCCGCATCGCGGGTGACGGGACGACGGTGCGGTCGTATCTCTACGCCGCCGATCTCGCGATCTGGTTGTGGACGATGCTGCTCGAAGGGACGCCCGGACGCGTCTACAACGCCGGCTCCCCGCAGCCCGTGACGATCCGCGAGCTCGCCGCCGACGTGGCGGCCGCGGTCGCACCGACCGCGCGGATCGAGGTCGCGCGCGAAGCGGTCCCCGGCGCGCCCGCCGCGCGCTACGTGCCCTGCACGCGGCGCGCCGAGGACGAGCTCGGCCTGCGCGTTCGGGTGCCGTTGCACGACGCGCTCGTGCGCACGTACGAGTTCCTCGAGCTGGCGCGGCCCGCTAAAACGTCTTGATCTTCAAAAGGTCGCTGGCGCGAAAGATCGCCTCGACCTGCGCGAGCGTCTCCGGTTTCGCGAAGTACGCGACGACGCTGCGGCCCGCGCCGAGCGCGTCGACGTAGTTGTCGACCTCGTCGTCCGGGATCTCCAGATCGCCGAGCCGGTCGGCGAGCCCCTCGTTGCGGAAGTAGCGCGTTCCGTAGCCGCCCGCCGTCGGAACGCCGCTGGTGACGCCGGGGACACCGGTGCCTTGGCCGCCGCCCGTCATCAAGCCGGGGTTGGTGAGGCCCATCGACGACGCCGCACCCTGCGTGGAGTCGTCGGGCCCGATGAGCTGAATGGGGTCCAGCGGGAGACCTGCCGCTTTGAGCGCCGCTTCCAGCGCCGTAGTGTCGCCGTTCTGGGAGATGCCGGTCACGACCAGACCCACGCAGTACCTCTCTCGGATGGCGGTCCACGCACATGCGCGTGAGCCTTGTGTGCCCCGACGTTCGCCCGAGCCGCATCCGACTCTTGGCGGTCCACCGACTTTGGATGCGCGGCCCAAGCGTGCGACTGCTCTGCGCGGCGGCCGAGGACGGGAGCGCCCCCACGGGCTCGCGAACTCGCCCGGCCGTGCCCGCGACGCCGATGAAGTACAGCGACCTTTTTGCCGACTGGCTGGTCGAACTCGGTTACACGCACTGCTTTTTCGTCGCCGGCGGGAACATCATGCACCTGCTGGACGCGCTGCGCGTGCGCATGACGTGCGTCCCGGTCGTGCACGAGGTCGCCGCGGGGATCGCCGCCGAGTATTTCAACGAGTCGGGCGGCCCGAGCAAAGCGCTCGCGCTCGTCACGGCGGGGCCCGGCCTCACGAACATCGTGACCGCGATCGCCGGCGCGTGGCTCGAGAGCCGCGAGCTGCTGGTGGTCGGCGGGCAAGTGAAGTCCACCGACCTCGCCACGGGCGGGATCCGGCAGCGCGGGATTCAGGAAGTCGACGGCGTCGCGATCGTGCGGTCGATCTGCGTGCGCGCGCAGCGCATCGAAACGCCGCTTCCGCGGCGCGAGGTCGAGGCGCTGATCGCCGCCGGGGCCGCGGGCCGCAAAGGCCCGGTGTTTCTGGAGCTGTGCTTGGACGCGCAAGGCGCGCCCGTCGATCCGGCCGCGCTCGGCGCGCCGTACGTGCCGGCGCCCGGCGCGCGGGATGAAGCCGCGGCGGCCGCGCGCGCCGCCGCGCCGGAGGTGGCGCGGCTCGTGCGCGAAGCAAAGCGCCCCGTGCTGCTGATCGGCGGCGGCGTTTCGCGCGCGGCGGCCGCGCGCGTGCGATCGCAGCTGCGCGCCGCGAGCGTCGCGGTGATGGCGACGTGGAACGGGTTGGACCGCGTCGACGCACGCGATCCCAACTACGCCGGCGCGCCGAACACGTGGGGCCAGCGCTCGGCGAACGTGCTGCTGCAGCAAGCCGACGTGCTGGTGGCGATCGGATCGCGGCTGGGCTTGCAGCAATCGGGTTTCAACCATGCCGCGTTCGCGCCGCTCGCGACGGTCGTTCACGTCGACATCGACGAAGCGGAGTTGAGGAAGGGGCATCCGCACGTCGAGCTCGCGATCCGCGGCGACGCGGACGCGATGCTGGAAGCGCTGCTCGCCGCCGGTCTGGGCGAGCACGGCGAATGGCTCGCGTTCTGCCGCGCGGTGCGCGCGGAGCTGCCGCTCGCCGATCCGGAGAACCGCCACGATCCGCGCTACGTCGATCCGTTCGCGTTCAACCAAATGATGTCGGCGGCCATGCGTGCGGACGACGTCGTGATCCCGTGCTCGAGCGGCGGCGCGTTCACGTCGGCGATGCAGGCGTTCGACCAGCGCTGGGGCCAGACCATCATCACGAACAAAGCGCTCGCGGCGATGGGCTACGGTTTGTCGGGCGCGATCGGTGCGGCGTTCGCGCACCGCGACCGGCGCGTCGTGCTGTTCGAGGGCGACGGCGGCTTCTCGCAAAACCTCCAGGAACTGGCGACGGTGTCCGTCAACTCACTCGACCTCAAGATGTTCGTCGTCAGCAACGAAGGCTATGCGTCCATTCGCATGACGCAGCGCAACTATTTCGGCGGCGCGTACGTGGGCTGCGACGTCGGCTCCGGGCTCGGTTTTCCGCGCTGGGACGCGCTGTTCGCCGCATACGGGATCGCGAGTCTGCGGATCGAGTCCGGCGCGCGGGCGACGCCCGGCTTCGCGGAGCTGTTCGACGCGCCCGGGCCGGCCGCGTTCGTCGTGCCGGTGGATCCCGAGCAGACGTATTTTCCGAAGATTACCAGCCGCGTCACGGCGAGCGGCTCCATGGAGTCGGCGCCGCTGCACCTCATGACGCCCGATCTGCCCCCTGACGTCGCGGCGCGGGTGATGCCGTACCTGTCCGCGGAACGGTTGCCGGACCGATGAACGCGACGGAGCGCCAGATGGTCGATATCTTGCGCCGCGGCGTCGACAGCTACGGCTACGTGTCGGTGAAAGCAGAGTTCGAGGCGGAAGGCACGCGGGTCGACGAGTTGCTTCGCCTGCTCGAGATCGCGCGCGCCGCAAACCTGCAGCTGACGGTCAAGATCGGCGGCTGCGAAGCGATGCGCGACCTGCTGGAGGCCAAGCAGATCGGGGTGCGCTACATCGTCGCGCCGATGGTCGAGACCGCGTACGCGCTCTCGAAGTACGTCGCCGCCAAACAGGCGGTGTACAGCGCGGACGAAGCGCGCGACGCCGACTTTCTGTTCAACCTGGAGACGATCACCGGCTACGACAACCGGGCGGCGATCGTCGAGCTCGCCGCGCGCACGCCGGGCGCGAACGGGATCGTCTTCGGGCGCGTCGATTTCGTCGGCTCGCTGGGACACGACCGCGACAGCATCAACGACGACGACGTGACCGACCGGGTGGTGGACGTCGCTCGCCGCTGCCGCGCCGTGGGGCTCGACCTCGTCGTCGGCGGCGGTGTGTCGCGCGACGCGATACCGGCGCTGCGCCGCGTCCGCGCCACGCATTTGACGCGGTTCGAGACGCGCAAGGTCGTCTTCGCGGCCTCGGCGCTCGACGAGCCGTCGATCGAGCAAGGCCTGCTCAACGCGGTCCACTTCGAGCTGCTCTGGCTGATCAACAAACGCGCGTACTACGGCTCGATCCAGAGCGAGGACGACAAGCGCATCGAGATGCTGGAGAAGCGTTGGAACGTGCTCAAGCTGCCGGTGCACTGAGCGGCGTGCGGCTCATCTCGGTCGTCGTGCCCGCGTTCAACGAAACGGAGTGCGTGAACGAGCTCGCCGCGCGTTTGCAGGTGGTCTTCGCCTCCCTCGCACCGCGCTACGGCTTCGAAGCGATCATCGTCGAGAACGGCTCCGCCGACGACACGTACGAGAAGCTGCTCGCGATTCGCGCGCGCGACCCGCGCTTCAAGGTCCTGCGGCTCTCGCGCAATTTCGGTGCCGAAGGCGCGGTGACCGCCGGGCTGCGCCACGCGAGCGGCGACGCTGCGGTCATCATGTGCGCCGACCTGCAGGATCCGCCCGAGGTGATCCCGCGCTTCATCGAGCGCTGGGAAGAGGGCTACGAGAACGTCTACGGCGTGATCACCCGCCGCACGGACGAGAGCGCGCTGCGGCGCACGGCGACGGCGTGGTTCTACTGGCTGATCAACAAGCTCAACGATCGCCCGGTGCCGCGCAACGTGAGCGATTTCCGGCTCGTCGACCGCCGCGCGTACGAGGCGCTCAACGCGATGCACGAGCGCAACCGCATGATGCGCACGATGTGGGGCTGGATCGGCTTCAGGTCGATCGGCGTCGAGCACACGCGGGCGCCGCGACACGGCGGAAAGTCGACCTACGCGTTCTTCCGCAACGTCCGCTTCGCATTCAACGGGATCATCGCCAGCTCGGTCGCGCCGCTCAAGTTCATCCCGATGTTCGGGCTCGCGCTCTCCGCGGCGTCGTTCGTCGCGATCGTCTTGCTCGCGATCGATTGGTTCTCGTTCGGCGTCCCCTTCGCCGGCTACGGCACGATCGTCGCGCTCATCCTGCTGATGTTCGGCCTGCTGTTCCTGTTCTTGGGCATCATCAGCGAGTACGTCGGCATGATCTTCGAAGAGGTGCGCGCCCGGCCGTCGTTCATCGTCAGCGCGGAGCACGGGTTCGACGACGCGCACGAGGCCCTCGACCCTGTCCGCTCGTAGCGTCCTCGTCACGGGGGCCGCGCGGGGCATCGGCGCCGCGGTCGCGGCGCGCTACCGCGCCGACGGGTGGCGCGTCGTCGCGCCGCCGCGCGCCGAGCTCGATCTTTCCGATCCGGCGTCCGTCGCACGGTTCTGCGCGCGCGCCGATCTCGGCGCGATCGACGTGCTGGTCAACAACGCCGGTGAGAACGTGCTCGGGCGCATCGACGCGCTGCCCGATGCCGACCTGCGCCGCATGATGGAGACGAATTTGTTCTCGGTGTGGGCGCTGGTGCGCCGCTTCGCCGGGCCGATGGCGGAGCGCCGCTGGGGCCGTATCGTGAACGTCGCTTCGGTGTACGGCATCAAGAGCCGCGCGGCGCGCGGCGCGTACACGGCGACTAAAGCGGGCCTCATCGGGCTCACCAAAACGGCGGCGATCGAGTACGGCCCGAACAACGTGCTGTGCAACGCCGTCGCGCCGGGCTTCGTCGACACCGACCTCACCCGGCGCAACAACACCCCGGAGCAGCTCGCCGCGCTGTGCGCGCAGGTTCCGCTCGGACGGCTCGCGTCGACCGGCGAGATCGCCGTCTTGGCGGCGTGGCTCGGCGGCGAAGCGAACACCTACGTCAACGGCCAAACGATCGTCATCGACGGCGGTTTCCTGATCCAATGATCGCCCGCGACGCGCCGCTGACGATCGCGTCGTCGCAAGGCGACTACGCCGTCGAACCGTTCGCCGGCGTCGCGCCGCTGGCGGCGGCGGTCGCCGCGATCCCCGACCCGTTCGTCATCGTCGACGCGCGCGTCGCGGCGCTGTACGGCGACGCGTTCGCGCCGTTCGCCGGCGCGCCGCGGCACGTGATGCCCGCGACGGAGGCCGAGAAGACGCTGCACGGCGTGGAGCGCGCGCTCCTCGCGCTGCAGGCCGCGCGCGGCGACAAGCGCACGACGATCGTGGCGATCGGCGGCGGCATCGTGCAAGACGTCGCGACGCTGAGCGCGCACCTGTGGTACCGCGGCGTGCCGTACGTCTACGTGCCGACCACGCTGCTCGCGATGGCCGACAGCTGCATCGGCGCGAAGTGCGCCGTCAACCTGGGCGCGTTCAAGAACCAGATCGGGACGTTCCAGTCGCCGCGGCGCGTGCTCGTGTGCGAGCGCTTCGTCGACACGCTCGCCGCCGACGACGTGCGCTCGGGCTACGGCGAGATGCTCAAGCTCGCGATCGTCGACTCGCCCGCCGCGTTCGCGCGCTTACGCGACGACGTGACCGCGGGCGGCTTCGGCGGGCCGTCGCTGGGCGCGCACGTGCGCGCGAGCCTCGAAACGAAACGGCGGATCATCGAGCTCGACGAGCACGAGCGCGATCTGCGCCGGATCCTCAACTACGGGCACACGTTCGGGCACGCGCTGGAGTCCGTGACCCGCAACGCCGTCCCGCACGGGCTCGCCGTCGCGTGGGGCGTCGACGTCGCGAACTTCACGGCGTGGCGGCTGGGGCTGCTCGACCGCGCGGTCTACGACGAGGTCCACGCGTTCGTCGCGCGCAGCTTCGCCTTCCGCCCGGCTCGCGCGTACGACGCTACCGCGATCGCCGCGGCGATGCGACGCGACAAGAAAGCGGCGGCGGGCACGGTCGCGCTCGTCCTCGCGCACGCGCTGGGCGACGTGCGCGTGGTCCCGACCGCGCTCGACGCGGCGCTCGAGGCGATGATCGCGGAGTATATCGCGACTGAAGACGCCTTCGCGCCCTGAAGGCTATCCCTGGGTTTGCCGCAGCGCGCGCGCCAAGCGCGCGATCCCTTCGGCGATGCGCGGCTCGGGCATCGCCGAGAAGTTGAGCCGCATCCCGTCGCCGCGCTCTTTGTTCGGGTAGAACGGCCGCCCCGGCACGAACACCACCCCGTCGCGCACCGCGCATCGGAACAGCTCTTCGGTGTCGACCCCCGCGCCGACGGTCGCCCACAAGAACATCCCGCCGTCGGGGACGTTCCAGCGCACGTGCGCGGGCATCTCGCGCTCGAGCGCCGCGAGCATCGCGTCGCGCCGCGCGCGATACGTCGCGCGAACGCGCGCGACGTGCGCGTCGAGCCGCGCATCGTCCTCGACGTACGCGTGGAAGACGTATTGCGCGTAGGAGCTGGAGTGCAGGTCCGCACCTTGTTTCGCGGTGACGACCTTCTCGCGCAGGTCGCGGTCCGGGATCACCATCCACGCGATGCGCAACCCCGGCGCGACGATCTTCGAGCCGGTGCCCAGATACGTCACGGCACCGCTCGCGGCAACCGCGAGGAGCGGTGGCGGTGCAGCGTGGTCGAACGACAGCTCGCCGTACGGATCGTCTTCGAGGATGGGCACGCCGAAGCGCGCGCATATCTCGACGATGCGCGGCCGGCGCTCGGCGGCGAGCGTGTTCCCGGTGGGGTTTTCGTAGTTCGGGACGACGTACAGAAACTTCGGCAGCGGGTCGGCGGCGCGCAGCGCCGCGTCGAGCGCGTCGGGGATGATGCCGTGCTCGTCCGACGCGATGGGGAGATAGCCGGGCTCGTACGCGTCGAAGGCTTGGATCGCGCCGAGGTACGACGGATTTTCCAGCGCGACGACGTCGTCGGCGTCGAGGAAGACGCGCGCGAAGAGGTCGAGTCCTTGTTGCGAGCCGCCGGTGATCACGACGTCGTCCGGGCCGGCGTCGACGCCGTGGCGCGCGCGCATCCGCGCGGCGACCCACGCGCGCAGCTCGCCGATCCCGTCGGTCACCGAGTACTGCAGCGCCGCCGCACCGCGCGTCTTCATGACGCGGTCCTGCGCGGCCGAGATGTCGTCCACCGGGAAGAGCTCCGCGGCCGGCAGCCCCCCGCCGAACGAGATCACGCTCGGGTCTTGGGTGACCTTGAGCATCTCGCGGATGGTCGAGGGCTTGAGCCGTTGGACACGCCGCGCCAAGCGCGCCGGCGGCATCAGGACGTCCATATCGCCACTATTCCCCGAGATCCGGCGCTCGCCCGCTCTCGCTGCCCCGGCCGAACGTCACGATCGTGGTTTCAGCGCAGCCGGAAGACGTCGTAGATTTCGCGGCCGTACTCCTCGCAGAAGACCGTTGCTCGAACGGTTCCGTCGAGGCCGGCGACGTGGAGCGCGCAGCTGCCCGAGGCGCTGCCTTCGGCCCCGGGGTTGAGGAGCCGGTTCCCACTGCGCGACGCCGTGCGCGCGACGCTGGTTCCGATGACGACACGTTCGCCGTCGAGGAACGCGACGCCGCGCGTGTAGCCGTCAAGCTCCACCAGGGGACGCACGGCGGAGCGAAGACAGCGGTGCGACGACTCGCACACCATGAGCTCGTCGTCGAGGAACGCGACGCTGTGCGGATGGGCGAGGCCGCCGAGCAGCGTGCGTTCGTTCACGATGTCGTAGACGAAGCCGCCCTGCGACTCGGACCACAGATCGGTCTCGGACGGTCGCTGTCCGAACGCGCAGCAGACCAGCGCTTCTCCGTGCGCGGTGAGCCCGTTGGCGTGCACCGTGTCCTTGCGCGCCGCGCCGTGCGCCCAGAGCACCGTCCGGTCGACGAACGCTTCGCCGTCGTACCGGTACCAGAGCACTTCGTCGGTACCGGTCGAGGCGACCGCGACGACGCCGTTCCACGCCGCGATCGAGTGCGCGTCGCGCGCACCCGGCAAGCGCGCTTCACCCTGCGCTCGCAGCGTGCCGGCGTCGAGCACCGCGACGGTCGCGTCCGCGGTTTGGCAGGCCACGAAGATCTCGTCGCCGACCCTGCAGATGCCGGTCGCGCCGATTCCCGCCGCAACCTCGAGCGGCATGATCGCCCACGAGGCGGGATCGACTAAAAGCAAGCTCGGCGACGCGCGCGTCTCGACGTTGCACAATGACACCAGCAGCACGCGTTGCAGTTCGTTCCGCGGACCGCGTCATTCCGTCCGGCCTAACCTCGCGTTCATCTTCAAGCGCGGCGAAGCCGGCCGGTCGGTCAGTATCGTCCGGTCATCGGCGGGCCGCCGACCGAGGCGCGCGGCACCACCGCATCGAGCCGCGTCGAGCGGATGAACGACAGGATCGCCGAGCCGAGGCCGACCAGCCACACGAGCGCGGTCACCGCCCAGCCGACGATCGGCAAGATCTCGGCGGATGACACGACGACCAGCCCGAGGATCAGCGCGAACAGCGGCGACGGCGTCGACGCCGGCATGACCAGCTCCGAGAGGCGCCGGCCGACCACCAGCGAGACGGCGCCCGTGCCGATCCAGACGCCGGCGAACAGCGCCGCGATCTCGAGCACGACCAGCGGGATCCCGATGATGCTCACGATCAGCAGCAGCGCGACCGGGACGATCAACACCACCGCCACCGCGCCGGTCGCCGCGGAGAGCGCCGGATGCCTCTCGACGCGGTCGAGCGCGACGCGCATGCGCAGCGGGAAGAGCAAGAACATCAGCACGACGACGGCGCTCGCGGCGAGCTTCACCAGCAGGCGATGGTCCTGCTCGGCGAGCGCGTCGATCCCGTACTCCTTGCCGACGGCCCACGGCACGAACGTCCGGACGCCGTCGTTGGTGAAGCTGTTGATCTTGCCGAGCACCTGGCCGTTACCGGTGACCGTGCAGCGGCCGAAGACCGTGTTGCAGTCACCCTTGACGATGCCGGCGACCTCCGCGTCGCCGAAGATGACGTCGAGGTCGCCGTCGATCACCTGGTCCGGCGCGACGTAGACGTTTTGCGAAACCGTGGTTTCGCCGCGGTCGCTGCCCCGCGCGGCGGCGGGCTGCGCGAACAGCACGTTCAGCAGCGCGAAAAGGCTCGTCAGCAGCGCGACGAGGCGAACGTTCACGAGCGGAGGCGCTCCGCCAGCCGCGGCCGCACCACGGCGAAACCGACGACGAGCGCGAGCACCACCGCAACATCCAACACGATCGCGGCGCCGAGCACTGTGCCCAGCGCGCCGAAGTCGCCGGCGACGCGCGCGCCGGCATGGCCGACGATCCCGAACACGCGCGCGATCGACGCGCTGGCGTCGAGCGCCGTCTCGCCGAACGCCCGCATCGCCGTCGACGCGAACAAGAAACCCGCGCCGATCAGTAGCCACGCCGCGACCAGGTACGAAACGAGATACGCGTACACAGGGACCGGCGACACGTGCGGGCGCGGTAGCGACCGCACCTCGGCCATCGTCGCGAAGGTGAAGTTCGCGGGCAGCTCCACGTGCCGCGGCGACGAGACCAGCGCGTCGACCACGCGCAGCTCGTCGAGCAAACCCTTGCACGGGCCGCAGCCGGCCAGGTGCGTGAGCAGCCGGGCGCGCTGCGCGGGGACGAGCGTGCCGTCGAGATACGCCTCGAAGAGATCTTCAGACGAGCTGCAGCTCACCGAGACCTCCGACCACCCGGAACGTCCGGGTCGCGCATTTTCCCTCGGCCACCGCTTCACGTTCGCGCAGCTTGTGCGCAAGTGCGAGCTTGCCGCGGTGGATCAGCGTCTTCACGTTGCCCAGCGACAAGCCCATCGTGGAAGCGATGGTCTGGTAGTCCATGTTGTCGTAGAAGCGCAGCGCGAGCACCGTGCGCGTGCGCTCGGGGAGCTCGGCCAGCGCGGCGCGGACCTCGGCTTCGGCTTCGGCGCGCAGCACGCCGCCGGCGGGATCGCCGTCGCGGGAGACGTCGGGCAGCGTGTTCTCGAGCGTCTGCTCCTCGCCCAGCTCCGCGATCGCGGGGCGGCGCAGCGAGCGGCCCAGGAACGTGCGCACGACGTTGCGCGCGATGTGGTAGAGCCAGGTCGAGAAGCGCCCGAGGTCGGGATTGAACGTCCCGAGATGGGCGTAGGCGCGCAGGAACGCCTCCTGCGTCAGGTCGGCGACGTCCGACGGCTGGCGGACCGAGGCGCCGATGAACGACGCGATGCCGCGCTTGTAGCGCTCGACGAGATCGCCGAACGCGTCGCGGTCCCCGTCGAGGACCGCTTGGACGAGCCGCTCGTCCGTCATGTCGGGGACTGATTGCACAGCCATCCTACCGGTTCAGTACCGCATCGCGAAGCGGAAGTTTCCGCTACCCTAGGCTTCGCCGGCCCAGCGGTCGCCTGCGCTCCCGATCAGTGCGTGTGCCGCTGCGACGGCGATGATCCGGCACTCGGCAAAACCCGCCGCGATGACGTCGAGCCAGGCGTCCGCGCCGTATTCCGTGTGCACGAGCATCTCGGCCGTGGCCGTCGAGGGATCTCCGTGATAGCTCGGCGGCAGGCCGGCGCGCCGGCGCGTGAGGCGGCCGGGGACGATCGGGACCGTCAACGCGACGGACCCGCCGGGTGCCAATACGCGGCGGCATTCGCGCAATGCTGCGACGGGCTGCTCGACGTGCTCGAGCGTGTCGGAATGACATACGATGTCGAACGATCCCGGGGCAAACGGCAGCGCCGTCATGCTGACCGCGGGAAAGTGCACGATACGATGGTGCGGCATCCGCGCCAGCACCGGGGTCAGATTGCCGGCTTCGTTGATCTCGAGGATACGGATGCCGTGCGCGCGATGGCTTTGCACGAACGACGCGAGCGGCTCGCGTCCGCCGCAGATGCGGACGATGGCTCGGGCCAGGGCCATCGCGCGGAGATTGTTGCCGCAAACCGTGCAATGCCAGCCTTGCTGCAGGTCGATGGCCGCGGCCTCGCCCGCGTCGAGCTCCCACGCTTCGATCAGCTCGGGCCATAACACGGTGTCTTGTGCGAACGTGCGCGCGCCGCAGCAGATACATCGTTCGGGCACGGCGCTCACCGGAATGCGGCAAACATCGCACGGTCGACGTGCTCGTATTGCGGCTCGCGGACCCGAGCGTTCGGATGCAGTTGGAGGATCGAGCGAAAACCGATGTCGCGCAGCACGGAGACGACGGCCGAAGCGCTCGGCACCAGACTGAACCCGCGCGTCGACGCGAGCTGATTCTCACCGTCTTCACGCAGCATCGCCCAGGCGTCCGCGGTTTCGCGCGCTTCCGGTGAGCCCCATCCGAAGCGCACGGGCGGCTGCGGCTTGATGAGCTGCGTCTCGACGATCAGCAGACGCCGTGCGGCGTGCGCGGCCCGCCGCATCAACCGGATCGGGTCTTCCACGTGGTAGATGATGCCGAGCAGCAGCACGATGTCCGCTGCGGCGGGTTCGAGATCGATCGAGGTCACGTCGCCGACCGCGAACCGGCACGCCGTCAGGCCGGTCCGGCTGCGCACGTATTCCGCCTTCTCGATGTTGAGCGGCCGCTCGTCGATACCGAGCACGCCGGCGGCGCCGTGCCGCGCGAACTCGAAGGAGAAAAATCCCTCGTTGCAGGCGAGGTCGAGAACGCTTGCCCGCGGATCGAAGTCGACGGCGCCGAGCAGCTCGAAGATCATCGAGCGGCGCACCGCGTGGATCGGTCGCAGCGCCTCGCTCAGCAGCGGCGTCTTCGTGCCGTCCGAAAACTCGAACTCGTACATCCACGGGGCAAGCCGCTCGATGACGTCCATCGGACCACGCTTCCGAAGCACGCGGACACTCCCTCCATCGTGCGATCGGAAGGTTCGGTCCGGGGCGCGGACGGGAGACTTTCGTGCGACGCACGAACACCGCGGGCCGTCATGGCTCAGCTCCGCTGGCTCGTCACGGGTGGTCTGGGGTTCATCGGTTCGTCGTTCGTTCGTCTGACGCTGTCCGAGCGCTCCGACGTCTCTGTGACCGTCCTGGACGCGATGACCTACGCCGGCAACTCCGCCAACGTCGCCGAGGTGGAAGGCGATCCGCGCTACCGCTTCGTCAAGGGTGACATCGCCGACGCGGTCGCCGTGGACGCGGCGGTCGGCGACGGGGTCGACGCCATCGTCAACTTCGCGGCGGAGACGCACGTCGACCGCTCGATCCTCGACCCCGAGGCGTTCATCCGGACCGACGTGATGGGGACCCACGTCCTGCTCGAAGCGGTCCGGCGGCGTGGGATCGTGCGCTTCCTCCAAGTCTCCACCGATGAGGTGTACGGTCACGTCGAGCACGGGGCGTCGGCCGAGTCGGACCCCATCCGCCCGCGCAGCCCGTACGCGGCGTCCAAGGCGGGCGGCGACCTCCAGGTGCTCGCCTACCACACCACGTTCGGGACCCCGGTGCTCATCACGCGCGGCTCGAACACCTACGGCCCGTTCCAGTACCCCGAGAAGCTGATCCCGCTGTTCGTGACCAACCTGCTCGAAGGCGAGCCGGTCCCGGTCTACGGCGACGGCCTCCAGGTCCGCGACTGGCTCTACGTCGACGACCACGCGCGCGGGATCGCCCATGTGCTCGAGCACGGCGAATGCGGCGAGGTCTACAACCTGGGCGGCGGCAACAGCCGCACCAACCTCGAGATCACCACGGAGCTGCTGCGGCTGACCGGCCGCGACTGGGACGCGAGCGTCCGCCACGTCACCGACCGCGCCGGCCACGACCGCCGCTACGCGCTGGATGCGGCCAAAGCCCGAGCGCTCGGCTGGTCGCCCCAGGTCGAGTTCGCGAACGGGCTGGCCGAGACGGTGGCGTGGTACCGCGCCCGCGAAGACTGGTGGCGCCCGATCAAGTCGGGCGAGTTCCGCGAGTACTACCGCCGCCAGTACGCGCTGCGCTGACGCCGAAGAAACAAGAACATGACGATGGACCGCTCGTGAAAGGCATCATTCTCGCTGGGGGGCTCGGTTCGCGGCTGCGACCGCTCACGAAAGTCACGAACAAGCATCTCTTGCCGATTTACGACCGGCCCATGATTTATTATCCGCTGCAGACGCTGTGCGATGCGGGGATTCGCGAGATCATGATCGTCACGGGCGGCAACAGCGCCGGCGATTTTCTCAAGCTGCTCGGCAACGGGCGCGAGTTCGGGTTGCCGCACATCGCGTACACCTATCAGGAAGGCGAAGGCGGGATCGCCGACGCGCTCAAGCTGTGCGAGCACTTCGCCGGCGGCGACTCCGTCGTCGTGATCCTCGGCGACAACATCATCCAGAAGAGCATCGCGGAGTTCGTGCGGCGCTTCGAGGCGCAGCAGTCCGGCTGCCGGCTACTCTTGAAGGACGTCGATGATCCCGAGCGCTTCGGCGTCCCGGAGTTCGACGGCGAGCGCATCGTCGGCATCGAGGAGAAGCCGAAGCAGCCCAAGAGCAACTTCGCGGTGACCGGGATCTATGCGTACGACAAGCGCGTGTTCGACTACGCGCGCGACCTCAAGCCGTCGGCGCGCGGCGAGCTCGAGATCACCGACGTCAACAACGCGTACATCGCCGCCGGCGACTGCTACTACGACCTGCTCGACGGCTGGTGGACCGACGCGGGCCAGTTCGAGTCGCTCTACCGCGCGACGCAGCTGGTCGCCGAGGAGCGGATGAAACAGGCGCTCGCGCCCGCGTGAGCGCGCGCCGCATCGCGATCGTCGGCGGGTCGGGGCAGCTCGGCTCCGCGCTGCGCGCCGCGTTCGCCGGGCGCGACGTGGCGGCGCCGCCGCACGCGCAGGTCCCGATCGAGGACGGCGACGCGCTCGCGGCGCTGCTCGATGACGCGCGCCCCGACGTGCTGATCAACTGCTCCGCATTTCACAACGTCGACGTGTGCGAGCGCGATCCCATATCCGCGTTCGCGGTCAACGCGCTCGCGGTCGACCGCGCCGCGCAGGCGTGCGCGGCGCGCGGCGTCGCGTTCGCGACGTTCAGCACCGACTACGTGTTCGACGGCGCGCTCGACGGCGCGCTCGGCCGGGCGTACCGCGAGGACGACGCGGTCGGCCCGCGCACGGCGTACGGTGCCTCGAAAGCGGCCGGCGAGTTCCTGACCCGCCGCCACGGTGACCGGCACTGGATCGTGCGCACCAGCGGCGTGTTCGGCACCGCCGGCACGTCGAACAAGGGCTACACGCTCGTCGAGAAAGTGCTGCGCCAGGCGGAGCGCGGCGAGCCGACGCGCATGGTCGCCGACATGATCTTCTCGCCGTCGTATGCGCCGCACGTCGCGCGCGCCGTCGTCGACCTCGTCGACGCCGGCGCGTTCGGAACGCACCACGTCACCAACGCCGGATCGTGCAGCTGGTACGAGTTCGTGCGCACCGCGTTCGCGAAGGCCGGTTTGGCGGACGCACCGCTCGAGCCCATCCCGTACGCCGCGCTGAACAACCCCGTCCGGCGCCCGATGCGCTCGCCGCTGGAGAACACGACGTTCGCGCACGCCGGCGTCGCGCCGCTGCCGCCGTGGGAAGCGGCACTCGACGAGTTCCTTTCCGTCCGCCGGACGCGCGCCGCGGCCGGCCGCGCCTGACGTGCACGTCCTCGTCACCGGCGGCGGCGGGTACATCGGCCTCGAGCTGTGCCGCATGCTGCTCGAGCGCGGCGACACGGTGCGCGTGGTCGACCGGTTTTTCTTCGGCGACGCCCCACTGCGCGCGCTAGCCGAGCGCGGCGGCGGCCGGCTGACGTATCGCACCGGCGACGTGCGGGACGTCGACGACGCGTGGCTCGACGGGATCGACGGCGTGTCGCACCTCGCGGGCCTGTCGAACGATCCCACCGCGGAGTACAACCCCGCCGCGAACTGGCAGATGAACGCGGTCGCGACGGAGCGGCTCGCCGAGGCCTGCAAGCGCCGCGGGATCGCGCGCTTCGTGTTCGGCTCCTCGGCGTCGCTCTACGACGGCATCGGCCCCGGCATGTTCGACGAGCAGACTTCCGTCGAACCGCGCGGCGCGTACTCGATCTCGAAGAAGTACGGCGAGGACGCGCTGCTGCGCCTCGCCGGCGACGGCTTCGCGCCCGTCATCTTGCGCCAGGGCACCGTGTACGGCTGGTCGCCGCGCATGCGCTTCGACCTGGTCGTCAACACGTTCCTCAAGGACGCGGTCACGGTGGGCAAGCTGTACTTGCACGGCGGCGGCTGGCAGTGGCGCCCGCTCGTCGACGTCAGCGACGTCGCGCGCGCGCACATCGCGGCCCTGCACGCGCCGGCGGATGCCGTCGGCGGCGAGATCTTCAACGTCATGCAGGAGAACTATCAGGTCCGCCAGCTCGCGATGCTGGTCGCCGGCTCGCTGTCGCTGCGCGGCCGCCACGTCACGCTCGACGAGGCGCCGCTTCCCGCGCTCGTGCGGGACTACCGGATGTCGAATCTCAAGCTGACGCAGCGGCTCGGCTTCACGCCGGCCGTGACGGTCCTCGAGTCGGTCGATGCGATGCTCGAGAAACTGCCCCTCGACGACGTGGGCTGGCTCGCGAACCCGCGCTGGTACAACATCGCCTGGATGAGCGTGCTGGAGGAAGTGCACGCGGCGCAGCGAGACTTCGCGTCCATCTACTAGCCGCCGAGCGGGGACCGCGGCGGGACCGGGGAATGATCGGGCTCAGATGCATATGCCGTTCACCGGGGAGCGCTACGTCCCCGAAGTTCGCGGCCAGATCTACTACGAGCACGTGCACCGCTATGCGCTGGCATTCGAGCTGGCGCGCGATCTGGACGTGCTCGACATCGCGTCCGGCGAAGGGTACGGCGCCGCGTATCTGGCGATCGCGGCGCGCAGCGTCGTCGGCGTCGACATCGACGCCGAGTCGATCCGCCATGCCGCGTCGCGGTACACGGCGATGAACCTCAGCTTCCTCGCGGGATCGTGCACGCGCATCCCGCTGCCCGACGCGAGCATCGACCTTGTCGTGAGTTTTGAGACGCTCGAGCACATCGAGGAGCACGAGCAGTTCATGCGCGAGGTCGTGCGCGTGCTGCGCCCGCAGGGGCGATTGGTGATCTCGTCGCCGAACAAGCTCGTGTACTCCGACCAGGGACACTACCACAACCCGTTTCACGCGCGCGAGCTGTACTTCGACCAGTTCCGCGACCTGCTGCAGCACTGGTTCGCCCACACGCGAATCTACGGGCAGCGCATCATCGCGGCGTCGGCGATCCACCCGCTGCGCGGCGTCGCCGCGGACGCGCGCTGCATCGGTCCCATGACGCGCGCGGACGAACGAGGTCTGCCGGCGCTGCCGGCGCCGGCGTACTTCATCGCGTTGTGCTTCCGCACGCCGCCCAAGCGCGATCTCGAGCTGCTCGACTCGGTCTTCGTCGACCCGCGCGACGACCTGCTCGAGGACATCGTGCATCCCGAGTCGCTGTTCGCGCAGCCGGGCGGCACCCGTGACGGCGTGCTGGAGATCGACCCGCCGGCGAGCGGACAACGCGTGCTCGAGCTCATGCCTGGAGCGGCAAACGGCGACGGCGACGCGCAGCTCGCGCGTGCAGAAGAAGAGCGCCGGGATGCGCGCGGCGCCGAGCGCGAGCAGGCGCTGCAGCTCGAGATCGCCCGGCTCGCGGAAGAGCTGGAGCACGAGCGCGCGCGCGCCGCTGAAGCGGCTCGGCCGGCGGCGGAGGCCGCCGAGCAGCAGTCGGCATTCGCGGCCGAAGAGGCGAGCGGCCTCGAACAGCGGGCGGCGGCGGCCGAGGCGCGCGCGCTCTCGGCGGAACGCGCGTGCCGAGCGCTTGAGAACCGGCTCGAGCAGGCCCAGGCGGCGGTGCGCGACGCGGCCGCGGACCGCGCCGCCGACGGGGCGCTCGTCGAGGGCCTGCGGGCCGACCTGGCCCGCTGCCGCGCGGAACACGCCGACGCGCAGGGCCAGCTCGCCGCCGTCCTGCGCTCCGCGTCGTGGCGCGTGACGAGACCGATCCGCGAAGTGCTGCGCAGCTTTCGGGGCACCTGACGAGGCCGGCCCGGGGATCGTCCTAAACGGTCGCTTGCCTGCCCGATTTCGCTCGCTTGGTTCCGTAGCCCCTCCGAACTAAAAATTTGTCCGAAAACTGCACCGGTTAGCAGGGACAGCGGACGTCCTTCGGCCTAACTACCCGACTGTAGAACGAAATTCGATGACCCCCACCGCAATGGAGGGGGCGATCGAGAGCATGTAACCGACCGGACGGCCGGTGAGGAGAACAGGTATGAAACGCATCTTCTTCATGGTCCTCGGGTTGGGACTATTCTTCTGTGCGATGACGTCCGCTGCGCAAGCGCAAGCGACGCGCACGTGGGTGTCGGGTCTCGGCGACGACGCGAACCCGTGCAGCCGCACGGCGCCGTGCAAAACGTTCCCCGGCGCGTACTCGCGCACTGCGGTCGGCGGCGAGATCGACGTGATCGATCCCGGCGGCTTCGGCACCATCAGCATCAGCCACGCGCTCACGATCGACGGCGGCGGCGGCATCATGGCGTCGATCCTCGCGAGCAGCGGTACGACCGGTGTCAACATCAACGCCGCGGCCACCGACAACGTCATCTTGCGCAACTTGTCGATCGAGGGCGTTTCGCAATCGTCGTTCCCCGGATCCGTGGGCATCGCTTTGAACTCGGGCCGGCTGAGCGTGGAGCATTGCGTCATCGAGAACTTCTCGTCGAACGGGATCACGAACAATACGACTCAGGCGACGTTCCTCAGCGTTCGGGACACGACGATCAACAACGTCGCCGGGGCCGGCATTTACAGCAAAACGACGAGCGGGACGAACGCGGTCGTGTTCTCGAACTCGTTCGTGTACAACTCGGGCAGCGGCCTTTGGGCCAGCGCGAACTCGGACATCGAAGCCAACAACAGCACCTTCGCCAACAACACCGGCGCCGGGCTCTACGCCGATGCGCAGGGCGGCGCGAACGCCCTGATCAACGCAAACTACGTCACGAGCAGCCATAACGCACATGGGATGTTGGCGGCGGCCGGCGGTTCCATTCGGGTGGGCGCTTCGGTCGTGACGTTCAACACGTCCAACGGCGTCTTGGGCTCGGGCGGTTTCGTCCAGTCGTATCTCGACAACTACGTCCAAGATAACGCCGGGGGCCAAACGTTCAACCTGCCCAACCTCACAAAGAGTTAGGTACCCAACAGCCACTCGACACGACGAGGGAGGCATCCGGCGCGGATGCCTCCCTTCGCATTCTGAAGGTACCCGGCGCTTCGGTCGGCCCGTTCCGGCATGCCGGGGAGGAGCGCCGAACGATTCTCCGGCGGAATGACGCGGCGCCGCCCGGAACCCAACGGGCCGGCCCATGGAACTGCGCATCGACTCGGACGAGGTCGCGCGGGCGCGCCGCCTGGCCGGCGCGATCGTCGACCCGGTCGAAGACTTCATCGCCCGCCACTCGACCGTCAGCGTCGAGCGCGCCGTCGCGCGCCTCTGCGGGATCGACGGCGTCGACGCCGACGGCGTCCCGCTGCCGAACCGGCTCGTCGAAGCGCTCGCCGACCGCGAGGGCGGCGTCGCGCGGGCGCTCGGCGCCGCGCTCGCGGAGACCGGCCGCACGCCGCAGCAGATCGCCGAGGCCGTCGCCGCGGGCGAGCGGCTCCCCGATCCCGCGGCGACGCCGCAGACGGCGCTGCGCGCCGCGCTGCGCCCGCACGTCGACGCGGGCCTCGCGCGG